>JBBDNK010000036.1:0-64083 GCA_040877625.1 Aquisalimonadaceae bacterium
GCGGCATGGACGCCGCGGACGAGCCTACAGGGATGTATTTACGGCGTGTCCGGGATAGACCCACCGTCTCCAACCCGCCCCAGGTTTCTGTAAACCGCCCTCTCGACAAACCAGCCCCTCGACTCAAGCACTCACCCGCAACTCCCCAACCCGCGACGCCGCCTCCCGAAGCACATCCACCCCCGCCCCCTTGCGATGTGCATTCTCACTGATATGCCGACGAAACCGACGCGCCCCCGGCACCCCCTGAAACAACCCCAGCAAATGACGGCTCATCGCCGCCAGCGGCGTACCCGCCGCCAGCTCACGTTCCACGAAACCGAAATAATCCTCCAGCACCGAATCACGATCCGGAACCGGATACGACATATCACCGAAGACCCGGCGATCCACCTCCGCAAGCATCCAGGGATTGTGATACGCCTCCCGGCCCAGCATCACCCCATCGACATGCCGCAAATGGCCTTCCACCTCCTCAAGTGAAGCGATCCCGCCATTGATAACCACCTCCAACTCCGGAAACTCCTGCTTCAACCGGTAAACGCTCTCATAGCGCAAGGGCGGAATCTCCCGGTTCTCCCGCGGGCTCAACCCCTGCAGCCACGCCTTGCGTGCATGCACCGCAAAACTGCTGCAACCGGCGTTGGATACCGTTTCAACGAAGCCGGCCAGATGATCGTAATCATCCATGTCATCAATCCCGATCCGCGTCTTCACCGTCACCGGCACATGACCGGCGGCGTCCCGCATCGCCCGCACACAGTCCGCGACACGAACCGGCTCCGCCATCAGGCAGGCACCAAACCGACCGGACTGCACCCGATCACTGGGGCAACCGACATTGAGGTTGATCTCGTCATAGCCGTAGCGCTCCGCCCAGCGTGCGCAGACCGCCAGCTCATCCGGATCGCTGCCGCCGAATTGAACCGCCACCGGGTGCTCGGCAGGATCGAAACGCAAAAACATATCCACCTTGCCATGCACCACCGCCGCCGCCGGCACCATTTCCGTGTACAAAAGCGCACGCCGTGAAATCAGCCGCAGCAGATAACGCGCAAAGCGATCGGTGCACTCCATCATTGGGGCAACGGAAAACAAACGGTCGGACATGGCGGTATCCGGGATCCAAGGTTAGAATTCGCGGGGATTATACCGGTTCAGGCGTGATTACCGATATGGATCAACTTCATGAAAGGTAGCCTGTTACTCTACGGCACCAGCCATTGCCACCTCTGCGCACAGGCCGAGGCAATTCTGGCGGATGTGGGATCCGCCAAGCGCATCACGGTCCGGCACGTCGATATTGCCGAGGATGATGCCCTGATGCAGCGCTACGGCCTGCGCATCCCGGTGCTTTCCACCACCGACGGTGACAAAGAGCTGAACTGGCCTTTTGACCACGTGGACGTGCTCGGCCTGATTGAATCAGCCGCCTTCGGGAGCGACTCTTGAAAACAATGCCGACCCTTATCGCAGGCCTGCTGACCGTGCTCCTGGCCATGCCCTTGCCCGGCTTCGCCAAGGAAGACGCCCTCCCCGCCACGCAGCCAAAGTGGCTGCTCGTCGACACCACCAGCCAGCATCTGGTCGTCTATCAGGGCGAAGCAGAAATTGCCCGCTACTCCAGCATTGCCATTGGCCGCAATGGCGCCTCCCAGGACCGATTCCGCAATGACAATACGACGCCATTGGGCGAGTTCCGTATCAGCTGGATCAATCACGATAGCCAATACCATATTTTTCTCGGCTTCGACTTCCCAACCTTCGACCATGCCAGTCGTGCCTATGCGGCCGGCCGCCTGTCGCTGGACGACTATCTCCAGATCTCGGATGCCGCCCGATTACGCCGACTTCCTCCCCAGACAACAGGGCTTGGCGGCCATATCGGCATACATGGCCTGGGCGACGCCGACCCCGACATACACCGAATTGCCAACTGGACCCGCGGCTGCATTGCACTCACCGATGATGAAATCCGCGAACTCGCCGAACTTGTCACTATTGGGACGCGCGTGATCGTCCGCTGATGGCGACAGATTTGCCTTTTTTTACGAAAAATCACCAGTGCGCCTTTCCATTGGCGAATAATCGCCATAGAATGAGGGCGAGTCGCCGCTCTGATTGATCGGTGCGACAACAACAGTGAAAGACAGGAGACTGCAAAATGTCCGAAAGCCTGAAGAATCTTCTTAAAGTTTCTGCCCTTGGTCTGTCCATGGCGTTTGTCGCCGGTTGTGCAACCACCGCCGATGAAGGCGACATGGCCCTGGAAGAAGTCAATGCCAAGGCTGAAGAGGCACTTTCCGTTGCCAATGAAGCTCGCGATTCCGCAATGGATGCCGAAGGTACCGCCAAGGCTGCACAGTTCCAGGCTAACCGGAACAGCACGCGGATTACCGAACTGAACGAGAAGATCGACCGCATGTTCGAACGGTCCATGCAAAAGTAGTTCTCGTCAGTTAGACATAAAAACCCCGCTTCGGCGGGGTTTTTTATATCTGTCTCAATTCAACGACGCTTTGACTTTAAGGCGTATTTAATTACAACCATTTCCCGCGATATACTCGATAAGCCAATCCGTAATTTAGCATACACGTTGTCTTACTTATCTGACTTCGCCAACCCGATCCCTTCCACCGCATTCCGGGAAATACTCACCGGCAATCCATTGCGTACGTTAACAGCGGCTTTCAGGTGCTCATAGTTAATGCGCCCGGGTCGGCTTTCCAGCTTCGCAGCCACCGCGCGAACGGCATTCGCATAGGTGGCCACGTCCTGATCCTCGTGCTCTTCGAGCACAGGATGAGCCTGAATATAAAGTTGCCCGGCATGCCACCCCGCCTTGTAAGGCTCGTTCATGATCCGAACCTCCGTCCCCACCGGGAGCCTGTAGACCAGGGACGCGATATCCTCCGGAAACATGCGGATACAACCGGCACTTGCCCGCATTCCCACACCGTAAGGCCTATTGGTGCCGTGAATGTAGTATCCCGCAATATCCAGCCCGATGGCATAGTCGCCAAGCGGGTTGTCCGGCCCCGGATCGACCCGCCGAGGCAGGAAACCACCCTCTTCGGCGTGCGCCGCGCGCACGGACGCGGGCGGGAACCAGGCCGGTTTCTCCAGGCGGTTGGTCACCTTGGTGATGCCGATGGGTGTGGACCAGTCAAGACGGCCGATACTGACAGCATAGGTCTCCACCACACGCTGCTCACCCGGCTTCGGCTCGGGATAATAATAGAGACGCATCTCCGGGAGATTGATCACCAGCCCTTCGCGCGGGCCGGGCGGCAGAACGAACCGCGAGGGAATCACCACTTCGGTTCCCTCCGCAGGCATCCACAGATCCACTCCCGGATTGGCCATGCGCATGGCTTCAAAGCCAATGCCATGACGCCGGCCGATGTCCAGCAGCGTGTCTTCGGCCTTGGCCGTAACCAGCTTCAATTCTCCCACCACGTCGATGTCCTCCGGCGGCAGCGGATAAACGTTACGCTGCACGACCTCGGCATCTTCAGATTCCAGTTCTGATCCGGTGATCTCTTCTTCCGCGTGCACGGAGGTGCCGCACAGCATCGTTATCAGCGTCAAATAACAAAGGAGATTGAGTCGCCGGCACAGTGTGGGGTAGTCGATCATCTTCATCCTCGAATCAGACAATGCTCAAGTTGACTCCGCTCTATTCTCGCACCAAAGCAACTCCGGATACACTGGATTCCACGGCAGCCAGCAAATGAGGATGGCCGTCGTCGAATACCACCAGCGTCCTCGGCGGGATCGTATTCCACGCCTCATTACTGGTTAGCGGCCGTGTCGCAATCACCGTCACGACATCGTTTGGTGTGGTCACCCGCGAGAAATCCACCTGCACTTCCCTGTCGAGCAATTGCGCTTCGCCAAATGGCGCCCGCCGGGTAAGCCATGACAAATGCGTGCTGCAATAGGCATACAGATAGCGGCCTTCGCTTAATAACAGATTGAACGTGCCCAAATCATCGAGTTGCCGACAAAGCGTCCCGATAAAGCGCCAAAGGGTTTCGCGCCGCCTGGGCCGGCGCGGAAACCGGTCTCTTATCCGGTCCAGCATCCAGCAGAAGGCATGTTCGCTGTCGGTGGTGCCGATCGGTCGGTAGTGCCGCAACGGCTTGCGTTTGATACCGCGGAGCCGCCCGTTGTGAGCGAACACCCACGGCCGTCCCCAGAGTTCGCGCTGAAAGGGATGTGTGTTCTCCAGGCAAACCCGACCGTGCGTTGCCTGCCGTATATGACAAATCACGGTTCGGCTCTTGATGGAGTAATGCTGGATCAGCTTCGCGATTTCGGAATCGGCACTGGGCGCGGCATCATGAAAGACCCGGCAACCGCCATCCTCATAGAACGCAATGCCCCAGCCGTCCCGATGGGGTCCCGTCACGCCGCCGCGCTGCATCAGCCCGGAAAAGCTGAAACAGATATCAGTCGGGGTATTGGCACTCATGCCCAGCAGTTCGCACATGGTTTGGTCAGATGCAGGGTGCGGCTGACTGGCTCCTCAGGTGTTCTTCAGGATGACGTAGAGCTGCCGAAGGATCGCCGCGGTGACGCCCCAGATGTAGTAGTCCTTGTAGGGCATGGCGTGTAAACGATACTGTCTGCCACCGCGATCCACGATATGCGGACGATGATTGACCGGATTCATGAGAAAATCCAGGGGCACTTCAAAAATCTCGGCGACTTCACCGGGCTCCGGTCGCAATTCTCCCGGATCCTCGACCACGCCAACGAACGGATAGATGATGAAGCCGGTAATGGTCTGATAGGGCGCCATGGCACCGACCAGTTCCACGCGCTCCGGATCCAATCCAACCTCTTCCTGCGCCTCGCGCAGCGCTGCCGCTTGCGCCGACACGTCTCCGTCATCAATCCGCCCACCCGGGAAGCTGATCTGCCCCGCATGCTCGCGCAAATGTTCGCTGCGCCGGGTAAGCAGCACGGAATATCCTTCCCTGCGAGGGATCAACGCTATAAGGACTGCCGCCGCGCGCCACTGGTCCACTTCCAGATCGAGCTGAACCACCGGCTCGCTGCAGTCATGGCCGGCGAGGCATTGAACAAGGTGGTTCATGAAGCCCTTCGTCAGCGACATATCCATACGCGGTACGTACCATTCGATTGGCGATTTGCCTTTACTATACCAATTCTTCGGCGACCAATAGCGTGCGTATTCCACAAGAAATGCCGCACGGTCATGCATATGGAGCAATCCCGTCGAGACATCAATCAAAATTCAGCCGAGATGTTTCGCGTGAAACCGCAGATGCTCCTCCATGAAGGTCGACACAAAAAAGTAGGAATGATCATAGCCGGGCTGCCGGGTCAGCTGCAATTCACTGCCGGATTGACGAGCGGCTCGCTCCAGTGCGTCGGGCTTCAGTTGCTCATCCAGGAACGAATCCGCCGCACCGACATCAACGCGTATTGGCCAGGGGGCCTGGCGCGCGGCCAGCAGAGCGGAGGCATCATGCCGGGTCCACTCTTCCTGTTGCTCACCAAGGTATGCCGCGAAGGCCTTTCGCCCCCAGGGGCAATCACAAGGATTGCAGATGGGTGAAAACGCGGACACGCTTCGATAACGATCGGGATACTTGAGGGCCAGTGTCAGCGCGCCATGCCCCCCCATGGAATGCCCGCTGATGCCACGACGACCGGTCAACCCCAGCTCTCGCCGCAGCAGCGCCGGGAGCTCATCCACCACATAGTCTTCCATACGGTAATGCGGTTTCCACGGCTCGCGCGTCGCATTGATATAAAACCCGGCGCCCTGGCCGAGGTCGTATCCCGGATCATCGGCAACCTGTTCGCCTCTTGGACTGGTGTCCGGCACGACGAGGACCAGCCCGAGTTCGGCCGCGACCCGCTGTGCACCGGCCTTGTGCACGAAATTCTCGTCAGTGCAGGTGAGACCGGATAGCCAGTAGAGCATTGGTGAACCCTGCCCCCACCGTGGCGGCAGGAACACCGACAAGGTCATGTCGCAGCCGAGTGTGGCGGACTGGTGGCGATAGCGACGCTGCTCACCCCCGAATGCGAGATGCGTTTCCAGCAAATCCATGCATCCTCCTCAGAATATGACAACAGAGCGAATGCTTTTGCCCTCGTGCATGAGGTCGAACGCCTGGTTGATATCCTCCAGCCCCATGCGGTGGGTAACGAAATCGTCCATGGGGATCTCACCGTTCATATACTTCTCCACATAGCCGGGCAACTGGCTGCGCCCCTTGACGCCGCCGAACGCGGTACCCCGCCAGACGCGGCCGGTAACCAGCTGAAACGGCCTGGTAGAGATCTCCTCGCCGGCGCCGGCAACGCCGATGATCACCGATTCCCCCCAGCCCTTGTGGCAACACTCCAGTGCCGAACGCATCACATTGACATTGCCGATGCACTCGAACGAGTAATCCACGCCGCCATCGGTGAGATCCACAATCACCTGCTGGATGGGGGCGTCGAAATCCTTCGGGTTGATGCAGTCCGTCGCTCCCAGCGTTCTGGCCATCTCGAACTTCGAGGTGTTCAGGTCGATACCGATGATGCGCCCGGCGCCGGCCATACGCGCGCCGATGATGGCCGACAGCCCGATGCCGCCAAGCCCGAAAACCGCAACGCTGGCGCCCGGCTCGACCTTTGCGGTATTGAGCACCGCGCCGATGCCGGTCGTCACCCCACAGCCGAGCAGACAAACCTTGTCCAGCGGCGCTTCCTTGCTGATTACCGCCACCGCGATTTCCGGCAATACGGTGTACTCGCTGAATGTGGACGTTCCCATGTAGTGATGAATCATCCGGTCGCCAATGGAAAAGCGACTGGTACCGTCGGGCATCAGGCCCTTGCCCTGGGTTGCACGGATAGCGCCGCAGAGATTGGTCTTGCCGGATTTACAGAACTTGCACTCGCCGCATTCAGGTGTATAGAGCGGGATCACGTGATCGCCAACCTTGACGCTGGTGACCCCCGGGCCCACCTCCTCAACCACGCCACCACCTTCGTGGCCGAAGATGGAAGGGAAGATTCCTTCCGGATCCGCGCCCGAGATGGTGAAGGCATCGGTGTGGCATACCCCGGTGGCAACCAGACGCACCAACACCTCGCCCTGTTTCGGCGGCGCTACCGTCACCTCTTCAATCGAAAGCGGTTCACCAGGCGCAAATCCCACTGCTGCTCGACACGTCAACATGTTGCCTCCTTAAACATCCATTACAGGCGCGACTGGGCCTGATAGACCAATGACCGCCCTAGATCTGTTCTCGCGCCAGCCCTTGCGGGCTCACGGTTCGCGCCAGCACCCTCATCGCCACAATACCCGCAACCGGCCCCAGTGCCAGAATCGAGAAGGCATACTGCCAGCCGATGGCCTGCTGAATTATCGGTATCAGCCAGATGGTTGGCACCGTCAGCGTAAAGCCGATGGCGAGTTGCAGGGTCAGTGCGGTTCCGACATACGATTGATCGGCAACCTCGGTCACCACAGTGGAAAACTGCGCGGAATCGGCAACCACCGAAACGCCCCAGAGCAGGCCGAGCGCAAACACCACCGGGATCGGCGCACCTTGCAGGAGGCCGATCGTCAGCGCGCATGCGCCCGACACCGCCATTGCCAGCGAGGTGGCACGCGCCCGGCCCCAGGTATCCCCCAGCATCCCGCCCAGCAGGCAGCCAACCGCCCCGATGCCAATCACCACGAACGTTGCGAGTGCCGCCCATTTCAGTGGATCCTCCACCCCGTGCAGGGTCAGTGTATGGGCGAAGAAGACAGAGAACCACGCCCACATCGCGTATAGCTCCCACATGTGGCCGAAGTAACCGATCGAGGCCAGCAACACACCGCGATCAGTAAAAACCTGCCACGCCTTGCGCGGATCAAATTGCCCCGGTGGAAACGGAAACGGTCCGTCCCGACCGAGGAACGCGGCGATCAGCCCGCCGGCGACGGCAAACAGGGACGTCATGATGATGACCAGCCGCCAGTCCAGCCCGCCCAGGCCGTTCACCAGATGCGGCATCGCCGAGCCAATGGTCAGGGCACCGACCATGATCCCCAGGGCCGTACCGCGCTTGAAGCGGAACCAGGTCGCCATGGCCTTCATGGCCGGTGGATAGACGGCCGCCAGACACACCCCTGTGGCACCGCGCAGCAGGATGGCGATGAGCGCGTTCGGGCTTATCAGTAGTAAGGCATTTGCCGTTGCCGCGCCCAAGGCTCCGTAAAGCATCAGCCTCCGTGGCGGAACACGGTCAGCGAGATTGGTGAGCGCGGACCCCAGGGCCCCGGCCACAAAGCCGAGTTGCACGGCGATGGTCAGCCAGGCGGCCTGCCCGGTCGACAGGCCCCAGTGCAGAGTCAGTTGCGGGACGACGGAGGTTGCGGAAAACCAGGCGGACATTGCCAGCAGGGCGGCAAGGGCCAGTACGGCCAGACCGGCCCAGCAGCCATCGGGGTCTCGCCGCATTTCTCCCGCGCCGGCCGGCTCAACCTCACTCATACCGACAGCACCGTACGGGTCGTGGAGGTACAGCCGGATGCCGGGAACCTTTCGCTCATGCGCATCGAACCCACCCAGGGCATGTCTTCAACCGGCACGGATCGGCGCTCGGGCGTCTTGCCTGCCAGGGTATGGCGGAGAGGGAGGGATTCGAACCCCCGGACCCTTGCGGGTCAACGGTTTTCAAGACCGCCGCATTCGACCGCTCTGCCACCTCTCCAGTGTGTGCGTATTCTCGTTGCTGACGGCGAACAGCGCAACTGTATCAGAACATCTCCGTGCGGTTGGCGGCGGGCACCATGCGCACCGGCTCATCCATGGCCTGCATGGCCAGAACCGCCTCGCGGATCAATGAGGGGCCGCGGTAGATGAGGCCCGTATAGATCTGTACCAGGCTCGCGCCGGCGCGCAGTTTCATGGTTGCGTCGGCGCCGGAGAGTATTCCGCCGATGCCGATGATCGGAATCGCACCCTGCAGGTGCTCCGCCAACTGGGCAATGACGGTGTTTGAACGCCCCAGCAGCGGCCGACCGCTCAGGCCACCGGCTTCCTCGCCATGCCGCTGGTCCCGCACCGCCTCGCGATCAAGCGTGGTGTTGGTGGCGGCGACGGCGTCGATACGGTGACGCAGCAAGGCTTCCGCCACTCCCTGGAGCTGTTCGTCGGTCATGTCGGGGGCAATTTTTACCACCAGGGGAACATAACGGTTCCAGGCCACGGCCAGACGCATCTGTTCGCCCTTCACCGCACCCAGCAGATCATCCAGCATCCCGCCGTGCTGCAAATCCCTCAGTCCCGGCGTATTGGGAGAGGACACGTTAATGGTGACGTAGCTGGCGTGCGGGTAGACCTTTTGCAGACAGATCAGGTAGTCGTCCACGGCCCGTTCGACCGGCGTATCGGCGTTCTTGCCGATATTGATGCCCAGAATGCCCTTGTAGCCCGATGACACCGCCCGCTCCACCAGGTAGTCGACACCCTTGTTATTGAAACCCATGCGGTTGATCAAGGCCTCTGAGCGCGGCAAGCGGAACATGCGCGGCCGCGGGTTGCCGGGCTGCGGGCGGGGCGTCACGGTACCTACCTCGATAAAACCGAACCCCAGTGCCGCCATGGCGCGAATGTAGTCACCGTTCTTGTCGAGGCCCGCGGCCAGGCCCACCGGATTGGGGAATCTGAGCCCCAACAGTTCCCGCTCCAGAGGCGGCGCGGATGCCCCCAGCAAGCGCGTCAGATGCAACGGCCTTGTCAGGCGCAGGGAACGCAACGCCAGGGCATGCGCTGTTTCGGGATCCAACCGGAACAACAGGCCGCGAAGAAGCTTGTATGGCATAAGTCAGGATATCCAGATTAGCGTGTAAATAGATCGCACGCCCGGTCACCCACTCTGTCGATCTTGCTCGACCGGACATGGGGCATTGCGTACACTCGGACGGGCACATGCTGCAGCGCACTATTTCCCTGTAATCGCGTGTGTGCTTCCATCCGGCCACTATACCAAGGAGCGCCCAGTTCATGCGCCGCGTGATCTTCAACCAGAAAGGGGGTGTGGGCAAGTCCACCATTACCTGTAACCTGGCAGCCATCAGCGCCTTGCGCGGCCGCCGAACGCTGGTGGTGGACCTCGACCCGCAGGCAAACTCAACCGGCTACCTGCTCGGCCATCGCGACGGTGAGCTCGAGGACGGCCTGGCCGCGCTTTTCGAGCAGATGCTCAGTCTCCGCCTGTACGGCAAGAACACCGCCGAATTCGTCCATTCCACGCCGTTCGAGAACCTCGACATCATGCCCTCGAGCCGGGCGCTGGAAGATCTGCAGGGCAAGCTCGAATCGCGCTACAAGATCTACAAGCTGAAGGAAGCGCTGGAAGAACTGGAGGGCAGCTATGATGCCATCTACGTGGATACGCCCCCGGCGCTGAACTTCTACACCCGTTCGGCGCTCATTGCCGGCGACCGCTGCCTGATCCCGTTCGATTGCGATGACTTCTCCCGCCGGGCCCTGTATGAGCTGCTCGAGAACGTGGCGGAAATCCGCGCGGACCACAACGCGGGCTTACTGGTGGAAGGTATTATCGTCAATCAGTACCAGGCCCGTGCCAACGTCATCCGTCAGGCCGTTGAGGATCTGCGCGCCGAAGGCCACCCCGTGCTGGAGCCACCGCTGTCGGCGTCGGTCAAGGTTCGGGAATCGCACGAACGCTGCGTGCCGCTGGTACTGCTGGCACCAAAGCATAAAGTAGCGCTGGAATACATGGCGCTCTACGAAAATCTGGAAAGAAAAAAGTAGCCGGAAATGGAAACGATTCAGACGGGAAGATATTACAACAAAGGCTTCCGGCGACGGGCCGGAAGCCTTGCAGTTCAAGGATCAGCTTGAAGTACGAATACCCGTGAACTCTGCCGTGTTGGTGGATGAATCCTGTGTCAGGGTACACGCGGTAGTATCACCTGGATCGGCACCAATCACGCCGGCCGTGATGGTATACCCATCCAGGGCGGCATTAAGCAGGCCTTCAACGTCAGTACAGTTCTCGATCGTGCTGTCGGCTTCCGCCGGCGTCACCACGAATTTTGCATAATTGAGCGCGGACGCGGTGGTCAGCGAACCGGCCTGCGCACTGAGCGCGGCGGATTCGGCCTCGGCACTCAGGTTGATGAACCTTGGCGCGGCGACTGCCGCCAGCACGCCCAGGATAACAATGACAACAACCAGCTCTATGAGCGTGAAGCCTGCGTTTTTCCTGATCATCTTTATTCCCCTTGATTATTGATCGCTTGTGCCCGATGCGGTTTTGCCATCAGAAAACACTTACAGCGAGATATTACACAGAAAAACTCAATCAACAATGTGAAACAGCTACTATTTGGACTCAATTCTCAGCCACATTCTTCTTTTGTCCTCCCCCTCGATCACGATCTTCAATAAAAGCACCCGGCCGGGTAAGTTATTCGGAAGACCGGCGGTTTCATGGCGTGTGCGATACAACAACACACCCTCGCGTTCATCAAACCACCAGCTACCCGGAGCCACTTCCTTGATATCCACTGAATCAGCACTGCCCTCATAGCCTGCCGGCCTATCCTCCAGCAGCTGAACCGGGTTGCTACCCGGTGCCGGAGGCACGCGTTTACCGATGGCGGCCAGCGCCACCGCCGTTCGCATTGCATCCACACTGGTCTGCAGCGTGAGCGTCTCGACGTGACTTTGCAGATGCTCGATCCGGTTCATGATCGCCAGCCCCAGCATGGAAACCAGCACCGCGACCACCGCGTATTCCAGGTAACGGCGACTTCTGCGTTGGTAGCGTGCACCGACATTTCTCCCGGCTGCCCGTAACATCCGCCTAGCTCAGCGCCGCCGTGCCCAGATCCCACATCGGCAGGAAGACACCCAGGGCAAGCACCAGCACCATCGCGCCCACGGCCAGGATCAGCACCGGCTCGATGTAGGTACTGAGCTGCCGGAGGTCGTAGTCCACCTCCCGTTCATAGAAATCCGCCACCTCTTCCATCATCTGATCGACCTGACCGGTTTCCTCACCCACTGCCAGCATCTGGAGCACCAACGGCGTAAACAACCCCGCTGCAACCGCGCTGCGGTAAAGGCTTTCGCCGCGCTCGATGGCACTGCGCATACCCTGTACCCGTCCGGCGATGAAGACATTGTCAGTCGCGCGGGCGACCACCGTCAGCGCGGTGATCACTGGCACGCCGGAGCGCAGGGCCATGCTAAAGGAGCGGGCGAACCGCGCCAGCGTGGCACGCAGAACGATATCGCCGATAATGGGGATGCGGATCCGCAGCCGGTCCCACAATGGCTCCGCGATACCACCCTCTCCCGTCGCCAGCCGGAAGCCGATCACCGCGACGATGATCGTGCCCAACAGCCAGTAGCGCCAGGTAACAAAAAAGCTCGACGTTGTCAGCAGGACCTGGGTGGCCCAGGGCAGGTCGGCGCCGAAGCTTTCAAACAAGCGGGCAAAGGCGGGAATGACAAAGATGTTGAGTACAGCCACCGCAATGGAGATGGCGACCAGCACGATGACGGGGTAGCGCATGGCGCTTCTGATGCGGTCGCGGGTATCCTTCTCGGTCTCCAGGTTTCGGGCAAGCTGGGCAAAGGCTTCCTCCAGGCGACCCGATTCTTCACCAACACGGATAATACTCACGTACAGGGCCGAGAAAACGTCGGGATAGCTGGACATGGCATCTCCCAGACTGCGCCCGGATTCCAGCTCGTCGGCCACGGCGCGCAGGACATCAGCCTGCCTGCGGTTGCGGGTCGTGGACGCCAAGCCCAGAATAGCCTGGATGATTGGTACGCCCGCCTTGGTCAGGGAAATCATCTGGCGGCTGAATATGATCAGATCCGTCAGGGTTACCTTTTGTTGAAACAGCTTCGGACCCGAGCGCCTGCTGCCGCCTGTCCTGGTGCGACGGATGTGCACCGGGGTCACGCCTCTGGCAAGCAGCTGATCAGCAACGGCCTCGGCGGAGCCGCCTTCGATATGCCCTTCCACCCGGTCGCCGCGATTGTCACGCGCCTGATAATGGAACTGTGCCATGTCCCTTTACCCGCCGTTCCTGGTATCAGTCATGATCATCCACCGGTGCTGTCGGCGAATCGCCGCCGGCCTGCATTGACAGGTCGACTCGCGACTCGTCAACCTCCCCGGCTACGCGCAACACTTCGTCCAGAGACGTTATGCCCCGCCGGGCGTAATCCAGCGCCGCCCTGCCGAGGCTGTGAAACTGATCGCCGGACTGCGCAAGTTGCGCGAAGTCCGTGAGGTCATTCCGCCGCAGCGCGTCCGCCATGGCGCCACTGAGCTCAAGCATCTCGTAAACACCGATACGGCCGCGGTAGCCTGTCTGATTGCAGCGATTACATCCCCTGCCCCGGTGAAAACCGCCATCCGCCGCTCCCTCGCCCAGCAGGCTGACCAGCATGTCCCGCTCGTCCTGGTCGGGCACGTGGGATTCGGAGCAGTTGTCGCACACCTGACGTAACAGCCGCTGAGCGATGATCGCGCGCAGCGATGCCGCCAGCAGGAAACTCTCTACACCCATGTCCAGCAGCCGCACGGCTGTGGAAACAGCGTCATTGGTATGCAGCGTAGACAGCACAAGGTGTCCGGTAACGGCCGCGCGAAGACCGATCTCCGCCGTCTCCTGGTCACGTATTTCGCCGACCAGGACGATGTCGGGGTCCTGGCGCAGGGCGGATCGCAGTACCCGACCAAACGTCAGCCCGATCGGTTCCCGGACCTGCACCTGGTTGACGCGCGGAATGCGGTACTCCACGGGATCCTCGACGGTGATGATCTTGCGGGACGGATCGTTGAGCTCGGACAGTGCCGCATACAGGGTGGTGGTCTTGCCGCTGCCCGTCGGGCCGGTGACCAGAATCATGCCGTGGGGGCGACGCAGCAGACGGCGGAAACGCACCAGCATGGCCGGCGGCATGCCCAACTGCTCGAGATTGAGCAGGCCGGCCGATTGATCCAGCAAACGCATGACCACCGACTCGCCGTGCTGAATGGGCATGGTGGACAAGCGAACATCGATGCTCCTGTTGCGGACCCGGACATTGAATCGCCCGTCCTGCGGCAAACGCCTCTCGGAGATATTGAGGCCGGCCATGAGCTTGAGGCGAAGGATCAACGCCGGCGCGATCCGGGCCTCCTTCATGACGTGCTCCTGGAGCACGCCGTCGACCCGCTGGCGTATGCGCAGGCTCTGCTCATCCGGCTCGATGTGAATGTCTGAGGCCTGTACCTGCACGGCGTCCTCGAAGAGCGTCCGCAATAGCCGCATGACCGGCGCATCATCGGTGCTGGCCGCGCTTTCGGCTTCCTGCAGATCCGTCTCGTCCGCCGACCCGATGGACAGCTCCTCGTCCAGCTCTTCAGCCAAGTTGCTGATTTCAGCGGAGCGGCGGTAAACCTGGTCGAGGGCGGTGAGAAGGTCCGTTTCCCGGACCAGGGCCTGACGTACCGGGCGGCCGAGCAACCGAGCCAGTTCATCATGCGCGAACAGATCGGTGGGGTCGGACATGCCGACCAGGGCTTCATCGTCCCGCAACTCCAGCAACAGGGTGCGGAACCGTCGGGCGTGGGTTTCCGGGAGTGCGCGCGCCACATCCGGCATATACCGATAGGTGGCCAGATCCACGTAGGGCAAGTCCAGTTGGCGGGACAGAAAGCGGTGCAGATCTTCATCGTCGATCAGGCGCATCTCCACCAGCACGCGCCCGATCCTGCGGCCGCTGCGCTTCTGCTCGGCCAGTGCCTGCTGTAGTTGCTCGGCGGTGATCAGGCCATGCTCGACCAGCAGATCCCCGATGCGGATCCGCTTGCGTATCTGCTGCGGCGCGTCGTTAGTTGTCATCCGCTAGTTCCCTAACCGTTCTATACGGTCTCTGATAAATGTGGCGAGTTCCGCCTCCAGGCCCCCGGCATCCCGCGCCCTGCGGTATGCCGCTGCTGCACGGTCGGTCTGCCCATCATCCTCCAGAGAAAGCCCCAGACCGAGCCACCAGACAGCCTCTCCCGGATGCTCCCTGACCAGATCCCGGTACAGGGCGGCGGCTTCCGCCGCCTGGTTGGTCTGCTGGTAAAGCCCTGCCAGCAGCGCATGGTAGCTGCCGTCCCCCACGGTTTTCGGCAGGCTGCGCTCCAGCACCGCCACCGCGCCCCGAGGATTTCCTTCCCTTACATGCAGGCGAGCCAGTCGGGTTGCATAGGGCGTATGATCGGGCGCGCTTTCCAGGCCCTGTTCAAGCACCGTCATGGCTTCGCTTGTTCGCCCTTCGGAGCTGAGCACGCGGGCGAGCAGCTCCCGCACCGGCCGCAGATCGGCTTCCAGCTCAAGGGCCTGCTCCAGCCCTCTGATGCCGGCATCGGTACGGCCGCTCTGGAGGTCGGATACCGCTTGCCTGTATAACCTGCGTGCGCGGGGTGCCGACTGACCCCGTACCGGGCTGCGGACCATATGCCCCTCGCCGACACTCTCCGCCTGCCGGGCAGCGGGCTCGATAGCCGGACCCTCGCTGATCGCCGGCACAGGTGGTCGGGTGGCTGGCACTGGATCGGGCCTAACAATTTCCGGTAACTGACGGAGAGAATCCGCGGCCGCATGGCGCACAAAATCGAGCCGGAAAACGGCACCGCCATCGGCCTGCTGACGCATCACCGCCTGGGTCTGCATATCGGCGTCGAACCGCAATACCAGCTCCATTCCCTCCTGCTGCTGGCGGATATCCACCGCCAACAGTTCGGGAACCAGGCTAACCAGATCCGGAAGGTCCGCCGCCAGGCGCACCCCCGGAAGGTGCAGACGCATGGTCTTGCCGGCTTCCTCCAGCTCATGCTCAACGCTGCCGTCCAGTATTAATTCCAGCCGGTGACGCCGCGCGGTTTCCGTCAGCGCCGCCTCGATGAGAAGCACCTGTGGTGCCGAAGCCCGCGGTGATGCCAGCTGTTGCTCGGGTGTTACCGGCACCACCTCGGCTGAACGCGTCCCGGTCGCGGGATCCGCCCTGAACTGGCTCAGACCTGGCATGCTCCACTCGGCGATGAGATACCAGGCCGCCGCCGTTGCCGCCAGCAATAGAAACGCCAGGCCGGCGGCCAGCCGAAAAGTGCCCAGACGGCTCCTGCCGGTGCCGGTACGAACGCCGGGCGGCAGTCCGTGCCCCGGCGGCCCACGGCGCCGGTCAAGATCCCGCAACATGTCGTTTATCAGGCTCATGGCACCGGCATTCCCTGAAGATAGGCACCAAAGCCCAGCAACATCAGCACGGCGACGGCACCCATGGCCCACACCGCCGGCGACCTTGCATTGCTGGACGTTGCATCATCCGTATCCCGAACAGCCCGGCCCACGCAACTCCGGTTGACACGATGGCTGCCGCGCCCATAGGCCACCAGCAACGCCTTGTGCGCAAGCACATTGACCAGCCTGGGAATACCCCGGCTGCCACGGACGATGGCACGAACGGCGCCGCCATCGAACAGAGGCTCACCCCCATGGCCGGCGCGGATGACTCTGAATTCGAGGTAGTCTTCAACGGCATCGGCCGCAAGGGGCTCCAGGCGGTGATGAAAGGTGATGCGCTGACGTAATTGCCGCAAGCGGTGCTGAGCCAGCCTCTGCTCCAGTTCCGGTTGTGCGAACATCACCACCTGCAACAAACGGCTGCGTTCAGTTTCAAGGTTGGTCAATAGCCGCAGGGCCTCCAGGGCATCATCCGGCATGGACTGACATTCATCGAGCACCACCACCACCGGACGTCCCGCTTCCGTCTGCTCCAGGAGGCGCCGGTTGATCATGCTGAGCAGCCGGTGCTGACCAAGATTCCTGGCCGGATCCAGCCCCAGTTCCTCTGCCAGCGCCTGGCGCACCCCGTTGGCGTTCAGGTGCGGATTCGGGATCCATGCAGTGCAGAAATCCCGCTCCAGCTCGGCGAGCAGCTGCCGACAAAGCAGGGTTTTCCCGGTGCCCACCTCGCCGGTAAGCAGCACAAACCCTTCATTGGCGCGAACCGCGACCAGCAGCATGTTCAGCGCATCCCGGTGCGGCACGCTGTTGAAAAAGAACCCTGTATCCGGCGTCAGCCTGAAGGGATAGTCGCTGAAGCCGAAGTGATGCAGGTACATGGCACCGCCCCGCCTCAGTCGAACCGCCAACCACGGTCAGCGCCCATGCCGCGGAACCGTTCCGCCGAATCCCGGACCGAATCGTCCCAGACCTGGCCGTCGGCGACGATCGGCCGAAGCAGGATGACCAGCTCGCTCTTGACCGTACTGCTACGCTGCTGCCGGAACAGCCCGCCCACCAATGGCAGGCTGCCAAGTACGGGTACCTGCGCGGTGCTATCGCGCGTCTGCTCCTGCATGAGGCCGCCAATGACCACCATCTGCCCGCTGCGCGCACGGACGATGCTGTCCGATTCGCGGATGGTGCTGAACGCCAGTGGCAGCTCGAAGGTGTTCTGACCGGTACTGATGGTTTTTTCCTGATCGCGAACCTCGCTGACCGACGGATGAACATGCAAGGTCACGTAACCGTCTTCGCCGATCTGCGGCGTGACGTCGAGGGCAATGCCGGAGAAGAACGGTGTCAGGGTGACGTTGGGGGTGGTCGTACCGCCCGTGGCAAAACCCGTGGTAGTGGTGGAGATATCAGTGACAAAGAACTCGTCGCTACCGACCTTGATGACCGCCTTCTGATTGTTGACCGTGGAAACACGCGGACTGGACAGCACCTGTACATTGCCCTGACTTTCAAGCAGTTCGATGAACGCGGTGAAATCATTGAGGTTGAGTGCAAGCGAGAACACGCCGCCAAATGCCGACGTCGCGGTCCCTTCAAGCGCCTGCAACGCAGCCGGGTTCAGGATGCCTGTGTTGCCCTGAATCTCCGACGCACCCTCGCCGAGCGCCGTGCCGCCGCCGACCTGCCCGCCGATAATGGTCTGGCCGTCAGCCGGTCTGCCAAGAGCGGCCCAGTTGATGCCAGACTGAAAGCCGTCGCTCAGTTCAACCTCAATGATCTTCGCCTCGAGAATGACCTGCCGTTGCAGACTGCCCTGGACGCCGCCGAGGAAACGCTCCACCTGCCGCTGAGTTGAGGGGCGCGCGCGGACCACGATGACGCCCGACTGCGGGCTGTGGATCACGCGACCGTCCGGCTCGTCGGCGACAATGGCATCGAGCGCCTCGCGGAGCTCACGCCAGAGGTCGGTTCCGGATTCCGTGCGTATTCGGCTGCTTGCCATGGATGCGCCGCTGCGACCATGTCGCTGCGTCGGACCCTCGCCGCCGCTTTCGTCTTCGGTCGCATCGGTGCTCTGTCCGGAACTGACCCGGGTCTGCGATTCGCCGCTGCGCTGAACGTTGAGATAATCGACCTGGTAAATACGCGTCTCGGGCTCTCCGGGCAGGACCAGGTAGCTGCTGTCGCTGCGCCGGTATTCGTAGCCGTACACCTCCCTGACCGCTTCCATTACCTGCGGAACGGTGATATCCCGCAGATTAAGTGTAATTTCTCCGGTCACCGACGGATGCACCACCATGTTGTAGCTGGTGCCCTCCACCAGGGCCAGGAAGAAGTCCCGTGCGGGAGCGCCTCGAACAGACAGATCGAAGCGCTCATCCTCAATGTGGCGGGGCAACGATACGGGTTCATCCCGCGGAATCAACGCCTGACGAACCGCATCAGGCACTTCGCGAGGCGCTGCCTGCCGCCGCTCCCCGGCCTCGCTCATCGCCTGGTCCAGCGAATCCTGAATGTCGCCGCTGGGCACATCGGATTTGCCCGGAGGCGTCGCACACGCGCCCGCCAGGCCTGCCAGCATGACCACCATGGTTACTCCGGCAATCCGTCGCATCTTTTCAGATCTCACCCTATCGCTCCCCTGTCCCGGGGCGGCGCCGGATTTCGCCCACCGCTAGCCCAAGCTTTATGGTTTCGTTATTTATTCGCAGCAACACATGGTCTCTTTCGATTCTCACCACGCTTCCGCCGGCTACGGTATCGCCGACGCCGACCATCTCACCGTCAATAAGCGCGAGCCTACGGTTGGCCGCACGCAGAATGGCCGTCACGATCGGCAGGGTTCCCGGAACCCGCTCGACAACCGGTTCCTGGCTGCCGAACCCGGCGGGCGGGCGAGTCGGATCGTGCTGAGCAGCAACAGGCACGCTCAGCAATAACCCCACGATAACCAGCGCCACTGAAGCAACCGCTCGATCAGACACCGATGGCCTCCCGCCGGGTACTCAGGGTATGGACCCGGATTCGTACCCGCGATCTGGGGTGTTGTCCCACCTCCAGTTCAAACCGGTCCCAGCCCAGCATTCCGGCGACACGTTCCACCCGTTGCAGATAACCCAGTGTTTCAGCGTATCCGCCATGAAACTCCAACAACAGGCCGTGTCGATAAACCAGCGGCCCGCCCGCGTCCGGCGCGCCGTCGATCAGCACCTCCGGGCTCAATGTTTCCAGCCGCTGTAGATGAAGGCCGCTATCGGCCTCCAGCAGATCACGCAATAGCCCGGCCATATCAGACGGTCGCATGAAGCGCTGCATCCGACTGCCTATCCGTTCGTCCTGCTCGGCCAGTTGGAGGTCCAGGCGGGCGATGCGCTGACGAACCTCCCGGTTTGGATCACTGCGCATGCGCTGGATCACGGCAGCCTGCTCGGACTGCAACTCGCCGATACGCGCGTGCAGAACTTCCCGCTGCTCCAGCGCCCGAGCCTGGCGCGTTTCCAGGGGCACAAGTACCAGATAATTCCAGAACAACACCAGGACAGCGAAGACGGCGCCCAGAACCAGTACCCGCTCCCGACGGGTCATCTTTTCCAGACGGCGGGTCAGCTCAGCGATCACGCTCATCTCCAACCCCCACGCCGATCAAGGAGAAACTCACGGAACGGGCGTCCGTCGCTGGGCGCTCGATACGCAGCGTGCTGAACTCTCGACCGATCAGTTCCGGTTCCCGGCCGAGACGTTCCACGAACAGGGGAATGCGATCCGCGTTCACGGCCTGCCCTTCAAACAGCAGCCCACCCTCCCGACCAATCACGATTCGCTCCAGCCACACGCCGTCGAGCGGCTCGCGGGCAAGGCTCGCGAGCACGGATGAAAACCCGGCCGATGGTTCGGAAATTCGGGCCCCAAGGCCCGCGAGCAGGTGTTCGCCGGTCGCCAGACGCCGATCGCGTTCATTGGCGGCTTCTGTCAACGCCCGATCCGCTTCCGCGGGCGGCAGATCCGCGCGCATTCGCGCGATGCCGTCCTCCATGGATCGGACACTCGCCGCCAGATCAGCGGTGGCCTCTTCACTGGCTGCCGCCTGCCAGGCCAGGCTCGCGGATACCAGTGTCAATGCCAGGACCAGCCCGGCGACCAGCCAGACCATTCCTGTCGTCGAGAGCAGATCGACTCGACGCGGCGGAGGCTGATGGAGATTGATGCGCTGCCGCGTCATGACAGGGGCTCCAAAGCAGCACCCACGGCAAGTGCGCAATACGTTTGCTGCTCCGCCGACAGCGGTTGCGGCAGATCAAACAGGCTGTTCAGATTCAGGGCTTCAACCGGCAGTGCAAGCTGCTCATTCAATCTGTCGGCCAGCGACGCCACATCATTAACGCCTCTGGGAACCACAATCACCCTGGAAGCCGGACCGCCACTGAGATGGCCCTCATAGAAATCCAGCGATCGCTGCACTTCGAGCGCCATCTTCTCCAACCCCCCCCCCGGAGAGTTCGTCCATGCCGGCATCAAGCCACCGACAAAGGAAAAGCGTCTCACCGCGGCTGATGGTCAGCAATGTATCGCCGGCGGAAACCGCGAGCATCGCCAGCCCGCCCTGCTGCTCCGGGTGCAGCGCTGCCAGATTGCGCAGCGCAAGTTCAGGGATGCCGAGCATATCCGGACGCAGCCCGGCGGCGCTGATCCGCGCCGTCACGCGCTCGGCGTCGGCGCGACGGCTGGCGACCATGTAAAGCTTGCCGGGCGCGCCACTGACACGTTCGTCCGGCACTAGAAATCCGTCGATCACGGCGTCTTTTATAGGGATGCGGACGAGGTCCCGAATACGCCACCGCGCGGCGTCCACCAGTTCCGCTTCCGGCACGTCCGGGGCATCGATCTGCACGATCTGATAGTGATCCGGCACCATTAGCCACTGACACCGCAGCCCCGAATAGCCAAGCCGGCGAACGGTGTGCATCAACTCCCGCGAACGCGCATCGCCGCTGCTTTCCGGTACATGGTGCACGGCCAGCAACTGTGCCTCCGGGCCTTCCATGTTGCAGCACGCCATGGTGAGGCCTGCCGCGTCCGCGGCAATCCCCACGCGTCTGGAACGATCACTCTTGCCGAATGCCTTGAAAAACAGTGGTGCGCCCCCCCTGAATCCCTACCCGCCACCCGTTTGTGCGACAGATTTACCCGCTAGGGTACCTTCCTCCCGAAACACGCACACCTGCCTGAACTGACAGGTTGCCCGACAGTCGGCTATGCTTTCTGCCTGGGATTCACAGGTTGTACATTAAATGTCCGCCAATGTCGTTCAGTCCGCGTTGCGTTCACTGCTGGGAGATCTTCAGCCTCGATCGGTGATGCTGCTCGGCGATCTGCCCGAAATAAACTGGCGGGCTTCCCTCCCGGCCGGCCTGGAGCCGGTATTCACGGAACTGTCTCCCGACCAACTCGGCGCCCTGCCTGCCTGTGGAGTGCAGGACCTCACCGCCGTCGGCAACGTGCTCGAGGTACTGCCAAAGCGCGATGGCGCAGCCTTGCTGGCGGCCCTGCGCGATCTCCATGCCCGCCGCGTTCTCCTCCGCCTGACCAGCACCCCGGGCTGGAGCCACCATGATGCGATGGCCTTCGGGTTCTCGCATCTTGCCCGCCTCACCTACCCGGATCATACAGTACATTACTACGGCTTTGATCTATCCACTTATAAAATCACGCCTGATTGGCTTAACGCCAGATACTGGGCCAACCCGGAACTCTTCGGCCGTTATCGCTGGTAAATCCGGCAGAGCACCAGGCGAATAGATCAGTGTCTCCCTGGGGTATAACCAGTACCACTTAATTTATGCCGAAACGATTCTTCCACTGACGGTTTGACACTGTTACCGTCCGCCAACCGAAATGGTTGACGGCGATTAGCCGTAGAACCCCTCGCGACCGATGGATTACGCATGTACAGATACGATCACTACGACCAGACCCTGGTGGATGAGCGGGTCTCGCAGTTCAGGGATCAGACCAGACGGTACCTGGCAGGGGAGTTATCGGAAGAGGAATTCCGCCCTCTGCGACTGATGAACGGCCTGTACATCCAGCGCCATGCGCCGATGCTGCGCATCTCCGTGCCTTACGGCCTACTGTCGTCCAGACAGATCCGCATGCTCGGCCATATCGCCCGCGAATACGACCGCGACTACGGGCATTTCACCACGCGGCAGAATATCCAGTTCAACTGGCCGGCACTGGAGCGCGTGCCGGATATCCTGGCCGACCTGGCGTCGGTGGAAATGCACGCCATTCAGACCAGCGGCAACTGCATCCGCAATGTCACCTCCGATCATCTCGCCGGTGTCAGCCCCGACGAGGCTGCCGACCCGCGGCCTTATTGCGAGATCATTCGCCAGTGGGCCACCCTGCACCCCGAATTTGCCTATCTGCCGCGAAAATTCAAGATAGCGGTCAGCGGCAGTCAGCGTGATCGCGCGGCGACCCAGGTCCACGACATCGGCCTGCAGCTTATCTGCGACGCGCAGGGGCAGATCGGCTTCCGAGTGCTGGTCGGTGGCGGCCTTGGCCGTACGCCCATCATTGGCGAAGTGATACGCGAGTTTCTGCCCGAACGGGATCTGCTGTCCTATCTGGATGCAATTCTGCGGGTATACAACCTGCTCGGCCGCCGCGACAACATGTACAAGGCGCGGATCAAGATCCTCGTGCGCGCCATGGGTGCCGATGCCTTCAGGGATGCCGTCGAGCGGGAATGGTCCGCCGTGCGCGCCGACCCGGCGTTGATGCTCGAAGCCCAGGATATTGAGCGCATGCAGGCCTTCTTCGCACCGCCCGCTTACCGGACCAACATTGACGGTACCCCGGCGGAGCAGCTACGCACATCCGACGCGAACTTCGATCGCTGGTATCGGCGCAACACGGTCGACCACCGGGTACCGGGTTATCGGTCGGTTTTCGTTTCGTTGAAAGCGCCGGGCGTTGCGCCCGGTGACATCACGTCTTCGCAGATGGACGCAGTGGCGGAGCTCGCCGAGCGTTACAGCTTCGGCGAGGTCCGGGTCACCCATACCCAGAATCTGGTACTGGCGGATGTGGCCGTCGACAGGCTCCCGGAGCTGTGGCGGGCGCTCGATGCGCTGGACCTGGCGACGCCGAATATCGGCACCCTTTCCGACATGATCTGCTGCCCCGGACTGGACTTCTGCAGCCTCGCCAATGCCGGATCCATTGACGTCGCTGCAGCAATCAACGCCCGCTTCGACAACCTGGATTACCTTTACGATCTCGGCGATCTGCGCGTAAACCTGTCCGGCTGCATGAATGCCTGTGGTCACCAGAGCGTCGCCCATATCGGCGTACTCGGCGTGGACAAGAAGGGTCAGGAGTTTTATCAGATCACCCTGGGTGGATCCTCCGCCAATGACGCCTCTCTTGGCGACCGCGTTGGCCCCGCGATCAGCAAGGAGCGCGTGGTGGACACCTTCGAGGCCATTCTCAATACCTATACCGAGCAGCGCGAAGGCGAGGAAAGCTTCATGGAAACGTATCGCCGGATCGGAATGGCACCGTTCAAGGAGCGGATCTATGCGTAAGATCATTCGTGACCGAACCATCGTCGATGATCATTGGCAGCATATTGCCGATGAAGACACCCTGCCTGTCGGCGACATCACGGTCAGCTGGCAGCGCTGGAATGACGAGCGCGACGCGCTGCTGGCACGCGATGGGAAAGTGGGTGTCCGCCTGAACGGTGACGTGCCGGTGGCGGAACTCCCGAACGGCCTGGAACAACTGGACCTGGTGGCCGTGGAATTCCCGGCCTTCAAGGACGGGCGCTGTTACAGCCACGCAAGGCTGCTTCGAGTCCGCCACGGCTACCTGGGTGAAATCCGCGCCGTTGGCGACGTCCTTCGGGATCAGCTCGCCTACATGGAGCGCGTAGGCATCAATGCCTTCGAGGTACGGGAAGACCGTAGCGTCGAGGATGCTCTGAATGCTTTCAGCGAAATCAGCGTGGATTATCAGGGAATGTCGGGAACCTCCTCCCCGTTGCATCGCCGGCGCGCCTGACTGCCCGACGAAACTCCGCCTTGGGGTAAGGCACACGTGTAGTGGCTCCGAATGTCCCCTTGTTCAATTTGAATCCGGCTTCTACCCTTTGCAGTTGGAAACCAAGCCGCTGAACAAGGCGGAAGGAAAGCGTCGATGAGCAAAGGTAACAGGGAAGTTCCACGCGTGGTGGTTGTCGGCGGTGGTGCGGGAGGACTGGAACTGGCCACCCGCCTCGGGCGTACGCTAGGAAAACGCAATCAGGCGCGGATCACCCTCGTGGACGCCAACCTCACGCATATCTGGAAACCCCTGCTGCACGAAGTGGCGGCCGGCACGCTGGACTCCCACGAAGATGCCCTGAATTACCTGGCCCAGGCCAGCAGACACCATTTTCGCTACCAGTACGGCTGCATGTCCGGACTCGATCGCAACGCCGGGCAGATCATCCTGGACCCGTTGCGCGATGAAGAAGGTGGAGAGCTGGTTGCATCACGGCGTGTGGATTACGACTTGCTCATTATCGCCGTAGGCAGCATCAGCAATAACTTCGGCACCCCCGGCGCCGCCGAACACTGCACGTATCTCGATACCGCGGCTCAGGCCGAGCGCTTTCAGCAACGCCTCGTCAGGGCATTCCTGCGTGCCCAGATCCAGGCAGGGCCGCTGGAGCCCGGGCAGTTGTCGGTCGCCATCGTCGGCGGGGGCGCCACCGGTGTCGAGCTGGCCGCCGAGCTACGCTCGGCCGCCCGCAAGGCGGTGAGCTACGGCCTTGACCGCATCAACCCGGAAACAGACCTCAAACTCACGGTCATTGAAGCCGCCGACCGACTGCTGCCCGCACTTTCTCCGAAACTGTCCAGGAAAACGCATGCCAGTCTCGACAAGCTTGGCGTCCGGGTGCTCACCGGAAGCCCGGTCATTGAGGTTACGGAGCAAGGTGTTCGCATTGAGGCTGGCGAAATGATCCCTGCCGAATTGCGGGTCTGGGCTGCCGGCATCAAGGCGCCGGACTGGCTGAAGGATCTCGACGGCCTGGAGTCCGCTCGCAGCGGACAGCTGGTGGTCGATCAGCAACTCAGAACCACCCGCGATCCGGCGATTCTCGCCATGGGCGATTGTGCCTTTCTCGTTCCGGACGGCGCCGAACGGCCCCTGCCGCCGCGGGCGCAAACGGCAAGTCAGCAGGCCCGCTATCTATCCAGGGCCGTGCCACTGCTGCTTGCAGGCCAACAATCTCCGCCCTTTGTCTATCGGGATTACGGGTCCCTGATCTCACTCAGCGAAGAGTGGGCGGTGGGTCGGCTGATGGGAGGTCTGTTCGGAACCCTGATGATCGAAGGAATACTGGCCAGGACGGCTTACGCCATGCTCTACCGCAAACACCTGGCAGCCGTACACGGCATTATGCGCACACTGCAGATCTCTGCTCTGCAGTGGATGGGCCGCCGCGCACGCCCGCGCCTGAAGTTGCATTGACGGTCGATCCGCACGTAGTCCGGGACAAGCGGATCAGGCACCAACCATCGCGGCCGACTGGCGGGCCAGCCAGTCGGCAAGCACGTCGGCGGCACGTTGCCAGTTCGGCTCCAGCATGATCGCGTGCGCAAGATTCGGCAGCATGCTCAATTCCGCCTCGTAGGTCAGCGCGGTGCGCCGGACCATGGCTGGCGAGAACAGGGCGTCGTCATCGGCACCAATAACCAGCATTGGCGGAATTTGCATGCTCCAGCGCCGAGGAAGATTGCTTACCGTCATATCGAACAACGCACGGTGTGATTCACCCTGAATCCGGGACGCATACCGGCGCTGCAGGTCGCCATCGACGTCATCCGAGAACACCGCCCTGCCGGCAACCCCCGAGTCGATCAGGTCCGCGCCGCCACCGTGCATCAACGACACCTGCACAAACAGCCAGGGATCGGCGGTCATCATCCGCAGAACCGACGCACCCAATCCACTGGCGGGAACAGGAGCCATAAGCGCCACGGCGGGCGCCGCATAGTGCTCCAGGTACTTTTGCACCACCATGCCGCCCATGGAGTGACCGATCAGTATGGGTTCCACCGGCAGGGACTCGACGACCTGACGAACATCCGCCACATAGTCGTCGATGCCGAGGTAATGCAGCGCCTCCCCGCCGTCGCTTTTACCATGACCGCTCAGGCTTAGCGCATAACAGTCATATCCGCGAGAGGCGAAATACGGCAGAAAGTGCTCTTCCCAACACCACGCGCCGACATAGGCCCCGTGGATGAACAGTAGCGGGCGGCGACCGGACGATGGCGCATCCGCCGGATAGTGAATCACTTCAAGATTTCTACTCTGGGGATACCCGAAGGCGGGGATTCCGAACCATCCAAACATGCAGATCACGCCCTCTTTGCAAACAGCCCACTGAGAAACCAGAGGTAAGCGGCAAGCTGCAGAGCGCCAAGCGTTGCAAACGCTACCTGATAACCGTGTGGATCGTAGCCGCCGGCAGCGCCTGATTCCCAGAACTGGATCACGATCCCCAGACCCCACTGGATCGCAAAGGCGCCTACGAACACCAGCAGATTGAGACCGGCGTTGACCCGCCCGGCCAGATCCGGACTGAAACTCCGCGTTATCACCGCGAACATCAATGCGCCGCAACTGCCGGAAAACGCGAACAGCATCCAGACGATCATGATCCCCGTGGCGACTTGCAGTGCGAGCAGCAGCAGGAGAACCTGCGTAACCGCAGCGCCCAGTGCCACAACGTAAGCGGGATTCACGCCGCGCCGGCTCATATGCATGGTAATCAGGCCCCAGAGCGGAAAGCCCACCGTCATGGCAAAAGCAATCAGCAACAGACCAGTGGCGGATCCGCTACGGTCGAATCCGGCAACATCCCGCATCCACGGGCCGGCCCAGAGCCCCTGCACGGCCATCGTGCCGCCCATCAGCACGGCGGCCAGCGGGGCCACTCTCCAGAACCAGGCACTGGCAAACACACTGCGCAACCCGGCGATCTGCTGCCTGATCGTTTCCTTTCGCCCGGCTTCGCGATGGTCCGGCACCACACTCCAGATCAGCGCACTGCTGGCCACGCAGGCAACGGAAAAGCCGACGAACACGGTACGCCAGTCCACCCAGCTCAGGGCATACTCCACCGGGCTCGTCGCGGCCATCGCTCCCATGCCACCGAATGCCAACAGACACCCGTTCACCAGGGGCAGGCGATGTGGTTCGAACCATTGCACGAAGGCCTTGAAGCTGCCCATAAGACAACCCGATACGCCTATCCCGATCAGGGCCCGGCCCACGGTCAGCTCGGTCAGCGTGGGCCCTAGCGCGAACAGCAGTGAACCGGCCCCGGCGACGATCATCAATACCCCGACCACGCGTCTGGGACCGTACCGGTCAAGCAGTACGCCGAGAGGCAGCTGAAAGGCGGCAAATGTCAGGAAATAGGCGCTCGTGAGTAATCCCAGAGCCCCCGCTGTCAATGAAAGGTCGGCGGCGAGATCGCTGGCGATGACGGCGTTCACGACCCGAAACAGATAGGACAGGAAATAGCCAGCCGCGAACGGCAGGAATACGCACACAACAAGCTTGAGCGCCGGTAGTGATTTATCTGGATTGGGCACAGTCTGATCCATTCTTTTTCCTACCGCTTGAGGTCACTCGCCGACCCGGGGTCCGACAAAGCTCGGCATGATACCATTGCCGAAGGGCCTCAGGTGCCGACGAGGGATGCCCTGCTGCCATCACCTACCGCCCGGGAAGCGACATTCAGAGGGAGCATTCATGGCTGATTCCGGTCCACACCCCATTCGCCTGGCCGATTATCGTCCGCCGGATTATCTGGTGGACAGCGTGGACCTCCGTTTTGAGCTCGGCGAAGCGGGAACGCGCGTCCTGGCGCGTCTTGAAATGCGCGCTGGCGCGGCAACCACGGCACCCCTGCGCCTCGACGGCCAGGAGCTTGAACTGCTGTCCCTTCGGCTTGACGGAGAACCGCTGGCAGCCGATGCCTGGCAGATCGATGCGGACGGTCTGACGATCGCCCGGGTACCATTACGCTTCAACCTTGAGATTGAAACCCTGATCCACCCCGAGAACAACACCGCGCTGGAAGGGCTCTACCGCTCCGGCGGCATGTTCTGCACCCAGTGCGAGGCGGAAGGGTTTCGCCGGATAACCTACTACCCCGACCGGCCCGATGTCATGGCGGTCTACACCACCACCATCGTGGCCGATGCGCGACGCTACCCTGTCCTGCTGGCCAACGGCAACCGTACCGACAGCGGCAAGCTGGACGACGGCCGGCATTGGGCTCGGTGGCAGGATCCGTTCCCCAAACCCAGTTATCTGTTTGCCCTGGTGGCCGGCAATCTGCACCGCCACGCCGAGACTTTCACAACAGCCTCGGGGCGGCAAGTCGATCTGCAACTTTTCGTCGAGCATCACCACGCCGGCCGCACCGCCCACGCCATGCGTTCGCTCCGACGCGCCATGGCGTGGGACGAAGAGGCTTATGGGCTTGAGTACGATCTCGATACGTACATGATCGTGGCCGTTGACGATTTCAATATGGGCGCCATGGAAAACAAGGGCCTGAACATCTTCAATACGGTTTGCGTACTGTCGGACGAGGAGACGTCCACCGATCAGGATTTTGAAACCGTCGAGGCCGTCATCGGCCACGAGTACTTTCACAACTGGACCGGCAACCGGGTCACCTGCCGGGACTGGTTCCAGCTCAGTCTGAAGGAAGGGCTGACCGTCTTCCGAGAGCATCAGTTCTGCTCTGACATGGGCTCCCCCGACGTCCACCGGATCGGTGAAGTCCGCCTGCTTCGTGCCAGTCAGTTCCCCGAGGATGCCGGCCCGCTGGCTCATCCGGTCCGCCCGGATAGCTATGTAGAGATAAGCAATTTCTATACGCCCACGATCTACCAGAAAGGCGCCGAAGTCATTCGCATGTACCAGACCCTGCTTGGAGATGCGGGTTACCGTCGGGGGATCGAGCTGTACTTCAGCCGTCACGATGGGCAGGCGGTTACCTGCGACGATTTCCGCGCCGCCATGGCCGATGCGAATGCGCGTGAACTCGATCAGTTCGGCCTCTGGTACAGCCATGCCGGAACGCCCGTGATCAGCGTGCGCGATCGCCACGATCCAACCACGGGAACCTATACGCTTGCCATTTCTCAACAATGTCCGCCGACGCCTGGGCAACCCGAAAAGCCGCCGATGCATATCCCGCTCAGCATGGGTCTGCTTGGGCAGGACGGCCGCGATCTGCCGGTCACCCTGGCCGGTGAAGCGCAAGCCGGTCCACTGACCCGGACCCTCGAATTGCGGGATGCCGAGCACGTATTTCACTTCACCGGCCTGAGACAAGCCCCGGTTCCCAGCCTGTTTCGCGGCTTTTCGGCACCTGTGCGCCTGCACTACGCATGGACGGACGCCCAGCTCGCCCTCTTGCTCGCCCATGATAGCGACGGCTTTACCCGCTGGGAGGCCGGGCAGCAGCTGGCCGTGAACGTCATGCTTCGGGCGTTGTCTACCACCGACAGAATGCGGCCGCCGGGTGAACTGCTGAACGCGGCGCGCACCGTGCTCGAGCGGGCACCCATGGATCCCGCCTTTGCGGGCGAAGCATTGATGCTGCCCAGTGAACACTACCTTGGTGAGCAGATGGATGTGATGGATGTTGAAGGCATTCACCGCGTTCGCCAGGAGCTCAAGGCGGCCATGGCGGAATCACTCGAGGAGTCCCTGCACGCAACCTACGAAGCCAATGCCGCCCTCGGTGCCTTCTCCGTGACGGCGGACGCCGTGGGCCGACGCGCACTTCGCAACGTGTGCCTGGGCTATCTTGCGACCACCGCGGACGGCGTACGCCTGGCCATGGAGCAATACCGTCAGTCCGACAATATGACCGATCGACTGGCCGCACTGGGGCTGCTTTGCCATACCGATGCCGCCGAGCGGGCCGAGGCGCTGGATGATTTCCATGATACCTGGCGCGACGAGCCCCTGGTGATGAACAAATGGTTCCGTGTTCAGGCCCTGTCTTCTCGGCAAGATACACCCGAGCGGATTCGTGAGCTGCTTGAACATGAGGCATTCGAAATTCGTAATCCGAATCGAATTCGTGCTCTGGTCGGCGCTTTTGCACAAAACAACCAGTTACGATTCCACAGAGTGGATGGCGCCGGCTACACACTTCTGGCCGACGTGGTAGGTGAGCTCGATGGCGTTAACCCGCAGGTGGCAGCCCGTATCGTGCTTCCGCTCACCCAGTGGCGGCGTCAGGACGTGCAGCGCCAGCAATTGATGCGGGCCGAACTGGTCCGGATAGGAAATGCACCTAAGCTGTCGAAGGACGTAGATGAAGTGGTCTCGCGCAGCCTCCAGTCCTGATCAGGCGAGGGTGCGAAGGAATGGGCTATCAGGGGTAATGCGATGTTGAAAGTAATCGGCCGTGGCGGTCATCAGGTTCTGATCGCAATCATGCTCTGCCTGGTTCTGCTTCCGGGCACCGCCATAGCGAATGCGGCAGAGGCGTCGGCGATAAAACCGGACCCTCGGCATCCGGAAGCAGCCAGACTCATCGTCAAGCTACTCACTTACCAGCATTTTCGCAAACGTCCCATTGACGATGCGCTGTCCGCGACGGTGCTGGACTCCTACCTGAGCGGCATGGACTCCGATCGTTATTATTTCCTGGCCGACGATATCGAGTCTTTCTCGCGCTACCGCCATCGGTTGGACGACATGCTGCTGGAAGGCGATCTGTCCGCGGCCTACAGCATTTATTCACGCTTCCAGGAACGCACCCGGGAGCGCACGGAATTCGCACTCAAGGTGCTTGACGAAGGCCTCGACTTCGATCAGAACCAGGCGTTGGACCTTGATCGCCAGGAGGCCGACTGGGCGGAGAGCCGCTCCGCACTGGATGATCTGTGGCGCAAGCGAATCAAGCACGATGCCCTGACCATGCTGCTTGCCGGAGAAACCGAGGAACAGACCGAGGAACTGCTCCGCAGCCGCTACGAAGGGCTCGCCGACAACATGGCGGGTTCCAGTTCCGAAGATGTGTTCGAGCTGTTCATGGGCGCCTGGTCACGGGCATTCGACCCGCACACCAGCTACATGTCACCGCGAAATGCCCGAGAGTTCGACATACAGATGAAACTCTCCCTCGACGGTATCGGCGCCCTGCTCCGCACCCACCGGGACTTTACCGAAATCGTCGAGTTGATTCCCGGCGGACCAGCGTCCCAGAGCGGTCAGCTGCAGCCTGGTGATCGGATAATCGGTGTAGGCCAGGCGGACGAGGAGATGGTCGATGTGGTCGGCTGGCGCCTGCGCGATGTGGTCGATCTGATCCGCGGACCGCGCGAGTCGCAGGTGCGACTGCGCATCCTGCCGGGTAGCGCCGGGTCGGACACGCCGCCGCGCACGGTTACCCTGGTTCGTAACCAGATCAAACTCGAGGAGCAGGCTGCGCAGAAGAATGTCCGCGAGAGTGTTCGAGATGGCGAAACCCATCGCATAGGTATTATCAGGATTCCCACCTTTTATGCGGACTTCGCGGCCGCACAGGCAGGCGATCAGGATTACCGCAGCACCACACGAGACGTACGCAAACTGTTGCGCGACCTGGCTCAGGAAGACATAGACGGGCTGGTGATCGATCTGCGCGGCAATGCCGGCGGCTCGCTGCAGGAGGCGGCCGATCTCACCGGGCTTTTCATTCCGCGAGGCCCGATCGTGCAGATACGCCGCAGTGACGGCAACACGGAGGTCCTGAGGGACCGCGACACCGACATTGCCTACGATGGTCCGCTTGCCGTGATGATAGACCGTTTCAGCGCCTCCGCATCGGAGATCTTTGCCGGCGCAATTCAGGATTATGGCCGCGGGCTGCTTCTAGGCGAACAGACGTTCGGCAAGGGCACGGTTCAGACGCTGGTGGACCTGAACCGGTTTACCAATGATCCGGGCAGTGAGGCCGGGCGACTCAAGCTCACGATAGCCAAGTTCTACCGCGTGACCGGTGACAGCACCCAGAAACAGGGGGTCAAACCTGATATCCGGTTCCCGGCTGTTGCGGCAAATGACGAAGCGGGAGAAAGCGGTGCTGAAAACGCCTTGCCGTGGGACAGCATCCAGGGTACCCGCTTCAGCCGCTTCGGTGATCTGTCGGACTCCATCCCGTTGCTGAAACAACGCCATGAGCACCGAGCAGCAAATGACGAAGCGTATCAGGCACTGGTTGCCGAGTTGGACAAACTGTCCACGCTGAACAAGCGGACCGAGGTATCGCTCAACCGCAGGACGCGGGAAGCGGAACTTGAGCGGACCAATACCGTACGGCTGGAGAATGCGAACCGCCGACGCGCCGCCCATCAGCTCGAGCCGATCGATTCGCTGGATGCTCTGGGCCTTGCCGACGACGAGCCGGACACGCTGCTCGACTCCACCGTGGAGATCGTCACCGATCTTCACATTCTGCGCAGCAGCCCATCCACGGCTCAGCGCTGGCAGTCGGCCAACCGGTGAATGGGATCGTGACCAGGGGTTGGGGGAAACCGCAATTCGGTGCGCTAATCCTTGGGAGAAATCAATGAGGCAAGGCTGGCGGGGGCCGCAATTGCATAGCCCTGGACAAAGTCGACGCCGATCTGTTTGAGTCGCTCCATGATCTCTACGGATTCAACAAACTCGGCGATAGTCTGCTTGCCCATGACATGGCCGATATCGTTGATCGATTTGACCACGGCGAGGTCAATTGGATCGTCAAGAATGTCCTGTATGAAGACACCGTCAATCTTCAGATAATCCACCGGCAGGTTCTTCAGGTACGCGAAGGATGACAGTCCACTGCCGAAGTCATCGAGCGCGAAGCGGCAGCCTTCATCCTTGAGGCGACGAATAAATCGTGTTGCCGTGGACAGGTTGCGGATAGCGGCCGTTTCCGTGATCTCGAAACAGAGTTTCTCCGCGGGCACCTTCGCGTTGCGGATCTCCATCAGCACGAAATCCAGAAAATCCTCGTCTCCCAGCGAATGACCTGACAGATTGATCGAACAGGTTCCCAGCACGCGCAGGTGTTCCGGTCTCGCGGCCAGCCAGTTCAGCGCCTCGAGCATGACCCAGCGGTCCAGGCGCGAAGCCAGGTTATAACGCTCTGCAGCCGGCAGAAACGCATTCGGCAACACCAACTCGCCCGCCTCGTCGCGCATACGCAAAAGCAGTTCGTAATGCATCTCACTGCTGTCGGTGTCCGCAAGCGGCACGATGCGCTGCTGATACAGCTGAAACCGATCTTCGTCAAGCGCATGCCGGATGCGGTTTACCCACTGCATTTCTCCGTGCCTGCGGGCAAGTTCAAAATCGTCCTCCCGATAGGTATGAATGCGGTTGCGCCCCTGATCCTTGGCCGCATAGCAGGCGGTATCGGCAAGGCTCAGGATGTCGTTGATGCTGGTACTGGTCGAGGTGATGGGCACCAGCCCGATGCTGACGCCCAGGCCGAAGGTCTGACCACTCCAGCTGAAACGGAACTCGGCGATTGCCGAGCGCGCCGCCTCCGCCACGCGCTGCGCGTTATCGGGTGTGCAGTGCTCCAGCAACACGCCGAACTCGTCGCCGCCAAGGCGGGCGAGCGTGTCGCGCTTGCTGACGCGTGAGCGTAGTACATCGGAGAGCTGACGAAGCAGTTCATCCCCCGCAATGTGACCGCAGGTGTCATTGATAACCTTGAATTGATCCAGATCGAGATACAGCAGCGCATGATCGTCGCCGCTGAGCTTGGAGCCTTGCAGGGCGCGTTCCAGGCGCTGTTCGAACTCCCGCCGGTTATAAAGACCGGTAAGGGAATCATGGCTGGCCTGATAACTCAGCTCCTCGGAGAGTTTCCTTGCCTCCGTGATGTCCTCACAAACCGCCAGCATCACCCGCGCACCGTCGACATCCCGGATGGAACGCGCCGTTACCCGTATCCATATCGGCTCATCCTCAGCTCTGGCAAGTCTGGTGTCCCAACGACGCAGTTCTCCATGCGCGCCGATACAGTCCGACACCCAGGCCTGCACCAAAGCCTGATCCTCCTCCGCATGCAGCTTGTCGAAGGGAACCTTCACCAATTCTTCCACCGAGCGACCCAGCGTCTCCGCGGCGAAGCGGTTCACAGAGCGGATCAGCCCTTCACGATCAACGGTGAAGAACATCGATGGATTGTGGTCGTAGAGCACGCGATAGCGTCGCTCGCTGTCCTGAAGCGCCTGTGCCGATTGACGTCGATCACGGTTGATCAGCGACTGAGCCACCTGATCCGCCATTGCACCGACAAAGCTGATCTCGTCTACCGTCCATTGCCGCCGCATACCAACCTGCTCGACAGTCACCACGCCCATGGCCTGACCGGAAATCCGGATCGGGGTATCCAGCAGCGAGCGAATGTCCAAAGGACCGAGATAGTCAGAGAACAGTTCGCGGGTTCTGGGATCGTGCTCAACATCCACGGCGTCGACGCCGACTCCCTCTTCCAGGGCGCTCAGATAGGAGGGGTACCTGGCGATATTGAGCACCTGACCGGATTCATGGACGCTCTGCTCCGTGGAATAAAGCTCGACGCAACGCAGCTGCGTACGTTTCTCGTTGAACAGCCAGACGCCGGCCCGGGATGCCTGCAGAACATCGGCGAGCCGGAGAGCGACTTCGCCGTAGACGGCATCCAGATCCCCTTCGACCACCGCATCGCTGGTGGCAACCCGGCCGATGGTCTGGTGCTGCAGACGCGTACGCCGCAGATACGCCGTGCGCTCACGCTCCGAGGTATGTCTCTCCGAGACATCCATCCCCATGCCGACCAGATAGCGTTTGCCTTGCGATTCGCTGCGTATGCCAGTCAGCAAATAGGGCACCACGGAACCATCGTGGGCAATCAGCGATGCCTCTACACTGCCTCCATCCTGATTCAGCAGCCGTTCAAGTCGGCGCCAGATCTTGGGCCGGTCAGACGGTGTGAACAGGTCCTGCAGCCGCATGCTGCACAAGGATTCGGAGGTAAACCCCGTGACCGCTTCAAGGCGGCGGTTCCAGCGGCGTAGCTGCCCCCGCTGATCGCAGACATAGAAGATGCCCGGCAGGCTGTTAATGGCGGAGTCCGTAAAATAGCGCTCGTCGTGGAGGTGCTTCTCCGCCTTCTTGCGCTCGGCAATAACTGCATCGGCCGCATTCTCCACCATTGCCCGGTAACGCTGTTCACTGTCCGCCAGCGCCTGGTCCATGCGGCGGCGCTGCAACACGTTGAGCAGCATCTGCCCGGTCAGCCCCAGCATGCGCTCCATATCCCGCGTCCAGTCGCGCGGCTCACGGACCATGCCCAGGCCGACGGCAGCCACCAGGCGCTCCCCGATCCGCAGCGGACAAACGAGCATCGACTGAATCGACTGCGCCTGCAATCGGGTACGATCGGCAGTTGCCGCCTCCGGCAGATCATCGAGCTCGGCAATGCGGGTGAAATCACCGAGATGGCAGCGTTTCAGCACCCAACCAGCCGAGTCCAGAGGCATCGACAGTGTCTCGTCAGAAGCCGATTCATTGTCGATGCCGACCCATGCGTGTGTGCAATAAAATTCGCCGCTCTCTTCGTCGACCTCCATAAGATAGGCCCGGTCGACACCTGCATGCCGACCAATAAGACCAAGCGAGCGGTCCATCTCCATCTCAAGCTCATGGGCCGGTGCACAGATGAAACGCCCGGAGAGGTCAGCGATAAGCTCAAGATAACTGCTGCGGTAATCCAGCGCCTGCTGGATCTGTTTGCGTTCGGTGATGTCCATCACCTGGCACAGCAGGTAGCCCGGATTGCCGTCGGGGTTGTTAACCACCGTGACGTTCAACTCGACCCAGATCACCTGCCCATCCCGATGCACGTAGCGCTTTTCAGTGTCGATGCTACGCAGCCGGCCCCGCCGCAGAATGATCAACGCGCGCCGGTGGTTGTCGAGTTCCTCGGGCCAGGTCACGTCCGAATAATGACGGCCGACCATCTCCCGCTCGCTATAGCCGAGCATTCGACAGAATTGCGGCGCCACGCGCAGCCAGTATCCGTCCAGGGACATGCGGTTGGTCATTACCCGGGATAAAGCCTGCGCCCGCTGCAGTTGCGCTTCCCGCATCCGCAGGTTGCGTGCACGAAGGGTCTCCTGGGTGCAGTCCCGGGCAACCGTCGACAGCCGTTCAACGCGCCCCCGCTCATCCCGGTGAGCGACAACGACCTGCGAGAGATGCAACTCGCGACCCGAGGGGGCGCGCAGGCTTATTTCGCCCGACCAGTTGTCCTGCTTTCGAAGCGCCGGAATGATCACCTCGCGGAAATGCGTCTGATAATCCGCCGTCAGGTAGTCCATCAGATTCGGCGCTTCACCATCCTGATCCGCATCGGGCAGACCCAGCATGGTGCGACCGGCCGGATTAAGATACTCCGCCACACCCTTCAGATCGGTAATCGCGACCAGATCGCTGGTCTTGTCCAGCAGCGTCCGAAAGCGGTTCTGGCCACGCCGTTCCACGGCCAGTTCGGTGCTGGCGCCGATCGCCTCCACCATCATCTGCAGAAACTGCAGATCTTCATCGCCAAAGCTGATTCGCTTTGCCGCCGTGACGCATAACAGCCCCCACGGCCCGCGCGCCGTCATCACCGGCAACGCAAGCAGGAAACCGGTCGAGCCCTCGGGCCGCCCGGCCAGCAACAGGCGTTCCTGCATGGACAATTCGCCGATGGATTGCTGGGATTCTCCGCTGTCGAGCGCGCGCCGCAGGGTACCTTCCGGTATCGGGTGCGTTTCAATGCGAAGGGTATTGTCTGGCAGATCGCTCGCCGCTACACGCACGCCACCGTCAGGCATGCGTTCCAGCCCGATACAGTGATCCACCGGAAGCAGGTCAATGACCCGCTGCACGGCCAGGTGCAGCACCTTCGACAACGGGCCATTGATGACCGCGCGCCGGCTGACTTCCGCGATGGCGGCCTGCTGGCGCAGCCGGCGGATCAGTCTAAGGTCAAGTTGGCCTCGAGCATTCTCTATTTGCATTGCGGGACCGGCCACTGCCAGCGAATCCGGTAGGGGCGCGTTTCAACTCCTCAATGAATACCCGCCATATCCATTTTACGGGCGATAATCCGCCAAGATTTGAGTGTGCCCAAAAGTGCGGCCTGTGTCACAAAAAAACCGTCACTTCGCTGAATCCATGTACTCCATTATCAGTTGCAAACGCGCACTGCCCCGCCAGCGGTTGACGTCCAGCCTATAGACCGCGCGCACTCTGGCACCAAGACTATCCCAGCCGTGGTCCAGGGCCCGAAAGGCGATCGCTTCCAGCGTCGCGCCACCTTCCGGGTGACGCAATTCGAATTTCAGGTGCCGCTCACCGACAACCCGCTGACTCACCACGTCGAACACATTATCAAATGACGGCTCGGGAAAACCCTGCCCCCACGGTCCACCGGCTTTAATCTGACGGGCAAGACCGATCTCCAGATCGGCGGCGCCAAGCGGGCCATCGGTCAATAACGCATGATCGAGCATGCCAGGTTCAATGGCCGCGGCTGCCGCGGATTCAAATGCACGGCGAAAATCCTCGAAGCGCGCCGGTTCGAGGCTCAGGCCCGCGGCTGCCGCGTGTCCGCCGAAGCGAGCGATCAGGCCCGAATTGGCGGTTGCAATACGATCGAGAAGATCCCGTATGTGCAGGCCGGGGATAGATCGTGCGGAACCCTTGAGCTCGGCCCCCGCGGGTGCGAAGGCAATCACCGGACGATTGAATCGCTCCTTTATCCTGGACGCGAGAATCCCGATTACACCCTGATGCCAGTCCGGCTCCATCAGGCAAAGGCCGGCTGGCGGATTGCCGTTCCAGCGGCCCTCCAGGCGGTCCAGGCCGGCGAGCGCGTCGGTTTCCATTTGTAATTCGATATCGCGACGCTGGCGATTGAGATCATCAAGCCGTGCAGCCATGCGCCTGGCGGCGTCGTCATCATCGGCAAGCAGGCACTCGATGCCGAGCGACATGTCCTCCAGCCGCCCGGCGGCGTTGAGGCGTGGCCCGACGGCGAAGCCGAGATCGCCGGTGGACACCTGTGTCGGTTCCCGCCCCGCCACCTCGAGGAGTGCGCGGATTCCGGCTCTGCAGCGGCCCGCGCGTATACGTCGCAGCCCCTGCTCGACAAGCACACGGTTGTTGCGGTCAAGAGGGACGACATCGGCCACCGTTCCCAGCGCCACGAGATCGAGATACGCCGCGAGATTCGGTTCCGGGCGATCAGGTCCAAACCAGTCCAGAGACCGCAGGCGCGTCCGCAACGCGACCAGAACGTAGAAAATCACACCCACTCCGGCAAGATGCTTGCTGGGGAAATCGTCGTCGGGCAGGTTCGGGTTCACGATGGCGTCGGCTGCCGGCAAGGCACTGCCGGGCAGATGATGGTCGGTCACCAGCACCTGGATACCGCGTTCACGGGCCGCCGAAACGCCTTCAATGCTGGAGATGCCGTTGTCCACCGTTACCAGCAGATCCGGCGCATGTGCGGCGGCAAGCTCGACGATCTCCGGTGTCAGCCCGTAACCGTAAGTGAACCGATTAGGCACCAGATACCGCACGTTATCCAGCCCCAGGGCACGCAGCGCAAGCACCGCAAGGGCGCAACTGGTGGCGCCATCGGCATCGAAATCACCGACCAGCAGCACGCGACCGCCGCGGGTCACCTGTGCCGCGAGCAAATCGATGGCCTGATCCAGCCCACTCAGGGTGCGGGCATCTTCGAGGCGGTCCAGGCCCAGCAGGAGTTCATCGGCATCGGCAATCCGGCGTCCGGCATAGACACGGCGCAAGACCGGGTGCATGCCGACGTCCCGCAATTGCTCGAGTTCCACGGACAAGGGTCGTTGGCGCACGGTGCGCTTCATGACCGGCTGCGCTCCAGCCAGTATGCAAGCGGACGATTGCGACGCCAGAAATAGCGCAGCGATGCGGCCTTGAGCTCCCAACGGCGCTCGCCAAGATCCAGCACGAGACGCTGCAGTCTTCCATTGCGCAACGCCTGATACAATGGGACGGCGCCTTCCAGCGCAAACGCATTCAGCGCCGATTCCCATTCCTGGAAGGTGTCCGAATCCGCGACAGCGGGAAACCTCCCCATGTCGATCAGTACCGGACCATCCGCTTCGGACTCAGCCTGATCAAGCAGATCCACCAGATCCGTTAGCGGTGCGCAGGGTATGCCCGTGTGTCTGGCCAGGCCCCTGACCAGAGCATTATCCGAGCAGACCAGTGACCACCGTGCGCGATCAGGCGGCGGCGGCAGACGCCCACCGCCCCAGGGCCAGATACTATTGACGGAACGATAGCCCTCACTCTGACGGTGCCGATTGAGTGCGCTTTCATGCAGCAGCATTTGCACCTCATTGAGGAGAGCGACCCAGGTTCGGGCATGTTCACCGGTAGGAAGGCTCTCCCCCATGGCTCTGCCAATGGCCTGGGCCAGGGGCGTGGTGCGCAGCCGGGGCGTCGTCGTCACCTGCAGATACCAGCGATCCGGATGCGGCGCGATCAGCATGAGGCCGTCGTCGATAAACAGGCGATTGAAGTCCCGCACCAGTTCGGCAACGAGATCAACCGGCAAGGCCAGCCTGCCCGGCTCAAGCACAAGCAGGCTGTCCCGATCCGGGTGCAGATGCACTGGGTCGGCGCGATAAATCCAGGTTTCACCCGGATCGAAGCCATCGCCGAGGGCGGATAACGGCCCGACCGGAATGTCGGCCCCGAGCGGGACCTCCAGGCCGAAAAGTGACAGCCGTCGGAAATCCGCGTCCAGTCCGCTGACCTCGCGGACCAGCTTGCCGCGGGACAATAGCAGGGCAAGATCCCGGCCGGCTTCACCCGCCTCGATCAGGCCCGCGGCCTGATCCGGCAGCGGGCCCAGCAAACCGGGAAGGTGAAGATGCAGTGCAGTCGCAGACATGCTGCTCTGCTCCCATTTACGGATCAACGTGCCGCCGGCAATATCCGGTCAGTCGTCAGAGGCGGTCCAGTATGGCGGTCTTTACCGCATCCAGGGTGGCCGGCACATTGCGGATTGCATCGCCGGCCTGGCGAATGGCCACGTCGGGATCCTTGAGGCCATGGCCGGTCAGCGTGCACACCACGGTACTGCCTTCGGGAATTCGGCCACTGTTGATATCACGAATCGCACCGGCCAGGGACGTTGCCGACGCAGGCTCACAGAATACGCCCTCGCGGTCCGCCAGCAGCCGCTGGGTCTTGAGAATCTCGTCGTCGGTAAGCTCATCGAACCAGCCGTCGGATTCCTTCACGACCGCCAGTGCCTGATCAAAGGACTGCGGATGCCCGATGCGAATGGCCGTCGCCACGGTCTCCGGGTCGTCTACCATGCGCCCACGCAGGAACGGCGCCGCACCGCTGGCCTGATACCCCACCATGCGCGGCCGATCCTTCACGATGCTGCCGACAAACCGGCACTGGCCATGGCAGAACTGGCAAGCGTCGGTGAGATGTTCTCCGCGGCGTCCGGAGGATTCACAGTAACCGATCCAGTGGGCCGTAATGTTGCCCGCATTACCCACCGGCAGGCAGTGGAAATCGGGAGCCCGTTCCAGCTCCTCGATAATCTCGAAGGCTGCCGTCTTCTGCCCCTGCAGGCGGTATGGGTTGATCGAATTGACGATGGTTACCGGGGCATGGTCCGCGATGTCCTTGACGATACGCATTCCGGCGTCGAAGTTGCCCTTGATCTGTAGCACGTCGGCGCCGTGCATGATGGCCTGTGCAAGCTTGCCCATGGCGATCTTGCCGTCGGGGATAAGCACGAACGCCTTGATTCCCGCACGAGCCGCATAGGCCGCGGCGGAGGCGGAGGTATTCCCCGTTGATGCGCAGATGATCGCCCGGCTACCTTCATTCACCGCCTGGGTCACTGCCATGGTCATGCCACGGTCCTTGAACGACCCGGTCGGGTTGAGCCCCTCGAACTTGACGTAAAGCTCTATGGCACGGCCCAGATCCGCTGGAATATTGTTCAGGCGGATCAGAGGCGTATTGCCCTCTCCCAGGCTGATGACACGGGCATCGTCCCGCAATGGCAGGCGATCGCGGTATTTTTCAATCAGGCCGGTATAGCGCACTCGGAATGGCATGGTTGTGTATCCATAAATGGCCCGGGCAGTCCGCTCCGGGCAGTTACTGAAGCTGTTCCAGACGAATCCGCGTCACCCGGCCTTGGACGGCATCCAGTGCCTCTATCCGCTCCTGGGCACGATTCATCTGACGTTCGTAGACGCGATGTGTGAGCAGAATCACCGGTACGTGACCCGCACCCGGCGCCGGCTCCTTTTGCAGAATGGCTTCGATGCTGATGCTGTTCTCGCCAAGTATACGGGTGATGTCCGCGAGTACGCCGGGCTGATCGAGTACTTCCAGGCGCAGGTAATACGAAGTACTGACCGATTCCATCGGCAATACCGGGACACTGGACAGAGCCGTGGACTGAAATGCAAGGTACGGCACGCGGTTTTCGGGTTCGAGATTGAATTCCCGCACCACGTCCACCAGATCGGCGACCACCGCGGAGGCCGTTGGCGAGGCGCCGGCGCCAGCGCCATAGAACAGAGTCGGCCCGACCGCATCACCCATGACCATCACCGCGTTCATCACGCCGTCGACATTCGCCAGCAGTTGCCGTTCGGGCAGCAGCGTCGGATGCACCCGCAGTTCAATGCCTTCGTCAGTCTGCCGGCACAGCCCGAGATGCTTGATGCGATAGCCAAGCTGATCGGCATAAGCCACGTCCTCCCGGGTGACATGGGTAATGCCTTCCACATGCACCTTGTCGAACTGCAGCGGAATACCGAAGGCGATGGACGCAAGTATGGTCAACTTGTGCGCCGCATCAATGCCCTCGACATCAAAACTCGGATCTGCCTCGGCATATCCCAGCCGTTGCGCCTCGGCAAGTACCTCGCCGAACTCACGGCTGGCATAGTACATCTCACTGAGAATGAAGTTGGACGTACCGTTGATGATCCCGGCCAGCCACTCGATGCGGTTGCCGGTCAGGCCCTCGCGAATGGACTTGATGATCGGAATGCCACCGGCCACGGCGGCCTCGAACGCCACCGTGACGCCCCGGGCACGGGCATGTTCGAAGATTTCGTTGCCGTACTTGGCCACCAGGGCCTTGTTGGCCGTGACAACATGCTTACCGTTGTCGAGGGCGCGCAGCACCAACTCGTGAGCCGGCTCATCACCGCCGATCAGTTCGATAATGATCTCGGTTTCCGGATCGTCCACCACCTCGAAGGGGTCGCTGGTGATGCGGATACCCTCCGTGGAGCAGGCACGCGGCCGCTCCGGATGTCGGGTGGCCGCACAAACCACGTCAATACCGCGCCCGGCGCGCCGGGCGATCTCATCATTATTACGCAGCAGCAGATTGATAGTGCCCGCGCCAACGGTACCCAATCCCAGCAATCCCACCTTCACCGAACTCACGCAGTATCCTCCCCCGTACGGACGCCGCGGCGAAGCATGCCATTGATGCCTCGCAACGCCTGTCGGGTGCAATGTTCATTTTCGAAAAGACCGAAACGCACGTGGTCGTCGCCATATTCGCCAGAGCCGGCACCCGGATGCAACTTGATCCGCCCCGCTGCAGCATTCGCGGTATGACGATGCAAATCGGGTCCGCGGCCGGACATGTGGGCGCATTGTACTGGAACGTCGGGGGAAAAGTCAGGGCCGGGATCATCCCTTGGGCGCCTCTGATCCAATCCCATGGCGCTCTGGCTTTGCAGCATGCCCGTGGGAATCGATCAGAGGCTCCCTGACAGGGAACTGGGCAGCCTGCTAGAATTGCCAGCATGCAACTGACCATGGAAGACACCGGCAAAGCCAACCGTATTCGTGGTTACGACGTCGGCAGTGTGACCGTGAACGACACGGTTTACCGTCAGTCCATCGTCGTGGCTCGCGATAACCTCATCACCGACTGGCCGCCAGGTGCCGTAGACCGCCTCGCCACCACGCATCTTGATCAATTGCTGGAACTCGATCCGGAACTGATCATAATCGGCACCGGCAGCACCCAGCAGTTCCCCGACCGGGACGTGCTTCGGCACGCCATTCTCGCCGGCATCGGCATTGAGGTAATGACCACCCCTGCCGCCTGTCGCACCTATAACGTGCTGATGGCGGAGAACCGGCGCGCGGTAGCGGCGCTGTTCATGATGGAAAAAGCCTGACCGCCGAGACCATTCTACCGCAGTGCAAAGGCCCGGCCGCATAATGGCCGGGCCTTTCTTACCCATGGAAACCCGGATCCTGCCACTCAGCCGAATACCGCGTCCTAGGAAAAGCCCTCTCGTTCCATGACTTCGCGTAATTTCTTGAGAGCATCGATCTGAATCTGCCGAACCCGCTCCCGGGTCACGCCGATTTCGTTACCGACCTCTTCAAGCGTCGCACGATCATGGCCGTGGAGGCCGAAGCGTCGTTCGACTACGGCCTTCTGCTTGTCCGAGAGTTCGTCGAGCCAGACCTCCAGATGCTCGAACACGTCGCCATCCTGCAGCACGACCGACGGATCCGGATTGTTATCATCGGGAATGGCATCCAGCAGTACCCGATCCGCGTCCTTGCCGATGGGGGTATCCACGGACGTCGTACCTTCATTCAACCCGATCATCCGCTGCACGTCGGCCAACGGCCTGTCGAGCATCTGCGCAATCTCCTCCGCCGTAGGCTCATGATCCAGCGTCTGGCTGAGCCTGCGCGCTGCACGCAGATACTGATTGATTTCCTTGATGACGTGGATTGGCAGGCGAATAGTGCGGGTCTGGTTCATGATCGCCCGCTCGATGGTCTGACGGATCCACCAGGTGGCGTAAGTGGAAAAACGAAATCCCCGTTCAGGATCAAACTTTTCCACGGCCCTGATAAGGCCGAGATTGCCTTCCTCGATGAGATCCAGGAAAGCCAGCCCTCTGTTCATATACCGCCGAGCTATCTTTACGACCAGCCGCAGGTTGCTCTCGATCATCCTGCGCCGCGATTCCTCGCACCCTCGGCGGGCACGTCGCGCAAAATAGACTTCCTCCTCCGCTGTCAACAGTGGAGAAAACCCTATTTCGTTCAAATACAATTGTGTCGCATCCATGCTTGGGCCGGCGTACTCTCCGGGCGCAAACTGCATCGGTTCCTCGACAACGGCTTCGTCGTCGCTATCAATAACAGCTTGATCCGGTTCCTCCGTCCGGATCTCGAATATCTCCTCGCCCCCGACAACTTCCTCGGCGTCGGCGACAGCCACCCCCGCGTCCGAAACGCGTTTGCTCACCATGGCGTTCCCTCTATGATCTTTGGCCCGGGAAGGTATACGGAAGCCGACCATCGGCCGGACCAGTTCCAGCGTGCACGTCCGTCTCCCAGACGCCTTCGAATCCACTATATGCCCGCCAAAAATGCCGCGCAACCCTCTGATTCAAGAGGGCGAAAACTCCGTGCACGGACAAATTGCCGCGATCGGTGCACCTTCCTCCGGCGGGTCTTCAGCGTTGCTTCGGCAGATACCCCAGGGGATCTACCGACCGGCCTTCGCGACGCAGTTCAAAATGCAGCATGGGCCGATTTCCACTGCGCCCCATCCTGCCTATAACCTGACCTTGCGCTACGTCGACACCCTCATCAACCAGCAACTCCCGGTTGTAACCGTAGGCCGTGAGGTAATCATCTTCATGTTTGAGGATAATCAGATTTCCGTATCCCACAAGACCGCTACCACTATAAACCACCCGACCGGATGCCGCCGCCTTAATCTCCTGCCCCTCGGCACCGCCGATATTGATCCCCTGCTTGCCATCTTCATCGCCGGAAAACGCCGTTATTACCCGACCTTGCACGGGCCATTGCCAGTCTATGCGGGTAGACACCCGACTGGTTGGTGGTGGGGGCGTCGGACCATTGGTAGCCGAGTCTCCCGGCGATGAGGCCGCAGTCGGGGCCGACGTTGATGCTCGCCCAGATGCGCGGCTACCTCCCGCGGATGATGCAAGGCGCAGGATCTGTCCCGGGAAAATGGTATAGGGCGGGCTGATACTGTTCCACGCAGCCAGATCGCGATAATCGACCCCATGGCGCCAGGCAATGGAATACAGGGTATCGCCCCTGCCGACCTCGTAATGACCTGAGCGCGCGCTGCCGCCGGAGGACGCCCTGTCAGTGACAGGCGCGTAAGTATCGCCGGCACAGCCCGCCAGCAACAACAGGCAGGTCAGAATCAATAATCGTCGGCAAGAGGTGCATGACATGCTATTCAGTGTACGAACACAAGGTACAGCAGAACCAGCACCGCAACACTGGCCCAACCTATTCGGTCGACGTAACGACGAATCCAGGGTTCCACCTTCGGCCCACCCCATGCCACCAATGCTGCCACAAGGAAGAAGCGGCTGCCCCGTCCCACCAGGGACGCCAGCAGAAAAGGCAGTATCGGCAGCGCCAAGCCACCTGCGGCGATGGTAAAGATCTTGTAGGGTATGGGAGAAAATCCCGCCAGCAATACGACCCAGAATCCGTAGGCATGAAACCAGGCCTGCGCCTGCCGCAACGTCTCCATGTGTCCGGCACCTGACAGCAACGGCTCCACCATCTCCATGGCGAAATAACCGATCAGGTAGCCAAACAGCCCGCCAAGCACCGACGCAACCGTCGTGAGCAGCGCAAAACGCATGGCCCTGGCAGGCTGCGCAAGCGCCATGGGCATGAGCATCACGTCGGGCGGAATCGGGAAGAACGACGACTCCGCGAAACTCAGTACCGCCAGATAGCGGGGGGCATGGCGGTGGGCGGCCCACCGCAACGTCAGGGTATAAAGCCGGCTAAACAGGCCAATCCGTTGATTCACTGTTATCATTGAGTTCCACCGAGCATGGGTACGAAAGCAACCTGTTCCAGTATCTCGCGGCTGCACTGATCGCCCTGACGAATGTATCGAACCAGTTCCTGCCCTCCGCGGCCGCCGACCGGTGCCACCAGTCTGCCGCCGTCCGCAAGCTGTTCAAGCAATGCCGCGGGTACGTCGTTGGGCGCCGCCGTCAGCAGAATACCCTCAAACGGACCGTAGCTGCTCCAGCCGTCAAACCCATCGCCATGCCGGACCCGTGCATTGGACAGGCCTAGCCGGCGCAGCCGCTGTCTCGCCTGGTTGGCCAGGGGGCCGATTCTTTCCACGGAATACACCTGCGGCACCAACCGCGCCAGCACCGCCGCCTGATAACCGGACCCGGTACCAATTTCCAGCACGCTTGCCGGAACACCGTGCTCCAGCAGCGCCTCGGTCATGCGTGCCACGACCCATGGCTGGGATATCGTCTGCCCGAAACCGATCGGAAGCGCGGTGTCATCATAGGCCCTGCTGGACAAGGCTTCCTCCATGAACAGATGCCGGGGCAGCATACGGATCACCTCCAGAACACGCTCGTCCCGGATTCCCTTGGCCCGCAGCCGTTCGATCAGCCGTTCCCTGGTTCGTTGCGAAGTCATTCCTATGCCGCGATGATGATGATCGTCCATCATGATAGCCCGATAACCCATCCGGCCACTTTCTCCAATGCTTCGTATCGGGTGAGATCGATCTGAATCGGTGTAATGGACACGAAACCGTTGCGCACGGCATGGAAATCAGTGCCTTCACCTGCGTCCTGCTCACTGCCCGGCGGGCCGATCCAGTAGATGGGCCGCTCACGCGGGTCGTGCGCACGGATTGCCGGCTCCGCGCGATGCCGCTGGCCCAGACGGGTGGCCTCGAAGCCCCGTAGTTCTTCCCAGGGCAGATCAGGCACGTTGACGTTCAGTATGGTGTCCGCCGGCAGGGGATCGCGCAGCAGCTTCTCGACCAGCAGGACCGCGACGCGTGCGGCGGTGGCGTAATGTTCGGGCGCATGCGAGGCAAGTGATATGGCAATGGCCGGAAGCCCCAGAAAGCGGCCTTCGGTGGCTGCGGCCACGGTGCCGCTGTAGAGGATATCATCGCCCATGTTGGCACCGGCGTTGATCCCGGACACCACCATATCGGGCTCATGATCGAGCAAACCGGTAACCGCCAGATGCACACAATCGGTCGGTGTGCCTTCGACGCAATAGCGACCCTGCTCGATCTCCTGGGCTCGAATCGGCAGATCCAGCGTCAACGAATTACTGGCGCCGCTGCGATCCCGGTCCGGCGCCACGACAGTGATATCAGCGATGGTGGCCAGTTCCCGTGCCAGGCAGAGGATGCCGGGCGCCTGGTAGCCGTCGTCGTTGCTGACTAGTATCCGCATAATGCTCGTTACATCCTGTGCTTCCAACTAATGGGCCGCAGGCATCGCATGCTCCCGGCCGTAGTATACTGGCCCGATCATCCGCTGCATCACCCGTCCATGGATACTTCGGATGCCGTTCGTCGGTCGGTATACTGCCTGAAGCAGCTGTCTCAATGAAAACGCACCCGACACCACGGGGAGCCGCCGGTCATGTCCGACGATGACGAAGACGATTTCACCCTGTTCAGGCAGGCCATGACCGACGTGCGCCGCCTGCCGGACGCGGTCAGGATCGAACCGGACCGCCCTCGGCCCAGGCCGATACCCCGGCAGAGGAATGCGGACGAAGCCGCCGTACTCCGCGAACTGCTGACCCACGAGATGGACCCCGTGGATGCCGAAACCGGCGAAGAACTCCTGTTTGCGCGCCCCGGCGTACAACGCCGCGTTCTGCGCAAGCTCCGACGCGGCCAGTATGGCATTCAGGCCGAAATCGACCTGCACGGCATGATTGTCACCGTCGCCCACGAGGAGCTTCGCGCGTTTCTCGCCGAATGCAGGCTCCGCAAGCTGCGCTGCGTCCGCATCATCCACGGCAAGGGCAATCGCTCAAGCAACCGCGGCCCGGTTCTGAAGGGCAAGGTCGATCGCTGGCTCCGGCAATGGGACGAAGTGATTGCCTTTGCTTCGGCGAGACCCGTGGACGGTGGCAACGGCGCCGTGTACGTTCTGCTCCGCGGCTGACGCGCGCGGTTTACTCGATCACCTCCCTGAGAACCGCCGTGGCATAGGCCCCCGGGGGCAGGCTGAAACTCAATTCCCAGTCCCCGTCCTCCAGTGGCCGCCAGGACAGATTAGCGACAGACAGCCGCAACGCCCGCCGCTCGGCCCGCAGTCGGTAATCGACAAGCCCCGCGGTATAGCCCGTGTGTGCTTCGAGCACCCGGCGTTCCACTAACAGGGCATCGGCCGTGGGAGAAACGCCGTCACAGCCTGCCAGAGGGCCTGTGGGATGCACGTCAAGCGCCGCAAGTCGAGGATCCGCCGTTGTCGAAGCATCCGCCGGAAACAGGCTGCGACTGCCGGAGAACGTCATCAGATCACCCGTCAGCACCCGGTTCCAGCTGCCCGCCGCAACCCGTTCCGCCAGCACCCGATTGAACAGAAAACTCCGCGCTGCCGATAGATACAAACCCCGAAGGTGGCGATCCGCAACCTTGTCGCCGGCAAACAGCCGTGCCGCGGCTGCGAGATTACCGCCGTCGATGCCGAACCGCTGCTCGCCAAACCAGTTGGGAACGCCGCCTCGACTGATTCCGAGCAGACGCCGACCCAGGGCTTGTGTATCGCCCTCGACGTTGCGCAAGCGCAGAATAAACCGGTTGCCCTTGAGGGCGCCGGTGCGCAGCTTGCGCCGATGGCGCACCGCCTGCACAAGTTCCAGCCCACCGGGCAGCGGCGGCAAGTCGGGATGCCGACCGGGCATATGCACGCCGAACCACTGCTCGGCAACGGCGTGCCGGTCCTTGAGACCCGCCTGCCCGACATCCCGGCGCCTGACACCAAGCGCCCGCGCCAGCCATCCGGCCACATCCGCGGTGTTCCAGCCGGTCTTGCGAATCCGCAGATAAAGGTGCTCGCCCTCGCCTTCCGGCGTGAAGCCGAGCTCTTCCACGACCTGGAAATCTTCGTCGAATTGACGGACGGTCGCACGCAGTACCGGTGCGCCCCAGGCTCTCGGCAGGGATCTCCAGGCAGTGTCGATGTCCGGATTCATGCCACGCCCTGCAGAAGCACCATGGCCGTGGCGGCAAGACCCTCTTCCCGGCCGACAAAGCCCATGCGTTCGGTGGTTGTCGCCTTGACGCTCACCGCACCGGTGTCCAGGCCGAGATCAGCGCCGATGGTTTCCCGCATGGCGGGTATCCAGGGGGCAAGTTTCGGCGTCTGAGCGATCACCGTGGCATCCACGTTGACGACGGTGTAACCGGCACCACGGACCAGCTTCAGTACGGCCCGCAACAACTGCCGGCTGTCCGCACCCTGCCAGGCTGGATCGGTATCGGGGAAGTGCTGCCCGATATCCCCGGCCGCGATGGCGCCGAGCAGTGCGTCACAAAGAGCATGCAATAGCGCATCGCCGTCGGAGTGCGCTTCCAGGCCTCGGTCATGGGGAATTTCGACTCCGCCGAGCACCAGCCGTCCACCTGCCTTGAAACGATGGGCATCAAACCCCTGTCCGATCCGGAACATGCTCTGCCTCGGTATCCGGGTACTGTGCCCGAAGTATGGATTCGGCCAGCGGCAGATCCGCCGGCCGGGTGATCTTGAGATTGGTCGAGCGGCCTTCAACCATCAATGGCCGAAAGCCCGCGTATTCCATGGCCTGGGCTTCATCGGTCACCACTCGCCCATCGGCCATGACGCCACTCAGGGCGCCGTGAAGTGTCTGTAACGGGAATAGCTGCGGGGTGAGCGCATGCCAGAGCCCATCGCGGTTCTCCGTGCTCATCACCTGGCCGTCGGCATTACCGCGCTTCAGGGTATCGCGTACCGGTGATGCCAACAGGGCCCCGTCGGGGGAGCCCATGCCGAGCTTCAGCAGGCGGTCGATTTCCTCTCGCGTCACGCAGGGCCGCACAGCGTCATGCACCATCACCCAACTCGCGACATCGGCGGTCTCGAGCAGAAACCCGAGGGCATTGAAAACCGATTCGAAGCGCTCGGCACCGCCTCTCACCACCGACAGGGGTTTGCGCAGCGACGGCTGGGTACGCGGCCACCAGGGGTCTTCAGCCCCCAAAGCCACCACGGCGCCATGAACGGCGGGATGGGACAGCAGCACATCCAGGCCCCAGTGCATAACCGGCCTTCCCAACAATGTCAGATACTGTTTGGGGATATCCGATTGCATGCGGCGGCCGATACCAGCGGCGGGCATCACCACCCAGACAGGGGGGATCATGGCTCGGCCACCTGATAGAAGACTTCCCCGTCGCGGATCATGCCGAGCTCGCTGCGGGCGCGCTCCTCCAGCGCTTCCAGGCCGTCCTTGAGGTCCCGAACATCGGCGTCGAGGGCAGCGTTGCGATCCCGGAGTTCCTCATTCTCCGCCTTACGCTCGGCGACCGCTCCTCGCAGCTGCCAGACGCCGATAAAGCCACCGTTGGCAGACCAGAGCTGGATCTGGGAAATCACCAGCAGCACAGCCAGAATAGTGATGACCACCCGCATATGTGTCACTGCCTACCACGCATGAGCCACCGCTCAGGATTTGAACGGTGGTTTTCGCACCATACCTCAACGGGACGGCGCCCTGCCAATATCGGCGTCAGAACCCGGACAGGTTCGGGAAGGCCTTGCGTCCCGCGTACTCGGCCTTGCCGCCCAGTTCTTCCTCGATGCGCAGCAACTGGTTGTACTTGGCGACGCGATCGGAACGGCACAGGGAACCGGTCTTGATCTGGGTGGCGGTGGTGGCGACCGCGAGATCGGCGATCGTGGTGTCTTCGGTTTCACCGGAGCGGTGGGAAACCACCGAGGTATAACCTGCCGCATGTGCCATGGCGATGGCGTCAAGGGTCTCGGTCAGGGTGCCGATCTGATTGACCTTGATCAGAATGGAATTGGCGATTCCCCGATCAATGCCCTCGCGCAGGATCTGGGTGTTGGTGACGAACAGGTCGTCCCCGACCAGTTGCACCCGCTTGCCCAGGCGTTCGCTGAGCCGCTGCCAGCCGTCCCAGTCATCCTCCGCCATGCCGTCCTCGATGGTAATAATCGGATAGCGATCAACCCAGCCGGCCAGGTAGTCGGTAAACTCCGCGGCGCTGAACTGCCTGCCTTCGGAAGCGAGATGGTAGGCGCCGTCCGTGAAGAACTCCGAACTGGCCACGTCCAGGCCAAGCCAGACCTGCTCTCCGGCGCGGTAGCCGGCGCTCTCGATGGCCTCCATGATGGTTTCGAGGGCCGCCTCGTTGGACGGCAGATTGGGAGCAAAACCACCCTCGTCGCCAACCGCGGTACTCAGCCCCCGAGCGGCCAGCACCTTCTTCAGCGAATGGAAGATCTCCGTGCCGCAACGCAGGCTCTCGCTGAAGCTCTCGAACCCGATCGGCAGAACCATGAATTCCTGGAGGTCAACACTGTTGTCGGCATGGGCGCCGCCATTGATGATGTTCATCATCGGTACCGGCAAGGACCAGGGGCCTTCCGGATTGAGATGGCGAAACAGCGATACGCCCTGTCCGCCCGCCTGCGCCCGAGCCGCTGCCAGCGACACGGCCAGTAACGCGTTGGCGCCCAGCCGCGATTTATTGTGCGTGCCGTCGAGCTCGATCATGCGCTGATCCAGTGCACGCTGATCGGCGGCGTCCATGCCCAGCAACGCTTCGCGCAGCACCGTGTTGACATTCTCCACGGCTTTGCGCACGCCCTTGCCCAGATAACGGCTCGCCTCGCCGTCCCGGAGTTCAACCGCTTCCCGGGCACCGGTGGATGCACCGGATGGCACGACAGCACGGCCAAAGGCGCCGTCGTCCAGGGTAACATCGGCTTCAACAGTGGGGTTGCCGCGGGAGTCCAGCACTTCCCGGGCCCTGATGAATCTGATCTTCGCCATGAGTTTTCTTTTCCCTATCGGTGGATTATTGATTGCTATTCCTGAATCCCTGGAAACACGAAAGCCGGCTTCCCGCCGGCCTTCGTCGCCTTCCGGGTTGCTATAAGGCAAGTTCCTCGAAACCGTCCTGCTTGACCTGGCGATCGAGGGCCACCAGCGTGCGAAGCAGTGCTTCCATCTTCGGCAGCGGCCAGGCGTTCGGCCCATCTGAAAGCGCCTTGGCCGGGTCGGGGTGCGTCTCCATGAACAGCCCCGCCACACCCGCGGCAACCGCCGCCCGGGCCAGCACCGGAACGAACTCCCGCTGGCCGCCGGAGACAGTGCCCTGACCTCCGGGCAGCTGTACCGAATGGGTGGCATCGAACACCACCGGACAACCGGTATCCCGCATCACGGCCAGCGATCGCATATCGGACACCAGATTATTGTAGCCAAAAGACACGCCCCGTTCGCAGACCATGATCTGATCGTTCCCCGCGGCCCGCGCCTTGTCCGAGACGTTCTTCATGTCCCAGGGCGCCAGGAACTGGCCCTTCTTGATGTTCACAGGCCGTCCCGCGCGCGCGACATTCTGGATGAAGTTGGTCTGTCGACACAGGAACGCCGGGGTCTGAAGCACATCGACCACCGCGGCCACCTCGGCAAGCGGCGTATCTTCGTGAACATCGGTCAGCACCGGCACGCCGATCTGCTCTTTCACCTTTTCCAGAACTTTCAGGCCCTCGGCCAGACCGGGCCCCCTGAAGCTGGCATGCGACGACCGGTTAGCCTTGTCGAATGAAGACTTGTAGATGAAGTTCACGCCAAGCCGGGCACAGATTTCACGCAGCTGCCCGGCCGTATCCAGCGCGAGTTGCTCGGATTCGATTACGCACGGCCCGGCTATGAGAAACAGCGGCTGGTCCAGACCTGCCTGGAATCCGCAAAGTTCTATCGTGGACATCAGCTACCTCCCGGCGCTCATTTGCGCCGCCTGCCGTGTGCCCGTGCAGCGCGTACGAAACTGCTGAACAACGGATGGCCATCGCGCGGCGTGGATGTGAATTCCGGGTGAAACTGACAGCCCAGAAACCAGGGATGATCCTTCAACTCCACAACCTCCACCAGACTGCGGTCGGAAGACAGGCCGGAGATGACGAGACCGGCGGGCTCCAGCTGTTCCCGATAATTGTTGTTGAACTCGAACCGGTGCCGGTGCCGTTCAACGATGCTGTCGCTACCATAGACCTTGGCCGCCAGAGACCCTGGCACGAGCTGACAGGCCTGCCCGCCGAGACGCATGGTGCCGCCGAGATCATCGTCGGGGCCACGCCGCTCGATCTGCCCGTCTTCGGTCATCCATTCGGTAATCAGGCCGATGACGGGGTGACGGCACTCGCGATCGAACTCGGTGCTGTGCGCGCCCTCCAACCCGGCCACATTACGCGCAAATTCGATCACCGCGACCTGCATCCCCAGGCAGATGCCGAGGTAAGGGATTCCGTTCTCACGGGCATGCCGCGCGGCCTTGATCTTGCCTTCCACGCCGCGACTGCCGAAGCCGCCGGGAACCAGAATGGCGTCGACGTTGTTCAGGCGCTCCATGCCGTCGCGCTCGATCTCCTCTGAATCCACGTAGACGATATTGACTTTGGTCAGGGTATGAATGCCGGCATGGATCAGGGATTCGGACAACGATTTGTAGGCATCCGCCAGATTGACGTACTTGCCCACCATGGCGATGGTGGTCTCGCCGTCAAGACGCCCCTTGGCATCCACCACGCGCTGCCAGTCGGAAAGGTCCGCCGGCGGCAGATCCAGGCCCAGCCTGTCGGCCACGATGCGGTCAAGGCCCTGGGCATGCAGCGCCAGCGGAACCTTGTAGATATCGTCCACATCGAGGGCGGAAATCACTGCCTGGTGCTCGACATTGGTGAACAGCGCGATCTTGCGACGCTCCTCATCGGGGATTGGCCGGGTCGCGCGGCAGAGCAGAATATCCGGCTGAATGCCGATGGAGCGCAGTTCCTTGACGGAATGCTGCGTGGGTTTGGTCTTCATCTCGCCACTGGCTCCGATGAACGGAACCAGGGTGAGGTGGATGAACAGGCTGTTTCGCCTGTGCTCCACGCCCATCTGGCGAATCGCCTCCAGAAACGGCAGGGACTCGATGTCACCGACCGTACCGCCGATCTCCACCAGGGCCACATCGTTGCCCTCGGCGCCTTCGCGGATGCAGCGCTTGATCTCGTCGGTGATATGCGGGATCACCTGCACCGTGCCGCCGAGGTACTCGCCGCGCCGCTCCTTGCGGATGACGTTCTCGTAGATCCGGCCGGTGGTGAAATTGTTACGGCGGCCGGTGCGCGTGCGCACGAAGCGTTCGTAGTGGCCGAGGTCCAGATCGGTTTCGGCCCCATCTTCGGTGACGTACACCTCGCCGTGCTGGAACGGGCTCATGGTGCCGGGATCGACATTGATGTACGGATCCAGCTTGATCAGGGTTACCTTGAGTCCCCGAGCCTGAAGAATGCTGGCCAGGGATGCGGAGGCAATACCCTTGCCAATGGACGACACGACGCCGCCGGTAATAAAGATATATCGGGTCATCAGAACCCCGTGAAGACGCGTTGAGAGGTAGGCCGGGCGGCCCGCGGGACGGCTCAAGACAGTACCAGAATGGGCGCATTGGCACAATGCGGAACCGCTTTATCGAGGTTCCCAGGCGGGTACCAACCCCGGCGTCCCGGCACGCGCGGCATGCGCTTCACAAATGCAGATACCGGGCACGGCGGCGATGTCGTCTCCTGCGTAAAGTACCGGCCAGCGGCCTCTCAGCCAGGGCGGAATACCGGCTTCCTGGAACAGATGCTTGAGCGGCCGCGTCGGCCGCCCCCGCGGTCTGCATCGCTGACCGTGCATGCCGAAAACCACTCGGAACCCCTTCTCCGGCACCAATGCCGGATCAATTCCGCCGGGCCCTGTCGATACGGTCAGTCTACCGGCGCCCAGGTCCAGATCCCGGTCTCCGGACCAACGCAGCGGGTCCGCGCCTGAAAACGGCGGATCCTGACCGTTATCGAGGTACAGCCGGTCGCGATAGCGACGAATCCGCCCTCCGGGCCAGGCCAACTCCGGCTGCCGGTCCTCGCCGGCTCCGGTCAGCATTGCCAACCCCTCTTCCAGTCGGCGGCGTCCCGGTGGACGCAGGCGACACCGGTCTATCCAGCGACGCAGCAGGTTGCGCTGCCGGGCCGGTTCCAGGCGTGCAAGACGCCCCATATCCAGCTGCGCATTGTCGGTGGCACCGTCTTCATCGGCCAGGCCGTCCAGCAACGAACGGGCCTCCGCCATCTCGGCGGCAACGCCCGCCAGGCGTCGTGCAACGCCGGGCCAGCGCGTCTCCAGGCTGGGCAGGATGTCGTGTCTGAGAAAATTGCGATCGGCGATGCGCTGCGCATTGGAGGGGTCTTCAATCCAGTCCAGCTGTCGCTCCCTCGCCCATGCTCGAATGGCGGCGCGGGAAACCGACAACAGCGGCCGTCCGAGCCAGCCATGACCCAATCGCCGTCGCGGCAGCATGGCGGCAAGGCCAGAGACGCCTGTACCGCGCAGCAGTCGCAACAACAGGGTTTCCGCCTGATCGTCGAGATGGTGGGCGGTCAGCAGCACCTCGTCGGCGCCGAGAGCACGGACGAACGCGGCGTAGCGGGCGTCCCGGGCCTGCGCTTCGGGGCTGGCACCGTCTGCCACGACGACGCGCTCGATGTGCAGGGGGACACCGAGCCGCTCGCACACCGCCGCACAATGGTCGGCCCAGCGCGCGGAGCGGGGATGCAAGCCGTGATCAATGTGGATGGCGCGAACCGGGGCTTTCAGCCGCGCTCCGGCACCGGCAACGATTTCCAGCAGTACGCGCGAGTCGCAACCGCCACTGTAGGCCACCAGCCAGCCCCGCGCGGTGCCCAGGTCACGGATGATATCGGAAGGTACCAGTGCGTCGGCCATCGAGGCGTGGTCCCCTCCTGTCCCAGCCGAATCAGTGCATTTATCGGAAGATAGCGGGTGACTCGCTGCCGCGACCGCGGTCAGTCTTTCCAGTTGCCGTAGCTCACCATTTTCTGATAGCGCCGCTCCAGCATGTCATCCGCGCTTTCCGCTTCTACCGCGGCAAGCTGCTCGATCAGATGCTTCTTCAGGTTGAAGGCCATCGCGGCCGGGTCGCGATGGGCGCCGCCGAGCGGCTCGTCCACGACGATGTCGATCAACCCGAGGCCTTTCAGCTTCGGTGCGGTGATGCCCATGGCCTCGGCAGCATCCTGCGCGCGATCGGCGCTCTTCCAGAGTATCGAGGCACAGCCTTCCGGTGAGATCACCGCGTAGGTGCTGTAGCTCAGCATCATGATTCTGTCACCCACGCCGATGGCAAGCGCCCCACCGGACCCGCCTTCGCCAATGACCGTACAGATGACGGGGGTACGCAGCGTCGCCATTTCCTGCAGATTGCGGGCAATCGCCTCGCTTTGGCCGCGCTCCTCGGCGCCGACACCGGGATAGGCGCCCGGCGTATCAATGAAGGTCAGCACGGGCATTCTGAACCGCTCTGCCAGCTGCAGCAGCCGCAGCGCCTTGCGGTAGCCCTCCGGCCTGGGCATGCCGAAGTTGCGGCGGACTTTCTCCTTGGTGTCCCGCCCCTTCTGGTGGCCGATGATCATAACCGGTCGACCGTCCAGTCTGGCCACGCCGCCGACAATGGCGGCGTCGTCCGCGTAGGCGCGATCGCCGTGCAGTTCTTCAAACTCGGTGAAGATTTCGCGAATGTAGTCCAGCGTATAAGGCCGCTGCGGATGCCGTGCGAGCTGCGCGATCTGCCAGGCGCTCAGATTGGCGAAGATCTGTTCGGTGAGCGTCTCGCTCTTCGACCTGAGCTTTTGGATCTCTTCATTGATATTCAGAGCGTTGTCGTCACCGACGAAGCGCAATTCTTCGATCTTCGCTTCCAGTTCGGCAATCGGCCGTTCGAATTCGAGAAAATTCAGGTTCATGCAATCCGCCAATCAGATCCGCGCCACCCCGAAACCTGGTCGCCAGGTACAAACGGCGCTCCAGTTTCCGGCATTCCAGGGCTCAAGTCGCGATACCGTAGCCAGTGCCTGTCGATCTGGCAAGTATCGAATACTGCCTTCAGTACTCTACGCGCACTTGGTCCTTTCCTGATAATGCATTCAATCGCGCCAGCAATTCATCCGTTGGCCGCACCTTCCAGGCATCGCCGAAGCGGATAACGGCGCTGGCGTCGCAGCCATGGTATTCCACCCACACAGGGCAACGCCCGTCACGGAACGGGGTCAGCGCCCGCTTCAGGGAGTCGAGATTGCCATTACCCAGGCATTCGCTGTCGACCCGCATCACCAACCGCTTGGCGTACGCTTCCCGCACTTCACCGATATCCAACACGCGGTCGGCGTTGATGCGCCAGCCGTCCGCAAAGTCGTCGTAACCCAGATTACCCTCCACCACCAGCAGCTGATCCTTATTGATCAGGTGGCCGAAACGTCGAAATGCCTCCGTGAAAAGGGTCACCTCGATGCGGGCGGTACGGTCGTCCAGCACCAGCATGGCGATGCGATTGCCGGTCTGGGTATTCCGCAGCCGCATGGACATCACCAGCCCCGCCGCGATCACCCGCTTCTCCCGGCCACGGCCGCCGAAACCTTCTCCAGCTGCCGGGGCCGCACCGCCCAGGGTATTGATACGACCGGTGATGATCCTCGCCAGCTCCCCTTCGTAGCGGGTAATGGGGTGGCCGGTAAGATAAAGCCCGAGGGTCTCCTTCTCCGCCTGCAACCGCTCATTTTCGTCCCACTCCGGGAGTACCGGATCGCCGCCCTCGCCGTCACTCGACTGGACGGGGGATTCCGCGGCCGCCAGGCCGAACATGTCGCTCTGCCCTACCTCAGCGTTGCGCGAGCTCTGCTCGGCGGCTTTCATCGCATGCGGAACCAGCGACATCAATGTCGCCCGGTTGGCACCGATGCTGTCCAGACAGCCTGCGCGTACCAGGGCCTCCAGCAAGCGCTTGTTGAGCCGCCGCAGGTCAACGCGCCGGCAAAGATCATGGATACCGGCGAAGGGACCGTTCTGCTCGCGCTCCGCGACGATGCCTTCGATGGCCGCCTGCCCCACGCCTTTCACCGCTCCCATGCCGTAAACGACGGTGGTTTCATCGGCGGCGCGGAAGCGGAAGCCGGACAGGTTGACGTCCGGCGGTATGACCTTCAGCCCCATGTCCCTGCACTCCTCGATCAGCGTCACCACCTTATCCGTGTGATCCATGTCCGAGGACAACACGGCGGCCATGAACGGCGCAGGATAATGGGCCTTGAGCCAGGCGGTCTGATAGGACAACAACGCGTAGGCCGCGGAGTGGGATTTATTGAAGCCGTAGCCGGCGAACTTCTCCATCAGATCGAAGATGCCCGTCGCATGGTCTTCCGATAGCGCGTTCTCCGCCGCGCCCTTGAGGAAGATCTCGCGTTGCTTGGCCATTTCCTCGGGCTTCTTCTTGCCCATGGCGCGGCGCAGAAGGTCCGCCCCACCGAGAGAATAGCCTGCCAGCACCTGGGCGATACGCTGCACCTGCTCCTGATAGAGGATGACCCCATAGGTGGGTTTGAGCACCGGCTCCAGATCCGCATGATGCAGATCCTTGCTGGGATAGGCCACCGCCGCACGGCCCTGCTTGCGGTCAATGAAGTCGTCCACCATGCCGGACTGCAGCGGACCGGGGCGGAACAGTGCCACCAACGCCACGATGTCCTCGAAGGTGTCTGGCTGCAGGCGGCGGATCAGGTCCTTCATGCCTCGCGATTCGAGCTGGAATACAGCGGTCGTGGCACAACGCTTCAGCAGGCTGAAGGTGTCCCGGTCCTCCAGGGGAATCGCGGAAATGTCCAGCAGGGCTTCTTCTCGCTCCCGACGGATGGCATTGACCGCCTTGACCGTCCAGTCGATGATGGTGAGCGTGCGCAGGCCCAGGAAGTCGAACTTCACCAGCCCGACCGCCTCGACGTCGTCCTTGTCGTACTGCGTGGCCAGCGAACCGCCGCCGGGTTCACAGTACAGCGGCGAAAAATCGGTCAGGTCGGAGGGTGCAATCACCACGCCGCCGGCGTGCTTGCCGACGTTGCGGGCGAGCCCTTCGAGCTTCATCGCCAGATCGAGCAGCGTTGAAATCTCTTCGTCGTTGTCGTATCCGCTCTTCAGGTCCGGCTCCTGCTCCAGGGCCTTCTCCAGCGTCATGCCGATTTCAAATGGAATCAGCTTGGCAATGCGATCGACAAAGCCGTAGGGGTGGCCAAGCACCCTGCCCACGTCGCGCACCACGGCACGGGCTGCCATGGTGCCGTGGGTAGCAATCTGGGACACCTTTTCCCGCCCGTACTTGCCGGCGACGTAGTCAATGACCCGGTCACGGCCTTCCATGCAGAAATCGATATCGAAATCCGGCATGGACACGCGCTCGGGGTTGAGAAACCGCTCGAACAACAGATCGTAACGCAATGGATCCAGGTCGGTTATGTCCAGTGCGTAAGCAACCAGTGAGCCGGCACCGGAACCACGGCCGGGGCCAACCGGTATACCGTTGTCCTTGGCCCAGCGAATGAAGTCCGCGACGATCAGGAAATAGCCCGGGAAGCCCATCTGGATGATCACGTCCAGCTCGCGGTCCAGGCGTTCCACATAGGTCTGCCGCCGCTCGGCGTAATCGGCGGCGGCCGGGTCAAGCAGCCGTTCCAGGCGGTGCTCCAGGCCCTTGTGCGCATCCTGGCGCAGATAGTCATCAATGGTCATGCCGGCAGGTATCGGGAAGTCCGGCAGGAAGTTCTTGCCCAGCGTGATATCAAGATTGCAGCGCCGGGCGATCTCCACCGTATTTTCAATGGCCTCCGGCACATCCGAGAACAGCGCGATCATTTCCTCCGGCGTACGCAGGTACTGCTCTTCACTGAAGTTTCGCGGCCTGCGGGCGTCGGTCAGGGTACGGCCTTCGTGGATGCACACGCGCGCCTCGTGGGCCTCGAAGTCTTCCGCTTTCAGGAATCGAACGGCGTTGGTCGCCACCACCGGCACGCCGTGCACGGCCGCAAGCGCGACCGCGGCATGCAGGTGGTCCTCATCACCCGGCCGCCCGGTACGCTGGATCTCCAGATAGTAATCGTCCGGGAACATGTCCTGCCAGAAAGCCAGCCGCCGTTCGGCGGACGCGGTGTCACCGTTTAGCAGGGCCTGGCCAACATCCCCTTCCCGGGCACCGGACAGTACAATCAGGCCGTCGTGGTCAGCGCGAATCCAGTCACGCGCCACCACCGGGTAATCCCCATGCTGGCCTTCGAGGTAACTCCGCGATATGAGCCGCGTCAGGGTTGTATAGCCTCCGGTGGTTCGCACCAGGACGGTTATCCGTGATCGACCCTGCGGGCTGTCCTGATCCTCTACCCAGAGATCCGCGCCGACAAGGGGTTTGATTCCCGCGGACAACGCGGCCCGGTAGAACTTGACCATGGCGAACAGGTTGCCCTGATCGGTAACGGCTACCGCCGGCATGGCAGCGTCCGCGACCGCCCGCACCAGTGGCTTGATGCGTACGATGCCGTCCACGAGAGAGAATTCGGTATGCAGATTCAGATGTACAAAGGTTTTTGACATGCTCGACTTCGGCCTGGGCTTGCTTCATTCTTGCCGGCTGCGGCGCCCCCGGCAGATCATCAGCGTATTCTGGTGGGGTGTATTATGAACAACCCGTAGCGTCACAGGAACCGGGCCGCTAACGTTTGGCCCGGTCCACTGGATCAGGTATCCATGATTCACGAAACTGCCACCGTACACCTCGAAGCACATCTGGGCGAGCAGGTTGTCGTCGAGCCGTTTGCGGTCATCGGCGCCGGCGTCGTGCTCGGCGACCGCTGCCACGTGGGTGCCCATGCCGTGCTTCAGGGCCCCCTGTCCATGGGCGCGGACAACGTCATCGGCCCCCATGCCGTGCTCGGCACCCCTCCCCAGGACCGCGCTTACCGCGGCGAGCCGACGCGACTCGAGATCGGCGACGGCAACGTCATTCGCGAATTCGTCACCATTCATCGGGCCACCACCAAGGCGGACGGCGTCACCCGCATCGGCAGCCACAATATGTTCATGGCCTACAGCCACGTCGGTCATGACTGCCTGATTGGTGACCATGTCACCCTGGCCAACTGCGCGACGCTGGCCGGGCATGTGACTGTCGAGGATCACGTCAATATAGCCGGGCTGTGCGCCATTCATCAGTTCGCCCGCATCGGCGCGTTTGCCATGCTGGGCGGCGGCACCATGGCACCGATGGATATTCCGCCCTATGCAATGGCATCCGGTAACCATGCACGCCTCTATGGCCTGAACCGTCGCGGGCTGCAGCGCAACGGCTTCTCCGCGGAGGAGATCCGTCAGCTGCGCCAGGCATATCGCCTGCTGTTCAACTCCGGTCTGCGGCTGGAGCAGGCGCTGGAGGCGATAGAAAACGACTCCGCCCTGAAGTCGCCGCGCGTTGCTCATCTGGTGACCTTTATTCACGGCAGCAAAAGGGGCCTGACCAGATGAAGACGCTGCGCACCGCAGTCATCGGCACCGGCTACCTGGGCCGCTTTCACGCCGAGAAATATGCCACCCTTGCCGGTTCCACCCTGGTGGCCGTGGTCGACGAAAGCCAGGATCGCGCCCAGGAGACGGCGAGCAAGCTGGGCTGTGAGGCCCTGACGGATTACCGCAGGCTTTTCGGCCGCGTAGACGCTGTCAGCATCGTCGTACCCACCCGCCTTCATCATCAAGTCGCCCTGGATCTGCTCAACAACGGCATTCATGTGCTGGTAGAGAAACCCATCACCGTCACCACGGACGAGGCGCAGGAACTGGTGGACCTCGCAGGGGTGCACGGACTGCGGCTGCAGGTGGGGCATCTGGAGCGGTTCAATCCCGCCGTTCAGGCCATGTCCGACATGGTTTCCGAGCCCATGTTCATCGAATCCCACCGACTCGCGCCCTTCAACCCCCGGGGCGCCGACGTCAGCGTGGTACTGGATCTGATGATTCACGACATCGACATCATCCTGAATCTGGTAGGCCGCCCCGTATCCCGCATCGACGCCAACGGTGTCCGGGTGATCTCCAGCGATATCGACATTGCCAATGCCCGGATTCAGTTCGACAACGGCTGCGTGGCAAACGTCACGGCCAGCCGCGTCAGCCTGAAGAGCGAACGCAAGATGCGGCTGTTCCAGCCCAATGCCTATATCGCCCTGGACTTCCAGCATCGTAGCCTGGACGTGCGGCGCAAGGGACAAGGCGAACTGCACCCCGGCATTCCGAATATCGAAAGTGAAAAGATGGAGTTCGATACCGGCGATGCGCTTATGAGCGAGATTACCGCGTTTCTGGACAGCGTCCGCAACGGCTCACGGCCGGTGGTCAGCGGCGAGGACGGATTGCGGGCCCTGTCCACGGCCATCGAGATTGGCCGCCAGTTCAATCAGAACCCATTGCCCGGCCAGACCTCCCGAATTCAACAAGAGTAACGAGGATTCAAGAATGATCCCCATGGTGGACCTGAAGGCCCAGTACGACGATATCCGCGCTGAAATCGAACAGGGGCTTGCCCAGGTGCTGGATACCGCTCAGTTCATACTTGGCCCCAACGTCCAGGCCTTCGAGCAGGAGGCCGCCGATTACCTGGGCGTCAGCCATGCTGTGTCCTGTGCGTCGGGTACCGATGCGCTGCACCTTGCGCTGGCTGCAAGCGGAGTAGGCCCGGGAGACGAAGTTATCACGTCGCCGTTTACGTTTATCGCCACCGCTGAAGCAATATGTTACGTCGGCGCCACGCCGGTGTTCGTGGATATCGAACCGGACACCTTCAATCTGGACCCTGACCAGGTTGCCGCCGCCATCACCAGCCGCACCCGAGCCATACTCCCGGTCCATCTGTTCGGTCAGCCGGCGGATATCTTCCGCCTGCAGCAACTTGCCGACCAGCACAAGCTGCTGCTCATCGAGGATTGCGCCCAGTCATGGGGTGCCAGCCGCGATGGCGTGCAATCCGGCGCGGTTGGCGTAAGCGGCTGTTACAGCTTCTTCCCGAGCAAGAATCTCGGCTGCTATGGAGATGGCGGCATGGTGGGCACAAATTCAGAGCAGCTCGCCGAGGAACTCCGGGTATTGCGCAATCATGGCAGCCGCGAGCGCTATCACCATCATCTCATCGGCTATAACAGCCGTCTCGATGAAATGCAGGCGGTCATTCTTCGCGCCAAGCTCAAGCGCATCGACCGATACAATGAAGGCCGCCGCCGCGCCGCGCACGCTTACAGCGCGGCCCTGAAAGATGTTCCGGGGATTACCACCCCGTATGAAGACCCCAGGGGTTATCACGTCTACCATCAGTACACGCTGCTGGTCGACGACCGCGATACTGTCATGGACGCCTTGCGCGCCAGGAATATCGGTTGCGCGGTCTACTATCCGATACCACTGCATCGACAGGAAGTGTTTCAACAGCAGTTTGCCGATGTCAACTTGCCCATTGCCGAGAAAACCGCCAGGCACTGCCTGTCATTGCCAATGTTTCCGGAACTGACCGAGCAGCAGATCGACGAGGTCGTGACAACGATCCGCGAAACCCTGGGGAGACACTGATCTATTCCCATGGAGCTCTGGCTTTGCAGCATGCCCGTGGGCAA
>JBBDNK010000037.1:0-62892 GCA_040877625.1 Aquisalimonadaceae bacterium
CGGCCAGGCCTTGCGGGCGATCAGGGCGTAACGTGGAGCGACAGACCGCCACACCCGCCGACCGGATCGAAGCCGCCGGACAGCCCATACAGATCACGACAATCTCTTGAGATCTCTCGCCCGCTGGGCAACTCGGCGTACACCACGAATTCATGCGATGATCGTTCGGATCAACCTACCCCACGGAGGGGCAAAAATGCCGATCTGGCCTCTGGTCTTCATTATCATCGCCATGATCGCGGCGCTACTCGCCTACTCCGGCATTGCCGGCGACGCCTCCGGACTGGCGCAGGCGCTGTTCGTGGTGAGCATCATCGCCTTCCTCGCCGCCCTGATCCAGGGTCGCAAACGCCCCTGAGCAGCCGCCCTCAAGCGCCCGGCCGGTGCTGCCGGGTGATCTCCATATAGTTGCGGGCGGAATAACGCAGAAACTCGCGCTCATCGTCAGTGAGCGCCCGCTGCCGACGGGCCGGACTGCCCACGTACAGATAACCCGACTCCAGCCGCTTGCCAGGCGGCACCAGCGCACCCGCGCCCAGAATCACCTCATCCTCAAGCACCGCGCCATCCATGATTATCGCCCCGATACCGATCAGGCAGGCATCGCCCACGGTACAGGCATGCACCACCGCCCGGTGCCCGATGGTGACGTCCTCACCAATAATCGCGGGAAAGCCATCGGGATTCCGGCCACCGGCGTGCGCCACGTGGATCACGGTGCCGTCCTGCACATTGGTACGGGCGCCGATGCGGATATGATTCACATCGCCGCGTATGACCGTCATCGGCCAGACCGAAACATCCGCCCCCAGCACCACATCGCCGACCACCAATGCCGTTTCGTCAACCCAGGCCGACGCGTCGATGGTGGGCTCAATACCCATGAAACTGCGAATCATCGGTTTCTCCTCGATAACCCAGACAGGAGGACACGGCACCCTCCTCACACCATCGTCACCACTTCCTCGGCACTGGTGGGATGTATCGCCACCGTATCGTCGAAATCCGCCTTGGTTGCGCCCATCCGCAGCGCCACCGCAAAGCCCTGAAGCATCTCATCGGCCCCCGACCCCATCAGATGGATGCCGACGATGCGCTGCTCCTCACCCACGGTCACCAACTTCATGCGACTGCGCCGCTTGTCGTCCGACAACGCATAATCCATGGCGACAAACGTACTCGTAAACGCCCGCACCGCATTGCCGTGCGCCGCCCGCGCCTCCTCCTCCGTCAACCCCACCGTGCCGATGGGCGGATGACTGAAAACTACCGTCGGCACATTCGAATAATCCAGAAAGCTGTCCGGCTTGCCGCCGAACAGACGGTCCGCCAGGCGCCGCCCAGCCGCAATGGCCACCGGCGTCAACGGCACGCGGCCCGTGATATCACCCAGCGCATAAATACCCGGCACATTGGTATTTTGCCGTTCATCCACCGGGATCTCGCCATGAATCAACGCCTTCACGCCCGCCGCCTGCAGATTCAAATCTCTTGTATTGGCATGACGGCCGATTGCCCAGATCACCGTATCCATGCCCTCCAACACGCGACCATCCGCACCCTCCAGGCGCAATGTTCCATCTTCCGCGCGATGCAACGCCAGCGCGGTAAAATCCGTCTGTAGATCCACCCCCTCCTGAGGCAGAACCTCCAGCAGCCCCTCCTGAATCATCGAATCGAAGCCACGCAGCGGCACATGCCGCCGCACCGCGAGCCGCGTCCGCGTGCCAAGCCCGGCCAGCACCCCCGCCAGCTCAACGGCAATGTAGCCGGCACCCACCACCACCGCATTGCGGGGCTGCTCCTCAAGCGCGAAAAAGCCATCGGAATCGATGCCCAGCGCGGCGCCAGGAATATCCGGCAGGGTAGGACGGCCGCCGGTGGCGATCACGATGTGATCCGCACTGATACGTACGCCATCCACGTCCAGCGTATGGGCATCCACGAAGCGGGCATGGCCCTCATACAACGCCACCTCGTCGCGCTCCAGATTGCGGGCGTATATACCGTTCAGGCGGGCGATATACGCGTCCCGGCGCGCCTTCAGTTCGGGCCAGTCCAATGAAATCTCACCGTGTTTGATGCCATAACCACCGGCGCGGTGCAGCGCATCCATGGTATGGGAGGCATTCCACATCACCTTCTTCGGCACACAACCGACGTTTACACAGGTGCCGCCCAGACGCGCCACTTCAACTACCGCCGCCCGTGCGCCATGCCGTGCCGCCCGCCGTGCAGTCGCCATGCCGCCGCTGCCGCCACCGATGGAAATGAGCTCATAATGTTCAGTCATGACGTCCTCGCCTAGGGAGACACTGAAGATAACATGGCCTCCTACCCGCGGAGTGCTTGCGTCACAGCGTATTCGCCCTTATTTCAGGTACCCTGCACAAAGGAAACACAGAATCCATACGGAGCCCGAAACCATGAACAACCCGCTGCTGGACACCGACGGCCTCCCCCCCTTCTCCGCCATCAAGCCGGAGCACGTGGAGCCCGCCATCGACCAGCTGCTCGCTGACAGCCGGCAGACCCTGGAACGGCTCCTCAACGACAACGACAATCCCGGCTGGGAGACGTTGGTGGAACCGCTGGAAGAAATGGACGACCGCCTGAGCAAAGCCTGGTCACCGGTCAGCCACCTGAATGCCGTAATGAATAATGACGACTTGCGTAGTGCCTACAACGCCTGTCTGCCGAAACTGTCTGCCTATACGACGGAAATGGGCCAGAACCCAAGGCTGTTCAAGGCCTATGTCGGCATCCGCGAGCACGCCGACTTCGCCAAGCTCAGCCCGGCCCGGCAACGTACCGTCACCAACGCGCTGCGGGATTTCCGGCTATCCGGAGTCGATCTCCCGGAAGACCGCAAGGCCCGCTTCGGCGAGATTGCCAGCCGCCTGTCGGCGCTGGCGGCGAAATTCGAAGAAAACGTCCTGGACTCGACCAACGCCTGGAAAAAACACCTGAAAAGTGCCGACGCGCTTGCCGGTCTGCCGGAATCCGGCCTCGCCGTGGCCCGCCAGGCCGCCGAAGGCGAAGGCCTGGACGGCTATCTCCTGACCCTGGACTTCCCCTCCTATTTCGCCGTCATGGCCCATGCCGACGACCGCGCACTGCGTGAGGAAGTCTATACCGCCTTTGCCACCCGCGCCTCGGACCAGTACCCCATTGGCAGCAACTGGGACAACCGCGAGATCATGGAAGAGATTCTCGCGTTGCGGCATGAGCAGGCCCTGCTGCTCGGCTTCAACAACTACGCCGAGCTATCGCTTGTCACCAAGATGGCAAAATCCACGGCCGAAGTGACAGGTTTCCTGGAAGACCTCGCCGCTCGCTCACGGCCGGTGGCCCAAAAGGAGCTGGAAGAACTGCGTGCCTATGCCCGCGACAGCCTGGGACTGGACGACCTGCAGCCCTGGGACCTGACCTGGGCCGGCGAGAAACTGCGCCAGGACCGCTACCAGCTCTCGCAGGAGGACTTGCGGCCCTACTTCCCGACCAATCGCGTGATCGACGGCCTGTTTCAGGTCGTACAGCGCCTTTACAACGTCACCATCAGCGAGCGCACCGAGGACGTCGACACCTGGCACCCGGACGTCCAATTCTTTGAAATCCGCGATGCCGATGGCAGTGTTCGCGGCCAGTTCTATACCGATCTCTACGCTCGCACGAAGAAACGCGGCGGCGCCTGGATGGACGTCTGCCGGGTACGCCGCAAACGTGCGGATGGACTACAGATCCCGGTCGCCTACCTGACCTGCAACTTCACCCCGTCGGTAGGCGGCCAGCCGGCCCTGCTCACCCATGATGAGGTGGAAACCCTGTTCCACGAGTTCGGTCACGGTCTACACCACATGCTCACCCGGATTGACTGCGCCGCGGTGTCCGGAATCAGCGGCGTACCCTGGGATGCGGTGGAACTGCCCAGTCAGTTCATGGAAAACTGGTGCTGGGAACGCGAGGCGCTGGATCTGTTCGCCGCCCACTATCAGACCGGCGAGCCGATCCCCGAGACGCTCTACCAGCGCATGCGCGCGGCGCGGAATTTTCAGTCCGCCATGCAGATGGTCCGGCAACTGGAGTTCTCGCTGTTCGACTTCCGCCTGCATGCGGAGTACGACCCGAACCGCGGCGCCCATGTGCATGAGATTCTGGATGACGTCCGCGACCGCGTATCGGTCATGAAACCGCCGTCCTGGCATCGCTTCCCGAACAGCTTCGGGCACATCTTCGCCGGCGGTTACGCGGCCGGGTATTACAGCTACAAATGGGCCGAGGTGCTGTCCGCGGACGCCTTTTCCCGCTTCGAGGAAGACGGTATCTTCAGCCAGGAAGCCGGTCAGGCCTTTCTGACCAACATTCTGGAGAAAGGCGGCTCCGAGGAGCTGATGAAACTCTACGTGGCCTTCCGCGGGCGGGAGCCCACCATCGACGCGCTACTGCGACACAGCGGGCTTGCGGCCTGACCGCCGCCCACCCGCACATCAGAATCAGGGAGACCAACATGGTGGAAAAGCTTCGTGACCCCGACTGCATCTTCTGCAAAATCCTGGAAGGCGTCATACCAGCCGCAGTCATATTCGAGGACGACGACGTGATGGCTTTCATGGATGCGTTCCCCGCATCCCAGGGCCATGCGCTGATCATCCCCAGGGGCCACTACGCCAACATTCACGAAACGCCCGAGTCCGTCGTGGTCACCGCGGCCCGCGCCGCAAAGCGGCTCGCCGCAGCCCAGAAGCAGGCCCTGGCTCCGGACGGCATTACCGTCAGCCAGTTCAACGGCGCCGCCGCCGGCCAGACGGTCTATCACTACCATGTGCACCTGATACCACGCTGGGAAGGCCAGGGCGGATTACGCCCCTCGCATGGCCGCGACCAGGGTGACCCAGCACTGCTCAGGGAGCTCGCCGAGCGGATTCGCGGCGCGCTCTAGGAGCCTTTCGGACTTAGCCGGAAGCGGCGCCGAGCACTTCCCGGGGCATGAAGACGCGGCCCTGACTGCCATTGAGGTAAGCAAGAAGATGGGCGGCCAGGTCGCGCGCGTCGTCGTCGCAGCCATGAATGAAGCTCGATTTGCGCCGGCGCATGAAAGGTAGCCCCAGCACATACAGGCCCGGGGCATCCACCACGCCGCCGTCATGGCGCAGCATGCCCTTGCGATCAAACGCAGGCACGTTCAGCCACGCGTAATCGGGCTTGAAGCCGGTGGCCCAGACGATGGTGCGGATCTCGCCGCTGTTGAGATTCAGGCTCAGGCGTGGATTATCCTCTACCCGGGTCGGTGGCAACCGCTGGGACGGGGCCGTTTCGTTATCCAGGCCGCTGGTCCCTGCCCACGCATCGATACTGTCCAGCAGCCGCCCCAGCTTGAGATCCGCCGATGCACAGTGGACACGCAGCGAACCGGAAAACTGCAATGTACCGTCGCGTATACCCGCGACGCGCCCAACCAGCCTGACACCGCGCCGGGTCAAGGTGTTCAGGTCCAGCGTCGACCGATCCGCGGTACCCACCAGCTGCGGCGAAGGCACGCGCCGGGCACGGTCAATGTCGTCCACCTCGTCGTAGCGCTGGTCGAGGATGCCCGCCGCGCCCATCCACCATTGAATGTCACGGCCTCGATAGTGTCGGGGCATGCGCACGTGATCACCCACGGCCAGCGTCACCGGCCGTCCCGAGCGGTGAATCTCGTCAGCGAGCTGCAAGCCCGTAGCGGACGCACCGACCACCAGCACGCCGCCATCTTCCAGCCTGTCCGGGCTACGGTAGTCCCTTGCCGTGATTGCATTAATGGACGCGGGCACCGCCTCGGCCAGCGCGGGCACCACGGGCAGGTTGAAGGCGCCGCTGGCAATCACCACTGCCCGACAACGCCAGTTGCCCTGATCGGTGGTTACAAGATAACCGTCGCTCGCCGGACGCACCGACGTCACCGTCGTGCCGGTTCGGACCGGCGCCGAAACCTGATCCGCGTAAGTACGAATGAAGTCGATGACCTCCGGCATCGTCATGAATCCGTCCGGATCGGGCCCCGCATAGCGGAACCCGGGGAGCCGGCACTGCCAGTTGGGTGTCAGGAGCCGCAGCGAATCCCACCGCTCATGCCGCCACGCGTTGGCCACCTCACCGCGCTCCAGAACCACATGATCGATGGCGCGGATGGCGAGGTGCCGGCTCATGGCGAGCCCGGCATGCCCCGCGCCGATGACCACCACGGTCACCACGCGAGGCTTCGGATACCGGAGGTCGCCGATCATTTTACGTGCACCGACACGTTGGTCGGGTTGGTGAGGGCATCGAAAACGGCCGAGCGCTTCTGCGACTGGGCAACCAGCGCCTCGATCTCCTCCCGGGTGGCGTCGGCGTCGATCTCGAAGGTCACCCTGACGTCGTTGAAGCCGTTGCGTACATCGCTATCCATACCAAGGATGCCCTGGATATCCATGCCGCCCTCCAGGGAAGCCTTCACCGAACGCAACTGGATCTGGCGGTTCTGGGCGACGGCGGCAATGCCGGCGGACAGACAGCCGGCGAGGCCGACCAGTACGTACTCCACCGGAGTCGCGCCATTGTCCTCGGAGGCGAATACTTCAGGATGATCAAGATCAAAGGTGAAGCGGGTCCTGTGCCGCTGCTCATCTCCCAGGCCGTGGAAACCCTCCACCGTCGCCCGTGTGTGTGTGCCGTTGACCCAACTGCTGCTTGCACGCCAGGTGAAGCGGGCGGCTTCAGGCGCCTGTGCCAGCGCCTCGCGAGCGCCCAGCAGGGCATTCACGTTGACTCCGTTGTTGACTTCAATGGTTTCTGCGTACATGTCGTCATCTCCCGTGAGTTTTGTCGTTGTGTGGCCGGTTCTCGACCGGTCAGCAACGAGCCTGCGCCAGGATCGTTGAATCCAGCGTGGGAGATGGCGTGGTATTTCAGTGGGAGGTCAGTCGTCGGCGCGGATTAACCGGAACGACCAGACCCGCTCCAGCGGCATCGCCGCCTGACGTTGCGCGACGCGGACCGACTCGGCGTCGGGTGCCTGGTACAGACACAGCATCCGCCTGCGGTCCAGCGAGAAGAAGGTGCGGATGAAGCGGACCCTGTGGTTCTGCAGGCACGCGGACCCCGCGTCTTCGAGGGCTTGTATCTCCTCGATGGTCACAGGCTCCTGAAAGGCGCGTTCCACCAGTACGTTGGCGCCGGCCTGGTCCGCCGGACCCAGCGCCGGCGCCTCGTGCACCGTGCCGGACCACAGCCTGCGCACGTCAGCGCCTGCCTGCCGCAATGCGATTCGCGCCGACTCCGCATCCGGGGCGTCAAACCGACACAACATCTGACGGCGGTTCTTCGCGAACAGGCTTTCCCGCCAGCGTACCCGGTACAGACCGAGGCAATTCTCCGCGTCTACCAGCAACGTCTTCACGATATCCAGGCTGAGCGGTTCGTCGAAGGACCGTTCCAGGAAAACGTCCGTCATCCGCCCTCCATGGCCTCTCCAGGCACCAGGCAGGCGGCCCGGCTCCGCGCCCAGACAGCGACCGGCGCCTGGTCCAGTTCAGCCATTCTGGCCGCATGCCGCTGTCGGACGGCCGCATTGCCTGCCGCGCCGCCCGCCTCGGCAAGCACGTAGTGGGCAAGCATCTGCTCGGTGGCGCGCTCCAGCGCCTGCGCATGCTCCAATGCTTCCTCGGCGTGCGCCACGGCACAATCCAGACGGCTACGCTGCAGATCCAGCAGCGCCGCGCGAATCAGCACACAGGACAGCCGATACCTGGCATCGGCGTTGCGCAAGTCTTCCAGCGGCATTGCCAGCGCCGACGTATCATCTTCAATGGCATAGCGGCAAAGCGCTTCGGCGGCACGCGCGAACGGCGCCTCACTACCGTCACGAAGCTTTTCACCGATCTCCAGCAGCGCGATGCAGTGCGCGCGCGCCGATGCATATCGCGCTCGCTCGAAATCGATCATCATCAGGTACTCGATGGCCTGAAACTCGCACAGGCGATCCCCGGCTGCCTTGCAGTGGGTGCGCGCGTCCTTGAAGTGCTCCTCCGCCTCATCCAGCTTGTTGTCGTGAAACCGCAGCAGGCCGAGCGCCATGGGAATCGCGTGATAACGCACGCGCTGGTCGATGGCCAGCGCCCGGGCCTCGATCAGCATGGCCTCCGCCTGATCGAGGTCGCGCTCCAGCATGGCCAGACATTTCGCCGTCTCCGCCATGCCGACGATGTGGTCACGGTCACCGGCGCTGCGGGTGACCCGCTCCGCCTGCAACGTCTCTTCGTGCGCGCCCGCCCACTGACCATGGGCCCAGCGAACATGGCTGGCCAACTGGTAGCCGAGCCGTGCGTGGGAAAGTGCACCGTGCTCAAGTGCCTGCTCGGCAAGGCTCACCAACTCCCCGGCTGTGGCCTCCCAGTCTTCCAGCGGCGCGGCGCTGAGCATGACGTCGTGCAGTTCCAGTGTCAGGCAAATGCGCCGCGCAGCGGGGAGTTGCGCGGTTAGCGCCACGCCCTTGCGGGCCAGCATCAGGGCGTCGTCATTGGCAAAAAAGCGCAGACACAGGCGCCCGGCGGACACCATGGCCTGGGCGGCCAGAGCCGGCTCGCCGCTTTGCAGGGCGTGGTGCGCCAGGTCCGCGGCATGACTTAGATCCAGGGCCGTATCCTGCTGCAGGAGCTCGGCGACGCGCCGGTGCATCACCCGGCACCGGGCCGGTGAGATCTCCGCATAAACACTCCGCGCCACCAGGTCGTGCGAGAACCGGTAGCCTTGCTCCCCCGCCTGCAGGATCCCCAGACGCTCGGCGGTCTCGAACACCTGACCGATGCGGTTGACGTCCATCCCCGTAACCCGCACCAGTAATCCCGGATCAATGCGCGGCGCCAACACGGCGGCCCAGCGAAGTACCTCGCCCCCTTCCGCGTCGAAACGGGCAAGCCGTTCACGCACCAGATCGTCCAGCGAGCCGCCGCTGTCTCCGGCCTTCTCGGCCCTCGCCAGCTCGATGGCGAGCAGTGGATTGCCTCCGCACTGCTTGCCGAGCCGTTCGCAATCCGCCTGCGGCGCATGCTCGCTGATCAGCTCGCGGACGGCGGCTGCCGGAAGCGGCGCCAGTTTCAGATCCTCGATCAACCCGTCGTGGCGCAAGCCGCGTAGCGCCGGCTGCAATGCGCCATTGTCACGCAGCTCCGCATCCCGTGCCGCGAGAATGCCGAACAATGGCCGGTCCCTGTTCATCCGTGCCACGTAATGCAGCGCGGCGGCACTGGACTCGTCGCACCACTGCATGTCGTCAAACAGGAGCACAACCGGCCGTTGCGCCGACTCCTCGGCGAGGCGACTGCTCAAGGCCTCGAGCAAGCGGTCCCTGTTGTCATGGTCGACAACCCCGAATATATCCTCCGTGCCATCCGCCGCCAGCCGGCGGAACGCATCTATCCAGACCGCGAACGGCCGGATGGTGTCCGACTCGATCGCACTGGCCCACAGCAATAGGGCGTCGGCATCACGCGCGAGATGCGCAACCGTCTCCAGTAGCCGGCTCTTGCCGATCCCCGGTTCGCCGCTCAGGAGCACGAAACCGGCTCGACTTTGCAACCGCGTCCGCGACAACATCTTGGTCAGCTGCTCCAGCTCCCGCTGCCGGCCCACCAGTGCGTGAACTGGCGGCGGTATCGGCGCCGCGGGAGAAGGCGCCTGAGTATCCGGATGCAATCCGGCGGCATTGCCGTGGCGACCAGAGGGTCCGCGCCAGGCACGAAACAACGCGCCGGAGGGCGCAACACCCACCTCCTTTAGCATGCGAACGCCAAGCCGGTACTGCTGCTCGGCCTCTTCGGGCCTGTTCAGGGATATCAGCAGCCGGATCAGTCTGGCACGCACCGCCTCGTCGTAGGGGGCGAGCCGCACCTGCGCGCGGACGTGGGGTAATGCCCGATCCGGGGCGTCAGCGAGGCGCTGGACCAGCGCATCCAGCACGGTGGCCTGAGCCTGCGCGGCCTGCTCTCGCTCGGCCAGGCACCAGCTATGGAAATCATGAAAATTGGCAAGATCGAGCCCCTCGAGAAAGGCGCCTCGATAGCGGGACGCGGCGGTCTCAAGGGCCTCGGTGGACGCCTGTTCCAGGCTGTGCTCGGCCAGTGACCGCAGCGCGACGACATCGATGTCAACGCCGGCGGAATCGAACCCGACGCTGAGCCGATCGGCGACGATCCGTGGCCGCCCCGGCGCGTCCACAAGCCGCCGAAGCTTCGACAGGCTCCAGCGCAGGGAGCCACGGGGATCGTCTGGGATCTCCCAGAGCAGATCGCACAGGTGCTCACGGCTGAAGGACCGTGAATGCAACGCGAGGTACGCCAGTAGAGCGCGGGTTTTCCTTGAAGGGGGGAGAGTCAACACGCAGCCATCCCGAACAACTTCGAGATCACCGAGGAAGTTGAACTTTAGCGCTTCCATCGCATCGCCCAGTGGCGAGTTAATCCTTGAATATAGTGTGGATTACCGGCAATTCACAAGCACCGCTGTCGGCGCCCGCCGGGTATTGTCGCCGACCGCAACCGGCTTTCCCACGGTAGCCGCGGAAATACCACGCTGAATTCCACGCCCGCTTCCCCGGTCATGGCTGATGCTGACCAACAGACGAGAGAACCGCAGGAAAAACACCCGAACACCAAGGAGGCTCATCATGGCCCGGTATCACAGCATTCTGGACACCATCGGCCACACGCCGCTGGTCAGGCTCAGCAAGCTCGCCCCGCCCGAGGTAAACGTCTATGTAAAGGTCGAGGCGTTCAATCCCATGGGTTCGATCAAGGACCGCATGGCGCTCGCGGTCATTGAAGATGCCGAACGCAACGGCACACTGCAACCCGGCCAGACGGTGATCGAGGCCACCAGCGGCAATACCGGAATCGGGCTCGCCATGGTCTGCGCCCGGAAGGGGTATCCCCTGGTGGTGACCATGGCGGAGAGCTTCAGCGTGGAGCGCCGCAAGCTGCTGCGCTTCCTTGGCGCCAGAGTCGTACTCACCCCGGCCTCCGAGAAAGGCACAGGCATGCTCAACAAAGCGGTGGAGCTGGCCGAAAAGCACGGCTACTTCCTCTGCCGCCAGTTCGAGAACGAAGCCAACGCCGAGGTGCATACGCGGACCACGGCACAGGAGATCATCACCGATTTCGAGGACGATACCTTGCACTACTGGGTATCCGGCTTTGGCACCGGGGGTACGCTCAAGGGCGTTGCCCGGGCCCTCAGGCAGGCGAGTCCGGCGACCAGCATCGTCGCCGCCGAACCGGACAATGCCCAGATGCTGAGCAGCGGCCTGCCGCAGCCGCGCGACGGCCGCGGCGCCCCGAGTGCCAGCCACCCGAGCTTCCGCCCCCACCTGATGCAGGGCTGGACCCCGGATTTCATCTCCAGGCTCACCGAGGAGGCGATGGCCGAAGGCCTGGTGGACGAGGTGATGCCGGTGCCCGGCGAGGAGGCGTTGCGGCTGGCCCGCGCACTCGCACGGCAGGAAGGCATCTTCGTCGGCACATCCAGCGGCGCCACGCTGGCGGCCGCGCTGCAAGTGGCGAGACGCTCGCCGGCGGGTACCAATATCGTGTGCATGCTGCCGGACACCGGAGAACGCTACCTGTCCACACCGCTGTTCGAAGACATCACCGAAGAAATGGGCGATGACGAAATCGCCTTGTCGCGATCGACGCCGGGCTATCGCTTTGATGCACCACCAACCGCCGCCCCGTCCGTCGGCAAGGCGGAGACGGCGAAACTGGACCCAGCGGCAGAACGCTTCGTCATCGAGACCGTGGCCAATGAGCCGGTGGTGATGTTCGCACTGGAGTGGTGCGAGTTCTGCTGGTCCGTGCGCAAGCTCTTTAGCAGCCTGGGCATGGCCTACCGCAGCGTCGACCTCGACTCGGTGGCCTATCAGGCGAACGACCGCGGCGGCAAGATCCGCGCCGTGCTCGCGGCGCGCACCGGGGCCGCGACCATCCCGCGGATCTTCATCGGCGGCGAGCACATCGGCGGCTGTACCGAATTGTTCGACGCATGGCGCGACGGCTCCATGCGCGAGCGCCTGGAGACGCACGGTATCGTCTATGACCCCGACGTTGAGCTGGACCCGTACACGCTGCTGCCGAAATGGCTGCATCCACGGAAATCGGCAGCGTGAGCACAACGGGGAGAGAGAGCCATGTCCTACATTCAGACAACAACCGAGGAGCAGGCAGCGGGTGACGTGCTGCAGATGTACGAACGCCAGCAGGCCCGATTCGGCTACCTGCCAAACTATGCCAGGGTGTTCTGCTACCGGCCGGACGTGATGGCGAGTTGGGCGGCACTGCTCGGCAGCATTCGACGGCACGTTGACCCCAGGCGCTTTGAACTGGTGACCCTGGCCGCCGCCCGGGCACTCGGGAACATCTATTGCTCGCTGGCGCACGGCAAGGCACTGGCGGAACTGCTCACGATGGAAGACGCACAGGCGATGGCGAATGGCATCGGTCCGCATACCCTGACCGACGCGGAGCGGGTGATCATGTCCTTTGCCGGAAAGATAGCCCGGGATGCGCGCACGGTGACCGCCGAGGACATCTCGCAACTACGGGCCCATGGGCTGGCCGATGACGAAATCTTCGATATCGTCGCCGTGGCGGCGGCGCGGGCCTTCTTCACGAAGGTGCTGGACGGCCTCGGCGCCGAACCGGACGCCGCCTTGCAGGAGATGGATAGTGGCCTGCGCAGGGCATTGACAGTGGACGGCGGCGCTCCGCGGTAGCGTGGTGGATTCGCCGCGCTCCCTATAGCAACAACCGACCTGTGCGGATCCAACGCAGCGCAATGTCCACCCGCTCAGGTCATCCGGCGCGCATCCTTGATCAGGTTGTAGGCGGTAGCAATCTCGCGCGTCTTCTCCTCGGCCAGTTCGCGCATGTTATCCGGCAGTCCCCTTCCGGCCAGTTTGTCGGGATGGTTCTGACTCATCAGCCGCCGGTATGCGCGCTTGATCTGCGCATCGCTCGCGGACGGCGTCACGCCCAGGGCGGCGTAAGCATCGTCAAGCTTCGCCTCCGGCGACGGACCACCGACGGCAGATGCCCGAAGCAGGGCTTCCAGCCGCGCGACGTCGGCTTCGGAGATCCCAAGACCGCGCGCCACCCGCACCAGCATCTCGTGTTCTTCTGGGTGCACAACGCCGTCGGCAGCAATCGCCACCAGCTGTAGCTGCAGAAACATCTGCAGCATCGGCCCGCGCCCACGGCAGACCCTGGCCAGCCTTGCCACCTCCGCGTCGAGATCAAAATCAGGGGCCTTGCCGCGCTGGAATGCGGCCTTGGCCGACTCACGCTGCTCGGGCGAAAGATGAAGGCGGTCGAACAGGCTTTCCGCCGTCTTGATCTCGTCTCGCGTGACCGCCCCGTCCGCCTTGCACAGCGCCCCCATAACCGCGAAGGTGGAGCCCAGAAATTGCGACTGCACCAGCTCCAGGCCACCGCGTACCGCGTGCCGTAGCACCCATCTGAGCAGGAAACCCAGAGCGACGCCGACGACTAGCCCGCGGAAACCGCCGGCCAGAAGGCCGGCCACACCACCAATCACTATGATCAACATTCCGGAAGGGTAACAAATGTCGTGCGCGAGGGAACGGCAGAGATTAGCGTCCAGCCGATTCCGGCATTGCGCCACGCGTGCCAGAAAACAGGCATGTTGCACCGCAACATAAAGTTTGTTATCTTACACGACATCAGAGGCGACGGGCCTTTGCAGAATGCACCAAACAGAGGGTTTGAATATGAACAACGAAACAGTTACCCAGATGCAGAAACAGTTTGAGAGCACGTTCTCCGGCCCGGCGCGCACCTATGCCGGCCTGGTGGTGGATCACTTCGAACAGCTCGCCAACTTGCAGTTCGAGACCGTCAAGGCTTTTGCCGACACCAGCTTGAAGCAGGCGCGTGCGGCTCTTGAGGTGAAGGATCCGGCCAACATCCGCACCTACTTCGAGAACCAGCAGAAAGTCGCCAAGGAACTGGGCGAGCGTGTGAAGGGTGACGCCGAGAAGGTGGTCTCCCTGAACCAGGGCTTTGTGCAGAAGTATCAGAAAATCGCCGAAGACAGCGCCAAGAACGTGTCCAAGGCCGCCGGTCAGGGCAAGTAACAAGCCTGACTGAGCAAGTTATGAAACCGCCACCCTCCGGGGTGGCGGTTTTTTCGTGTGCGGCCTGAATAACGCTCTGGCTGGTCGCCTGCTTTATCCGGCCGCGACCCGAGCGACCGGATAAAACCATAAGGAGAGGCTGGCCAAACCCCAGCCGATCAATCCCCCCACCAGCACATCGGTCGGGTAATGCAGGCCCAGCACGACGCGGGACAGCGCTATCAGGATCACGGTGGGCAAAAGTAGCAGGGCCAGGCCCGGAAACCAGGCAATCGCGAGGGTGGAAAAAAGCACCGCGTGCAGCGTGTGGCCGGAAGGAAAGCTGTAACGGTCCAATGGTGCGGTGGCACAATAAATGCCCCCATGGGTCATGAACGGTCGCTCCCGCACCAGAGAGCCTTTCAGCGCCTTGTAGATAAGCACGCCGAACAGCGCGGTGATTCCCATCTGCAGGGCTGCGGACCGACCATCGGCCCCCTGCATCACGGCCAGGGTGATCATCAGGCTGTACCAGAACAGGCCGTCACCCAGGCGGCTGGCCAGGATGAACACATGGCGGGTAGGCGCATGGCGGGATCGACGGTTCAGGCGATGACAGAGGTCGACTTCCAGGGCATCGAACAGGGCGAGGGCTTTGAAGGGCAGCATGGCTTGCCTCCAGCGGCGGATTGTCCGTGACTGCAGACTAGGCCGCACACAAGACACCTGGATGGCAATTCTATGAATTTAGTGTGAATCGCGGCCCGAGCGACCGGAAGTCACGCGTTTGTCATAACCCACCGGCACAATCCCGTGCCATGAAAATCGCACTCTGTACCGATGCCTGGCACCCACAGATCAACGGCGTGGTGACAACCCTGTCCCAGACCATGGCCCAGCTCACCTCCCTCGGCCACGAGGTCAGAGCATTCTCGCCCCAGGACGGCTTCCGCACCATGCCCTTGCCGGCCTATCCGGAAATTCGCCTGGCCCTGTTGCCCGGTCGCCGCCTGACCGGCCTGCTCGACGCCTACGCACCGGACTGCCTGCACATCGCCACCGAAGGCCCGATCGGCATGGCCGCGCGGCGCTGGTGCCTCCGGCACGACATGCCCTTCACCACCTCATACCACACCCGGTTTCCGGAATACCTGCGTGCGAGACTGCCCGTGCCGTTGTCATGGACCTTTGCCTGGCTACGCCGCTTTCACGCCGCCGCGGCACGCACCCTGGTGGCAACGCCACACATGCAGCAGGCGCTGGCCAGGCAGGGCTTTCAGCGCCTGGTGCTGTGGTCACGGGGCGTTGACACTGAACTGTTTCGCCCGGAGCGACGGCGTGATTCGGGCCTGCCCGGGCCGGTGTGGGTCTACGCCGGTCGCGTGGCGGTGGAAAAGAATCTGCCGGCTTTTCTGGCCCTGGACCTACCAGGCAGCAAACTGGTGATCGGCGATGGCCCGGACCGGGAACGGCTGCAAAGACGCTATCCCGAAGCCGTCTTCGTCGGCTTCAGACAGGGGGAGGATCTTGCCGCGCATCTGGCCTCGGGGGACGTCTTCGTGTTTCCCAGCCGCACCGACACCTTCGGACTGGTGATGCTTGAAGCCGTGGCCAGCGGATTACCGGTCGCTGCCTTCCCGGTGACCGGGCCGGTGGACGTGGTCATCGATGGCGTAACCGGCGTACTGGACGAGGATCTGGGTCGCGCCTGCCGCGCCGCGCTTGGTCTGGAGCGCAACGTCATTCGGCGCGAGGCCCTCCGGCACGGCTGGGACATCGCGGCCCAACAGTTTCTCGATCATCTGAAGCCTGTCTGATCGCCGCAGACCTCGGCACGCCCCTTGGTAGAGTGGATCGAGCCGAATCGGTTTCAAACCCGGTTCCTCATCGGTGCCCAGTCGTCGTATCAGACCGCTCAAGCCACAACCGGGCGGCTGTCACCAGTTCCCGGGCGCGACGCGGCGCCCAGCCCGGCTCGCCGGCGGAAAAAAGCACATCTGGCGGCATCTCAACGCCTGCCCGCTCGAACACCTCGGTTACGGCCGCCCGAAAAGACAGACCGTGGTTGTGGCGTGCCACGGCTTCCTTCATCAGGGCATGCCCGCGCTGTTTGCCTACCGCCTGGCAGAGCACCATGCTGAGGCTCTCGGACAGAACCGCGGGGTTTGCATCGAGGTTGGCCTGCATGGTTTCCGGATGAATATCCAGGCGGGTAATCATCACTGCCAGGTCAGCGGCCAGCCTGCCGCTGATCAGGCAGAGGTGGGCGAGACCGTGCCATTCGGCATAGGCGGAGCCGATCTCGCGCTCCCCCTCCGGCAGCGCGGCCGCCGCGCCCACGGTGGCGGCTAGCCCCCGCCCCACCACAGCCGACCCATGCATGCGCTGCGCGATCCAGGGGTTGACCTTCTGCGGCACCGAGGAGCTGCCGGCGGCTCCGCCTTCCGCCAACTCGGCGATCCCCGTGCGCTGGAGGTTATAAACCTCGTGGCCGACCTTGCCGGCCAGCGTGCAGAACTGACCGAGTGCACCGGCGAGTTCCACGAAGTGATCCCTGGCGGTATGCCAGGACGTGCGGACGGAGTTCAGCCGAAGGCGTTCGGCAACGACCTCCTCAACCTGTTCCGGGTCTCCGCCCATCACGGCGAACGAAGAGCCGGTACCCACCGCACCGGCAATGCTGAGGATGGATGCATCCGTATTGGCGCGCTCCACCCGCCCGGCAGTCCGGAGCAACTCGTCAAGCCATGTGGCGAGTTTGAACCCCAGGGTCGTCGGAGCGCCGGCCTGACCCTGCGTTCGCCCGAGCATGGGCGTATCGGCATGGATCTCGGCGAGGTCGGCCAGACGTGCGACGCTGGTCCGCACATCCTGCAGAATCAGGCCCACCGCCGCCCGCAATTGCAGCACGTGCGCCATATCCCAGGCATCGTGGGCGGTCACGCCGTAGTGAGCGTAAGGCGCATGGTCATGCACCTGTTCCACCAGCCCGGCGACCGGATTGCCGGTCTCCAGCGCGGCCTCGCCCGCGGCCGACAGATCGAGATCCGCCAAACTGACCGCGGCCAGTTTGGCGGCCTCACCACCGGGTACCAGCCCGAGCGCCTCCTGCGACTCCAGCAGCGCCCGCTCGAACTCGAGAAAGGCCGAGGTAAAGCCGTGATCCGAGAACAGTGCAAGTAACGGATCCGTGCCGTAAGTATTTCCAAACAATTGCAGCAACGCCTTAACGCCTTCTCTCCAGAATGTGGTACGCCGAACTACCTCATTTCAGGCCGAAGACGTCAAGCCCCGTTCCTTGTTTCAGTCATACTCAGCATCCCACTGAATAGCGCCCCTGGCGTCTATATCTCGCGCCCGAACCGGTAGCCTGATAAGTTTACCCTCCACCCTCGTCGAGCATGTTCGCCATGCCACTTGGGGGTATATCTACCAGCACACCAAAACGATATCTTCAGGATCCGTCGCTTATGTCACAGCTTAAAATCGCCTCCTGGAACGTGAACTCTCTGAAAGTCAGGCTGCCGCATGTGCTGGACTGGCTTGTCGCGGAACAACCGGATGTCCTCGGTCTGCAGGAAACCAAGCTCACCGATGACAGGTTTCCGGCAGACGTCATCAACGACGCCGGTTACCAGGTGGTTTACGCCGGCCAGCCCACCTACAACGGGGTCGCCGTGCTGTCCCGACAGGCAGCCACCGACGTGGTCACCGACATGCCTGGCCTGGACGACTTTCAGCGCCGCGTGCTGGCGGTGACCGTCGGCGACCTGCGTTTCATCAACCTCTACGTCCCCAATGGCTCCGAGGTGGGCTCGGACAAATACGCCTACAAGCTGGACTGGCTGCAGAAACTGCACGCCTGGCTGGCCGATGAGATGACGCGTCATCGCAATATCGCGGTGGTGGGGGATTTCAATATCGCCCCCGGCGACGACGACGTACACGACCCGGAGGAATGGCGCGGCAAGATTCTGTTCAGCGAAGCGGAGCACGAGGCTCTCGGCAAACTGCTGTCGCTCGGCCTCAGCGACACGTTCCGCCTGTTCCCCAGGGATGACAAGGTATTCTCGTGGTGGGACTACCGCATGAACAACTTCCGCCGTAATCGCGGCCTGCGCATAGATCTGATTCTGGCAAGCGCGGCCCTGGCCGAACGCTGCATCGGCAGCCACGTGGACGTTGAGCCACGGCGCCTGGAAAGGCCCTCGGATCACGCCCCAGTGGTCGCGGAGTTCAAGAATTGAGAGCGGCCTAGCTAAGGCTTCAGCGGAATTTCGGGCATGGTACGTTGCATGGCGTCACGCTTGCAGTATTCCGCATGCCAGGCGGCGAGGCGTGGTCGCGGCCCGAGCCAGTCATGATCGGGCAGGCGGAACATCACCCAGGTAATGGCGCAGGCGGTACCGATCGACACCAGATCAACACGGTCCTGGAAGTCCGGCAACGCGTCCTGCAGGGCATCGAGCGCACGCCCGGCTCTTGCAAGCTGCTTCTCCATCCAGGCCGGTGATTGCTCGCCTTCCGGCCGCTGACGCTCGAGCCGGACTGCCATGGCGGCATCCATGACACCGTCGGCCAGGGCCGCAAGTGTCGTCGCGCGCCAGCGACTGGCCGGCTCGGTCGGTAGCAGGCGACCATCACCGGCAACCTGGTTCAGGTAGTCGCAAATCACCGGAGAATCGAAGATGATATCTCCGTCGTCCGTCGCCAATACGGGAATCTTGGCCAGCGGATTGAGGCTCCAGAGCCCGGTGGAGGGATCCCGGGGATCGGTTTCGATCAGCTCGACCCGATCGCTGATGCCGAGCTCGATGATCGAAACCCGCGCCTTCCTTGCGTAGGGAGAATTTTTGGAACAGTACAGCTTCATCGGTTGCCCCTTGGTCGGCGCATGTCTCTACGAATGAACCGCAACATTCAAATTGAATAATCGATAATTCGCAAGGTGCACTTGCCATGCGCGCGTGCTGAACGGCACATTACCCACCGACGGGAGAGCCATGCGCTACAGCGATCTCAGAGACTTCATGCACAAGCTGGAGTCCGACGGCGAACTCAGGCGCGTCAGCGCGCCGGTCGATCCGCGCCTGGAAATGACGGAAATCTGCGACCGCACCTTGCGGCGCGAGGGGCCGGCCCTGCTGTTTGAAAACCCCGTGGGGTTCAGCATGCCGGTGCTCTGCAATCTGTTCGGCACGCCGAAGCGGGTGGCGCTGGGCATGGGCGCGGACGAGGTGACGGAACTGCGGGAAATCGGCAAGCTGCTGGCGTTTCTGAAGGAACCGGATCCGCCCAGGGGCATGAAGGATGCCTGGCGGCAACTGCCGATCTTCAAGCAGGTGCTGAACATGGCGCCGAAGGTGGTTCGCCGCGGGCTCTGCCAGGAAATTGTGCTCGAGGGCGAGCAGGTGGATCTGGGGCGGATTCCGGTGCAAACCTGTTGGCCGGGCGACGCCGGCCCGCTGATCACCTGGGCGCTGGTGGTAACCCGGGGGCCGCACAAGGAGCGCCAGAACCTGGGTATTTACCGCCAGCAGGTGATCGGCCGCAACCGGCTGATCATGCGCTGGCTGGCGCACCGCGGTGGTGCGCTGGACTTCCGTGAGTGGCAACAGGCCCACCCCGGCGAGCCATTCCCGGTGGCGGTGGCGCTGGGCGCCGACCCCGCCACTATCCTCGGCGCGGTCACGCCGGTACCGGATACGCTGTCGGAATACGCCTTCGCGGGTCTGCTCCGGGGCGGCAAGACGGAGGTAGTTCGCTGCATCGGTTCGGATCTGCAGGTACCGGCGTCGGCGGAGATCGTGCTGGAAGGGCACATCTACCCTGGCGACACCGCCCCCGAAGGGCCGTTCGGCGATCACACCGGGTACTACAACGAGGTCGAGAACTTCCCGGTGTTCACGGTGGAGCGTATCACTCACCGCCCCAATCCCATCTATCACAGCACCTACACGGGGCGACCGCCGGACGAGCCCGCCATCCTCGGTGTCGCGCTGAATGAAGTATTCGTGCCCATACTGCAGAAGCAGTTTCCCGAGATTACCGACTTCTACCTGCCGCCGGAGGGCTGTTCCTATCGCATGGCGGTGGTAACCATGAAAAAACAGTATCCCGGTCACGCCAAACGGGTGATGCTGGGGGTGTGGTCGTTCCTGCGGCAGTTCATGTACACCAAGTTTGTTATTGTCACCGACGACGACATCAACGCCCGCGACTGGAAGGACGTCATCTGGGCCATGACCACCCGCATGGACCCGCAACGCGACACGGTCATGATCGACAACACACCCATCGACTACCTCGATTTTGCCTCCCCCGTCTCCGGGCTGGGCTCCAAGATCGGTTTCGACGCCACCAACAAGTGGCCTGGCGAAACAAACAGGCAGTGGGGCCAGTCCATAGCAATGGACCCGGACATTATCATGCGCGTTGACGAACGCTGGGATGAACTGGGAATCGACCTCTCTAAGTGAACCGCGATACCGTTACTTCATGAGCTACCAGATCACCATCGAACCTTCAGGACACCGATTCACCGCCGAGGCCGGTGAATCGGTGCTCGACGCCGCGCTGCGGCACGGGCTGATCATTCCGTACAGCTGTCGGGGCGGCACCTGCGGCACCTGCATGGGCAAGATTGTGCAGGGCGAAGTCGGCTACCCGGGTGGTGAGCTGCCGGCGGCGCTTGATCCACAGGCGGCCGCGGTCGGCCAGGCCCTGCTGTGCCAGGCGAACCCTGGCTCGGATCTGAGCATCGAGGTCCGAGAAGTCAATACCGCCGCCGACATCATGCCGCGCAAGCTGCCGTGCCGAGTCGCGAGGATGGAACCGCTTGCGCACGATGTCATGCGCCTGCTACTGAAACTGCCGGAAACCGAGCGGCTGCAGTTCCTGGCCGGGCAGTACATTGACATCCTGTTGCGCGACGGTCGGCGCCGCAGCTATTCGCTGGCCAACGCGCCGCTGGACGACGCGCTGCTGGAGCTGCATGTCCGCAACGTGCCCGACGGCCGTTTCAGCGGCCAGGTATTCGGCGAAATGAAGGAGAAGGCGCTGCTGCGTCTGGAAGGACCGCTGGGCAGTTTCTATCTGCGGGAGGATTCGGACCGCCCCATCCTCATGCTGGCCGGCGGTACCGGCTTCGCGCCGGTCAAGAGCATGCTCGAATACGCCTTCGCCATCGGGATGGACCGCCCCATTCACCTCTACCGGGGCGCACGCGCCATGCGCGATCTCTACCTGGACGCGCTCCCTCTGCGCTGGGCGGAGCAACATCCCCAATTCAGCTACACGCCCTGCCTGTCCGACCCGGCTCCGGACGATCAATGGCAGGGACGAATCGGGCTAGTGCACAATATGCTGCTTCAGGATTATGCTGCACTTGGCGATTACGATATCTACATGAGTGGTCCACCGGGGATGATCGAATCGGCAAGGCGGGATTTTGCCGACCATGGAGTGAATATCGATCGGCTATTCTGCGATTCATTCGACTACGCCATGGACGGCAGCCCTGCCGAACCCAGGGGCGGATGACGGGAAACGTCACAGCGACCGTGAACACCAGGAAGCGTCAGAAAACGGAACGTTCCACCAGCGGTCACGACGCCACGTCGCACGGCGAACCGGCATCGGCACCCGATGGCGGCAACCCAACCGGCGCAGACACGCTTCACCGACATGCCGCCGGCACGGACCGCCCTGATCCGCCGAGCCGTGATATTCCCCTGATGCTGTTGGTAATGGCGGCTGTTGCCCTCACCATCTTTGCTGCGCTGGCGGTTTGGGAAGTCGACCGCCAACGCAACGAAGCACGATTTGCGGAGCAGGCGGGACACCTGTTCCCGGAACTACTGCAGTCTATCCGGGAGCACCTCTTGCTGACCATGCAGATTGGCCATCTGATGAGCTCGGCAAATACCAATCGCATCACCCTGTTCGAACAGTTGGCTGACGAAGCCCTGGCGCGGACCCGGGACCTGGCCCTGGTAGCCTGGGTTCAGCCGGGAAACAGCCCCGTCCCGGTCAGCGGTGCCATGGACCGGCAATTCCAGCTCACGGCGGTAAGGTCGGCGGGCACGCCGGCTTCGGAACTCTCCACCGACCCGGACAGCTTCAGTAACCGGAACCACGATGCGGCAATGCGCCGCGCCATCCAGACCGGCAGGACCGCCGTCAGCGACGGCCTCATCCTGTTCACCGACGGTGACGACCACCGCCCCGGCATCGTCTTCTTCCAGCCCGTTTATACGAACCCCGAGAGAGATTTTCTGGACGGTGTGGTCAAGGTGGGTGTGCGTGTGGACGAGATGATCGGTAATCAATTGGCGGGTAAGGGCCTGGCGGCCTATGTCTTCGACGTCACCGACAGCGAGCAGCTGCTGCTGTTCGCCGGTGCCGATAGCCGGCCGCGCGCGCGCGCCATCGCCGCGACCCCGGAAGACCTGGCCCGACGGATGCACCAGCGGTACCTGATTAATGTGGCGGACAGGCGATGGTCCGTCTGGTTCATAGAGGGCAATCCGGCCGGGACGCACCTTTCCCTGCGTGGCTGGCTGACATTGCTCGGCGGCGGCACGTTCACACTGGCGCTGGCCGTACTCGGCGTCCGGCAACGGCGACAGCTGCGGCAAAGCCACGCCCGGCTCGCGAACCGCAGCCGCCAACTCACCGACGCGCTGCGGCGGGCTGGTCAGCTGGAGGCTGGCAGCAAAAAGCTTTACGAAGTTGCCGAGGAGGCCGATGAACGGTTGCGGCTGCTCTCTGACTATGCCGGCGACATGATCTCCCAGCACGCCCCGAACGGGCAGATCCATTACGTCTCCACCGCCTGCCGCGGCATGCTCGGCTACAGCCCCGAGGAAATCTGCCGTCTGCCTCCCTATGCGCTGATCGACCCGGACTATCTCGATCAGATTCTGCACGAGGAAAAATCCCGGCTGCCGAAGGAAGACAGCTTCACCGCCAACTACCCGCTGGTGCATCGTGAAGGCCATACCGTGTGGGTGGAGTCCAGCCACCGCGTGCGCCGTGACGAGAACGGCAAGGCCGTCGAGATCCTGATCATTTCCCGGGATATCACCCACCGGCGGCTGGCCTCCCTGGCCCTGCGTGAAAGCGAACTCCTGTATCGCAGCGTCTTCGAACACGCCGCCGTCGGCATGGCCCTGTTTGATCCCATCGAGGGCCACTGTCTGAAGGTCAACCAGGCACTCTGCGCCATGCTGGGCTACACACGATCGGAACTGGTGGAGATGAACTACCGCGACCTCACCCACCCGGCCGACCTGAACATCACGCCAAGACACGCGCGGCAACTATTACTGGGGCAGCTGGACACCTTCCGTATAGAAAAGCGGTATCTCCGCAAGAACGGCGATGTCCTTTGGGTTCTGGTGAATGCCGCGCTGATAAGAGACCGTGATGGCAAACCCACCCACCTCGCCGCGCAGATTCAGGACATCTCCGACCGCAAGCTCGCCGAACAGGCGCTGGACCGCCTCAGAAAACCGCTGGCCGAACTGGCCCCCGTCACCGGCCCCGCCACCGACGAAATGCTGCCGCAGATCGGCCGCGTCCGCGAACAGTTGCAAACCGTCGCGGACCGCCTTGAGGCGCTTGCCCACAGCGAGCACCCCGCCGACATCAGCAAGTCCGTGGACCTCGGCAAAACAATCCGCAAGGCCGCCGTTCATCTGGCATCGTTACACGCGGACCTGACGGTACCAGTGACCGTCGGGGATATGCCTCGCGTGGGAGGAGATTCACAACAACTGGAGCGCCTGTTCCGACACCTCATGTACTGCCTGCTGACCTGTTGCCGACAGCCGGAGCAGATCACCGTGTCCGCCCAGACAACCGACGCGGGCTGGGAGATCCGGTTGACGACAGTACAGGGATGCATCGATACCGGTATGCTGGAGTCACTGCTCACAACGGAGCCCGTGACCCGGCCTGCCGATCTGCAAATGGCCGTTTCGCTGTGCCATCGCATTGCCTGCAGCCACGGCGGCGGAATCAGGCGGCTCGCCGAGGGTGGCATCGCGGTGTCGCTTCCCAGCCTGCCATAGCCCCCGGCCCGCACTGCCCGCTATACTCGACGGCCAAAACCAACCCACCGTCAATTGCGACACGTATCGGAACCATGCCCTACGCAGTCAACGGCAAAACGCGGCTTTACTACGAACTGTGTGGCGAGGGAACACCACTGGTCCTGATCATGGGCCTCGGCGGAACGCTGCGGGCCTGGGAGCTGCAATGGCCGAATTTCGTCAGCGCCCATCAAATACTGGCGCTGGACAACCGGGGCGTGGGTCGCTCCGACAAACCCAAGGGCGGCTATACGGTTGCCAGATTCGCCGGTGACCTCGCCGCGGTCATGGACCATGCCGGCGTTCAGAAAGCGCATGTGCTCGGTATTTCGCTGGGTGGTCTGATTGCCCAGGAGTTCTATCATGCCCGTCCGGAGCGCGTGCGCAGCCTGGTGCTTTGCGCCACCGGGGTCGGCGTGAACGACCCGGCGGGGGTACCGCTGGAGCCGGAGGTCATGCGAATCATGCGCCAGGACCGGACAAGAACGCCCATGCGCGACGTGCTCGAACAGCACGTACGGGCCTTCTATCATCCCGACTTTCTGATCCGCGTACCTGATCTGGTGGACCGTCTGCTGACCCTCCACGAACAGGAACCGCAACCGCCGCACAGCTACACCGGCCAGATCCGCGCTGCGCTGACGCACGCGCACAACAGCCCCCGGCTACCGGATATCCAGGTTCCCACGCTGGTAATACACGGCCGCGACGACCGCATCTGGCCCAGCGCGAATGCTGACTACCTGGCTGCCAACATTGCCGGTGCCCGGCTCGAGATCATAGAGGGCGCGGGGCACATGCTCCCTATCGAAAGGCCGCAGGAGTTCAACCGCCTGGTTCTGAAATTTCTGGCTGAGGTCGATCAGGGCCTGCAACAGCCCGCCGCCGGCGAACAGCGGGACCGGGCATGATCACGAATCGCGACACGGCCTGTCAGGACAGCCTGCTTCCAGGCGTGTCGCGCACCTTCGCACTCACCATTCCGCAATTGCCCTCCGCCCTGCGCCCGGCGATTACCAACGCTTATCTGCTCTGCCGAATCGCCGACACCATCGAGGACAGCGCTCGTATGTCCGCGGACGAAAAGGACCACCACTACACCGTGCTGGTGGACACCCTCCGCGGCGAAGCCGACCCCGCCCACTTTTCCGCCGCGCTGCTGGCGGCCTGCGATGTGGAAGATGTGCTGGAGCGGCAACTGCTGGAGAAAACACCCGAGGTGGTGGCGGTCTTCAGAACACTGCCGCCGCCTCAACAGGCCGCGCTACGGCGCTGCGTCGACATCATGGCGCGGGGCATGGCCCGCTTCGAGCGCCTGAAGCGCCCGGACGGCCTGCCCGACCGGGCCGCATTCCGGGACTACTGCTACGTGGTCGCCGGCGTGGTGGGCGAAATGCTGACCTCCCTGTTCGCCCAGGCCAACCCCGCCATCGCCAGACATGAAACCACTCTCCAGCCCCTGGCCGTAGGTTTCGGGCAGGGGCTGCAGATGACCAACATCCTCAAGGACGTCTGGGACGACCGCGGCCGCGGCATCTGCTGGCTGCCGCGCGACGTTATGCGCGAACATGGCTGCAGCCTGGATGCCGACGCCGACTGGGCCGGCGATGCGCAGTTCCGGGACGGCCTGCACTTTCTGGTCGGCGTGGCCCACCACCATCTTGAGCAGGCCCGTCAATACACGCTGAAAATTCCCGCGCAGGAGGTCGGTATCCGGCGCTTCTGCAGCTGGGCGGTCGGCATGGCGCTTTACACCTTGCACAACATCGCCGATAACAGAGCCTTCACCGCCGGCGATCAGGTCAAGATTTCACGAAGCCGGCTTCGGGCCATCATAACCGGTTGCAACCTGTCCGTTCGCAGTGACCTTATGCTCAACGCCGGTTACCGCTGGGCCAGCCGCGGCCTGCCCGTGATCACAAAAACGCACCTCGGCGCACTTGCGGCGGAAGAGAGAACGACATGCATGGAGTAACACTGGCTGGACGCCACCCGGCGTGGCTGGTCGTGCTGGCGGCGATATTGCTGACCGGTTGCGCGACCACCCCTCCGACACCACAACAGAGTGCCTACGATCCGATCGAACCCGCGAACCGCCGGGTGCACGGTTTCAATGCGCAACTGGACCGTTTCGTGGCCAAGCCGCTGGCGGATGCCTATGCCTTCGTCACGCCCCGCGTCGTACGCCGGAGCGTAACCAATTTCTTTGACAATGCCAGCTACCCCGGCACCATTCTCAACGCCGCCTTGCAGGGGAAATGGCGTCAGAGCGGGCGTGATACCGGCCGCTTTCTGGTCAACACCACGATAGGCGTGTTCGGCCTGTTCGACCCGGCGACGCCGCTGGGGCTTGAAGAAAACGACGAAGACTTCGGCCAGACCCTGGCCGTCTGGGGTGCGCCCGAGGGCATGTACATTGTGCTGCCGGCGGCCGGCTCTACCACCAGCCGGGATATCCACAGCTACCCGCTGGGCGCGGTCACCAATGTGGTGACCTACCTCGGCGGCTGGTCCGTGGTGCTGCCGCTGTATGCCCTGGACCTGATCAACCTGCGCGCCAACCTCGAACAGGCCTCCCGCTTCCGCAGCGAAGCGGCTCTCGACGACTATAGCTTCACCCGCTCCGCCTACCGCCAGTACCGCGACAGCCTGATCTTCGACGGCGACGTGCCGGAGGATGACCCCTTCGATGATCTCGAGGACTGGTAAACACCGCTTATCCGCGAAGCGCGCACAGCGTGGATCGAACGCGGCGCCATTCATCGCAACCGCATTCGCAGGCACGGCGGCGAATCAGCGCATCTCCGCGATCAACCGCCCAATCATCCCCTCCGCCTGCCCCCAGTATCCGCCCCCGAACAGGTTGCCGTGATTCAACACATGATAGAGCTGGTAGAGCGTCCGCCTGACCGCATAGCCCGTATCCAGCGGCCAGGCCTCCTGATACGCGGCATAGAATGCGTCCGGGAAGTGACCGAACAACTCGGTCATGGCCAGGTCGGACTCCCGGTCGCCGTAGTAGACCGCAGGGTCGTAGATCACCGGCGCGCGGCCGGCATCGAAGGCCACATTGCCGGACCAGAGATCACCATGCAGCAATGAAGGTACCGGCTGATGACTGCCAAACAGCGCGGGCAGATCCTGCTGCAGCCGTCTTCCCGCTTCCAGCAGTCCGTGACCGGCGGCACCGCGGTGTTCGGCCAGATCCAGCTGATACCCGAGGCGCTGCTCCGCGAAAAACGCCGGCCACTCCGGATTGCGCGCATTCGGCTGGCGCGTGGAGCCAATGGTGTTATCGCGGTGCCATCCGTGCTCCGTTGCCGTAGACCGATGCACGGTAGCGAGCCCGGCACCCAGTGCGGCCCAGTCGCCACGGCCCTGTAGCGTTACCCATTCCAGCGCCAGCCAGGCCTTGTCGCCCGCGGTGCCGCACGCCACCGGCCGAGGCACACGAAGACCGCCCGCGGCGGCCAGGGCCGAAAGCCCCTCGGTTTCGGCCTCGAACATGCCCAGCAGCGCGGCCTTGTTGGTCTTGACGAATACATCCCGCTGGCCATCACCCAGGCGCCATGCATCATTGATGTCACCGCCGGCCACCGGCGCTCGCTCGCGGGCAGTGAACGGCTCGCCCAGGGCATCGGCGACGGCTTGAGCGATCACATCCCACATGGTCAGAACTCCGTGCCGACGCTTCGACTACGCGTCAACCAGCCATCCAGCCGTCGGCGCACCGTCTCCGGCAATGGCAGGGTGTCGAGCAGCGCCTCATCCGGGGCACCGAGCAGCAGATCGGCGGGCCCGCAACTCAGTGGCGCCTGCAGATGTATAGTGGCCAGGCGCCTGGATACCATCGCCAGTTCACGGTGCTCCTCCAGCAGCCGGCAGACCCGCTTTGCACCGCGCAGAGGCAGCGCCGGCACCTGATCCAGATGGCGGTAGATTTCATCCAGGCTACCGAGCTCGCTGAGCAGCACCGCGGCTGTTTTCCGGCCGACGCCCGGCACGCCGGGAATGTTGTCGACGGCGTCGCCGGCCAGGGCAAGGAAATCCACCACCTGGTCCGCGCGCACGCCGAACGCCTCCATCACCCCGTCACAATCAAGGTTGCCGCGTCCACCGGCGTCCCATAGACAGTCACCCGGCTGCAATAACTGAGCATAGTCTTTGTCCGCGGTCAGAAAACGCATGGCGAAACCGTGGTTCCGAAACCGCGCGGCGGCGCTACCGATAAGGTCATCGGCCTCGAACCGCTCACTGCAGAGGGTCAACAGCCCGACACCCCGCGTGAAATCGTGACAGATGGCGATCTGCCGTTTCAGGTCTTCCGGTGCCGGCGGCCGGTTCGCCTTGTAAGCGGGATAGAATTCATTACGGAAACAAGTGGTCAGGCTCTGGTCGAATGCCGCCAGCGCGTGCCGCGGGCGGGTACCGTCGAGGAAATCCATGAGAAAACGGCTGTAGCCGAACACCGCGTTGGCGGGATGGCCGTCGGTATCCCGAAGCCGGTCGTCAATGGAGAACCAGGCCCGGAAGATATAAATGCTGGCATCGATCAGAAAGAGTGGTTGCATGGCCGGAGTATACCGTCACAGCCATGCGCGTCAGTAGCGCCGTCCGCGTGCCCCGCGAAGCCCTTCGCGCTATTGTTGCGGTAGCTGTATCCTGACGTGATCGCTGGCAGGGATTCCAGCCTCAACCGACCATTCGCGTGCCCCGAATTCCGAAACATTCAAGGGCATGGCAGGAGGAGGCATCCCATGAGTGTCCATCTCGCTACCGGAACACGACAGCACACCATTCATCACTGGATTGGCGGCCAACTGGTGGAGGATAGCGGCAGCCGCCGGGCTCCGGTCTACAACCCCGCCACGGGCGAACAGACAGCCGACGTGGCGCTGGCATCGGCGGCACAGGTGCGCGCCGCCATCGATTCCGCCGAAAAGGCGTTGCCGGCCTGGGCGGCAACGCCGCCACTGCGCCGCGCCCGCGTCATGTTCAGGTTCAAGCAGCTGCTGGACGACAATCTGGACCGCCTGGCGGAGGTCGTTTCCAAAGAGCACGGCAAGGTCTTCTCCGATGCCAGAGGCGAGGTGATCCGGGGCCTGGAGGTGGTGGAGTTCGCCTGCGGTATCCCCCACCTGCTCAAGGGTGAACACTCCCTGAACGTGGGCTCGGACGTCGACTCCTGGTCGATGATGCAGCCGGTCGGCGTCTGTGCCGGCATCACGCCCTTCAATTTCCCGGTGATGGTGCCGATGTGGATGTTTCCCGTGGCACTCGCCTGCGGTAACGCCTTTATCCTCAAACCTTCGGAGAAAGACCCCTCCGCGGGACTGCTGATGGCGGAACTGCTCAAGCAGGCCGGCCTGCCGGACGGTGTTTTCAACGTCATCAACGGCGACAAGGAAGCGGTGGATACGCTGATCGAGGACGAGCGCGTGGGTGCGATCAGCTTTGTCGGCTCCACCCCGATAGCCCAGTACATCTACGAGAAATCCTCGCGCCGCGGCAAGCGCGTGCAGGCTCTTGGCGGTGCCAAGAACCACATGGTGGTCATGCCGGATGCCGATCTGGAACAAGCGGTGGACGCACTGATGGGCGCCGCCTATGGCTCTGCCGGTGAGCGCTGCATGGCCATCTCGGTGGCGGTACCCGTTGGCCGCGAAACCGCCGACCGCCTGGTCGCGGCGCTCAAAGAGAAGGTTGAGAGGCTGCGCATCGGCAACGGAATGGACCAGGCCCTGGACCCGGAGATGGGCCCGCTGGTGACCCGCGCGCACCTGGAGAAGGTGCGCGGCTACGTTGACCTTGGCGTCGAGGAAGGCGCGGAGCTGGTCGTGGACGGCCGCGAACGTGGCGTGGACGGGCATCCGAACGGCTTTTTCCTGGGCGGCTGCCTGTTCGACAAGGTTACCGCCGATATGCGCATCTACCGCGAAGAGATCTTCGGCCCGGTGTTGGCTGTGATACGCGCCGAGAACTTCGACGAGGCGCTGGAACTGGTGAACCGGCATGAGTTCGGCAACGGCACCGCCGTGTTCACCCGCGACGGCGATTGCGCCCGCACTTTCGCGCAGAAGGTACAGGCAGGCATGGTCGGCATCAATGTACCGATTCCCGTACCCATGGCCTTCCACAGCTTCGGCGGGTGGAAGCGCTCGCGCTTCGGCGTACTGCACGCCCATGGGCCCGACGGCGTGCGCTTCTACACGCAGATGAAAACCGTCACCTCGCGCTGGCCTCAGGGCATTCGCGACGAGAGCCACTTTGTCATGCCGACCATGGAGTGACGACCACGGGCATGCTGCAAAGCCAGAGCCCCATGGGCATAGATCAGAGGCTCCTTTAACGGACCCAAAGCTCCATGAAAGCACAGGAACGGGATCAACTGCTGCGATCGCTCAAGAGCCGATTCGAGAAGAACGCGCATCGCCATAAAGGGGTCGCATGGGCGCAAGTGCTCGCCCGGCTGGAATCGACTCCATCCGCGCTGAAGACGCTAAGTAAGATGGAGGCCTCGGGGGGTGAACCGGACGTGATTGGTCAGGACAACGCGACTGGCCAGGTTTTCTACTGTGACTGCTCTCGCGAGAGCCCGCCTGGGCGTAGGAGCCTTTGCTATGACCACGAGGCACTGAACGCGCGGAAGGAAAACAAGCCCCCGGGTAGCGCCGTCGAGATGGCCAAGGCGATGGGCGTCGAGCTATTATCGGAAAAGCAGTACCGCGCGTTGCAACTGCTCGGCGAGTTCGATACAAAGACTTCCAGCTGGATAACAACACCCGGAGACGTCCGTTCACTCGGCGGCGCACTCTTCTGCGATCGCCGCTACGGCAAGGTGTTCATGTATCACAACGGGGCGCAGTCGTACTACGCAGCACGGGGTTTCCGCGGAATGCTTCGCGTGTGAGCCGGGCGCGGTCGGCATCGCCGCCAGTGCCGTCGTCCGCCGCTCAGCTTAGACGCAAGGGTTCAAAAGGAAAACCATGAAGAGACTTCATATTGCGATCTCCACTGACAAAATCGACGAAACCGTTGCCGACTATTCTGCTCGTTTAGGAATGCAGCCGTGTTCATTCATTCCTGGCGCATATGCACTGTGGAGAACGGACTCTTTAAATGTTTCTGTGCGCCAAGACCTCATTTGTAATGCTGGCTCTCTCAAGCACTTGGGTTGGGAAGATCCAACAGCGCCCGAGCTTATACAGGATACTGATGTGAACGGTATTGCCTGGGAGCGATTCACCCCCCAGCAACAAGCTGATGAGATCAATGCAATATGGCCAGAAGCAAACTATCAGCCTTGAACTCTAACAACAGGCTGCACGGCGACCGATTTTCTGCTGCTTCACAGCTCCAAACCGGCGCGTCAGCAGTACTCGGTATGCCAAAATGAAAATTGAGCTTAAACAATACGATACGAAGTGGGCTGAGCTTTTTGAGCAGGAAAAAGCGTTCCTGTTAGAGAAAATTGACAGTTGGCTCGTTGGCTCAGTTGAGCACGTTGGCAGCACCGCTGTTCCGGGCATGGTTGCAAAGCCAATAATCGATATTATGTTCGGAGTCGAAACCTTGGAGGCTTCTAAAGGTGCAGTCGCTGTCCTACGGGTGAATGGCTACTGCTACTATCCGTACAAGCCAGATATGATGCATTGGTTCTGCAAACCTTCGCCGGAGGTTCGTACGCATCATTTGCACTTGGTACCTTATCAAAGTTCGCTTTGGAAGGAGCGCATGAGGTTTCGGAATATACTTCGCGAGAATCCGCAACTAGCTAATGAGTACGGTATTCTAAAACAATCATTGGCTGCTAATGCGGCGTTTGATCATGAAGCATACACCCGGAACAAATGGCCTTTTATTAAAAAAGTACTAAATGGACCCGCCGGCTGCTAACAAGTCAATGGTGTGGGATTGCTTGCACTCCGCTTCGCTCTGTTTCGGCAGCGCCATATTACACCGTTAAAAGTCATAAATGCATCGGAGGTTCTTTGAATGGTCCAAGCCCTGAAGATAAAGAGCCAATGAAAGGGTTTCCTCAAGTGGGATATCTAAAGAACTACATTTCGTCTGAAAATATCGTCGTAGGCGATTACACCTACTACGATGATCCTGACGGCCCAAAAAGATTTGAAGATAACGTTCTTTATCACTTCCCATTTATTGGGGATAAACTCATAATCGGAAAATTCTGCGCCATCGCGAAAGATGTGAAGTTCATAATGAATGGTGCCAATCACAAGATTTCAGGATTTTCTACTTATCCGTTTCAGATATTTGGGAATGGATGGGAAAAGGTGATGCCAAAGGAGGGCGATCTGCCCTATAAAGGCGACACTGTTGTTGGGAATGATGTTTGGATTGGCTATGAATCTACAATCATGCCAGGTGTCAAGATTGGTGACGGCGCCATAATAGCGAGTGAGTCTATTGTAACTAATGACGTACCGGCTTACAGCGTTGTAGGGGGAAATCCCTCCAAAATCATTAAATACCGATTTGATGAGAACACCATCAATGCGCTGCTGAACGTTGCTTGGTGGGATTGGAGCGCGGAAAAGATTACTCAAAACCTCGAAGCAATAGTTGGATGTGATCTGTCTGCACTCCTTCGAGCAAGCGACTTTTAACCAAGCACTTCTGCGAACAGGCCGCTGAATGCGGCGTTAGCGGCTAGAAAAGCTGCTGCCGCCGGATGGTCGCCGGAGCGCCTGCGACAGCTGGCTCTGGTGGCGGTGTCGCTTAGCATTCGCGTTAAGCAACCGCAACGTACTACTTGACGTACGTACGCGCTGGCGTACCATGTTTCCAGGTAGTCTAGTGGAGGTACTTCATGACTTCAATTACAGCCAGCGAAGCCCGCGCTAACCTATATCGCCTGATCGACGAGGCCGCATCCTCGCATCAGCCATTGCTGATATCCGGGAAGCGGAACAAGGCGGTGCTGGTTTCCGAGGAGGACTGGGAAGCGATCCAGGAGACGCTGTTTCTGCTATCTGTCCCTGGTATGCGCGAGTCGATCCGGGAAGGCATGCAGACTCCCGTTAACGAGTGCCGTGAGGATCTGGATTGGTGAGTTGGCGGCTGGTTTATACGAAGCAAGCACAAAAGGATGCGAAAAAGCTGACCTCAAGCGGATTGAGACCAAAGGCTCAGGAGTTGTTGACCATCCTTGCTGAGGATCCATTGCAGAGGCCGCCCCCTTTCGAAAAGCTTGTCGGGGATCTTGCTGGGGCCTATTCGCGGCGAATCAATATACAGCATCGGTTGGTCTACCAGGTGCAGGAAGAGGATCGGGTCGTCAAGGTGCTGCGGCTATGGAGTCATTACGAATAATGCCTAGGGAGACACTGATCTATTCCCATGGGGCTCTGCGGAGCCATCCGAGCGCGCTGGCAAGGCGGCGTTCGCAGGCAATGGCGAGCCCTTGTCAAGAGACGCAACGCCGCCACCGGGCACGCTGCAAAGCCAGAGCACCATGAGAATAGATCAGTGTCTCCCTAACAACAACGTCCACTCGGACGGCTTCATCCCGCGCGTTTGACCTTGTCCCGGTGGATTGGACCACTTTTCATTTCTAATGCCGCACTTCAACGACAACGCGTTCAGCACTGATGCTGTCCAGAATGGCGTCGAGTCTATTCTTGTTGTCTTGATCGAGATTTGCGTCCCATTCATCCAATAACAAGTATTTGATACCTTTGACGTTCGAAACCTCTTCGAGAACCGCGCACATACGTTCTCCCGTAGATACCCGTTCGTGATCACTGCCCCAGCTCAGTAACGAATCGTTGCTCGGCAGAAACATTGCCGAGACGGAAAATTGCTCCTTCATCATCAACAGGAGGGTTGATTTTCCAGAGCCGTTATCGCCTCTTACGGTGAAGCGGCCGCGGCCCTCCTCCGCGATGGTCTCTACGGCGGAATTGTATTCTGCAATTATCTCGCCGTTAATCGTCACCTTTCCCACAGGCCCCTTCGGCAATCCCCCGCCGAATTGAAGTTGCTTCCCCAAACCTAGCAAGAAATGGAACCGGGCATGTATTGAAGACCACTCCAGCATCTGGTAAATCAATGTGCTCAGTGCGTTCAGTATGTGAAATATCCTTGTGAGGTTTACTACAACAGCGGCGATCAGCTCCGGTGAATGGTTTTTGGCAGAGATCATCTGATAAAGCAAAAATGCCGTCGGAAGCAAAGAAACGAGAGCCACAGACAAGTTGCCCAACTGCTTGACGCCCACGAGTCTGTTTGAACTTGTGTAGTAAATGTCGCCTAACGCTTGCGTCTTTGATGTCCAACGATCATAGTTATAATGGTTTCCGAGCGTCGTATTCCCCCACCCTCCAGCCAGACCATTTCCGTACTTCACCAAATTTTCTTCACATTCAAGGGATCGCTTCTTTACAGGAATCTTTATAAAAAGAATAATAATCATAGCCAAGACAAAGCTGATTAAATACCCAGCAACCAGACCACCAGGCAATAAAAAACCAATAACCATTATACTGAATAGACTATTCAGAAATAGGCTGACAAAGTCGTGAGCGAGCGCGATATAATTGGAGATGACACCAAACGAATTTCTTGACAGTATTGATTCAAATGCCTCCCTTTTATCTTTATCTCTATAGATCGCCGGACGCGCAAAGGCCGCTTTTGCTATGTAGCGCACCGCATCGCGGTGCACTCTGTTTATCCAATGCTGCATAATGATAAGTGAAAGGCAGCCCGGAATAAATGGGACGATCATCGAGGCCAAGTAGAGCGACAGATAGAACTGGACATCACCACCGTTCTGGACGGATTCAATCAACCCTGTTAGAAAGTACGCAGATGAAGCGATCACGCCCTGATGGACGATAATTAATGCAATGGCCTGAATTGCTTTTATATTAGAATAAACGTTACGCCAGCTCACGTCCATGATGGGCTAATCCTTTTTCGAGTCCTTTTTTCTCGATCAATCCCTGATTGTCTGAGAAATAGCATCAATCATATTATCTATAATTTCTAGAAGTTCTTTAGCTCTTGGCAGAAGCATAGGGGCGTTATCAGAACATCTGTCTATAACCTCATTAATCGAGGTAATGGAATTACGTGCTTGCTTGATTAGTAGGTCACTTGGTGGGTGAGCACGCGGGGTTGCTGGATGTCCGAGCGCCTGTTCTCTGAGCATTAAAATCTCTGCTGCCACCACGAGGCTGTGAAGCACTTTGTCAACCGGGCGAGAGGTATTGAGGACGGCAGACACAGCCCAGGATTCTGGCTTCACAATTTGAGTGTAATCATAATGCCCCCAGGCTATCTCGTCTAAAAACATCGCGTGATGCGTGAGCTCATGGACCAGAAACTCAATCACGTCCGGAGGCCTGAAAGAAACGTTTGGGTTAGCCCATATTACTCCAAGCGCGGATGAAGTGGATCCACCCCTAGCCCTATCAGATGGCATTATGAAAACATCCGTAATTATTAAGTCAAATAGCATACCGTGCTCTGGGCACAAATGCTTTAGGCAGGAGTACGCGGAGATCAATTTCTCCTTCTTTAGCTCCGACTTAGCGTCTTCGACGACGTCAATTACTGAGGTTTGAGCCCTGTCATCGAGGAGGCTTATAGCATCCATCTGAAGCGTCTGACAGAACTTTGTTGCATCTTTAAATGTGGAAATAAAATTAGGGGAATCGGTGTCTTTTCTAACATAGCGCGTTTCCCGATCCTCAATAAACTGATGGTATCCGCATTCCAACATATCCAAGCTTGAAAGATTGCCAACTCCTTTTTTATTTGTGTGAACTATTGCCGCCATCACGTTCTTGATCTGTTCATCTAAGCCGGTATGATAAATCACTTTTCCCTCGAGCGAGACAAGCGGAAAAGCGCACCTTTCCGATGCGCCTCCGCTTCTTATAATTAACGGTTAGGACTTTGATGATGTTTGAGGCTAACTAGCTGGCCGCATATCATCATAGGCAATCATTCTGAGCGGTCCCGGTGCACAGGGTGGGGGCATATAATCACAGGAGCCGTAAAGCTTTCGACGTGCTCTAGATCCTTCTTTCGCTTCCGCGCTAAGCTCCGAGGCTACACGCTTTATGCGTTCGTTAATTACCTTTCTTGACATTGAAAACCTCCTTGTAACTGGATCGTGATCAAGTGCGCTGCACTTACTTGCAGCAATTGAAACATATCACGCTCGGATGAGAATGCAACTGATTCGTATTAGTGTTAATTAATTAAACGGTCTAATAATTGGCTGCGCGAATGTGCAGGTTTCGTAATTGCCCGGCGGTCGGAGTCTGCGTCAACGTCGATTATGCTGTCTGATAGATTGACCCTCTACAGGCGAACGCTTTCGACCCAGCCCCGGGGTAGCCGCTGAGCCATGAACACTCCACGTGCCCCGGATCTGTTTAGCTGGCAGGAGCACCAATGCTCGTGCGGTGAGCGAGCGCGGCCGTGATTAAGGCCGGGAAATGCATAGCTATTATAGAAAGCCCTTACAGGTGGGTTTCCCGCAATTCAGTGCCGTCAAAGCTGACAGGTGACTATTCATTGTCCCTTGAGGGTAGGGCGGAAAAGCGTAGCGCCTTCCGCCGTATGAAGGCATCGGTGAAGCTAGACGACGCGAGGACAGCGTGAACGGTCTCCGTCATGCGGCGGAAGGCGCTGCGCTTTTCCGCCCTACCTGGGTTTGGGGGAGCGGTTGCCATTCCGGAGTGCAGCCCACGTGATGTGGGCTGGCTGTTTTTTTGAGTCGAGGCCGGTGCGACCTCTTCCCCCCAATAGCGGCGCCCTCAGGCGCTGGCTTCCCTCACTGCCTGCAATTCGGCATCGCCGGCGCCCTTGACCACGCTGCTGCCGGTGAGCCGGTTGACGGCGCTCAGCACGGCATGCAGGGAGGCTGTAACGATGTTGGCGTGCTTGCCGACACCGTACAGCGTCGTACCGTCGGGGCCGCGCACTTCCACGTAGGCGATGGCCACCGCGTTGGCGCCCGCGTTGACCGCGTGCTCCGTGTAGTCGGCCACCTGCAGCTCGCAGCGCATATGCGCTGAGAGCGCCGACACGAAGGCGTCGATGGGACCTGTGCCCTGCGCGGCGATCAGGTGCTCCACACCGTTGTCGCGCAGCGTGGCGGAGAGCTTGTCGTTGCCCTCGGCATCGGTACCTTCCCGGTATTCCACCAGCGCCAGCGGCGTTTTTGCATCCAGATACTCGGCGCGGAACGCCTCCCAGATCTCCTCGGCGGTCAGCTCGCGGGCGGTCTCGTCGGTGACCGCCTGGATGACCTGGCTGAACTCGATCTGCAGGCGACGGGGCATGATCAGGCCGTAGTCCCGCTCCATCAGGTAGGAAATGCCACCCTTGCCGGACTGACTGTTGATGCGGATTACCGCCTCATAGCTGCGACCCACATCCTTCGGATCGATCGGCAGATAGGGAATTTCCCAGATACCCTGCGGATCCTGGGCGGCGAAGCCCTTCTTGATGGCATCCTGGTGGGAGCCGGAGAAGGCGGTGAATACCAGCTCGCCGGCATACGGATGCCGGGGATGCACAGGCAACTGGTTGCAGTATTCCACCAACCGCATGACCTGATTGATGTCGGAGAAATCCAGCCCCGGGTGGACACCCTGGGTATAGAGATTCATGGCCAGCGTCACGATGTCGACATTACCGGTACGTTCGCCGTTGCCGAACAACGTGCCCTCCACCCGGTCCGCTCCCGCCATCACGGCCAGCTCGGCGGCGGCCACGGCGGTGCCGCGGTCATTGTGGGGATGCACGGAGAGCACGATGCTGTCGCGATTGCGCACGTTTCGGCCAAACCACTCTATCTGGTCGGCATACATGTTGGGCGTGGCCATTTCCACCGTGGCGGGCAGATTGATGATGACCTTGTGTTCCGTCGTCGGCTGCCAGACGGCGTTGACCGCGTCGACAACCTCCACGGCGTAATCCAGCTCGGTGCCGGTAAAGCTCTCCGGTGAATACTGGAATACCCAGTCCGTCTCCGGCTGCGCGGCGGCGAGATCCTTGACGTGTTGCGCGCCTCTGACGGCGATATCGGTGATACCGTCGCGATCCAGGCCGAACACAACCTTGCGCTGCACCGTCGAGGTTGAGTTGTACAGATGCATGATGACCGCTCGGGCGCCCTTCACCGCTTCGAAGGTGCGGCTGATCAGTTCGGGCCTGGCCTGGGTGAGTACCTGGATGGTCACACCCTCGGGGATAAGATCCTGCTCGATCAGGGAGCGGCAGAAATCGAAATCGGTCTGCGAAGCGGCGGGGAAACCGACTTCGATCTCCCGGAAGCCGATATCGAGCAGCGCCTCGAACATCCGCCGCTTGCGCTCGGCGTTCATGGGTTCGATCAGGGCTTGATTGCCATCGCGAAGATCAACGCTGCACCACACCGGCGGCCTTTCAATCACCTGATCCGGCCAGCGCCTGTCCTTGATCGGGATGGCGGCAAAGCTACGGTATTTCTTTGACGGTTCCTTCAACATGATCCTTTCCCCTCTACACCTGAATGGGTCTGCAACGACGGCGAGGCACTACGACGGTCATCGGGCTGCCACCAGGCCCGATGACCGCATCGCAGTCGTAGCAGCGCCGCATGGCGCGCCCTGAACACGGAGGAGTGGCGTACGCCGGCGGAAGCCGGTGATGCCGTGTAAAGACTGTGACAACTGTGGGGTTTCATGGAACTGTCCCGATTCGGTGAAAGATCACGCCAAACGATGCACCCGGCGCTCCGTTCAGGAGGCCGGGCGAAGCAGTCGTAGCGTAATGCTCGAATTCACGAATCGGTTATCCATAGCCTTGAAGTTACCTGCCGAAGCCCATTGCGGTCAAGCGCGAATTAACATAACACGCTGCGCTCGCTCGAGTTTATTAGCGTCTGCAAGGACGGCCAGGACCCTGACCGGGTTGCGGCTGATTGTGCGCCGGCAAGTCGACTCACTGTGCTATTTTTAGGTTTGTCAGCATTCCCCCCGCAACAGGAGCATGAATCACATGGCCACGCCTTCTGAAGAGTTTCTTCGGCTCGCCAACGAGGCAAGACAGCGCATCAGGGAGGTGGCTCCCGACGAGGCCCGCCGCCTGATCAGCTCCGGCAGCCTGGTACTTGATATCAGGGACAAGGAAGAGTTTGAAGGTGGGCATCTCGACGGCGCCACCAACATCAGCCGCGGCACCCTGGAAATGCACATTACCGAGGTGGTTCCGGACAAGGATACGCCCATCGTCTGCCATTGTGCCGGAGGCAACCGTGGTGCCCTGGCCGTGGATACCCTGCAACGGATGGGTTACAGAAACGTCGTCAATCTGGCCGGCGGCCTCAGGGCGTATCACGAACCTGACAAGACCGACTGAACTCGCCCGCGCTGCCGGCAAATACGTCAGCTCTGGTGGCCGGCAATCCCGGATATGTTGCGTAGCGCCTGAATCATTGCGCGGGGTTCGGCGCGGCCCTGACCGGCGATGTCCAGGGCACTGCCGTGGGCGACGGATCCGAACGGTACCGGCGTTCCCACGGTGATGGCGGTTGCCTGCAGTGGCGAGGCGACCTTCACCGGTATGTGGCCCTGATCGTGGTACATGGCCAGGTAGACATCGTGCTCGCGATTGGCGAACAGGGCATCGGCGGACAACGGCCCTTCGACGCGCATGCCTTCCAGAACCGCGGCCGCCACCGCGGGCGCGATCAGGCGATCATCCTCGGTCCCCATCAGCCCCCCTTCTCCGGCGTGCGGGTTCAGTCCGCAGACGCCGATGCGCGGGTGGTTGAGGCCCAGCACGGCCAGGCCTTTGTGTGCCGCCCGTATTGCCGCCAGCACCAACTCGGTGTCGATCCGGCGGATCGCCTCGGCCAGCGGCTCATGCAACGTGACGTTGACGACCCGATAGACCGGTGACAACAGCATCAGAAAGACCAGATGCTCGGGCACGCCGGTGCATTCCGCCACCAGACCGGGATAGCCGCGAAACCGATAACCGGCCTGATTGACCGAGGCCTCGGTATGGGGGGCGGCGACAACGCCCACCGCCTCTCCGGCCTGCACCATCTCGATGGCGGCGATGGCGTAGTCCCGGCAGGCCTTGCCGGTAACCGCGCCGATCTCGCCGAACTGCCAGGGCGCATCACCCAGGCTGGGTACGGGTTGGAGGCGAACGCGGACGCCGTCGGGCAAAACAAGCGCGTCGGCGGTGACCTCCACCGGCAAGTCGGCAGCCTGACCATGGCGGCGCAGTGCCTCGGCCTCGCCGATCACAATCAGGTCCAGCAACTCGGTGATGCCGGGCTCCAGCAGCGCCCGCAAGACGATTTCCGGGCCGATGCCGGCGGGGTCACCGATGGGCATTGCGATGGCTGGTCGCTGTTTCGCAGCCATGCTCAGAGCGGGATCGCCAGCAGGGTATCGAAGTTCTGGCTGTCGCAGATCACCAGCCGCTCCCTGAACTTCGCCTTTTCCCCGGAGACGTCGATCTTGTCCTGGTAACAACCGGTTGCGAACAGAATCATTTCGCCGTTGTGCATGATTCTCACTACCAGGAAGTTCGAGCGGACCGTGGCCACGCCATTGTCGACGCCAAGGATCTGAATCGAGCCGACGATATGCCGGTAGCTCTGCGCCTCGTAGATATTCGCATCACGCAGGGCGCTGACGCGATCGGTGAGCATCCCTTTCGACGTGGCATAGATGGTTCCATGGGGCAGGCCTTCCAGATGATTCTGGCGGCTGGTGACCACGTAACGGCAGTCGTCCACGAACATGTCCGGCCATTCCTCCAGCCGGTCGTCGTCTATGGCCGCGGCGTAATCCCCCATCAGGGCTTCGATTCGATTTCTCGTTTCAGCGTTCATCGTACCCTTCCTTCAATCAGGGTCAGTGTTCCCGTTCCGGCGCGGCCGCGCTCAGGCATCCGGTACCTTGCCTTCCATCAGCGTGCGGTAATGCTTCCAGAATCCACGCACCGAGGTTTCGGTGGCCCGGTACGGCTGGCTTTCAGCCCGGTCGCCGCCCATCAGCACGATGCTCTCATCCTCGTCCACGCCCTGGATCGCCCGCTGAACGAAGTTGCCGACGGCACCGTCCTCCAGCGAGATATAACCGGCCGGACCGGCGAGATTCGATTGCTTCAGGCGCCGTTCGGTCATTTCCTCGTCGTCGTCCTCGAAGCCGATATACGTCCACATCAGATCCGTGCTGTCGATTCCGCTCGGCAGCACCTGGCGGATGGCAATGGCATTACGAATCTGCTGCAGCACAAAGCCGGGAAAGACCGTCAGAATCTGCAGAGTCACCCCATCGCCGAACTCATCAATGCCCTCGAGCACGCTGGGATCGGCCAGTGAATAATCCTGATTGGCGGAACGCAGTTCCTGATCTCCGTACTCTTCATTGCCGATCGCTGGATCGATCTGCGAGTAGGAAGCGTGGTGACCACCGCTCTCATCCACGACGATTCCGCCCTTCTGATTCAGGCGGTTGATCTCGAAGGTGGTGAAGAACAGGTGCAGCAGACTGGCGTGATAGCTGTCCTTGGTGTTCTCGAAATAGAGCTTCCAGTTATTGTGCAGAATCTGCGTGTTGCGGCCGAGCACCTTGACCGGCTTGTGCAGCACACGCTTGATCCGCCGGGCGATCTCTTCGCCGAGGTAAGTCTCGATATCCGGCGTCTCATCGGAAAACGTGCCGAAGATCAGGCCGCAGAACGTGGTTACCTTGAGACGCCGCAGGTGATGATCGTCCTTGCTGAAGGACGCCGGCATACCACCCTCGCGCTTGACGCCGCGCTGGAAGGCAACGCCGGTGAGTTCACCGCGCAGGTTGTAGCTCCAGGCGTGGTAGACACACGTGATCTGCTGCGCCTTGCCGCTGCGCTGCAGACACAGCAGCGAGCCGCGGTGCGCGCAGCGGTTGACGAATGCGTGCAGGCTGCCGTCCTCGTCCCGGGTCACCACGATGGGCGTCTCGGCGATGCGGGTGACGACGAAGCTGCCGGGTTCCGGCAGTTCCGCCTCCAGACAGAGGTAGTTCCAGACCGGGCCCTTGAAGATGCGCTCCTTTTCCAGCGCGTACTGATCTTCATCCGTATACACCCGATAGGGCACATGGGTGACCTTGTCGGAGGTCCACTCGACGCCGCTTTTCGGTTTGTCGGCAAGATGGCTCATGATTTTCACCTCTACCTGCTAGGGCCTGTCAGCCCTTGAGTTGTTTCAGGATGCGCACGACGGGCATGGCCGCATCGGCGAGCAGTTTGCCGTCCAGGGGCACGTCGGCCGCGATCAGACGGCGTGCCGCGTTGATATCCTGCGGCTTGTCGATACCGATGGCCGCGCGCAGCCTGCCGTCGGCATTCATCAGAAAACTGGTGTGGGCGCCATCCTCGTAGGTTCTGACGACCACGTGCCCGGCATCCGGCCCCAACATGCCGACGCCCTGCAGGCGGTGGCCGTATTGATCGGACCAGAATGACGGTGGGGCCTGATAGGGCAGCTTCTCCCCCGCCGCATTGCGGCCTACCGCGTCGCCGTGGTCCTGGGCATGCCGCCAGGTCTCCAGGCGCACCGGTTGAGGCCAGAACGGCAGCGGCAACCGCGTCGCATCGCCGGCGGCGTAAATCCCCGGCATCGAGGTTTCACCGTAGGCATCGACCAGGATGCCGTCCTCCACGCGCAGGCCGGTCCGTTCGGCCAGCGCCGTTTCGGGGATGACGCCGATACCGGCGACCACGAGATCGGCATCGAGTACGGTCGCATCCCCGAGCACGACGTGAAACCCGCCGGCGCCAATGGGCCGCAACGCGTCTATCCGGCAGTTGTTGTGCAGCGTGACACCGTGATTCAGGTGCAGGCGTGCCATCGCATCGGCGGTATGCGCGTCGCAGGAACGGCCCAGTATGGTGGGCGCCATCTCCAGCACGTTCACCTCGATACCCATTTCGCTCGCCGCGGCGGCGACTTCCAGGCCGATCAGGCCGGCACCGATGACGACCAGACGCCGTGCTTCCTGCAACCGGCTGCGCAACGTGAGAGCGTCCTCCCGCGTACGCAGGTAGGCGACGGAACATTCATCCGCACCGGGGGTTGGCAGCCGCCGTACTTCGGCACCGGTGGCCAGAATCAGCGCGTCATAGGCGTAGTGACGGCCGTCTGCCGTCTGTACGGTGCGAGCGCCGGTATCGATGGACTGCACATGCGCGCCGCGGATCACCTCGATACGCTGCGCGTCCAGCTCGCCCTGCGGCACAATGGGAATGTCCTCGGGCATGACGTCCTTGAGCAGAACGTCCTTGGAGAGCGCGGTACGATCGTAGGGATCGACCGCCTCTGCGCAGAGCAGGGTAATGGAGAGATCCCCGTCCACGGCGCGCGCGCCAAGTGCCGCGCGAACGCCGGCAACGCCGCCGCCGATCACCACCAGTCGCCGCGCCTCGGTCATGACGCGCCACTCAACTGGGACGGATCGGCAAGGATGATTTCGCCGTTGTCCACGGCAACGCTGTAAACCTTCATGTCGTCCGTCACCGGCGGCGCGCAGGGCTTGCCGCTCGCCACATTGAAACAGCCGCCGTGCAGCGGGCACTCGATGACGTCACCGTCAAGAAAACCTTCAGACAGGCGCGCCTGGCCATGATTACAGATATCGTCTGACGCATGGAATGTGCCGTCGACGTTGTAAACCGCCATCGGAACGCCGCGCACGGTCACGCCGATCACGTCGTTCTCCGGCACATCCGCGACACGCGCCAGGACAATTCGCTCGGATACGTCAGTCACCTTGGTTCCTCCGGAAAACGCGTCAAATTTGTTTCATTTTACGAACAAACGTTCTGATAATGATAATTATCGACAATTCCACTGTCAAACCTGGAGAAGCGCTCCTTTGCCCCTGTCGCATCGACATACGATGACAAATACAGCGTTCGTCCCCGCGCATGCTGGCGCCGGCGCGGGGACGAACGTCAATCCGCTTGTTACTACTGCGCCATCAGTGCGGCGTTGTTCTTCTCTGCCGCGTCAGTCCAGACGCCCTTCTCCTTGTAGTACTCGATCGCTGCGGGATGATAAGGGATAACCGCGTTCTCGCTGGCGAACCGATCCGGAGTCCAGGTGACCAGGCTACGGTGAATACCCGGCAGCTCTTCGTGGTGGTCCCAGACGGCGTCAATGAATTTCTTGACCCGTTCCGCATCCAGGTTCGGACGGGAAACCACGGTGGTGGAATAGCTAAGCGCCTGCTGATCCTTGTTAACGCCGGGCGGGCCCTGCTTCACCAGCATGGGCACAAACGCCGGGGCAACCTCGCGGACTCGGGCCATTGCCTCATCCGAAGGATCGATCTCGAGCAGATTCGCACCGTGTGAGGCTTCCAGCTCCTGCAGAATACCGCTTCCAATGGAGCCCACCGCGGCATCGGCACGGCCTTCCATCACCGCCCGGACACCTTCCGGATAACTGGACACATTGACCACCTCAACGTCATCAGGCGTCATGTCGCCGTTGGCCAGAACCGAACGCGCGGTCAGGGTCGCGCCGGAGAAGGCACCGTAGTTTGCGACAACACGCTTGCCACGAAGATCGGCGATCTCCTTGATGTCGGAATCCTTTCTGGTCACGATCGAGAGGCGAATCGGCGAACCGAGCATGATGGTACGCATCTCGTAGCCTTTGTCATTGTTGACGCCCTCAAACGGCCATTCCGCCTTGGTGGCGAAAAGCGCCTCGATGGGGTTGACGAGACCCATGTCGACTTCATCGGTGCCAAACATTGGAAAGAACGCGCTGCCGCCTTGTGGCAGGACATCCACACGCATGTCGGAATGCTTGTTCACCGTAGCCGCGATGGCCTGGGCCTGCGCATACCAGAGGCTACCCGGGGGGTTGCCGCCAAGGACCAGAATCTGGGCCGATGCGGTCGATGCAGCGCTCATGCCGACGACGGCCGCCACCGCCAGTGCGAGAGATCGTAATTTCTTGCTCATGTTGTTTCTCCTCATTTGGTTCTATCGCTTCTGCGGGAAACCGTATGTTTCCCGTCCTGCCTGCCACGCATCCGCTGCAAATGTTCGCTAATCCAGTTTTCCGTTATGGACCCGTCACTCAGAAAGGTTCATCACCAACGACCGCAACCCGTTCCATGGTACGCCGGTCCGGGTAGTAATCATTGGACGCATAATGCTGCGTCGAGCGGTTATCCCAGAACACGATGGTGCCCGGCTTCCAGCGCAGGCGGAACTGATACTCCGGAACCTGTGCCTGGCGGTAGAGCAGTTCGAGCAGCGCCTGGCTTTCGTCGTCATGCATGCCGGCAATGCGAAGCGTGAAATTGCCATTGACGAAGAGGACCTTCTGCCCGGTAACCGGGTGCGTCCTGATCACGGGATGTGTCGGATTGGGGTAGAGTTCCTCCATCTTGCGCAGCTCTTCCTGCTTTTCCGGGCTACCGCCGGTATACAGCGCGCGGAAGTTCTTGAAGTCGTGGACCGCATCAAGTTGCTCCAGCACTGTCTTCATCGTGTCGCTCAAGCCGTTGAAGGCGGCCGTCATGTCCGCCCACAAGGTGTCGCCACCCGTCTTCGGTATGCGCAGGCAGCGCAGAATCGAATACTTGGTGGGACACCGCCGGAAGGTGGTGTCGCTGTGCCAGACGTCGGTGGACAGCACCGGGTTGTCCTTGTGGTTGTCCAGCTTCATGATCTCCGGAAATTCACCCTGGGGACGGAATGGGTGAACCTCCAGCTCGCCGAACATGCGGCCGACTTCTACATGGCGTGCGGTATCCATGTGCTGATCGCGCATGTAGATGACTTTATGCTCGATCAGCGCCGCCTCCAGCGATGCGAACGTGTCAGAGCTGATCGGTCTGGTCAGATCCAGGCCGTGAATCTCGGCACCGATGGTGCGGCCGATGGGCTCGATCTCAAACGGCGCATTGGCCAGCGCCTCGGTGATATTCATGCTTTGATCAAGTGCGTGTTCCGCGGACATCTCGTTCTCCTCCTCCGCCCGGACAGCGGACTCATGCCTGTACACCGTTAGCGGTACGGCTCAATGTGAGCGCGGATAGTTCCCGCGCCGCCGGTTCAGAATGGATAGGCTGGCGGAGTGCCTCTGATGGTCACCCATTGCCATTGCGTAAACTCCTCCCAGTTGGCCGGGCCGCCTATACGGCCACCATTGCCTGATGCGCCACGGCCGCCGAACGGAATCTGCGGGCCGGACACAATCGTCTGGTCATTGACCTGCAGCAGGCCGACATTCAGGCGGCCCCCCAGGTCCAGCGCCCGAGCGACGTTGCGTGAAATGATTCCCGCGGACAGGCCATAGTCGCCGCGGTTGGCGAGCGCCACGGCCTCATCGTCGGTTTCAAAGCGCGTCACCGATGCGACGGGGCCGAAGATCTCCTCGTCGAATGCGCGCACCCCCGGGCTCACACCGTCCAGCACGGTGGGTTGGAAGAACAAGTGCTCGTAACCACCACCGGCCGCCAGCCGGGCGCCGGCGGCGACCGAGTCCCTGACCAGGCCGTCGACATGTGCAAGCTGGCGGGCATTGATCAACGGCCCCAGAGCGACCTTGCCGCTCATGGGATCACCAACCGGCAGCTTGCCGGCCTTCTCCACCAGCCGTTCGACCAGGGCATCGGCAATCCCGGCGTGCGCGAGTATCCGGCCGGTGGTCATGCAGATCTGGCCCTGATGGTTCCAGGCGCCAAAAGCAGCGTTGGACGCCGCCAGGTCAAGATCCGCATCGTCCAGCACGATAAGGGCGTTGTTGCCACCGAGCTCCAGCGATACCTTCTTCAGATGTCTGCCCGCCAGCTCGCCAATACGACGGCCTGTCGCGGTGGAGCCGGTAAAGGCGATCATGGCGATGTTGGGGTCCGTGCACAGGGCCTCGCCGACGTCGGCGCCACCCGGCAAGAGGTGCAACAGGCCTGACGGTAGCCCCGCCTCTTCAAATAAACGGGCAATCAGCACGCCGCCCGCGACCGCCGTCTGCGGGTCGGGCTTCAGCAGTACGGCGTTGCCGGTGGCGAGAGCCGGCGCGACGGCACGGATGGCCAGCACCAGGGGCACGTTGAAAGGCGCGATCACCCCGACCACGCCATGCGGCATACGGCGGGCATAGCTGATGCGCCCCGGATCCGTGGGCAGCACCACGCCTGGATAGTCCAGGAGCATGGCCGCGGACTCATGCAAAATGCCCGCCGTGCGTTTCAGCTCCATTTCAGCCTTGGGCCGAATGCCGCCGGTCTCGCGCATGATCCATTCGGCCAGTTCCTCGTGATGCCGCTCGAGCAGCCCGACCGCCCGGCGGAAGACCGCCGCCCGCTCTTCCAGCGGCAGGCCGACCCAGGCCTGTTGGGCCTTGCGGGCGATGCCCGCCGCGTTCTCGACATCCCCGGGGGATGCGCCGCCCAGCGTACCGAGCGCCTTGCCGGTTGCCTTGTCGGTCGCGGTAATGTCCGCGCCGCCACCGTTCACCCAGCCATCGACGTGAATCTTTCCACGCCAGGTCGCCGGGTCCAGCAACAATTCATTCTGTGAAGGCATCACCGCCCCTCTCATTGTTCGACAGGTACACCATCGGTGCGGTTTGACGTCCGCCGACCAAGCCGTTGCTGCGATATCGGCGACATGACGACACTGACCACGGCGCTCCGCCCGCCGCGCACGATCTCCAGCGCCTCTCGCAAGGTCTCGGCCAGAAGCTCCGGACGGCTGCACTCATATGCCGCGGCGCCGCCGGCGGCGGCGGCGATATCGGCCAGCCGGGCGTCCCGGCCGACCGTGATCCAGTAGCTGTCCATGGCGCCGGCCACCCCGCCGGTTTTATGCACCATGTCGCTTGAGCGCTTGGGCGCGTTCCAGCCGCCGTTATTGAGGATCACCGTCAACTGCGGCGTGTCGTAGGTTGCGGCCACCCAATAGGCACTGCTGGGCACTGCGAATTGATAACAGCCGTCACCGACGATGGTCACCACTGTGCTCTCCGGTCGGGCGAGCTTGACGCCGATCGCGCTGTTGACGGCCCAGCCCAGCCCGCTGCCGCCGCTGGAGAAAAAGGACTGCGACCTGCTCATTCGCAACCGCGGCATCAGCGCGGGCGATGCCGTGGGCGCCTCCATCAGCACGACAATGTCCTGATCATCGGCAATCAGATCGGCGACGGCCTGGGACAGGGACGCCGGGGTTATCTCCGCGCCCGCTGTGACCGGAGGCAACGCGACCGCCTGCCTGGCACCGGCGATCCAGTCCCTGCGGGCCTGCAGGATGGCCTGCGACGGCAGCCCCGCCGCTTCAGCCTTCCGAACCAGCTGCGCAAGCACTGTGACGGTTTCGGCCCGGAAACTAGCGTTCACGGGATAGCTCCAGAGCCCGAAGGCATCCTTCAGCGGATCGGCATCGACCAGAAACACCGGCGCCTCCGCTGCCGGCTTCACCGCCACGGGCATCCAGGGCACGTCGGAGTCCAGCACCAGGATGAAGTCGGCCTCGGCGACATGGCGGTTGCGCTCGTAACCGACGTGATTCGGGTGATTGCCGGGAAAATTCATGTACTGCGGCGTGACTTCCTCCACCGCGAGTTCAAGGCGCTCGGACAGGCGGACCAGCAGGTCGACTGCCTCGGGCGCTTGCCCCAGAGCACTGGTGATGACCAACGGGCGCCTGGCATTGGCCAGGGCGGCCCAGATCTGTTCCATGCCGTCGTCGGTCAAGCCGCCCATCTGGGCGGGCGGGGAAATCCGGGGTGGAGGCAGATCCGCCTGCTCCTCCCAGACTTCACGGGCGCCGGTCAGGTAGACAGGCCCCTGCGGGCTGCTCGCGGCCACCTGATATGCGCGCTGCATGACCTGCTGCACGGTTTCCGCCGCCCGCAGTTCATACGACCACTTCATGTACTGGCGCACGATGTCAGATTGGGCGGGAACGTCCTGGGTGTAATGGATGAACTCGGTACGATTTCCCGGGCGATCGCCGTCCAGGGTCAACGGGGACAACCCGGCAATGATGATGCTGGGCACCCGGGCGCGCGCCACATTGTGGATGCTGCAACCCAGGTTCTGCGTGCCCACGTCCACGTGCACCAGAACCAGCTGCGGGCGGCGGGTAATCATGGCGTAGCCATGCGCGGCGCTGAGCGCCGTCATTTCATGGGGGCAGCAAATGACCTCCGGACCCTCCGCGTCCGCCTCAAGGACCGCGAATGCCTGAATGAAGGCCGGGTGGTCACTGCCCAGATTGGTGAAAATGAAGTCCACACCGAGGGACTTCGCCAATCTCAGCAGTTGCGCGGCAACCGTCGTTCGAGTGGATGTCAAAACTGTTGTACTCCTGTGATAGTTATCTGTTCTTTCGACACCGCAGACCTTCAACCCGGCTCTGCGCTAACCGCCGGCCGCCGCCGCTGCACCACGTACAGTGCGGCGATCACGGCAAGCCCGGCGACCGCAAGCGGCCAGGATGAGGAGCCCAGCGACATCGCGATAACACCGCACACGATCGCCACCAACCGCAAGGGCCAGGACAAGCGGTTGGCAAAAAAGCCCACTAGCCCTATCGACAGCAGGAACACGCCTGCCGCCGCTCCGATGACCGCATTGGCGATGGCCAGGGAATCGCCCTGCAGCAGGAAGGCCTCGTTGAAGACGAAGATGAACGGCATGAGATAGGCGACCACCGCGAACCGCAGCGCGTAGCCTGCCGTCACCATGGGATCGGACTTGGCGATCGATGCAGCCACGAACACCGAAATGCAGACGGGCGGCGTCAGGAATGACAGCGTGCCGAAATAGAACACGAACATGTGCGCCGCTAGCTCATTGACACCCACCTGAACCAGCGCGGGGCCGACGAGGATGATCAGAATGATATAGGTGGCCGTTACCGGCACTCCCATGCCCAGAATGATGCAGCCGATGGCGGCCACCAGCAGCAGGATCCACAGATTGCCGTCGGCGATCTCCACCAGGTTTTGCGAGAGACTGGCGCCAAGGCCCGTAATGCCCAGCACACCGACCACCAGGCCGGCGATTGCGCACATGGTGGCCACAAAGACCACGGCATCCCCGGACTTGGCGAGCACCTCCACATAGCCCCACAGCGTCTGCCGCATGCGCGGCATCGCGAGGCTGGCGACAACCGTTACACCGGCGGCGATGAATGCGGAGGCCTCCGGGCTCCAGGACATGCCGAACAGCACATAGAGCAGCACGGCGAAGGGAACCGCCACCGGCAGTACGGCAATGATCGCGGGCTTCAGTTTCGGCAAGTCGTCCGCATCCCAGCCCTGTATACCGGCGCGTGCGGCTTCCAGATCCACCTGGAGGTAGACGCACAGATAGAACAACAAGGCGGGGATCGCTGCCGCCAGCGCGATCGTGGCGTAAGGAACACCCAGGAACTCGGCCATGATGAATCCTGTGGCGGCCATGACCGGCGGCAGCACCAGACCACCGGTGGAGGCCACGGCTTCAACGGCCGCCGCCTTCGGCGCCGAATAGCCGACTCGCCGCATCATGGGAATCGTCAGCATCCCGGTGGTCGCGACATTGGCCGCGGCGCTGCCAGACAGCGAGCCGAACAAGGCACTGGAAACCACCGCCACCTTCGCCGGCCCGCCGCGGCGGTGCCCCATGGCCGCAAACGCCAGATCCGAGATGGCCTGGCCTCCACCAGTCCGAAACAGCATCTGCCCAAACAGAATGAAGGCGGTAACGACCGTACCGGCGACATACAGGGGAATGCCGAGCACTCCGCCATCGCCGAGAAAGTTATAGATCACCAGGCGCTCGAAACGAACCGGCCGCGTCTCGAACATGCCCGATAGGTAGTGGCCAAAATAGGCGTAGCTCAAGGCCAGCAGGCCGATGATCACCATGGTCCAGCCCGCATGGCGACGAACCGCCTCCAGCAGCAGGGCAAGCCCGATGGTACTGGCAATGACCTTGTCGTCGGTGATCAGGCCGAGTTCGCCAATCAGCACATGGTAGCGGAGCGCGACATAGCCACCGGCCGTCAGAGCCAGCAGTGTCAGCACCAGGTCATACCAGGGGACGTGCCGCTCGCCGTTATTACGCGCCAGTGCGGGAATGGTGAGGAAGGTCAGTGCCAGGCATAGAGTCAGAAAAAACGCCAGGAACTGCTCTTTATAAATGATGATGCCGAACTCAGGCAGGATGCGCAGGGCATAAACCAGCGCCGAGAGTGGCATCAGCGCAGCCAGAACGTTGACCAGAACGCCCCATGCACCCTGGAGATCTCTCCGCTTGTCACCCATCCTCGCCAGTCCTCTGTATTCGCCCCATCAGGCGGTGTACCGGTTTGCCGCTCGACAGAAAAGCGCGATGTTGTTCACGGCAAGCCTGCCAGGCACAGAGGAGACCAGCCCCATAGGCGCCCGCAGTGTCCGGGAAAGGACAGTGAGCGCAGCAGGTAACTGGCAAAGGACGGTCTCCTCCGGCCTTCTGGTTCTGGTTGATCGCCAAATGATGTTCATTTTACGAACATATGTTTTCGTAGTGAACTCTATGTATAAAGCCCTCGGGAGCCTCAGTCAAGCAACTTGATTTCAGTGGACGACCATTGCGTCGGCCAATTCGGCCACCAGACCCGACGTACTCAGAGGACGTTGCGGAGCTTCGCTATACCCGTGCGTATCACGGGCAGAATGCGCTGCTCAAGCTCGGCAATGGGGATGCGATGTGACTGTGTGCTTACACCCACCGCCGCGATGAGTTGTCCGGAGGCATTGCGGACAGGCACGCCGATGGCCCGCAGACCGATCTCCAGTTCCTGATCCACAATGGCGTAGCCCTGCTCCCTGGCCTGACGCAACGCGGACTTAAGCAGCTCCGGATCGGTAACCGTGTACTCAGTGTGCGGAACCAGGGGGTTGCGCGAGATGAATGCATCAATCTCCGCCGCGGGCAGCTCCGCCAGCAAAACACGGCCGGTGGCCGTTGCGTGAACCGGCAGAGAGCGTCCGGGCATCAGGTTGGCCCCCACCAGCCGAGGCCCCTGAACCCGCGTCACGAACGTCAGCTGGTCTGACGAGAGCACGGCGACGGCACAGGACTCCTGCAGCGTGCGGGAGATTTCGTCGACGATGGGGTTCGCCAGTTGCCACCAGGGCAGGCTTGAGAGGTAGTTGTATCCCAAGGTCATGACCTTCGGCGTCAGCGTGTAGAGCTTGCCGTCGGTCTCCAGATAGCCCAGGTCCACCAGCGTGAGCAGAAAGCGCCGCGTGGTGGCGCGATTCATGCCCGCTGCCCTGGCCACGTCGCTCAGTGTCATGGACGTCTTGCCACCCGAAAAGCTCTGCAGAACCAGCAACCCCTTGTACAACGACTGGGCGCGATCCGACTTCCTGTCTACTTGAGTATCCACAATTGCATTCACCGCCATTCTCCTCCGAACACGAACCATTCCTATCAATTAGAGAACATTTGTTCCTAAAATGACAGCATGCAGACACGGAGGCGTCCAGGGGGAGGCGATACGGAATGACGGATCCTCAGGAAGCCAGCAACTCGCTGCCGTCCGACACCAGTCGGCTGCGCAACGGGCTGCTGCGCGGGAAATGCGCGCGCAAAAACTCCATCTGGTCCGCCAGGATGCGACGGCCCTTGAGGTAGATGTACTCAGCATGCGTAGGCGTGAACGGCACCGCCAGCAATTGCAAGCCGGCCTGCTCGGGCGTGCGCCCGGCCTTGAAGTTGTTGCAGCGCTTGCAGGCGGTGACGACGTTGTTCCAGACGTCCCGGCCGCGCCGGCTGATCGGGGTTACATGGTCTCGGGAAAGCTGGGTATTGTGAAAGCGGGACCCACAGTAAAGGCAGATGTGGTCATCGCGCCGGAACAGTGATTTGTTATCCAGCGGCGGTGTGTAGCCGGAGCGCCCCTTCATGGAGGCCTGGATGCTGCCCTCGGTGGCGATGATGGAATTGAGCTCGATGCTGCTGCGCTTGCCGGTGATCGCATTGTGCCCGCCGTGCACGGTGTACATAAGGCGGCCGCAGCTATAGACCACCTGTCCGAGGAAATACAGCCGGACGGCGTCCTGATAGGTGATCCACTCCAGCGGCATGCCGGATATGTCAGTCCTGAGGATCTGATTGCTGAGGCTCAGCACAGCGCGTTCTCCCGGACAACGCAATAAAACCGCACCCAACGCGGCGGCAAACGGCTCCGCCGCACTCATTTATTCCAGAACCCGCTATAAAAGGCAATTGGTTCAGGATGAAGTTGCGTGGATAGATCTGACGTGACATACCTGTAACCAAGGCCACGACAGGGTGTTTTCCGATGCCTGCAGATGCGTCCAGAACGTCAACCCGGAGCCATCAGACTTCAATCTCGGTTGATTTTGCCTTATTATTCGCCAGCTAGCGCGGCCGGGGTACCGACCGCGCTTTTTTGTCCGGCGCCGCTGCAACCGGCTTTCGCACCCGTGGCGACAGCACCCGCGGCGGCCCCTAAACTGTGACCGGACCAAGCCTGTTTGAAACGGGGGTAATCAACCATGGCATTACGTGTAGCCGTGCCAAAGGAGACCCAGCCGGGCGAGCGCAGAGTCGCGCTTGTCCCTAGTCTGGTAAAGCAGATGGACAAGCTGGGCGTCGAACTTCTCGTCGAGAAAGGCGCCGGAATTGAAAGCGGTTTTGACGATAGCGACTACGAAGGAGTGACCCTTGTCGACTCCTCCGACGATCTCTACAGCAAGGCAGACATAACGCTCAGGGTTCAACCACCCACGGTGGAAGAGACCGGAAAGCTCAGGGAAGGTTCCGTCCTGATCGGGTTCATGACGCCGCACGAGGGCGACACCCGCATCAAGACACTGGTGAAGAGACGCGTCACCGCCTTCTCCATGGAACTGGTGCCGCGCATAACCCGCGCGCAGTCCATTGACGCGCTGTCCTCCCAGGCCTCCATAGCCGGCTACAAGGCCGTGCTGCTGGCGGCCAACCTCAGCCCACGCCTGTTCCCCATGCTGACCACCGCGGCCGGCACCATCAAGCCGTCGCGGGTGGTTGTGGTAGGTGCCGGCGTCGCCGGCCTGCAGGCCATTGCCACCGCCAAGCGCCTGGGTGCCATCGTCGAAGCCTACGACGTGCGCTCCGCCACCAGGGAACAGATACAGTCACTGGGCGGCAAGTTTATCGATACCGGCGTCAAGGCCGAGGGCGAGGGCGGTTACGCCCGTGAACTCACGGACGACGAGCGCAAGCAGCAGGCCGAGGTACTGGCCAACCACATCGCCAAGGCCGATGCCGTGATCACCACCGCCGCCATCCCCGGACGGCCGGCGCCGAAGATCATCGACAAGGCCACCGTGGAGCGCATGAAGCGTGGCGCCGTGATCATCGACCTGGCCGCCGAGACCGGCGGCAACTGCGAGGTGACCAAGGCCGGCAAGGAAGTCAATCACAAGGGCGTGGTCGTCTTCGGCCCCAAGAATGTCGCCAGCGCCCTCTGCCAGCATGCCAGCGAGATGTATGCCCGCAACCTTTACAATCTGCTCTCGCTGATTGTGAAGGACGGCGAGCTGGTACTGGACTGGGAAGACCAGGTGCAGAAGGACAGCTGCCTTACCCACGACGGCGAGATCAAGCACGGCCCTACCCGTGAGCGCCTTGAAGGAGGCAAGAAATCATGATCGAGGGTTTCACCGCACTCTATATCTTCATGCTGTCCGCCGTAGCGGGCTATGAAGTCATCTCCCGCGTCCCCGTCATCCTGCATACACCGCTGATGTCCGGGTCCAACTTTATCCACGGCATCGTCGTGATCGGCGCGATGATCGCGCTCGGCCACGCCGAAACCCCCATGGAGCAGCTCATTGGCTTTATCGCCGTGCTGCTGGGGGCCGGTAACGCCGTCGGCGGTTACGTGGTAACCGAACGCATGCTCGAGATGTTCAAGAGCAGCAAAAAAGAAGGTTAAGGGGGGTCGGGAATGCTGACTATCATACAACTGAGTTATTTCCTGGCCGCAGTTCTGTTCATCTTCGGCCTGAAGGGAATGAGTTCGCCGGTGACGGCCCGCCAGGGCATCGTCTGGGCCGGCGTGGGCATGATCATCGCCACACTGGTGACGTTCTTCGAACCCACCATCCACGGCTTCAGCAACTATGTGCTGATCATCCTCGGCGTGGGCATCGGCGGCTACGTGGCATGGGTCTCCGGCAAGAAGGTCGCGATGACCGACATGCCGCAGATGGTAGCGCTCTACAACGGCATGGGCGGCGGCTCGGCCGGTGCCATCGCGGCCGTCTACCTGCTGGGCGCACAGCGTGATCTGGTGGACAGCGGCAACACCGCCGTTTACCAGCAGATGGGCGTCGACGTGGCCACCCTGGCCCTGCTCGGCGGCCTGATCGGCACCGTCGCCTTTTCAGGGTCGTTGGTCGCCTGGGCCAAGCTGGACGGCCGCCTGAAGCGCAACAGCGTGGTGCCGGCCCAGCAGATCGTGAACATCATCGTGTTCGCCGCACTGCTGCTGACCGGCATCTGGGCGTTCTTCAGCGGCGGCGTACTGCCGATTGCCGTGTTCTTCGCCCTGGCCCTGCTGTTCGGCGTGTTCATGGCCGTACCCATCGGCGGCGCCGACATGCCCGTGGTCATTTCGCTGTTCAACGCCCTCACCGGTCTGGCCGTGGGCTTCAAGGGCTACGTGCTGGGCAACCCGGCGCTGATCATCGCCGGCACCGTGGTGGGCGCCGCGGGCATGCTGCTCACGCACCTGATGGCCAAGGCCATGAACCGGCCCATCACCAACGTGCTGTTCAGCGGCTTCGGCACGGATGGCGGCGCTGCAGCCGGCGACGGCCCCGAAGGCGAGATGAAGGAAGTGGGCGCCGAGGATGCCGGCTACATGATGGCCTACGCCGAGCGCGTCGTCATCGTGCCCGGCTACGGCATGGCCGTGGCCCAGGCCCAGCACAAGGTATGGGAGCTGGTCCAGCTGCTGCAGGCGCGCGGCGTGGAGGTTAAATTCGCCATCCATCCCGTCGCCGGCCGCATGCCCGGCCACATGAACGTACTGCTGGCGGAAGCCGGGGTTCCTTACGATCTCATCTTCGACATGGAAGAGATCAACGAGGAGTTCAAGATGACCGACGTCGCCATCGTTATCGGCGCCAACGACGTGGTCAACCCGGCCGCCAAGAACGATCCCGGCAGCCCGATCTACGGCATGCCCATCCTCAATGTGGACGAGGCGGAGAACGTGCTGGTGGTCAAACGCGGCCGCGGCACCGGTTTCTCCGGCGTGGAAAACGCCCTGTTCTACGGCGAAAACACCCGCATGGTCTTCGGCGACGGCGCCGCCGTGGCCAACAAGATGGTCGCCGCCGTAAAGGAACTTCAGGGCTAGACGCGTATGCCTCGGACTGCTGACGAACCCCGGCTTTGCCGGGGTTCGTTGCATTTGGGCAGTGTGCAAGGGCCTTCGGGCCCCTTTGTTTTTGTCGCTGTCATTGTTCTTTCTGCGAGGGCCAGTACGGAACCCCACGGACTGTGCACAATCCGGCTGCCCCGTCGGCCTACCGGGGCCATGCCGCCCGACAACGCCACCCTGATTTGCGCAGCGCCCGTGCTGGCGGCATAGTCAATCAATCGAAAACGGGGATTAGCCTAATGAGACAACTGGTTGTGGGCGCTTTCACCACTTTGGACGGAATAATGCAGGCCCCGGGCGGGCCGGATGAAGATCGGGACAACGGCTTTCAACACGGCGGCTGGCTGGTCCCGTACTTCGATGACAAGTTTGCTCAAATCATGACCGATTGGACGACACGAGCTGGGGCCTTCCTCTTGGGGCGGAAGACCTATGATATTTTCGCGGACTCATGGCCGAAGTCCACCGATCCAGCGGATGAGATTGCTGCAGCTCTCAACACCCGCCCGAAGTTCGTCGCATCAAGGACACTCGATACTGTTGGTTGGAACAATTCCACCCTGCTCAAGGGTGACATTGCCCAGGAGGTGGCGAAGCTGAAGGCGGTGGAGGGCGGCGAGATCCAGGTTCACGGCAGCAGCAATCTGATCCAGACGCTACTCAAGCACGATCTTGTGGATGCTCTGCGTATTTGGCAGTTTCCCGTTGTCTTGGGTACCGGCAAGCGTTTGTTTGGCAACGGCACCATCCCGCGCAGTTTCAGGCTTGTCGAGACTCAGCAGACTACAACAGGTGCGATTCTGCACGTGTACGAACGCGCCGGAGGCTTAAAGTACGGAGAAGTAGAGGTTGGCCAGGAGACTGTAGTGTTCGAGTGATGCTCGGCCAACGTCAGTAGCCTATTCGCCGGCCGTGCTGCGCAAGATCCTCCTGCTCGCTATCGCGACCGGAGTCATGCTGCTGGTTGCCGGGGTCGTGTACGCATACACGGGGTTTTCCGCTATAGCGATGATGGCTGGCATGCCTGGGAGTCTCTTGCTGGTGATCCGGGGGAATTGGAGTTGGGGTCTATTTACTGCGCAGTTGCTCGCATTTAGAGGAAGTTGCATAACAAGTCGCTGAAACGGGCGCTGTAGTCCCCCGGGTTTAGTGGATACCTTCTTCTAACCAGTGGACTTCCCGCGGTGCAGTAGACACCTCCGGGCGATATAAGGTGGAAAATCTCACCGCACGCAACAACGGCTCTGCTGAACCTGATGTTCAATGCCCGCGATGCCATGCGGGGTGGCGGTAAACTGACTATCGAGACCGCCGATGCCGTGCTGGACAGCGATTACGCTGATCGGCACGGAGCATATCCTGATCGCTGAGGATGATGATTTGGTGCTGCACCACCTTGAGAGCCTGTTGGGTTCGCTGGGATACCGCGTTACCACCGTCAGATCCGGACCCGAGGCGCTGGACGCGCTGGAAGCACACCCCGATATCGACCTGCTGCTCACGGACATCATCATGCCCGGCGGCATGAACGGGCGGGAACTGGCCGACCAGGCGCGTGAGATGTATCCGGCCCTGAAAGTGCTGTTTACCTCCGGTTACACCGAGAACGCCATTGTCCACCATGGGCGACTGGATCCTGGCGTGGAGCTGTTGAGCAAACCCTATGCCCGCCTGGAGCTGGCGGCCAAGGTGCGATTGGTGATGGGAGGTTCCATAACGTGAAAACCTTTAAGGAGCCTCTGATTTATTCCCATGGCAGTCTCCATCGCCAGGATCAACGCTTAGCTTTTTGTTTCAGCAGCAACGCTGCCGCCGCCTCTATCTGTTCATGCTCAAAGGCCGGGGCAAAGTCGTCCAGCTCTGTCGAGCGCAACCCAACCGCCGGGCTGAGTGCTAGCGGCCGCCAGCTGGAGACGGCCGTATGCACGTCAGCCAGGATCGCCATCGCCTGATCCGCATTCAACGCAAAGTAGTCGGCGCGAGCCAGCAGCATGTGTACGTCGGTGATCGGCCCCTCCTCTTCCGACAACCAGGTTTTGGATTCCCGCTCCTTGTCGGGAAACGGGTTGATATCGAAAGCCGGCGCCAGGCGCCAGAGGCCCTTTTCCAGATGCAGGAATCCATGGTTTTGCAGGTGGTCGTCCACGTTGGTGATCAACAGATTGAATACCAGGCGACGCCAGAGTTGCTGCAAGTCCGGGATCGGCGCATGACCACGGCTGCGGATGGCATCGGCAATTTCGGTGTAGCTGTGATCCTCTTCCCGTGAGGCCTGCAGGACAGTGGCCGCCGACTGGTAGGGAATACGGCCACCTGTCTCGTCGCGATCAAAACGGCGGATCACCGCAACGGGTACGTCATCCAGTTGCACAACACGCGCGTCTGCAGCCTCAATGCCCGCACGCCGGGCCAGTTGCAGCGCCAACACCTCGCCTCGCGTCACACTGCGCATATCCCCCACGCTGGGGAATTTACCAATCGCCAGCCAGCCGTCCTCGTCCACGACGGTGCACTTGGGGCGCATCCCTCCCAGGGATGTGCCTTTGCCCAGGAGGTAATGCAAGTCGGCCAGAGTTTCCTCGCCCCGCTCCAGTGCCTGACTGGCCTGGAAGATTCGCCCAAGCTCTATCAGCGGCGGCGTGTTGCGGCGGCCCTCTTCTACAGTCCTGAGATAACGTCCGTCGCCATCGCGCAGGCGCAATGCACCGACTCGGCTGAAATCATCCACCGCCAGCAAGTAGTCCATCTCGGTGAGTGGAGCAAGACGCGGGTTTTCCTTGCGGCGCTTGGCGTGGTCGCGGGCAATGACCCGCTTCCCCCAGGCGTCCGGTGCGGTGTCGGCAATGGCGCCATGGAAGACGGAATCGTGCGGGCTGGCCGCCTTCTGGGACTGGTAGCCCAGGCCCAGATGCAAATCGGCAGAGATATTGAATCGATCCGGATTAGCCAGCCACGACTCATCATAGGCCACGGCACTGTTTTCGCGGCGCCCCTGGCGTACATACACCAACTGACCGACCAGCGTTCCTGTTTTTCCGATACAGAGTTCAACCTGCTGGCGAACCGATGCTGTGGCTGATTTCATGTGTCCTCCATGGTCACAGGGCCCCGGACGGGTCGCGCTTGCCGCGCACTCGTTTGGGCAGTTGCTCATCCATCAGCGTCAAGCCGATATCGTCGTTCGCGGTATCCAGCAGGTGCTCCAGTGCCTGAGTTTCGCCAAACACATGCAGCGCGCGAGCATAGAAATGGATGGGCACCTTGGCGTCGCCCTTCTCCATGCGCCTGACCGTAGACAGGGACGCGCCCATTCGCTCCGCCAGCGAAGCTTGGGTGATATGACGTCGCCGGCGCGCCAGGGAAATATCATTGCCCAGCTTGCGGATAGCCCGCGCTACCGGCAGCGGGATTGGGGATTCCATATAAATACTCCTGTCAGAACTATTATCGATGTTTAAAGCTCCAATAGGAGCAATTATAAGATCTTACGATAAAGTAGCAACTATCATCCCAACAGGAGCATTTAAGTCTCATGAGGAGGATCAGTGAGCACCGTCCAGGCGACCGCCTTACAGGCGAACTCCGGCTTTACGGCAGCGGGCGTATCCGTGGTGCTCGTCAGCCCGGTGTTTGCGGTGCTGCTCTGGGGTATCTGGGCGCCGCGCACGGCCTATGTCGGCTGGGCTGAAGCACGCATTTCTCGACGTCAGTTCCTGGGCGTCGCTGTGCGGTTCGTGGCGATGTACGTGGTGCTGACTTTCTTCCTGCTGTCTTGACCTCCTGAGGATTTCACCATGTTCACTGCCATGACTTCCCGCTACTGCCGCCTGACCTAAAGTACCCACCGAGTTGGTGCAGCCTTGCTCACCTTCAGCCTGGCTTCGCTGGTTCGTGCCCAGGGGCTGCCCACGCTGGAAGACCCCTCCCGCGGTACCGGCAGCGGCATCATGGAAACTTTGCGCAATTATGGCTACGACATTTTGCTGCTGGTGGCTTTGCTGGTGGTCGCCTCGTTGTTTGTCGGTGTCTGTTACCACGCCTACAGCACCTATTCAGAGTGCGCGTGGGAGTACCGGCCTCGATCGGCAACCGCCTGCGGGTGCAAAGCGCTGGTGGCACCCTCTACCTGTTGGCTCAGGACACCTTCGAACCCACGCGCCTGCAACTGCAGGACGCCGATGAGGGCACCCTGATTCTGATTGATATTGCGGCAGGCGCCGGTGATGCGCCGCTCGAACCGGTGCGTATTGCTGAACACGAGACCACCAGCCCCCCGTTATGGCAGCACGGGCGCACAAGTTACGGACTTGCCCATCGCTGCCTTCCCGAATCCCGCGCGGGAGACGCCGGTCCCGGTAATTCTGACGCGCTATGCGGCCCAAAGCCTCTACGCACCGCTGCGTACCGTCGAGCCCGTGAACGGTCTTGCGCGCGGGAACCTTCGCCGTACTCTGGAACTGGACACCCTGCCGGTAAGCGCCAGTGCACTGGCTACCTGGGGCCCGGAGGATCACTGGATCACCGCAGTCCGTCCGACCAATACCGCCACGCGGTGGATTGCAAACCTATGCTAGACATAGGCTAAACGCCAGCCTATGCTTGGCCTATGCGCTTACAACGGAGGTCACTCCCATGACACAACGTGATTTGAATGAACTCCTGAGCCATGCAACACAGCCACCGCGTACCGCCAAGCTTTTCATAAACGGCCGCAACCAGGCTGTGCGCCTGCCGCGTGAGCTGGAGTTCAAAGGTACGGACGAAGTGTCGATTTACCAGGTAGGTACTCGACTCGTGATCGAACCCAAGCGCCGTAGCTGGCTGGATATTGCGAACGCGCCGGCGGTCGACGACGAGTTCATGAAGGAGCGGCCGAGCCTCCTGTCGGGTGAGGGACGAGTGAAGCTCTGATGACGCTGTACGTACTCGATACGGATATCTCCAGTTACATCATCAAGAAGCGGCCGGTCGAGGTGTTACAGGCCCTTGAAGCAAAGGCGCTGGGTGGCGATGAGATTGTGATCTCCGTCGTCACCTACGCCGAACTGATGCAAGGTCTTGCGCAATCATCACATCCAGGTAAGCACGAACCCGCGGTGACCGCCTTCCTGCAGAGCTTGCACGGCGTTCTACCTTGGGATCAGGCAACCGCTGACCAGTGGGCCGTGCTGTTCACCGAGCTAAAGCGTGCGGGCACGCCCATCGGGCCGGAAGATACCATGATCGCCGCCCACGCACTCAGCTTGGGCGCAACCCTCGTCACGAACAACGAACGCCACTTCTGCCGGATCAGTGGGTTACTTCGAGAGAATTGGGCGAAGACCGACGTATGACCTGAGCAGGCACCAATCAACATACAAGGGCGGAAGGCGCTGCACTTTTCCGCCCTACCTGAACCGGCGTCGTATGTTGTCGACTACGAGGACTACCACTAGAGGTTATGGCTATGCGTATGCACAACCCTCCGCACCCGGGCGAAGTGCTCAAGGGGCTCTGCCTTGAGCCGCTCGGGCTGAGCGTCACTGAGGCGGCCGAAGCGCTGGGGGTCAGCCGCAAGACTCTCTCCAGCATTTTGAACGGTCGCGCCGGCATTAGTCCGGAGATGGCCATCCGGCTGTCCATGGCGTTCGGCACGTCGGCAGAAAGCTGGCTCAACCAGCAGTCCATGTTTGACTTCTGGCAGGTTGAGCAGCGGCCTCCAAGGCCGCACGTCCGGCGCTTGGCGTTTAGCGGCGGCCAGCCCAACAACGGCATCGAGTCGACGGCCTAACGGCCGCAGCCAATGCCTGGCGTTATGCATCCATAGGAGGACAGCATGGAATCTAAAATCGAGCACAGTGGAACTTGCCTCTGTGGTGCGGTTCGAGTTAAGGAGACGCTGAATTATTCCCATGGGGCTCTGCGGAGCCATCCGGGCGCACTGGCAAGGCGGCGTTCGCAGGCAATGGCCGTCGCCCTTGGCAAGAACGCCAACGCAGTCCAGTGCGCCCGGATGGCTCCGCAGAGCACCATGGGAATAGATCAGTGTCTCCCTAGCGCTCCGCGTGGCTCAGACGCTTGGCGGCGTGCTCAGCGCATATACACCCGACGCTATGAAGTCGAGGGAGGACGTCTGGCGCCTACAGCAGCAGTGGGGGGAGAGGGCTCGCGAGTTAAGTCTCCTAGGATGGTGTCACCGGCAATGCAAAACTGACCCCCCTCGGCAAACGAAAACTGACCCACCCT
>JBBDNK010000038.1:0-12806 GCA_040877625.1 Aquisalimonadaceae bacterium
GGCGAGCCGCCACGGCGCGGCCGCCCGCGGCGACCAACCCGGCGGGCCACGCCAGAGGAGACGCCCGACGACCGGCGCGGGCCAATCAACACCAGCAGGCTGATCAAGAGGGCGTTGAGGGTGCGGGGCAGAGTCAGGATGTTATTCCAACCAAGATTAACCCACAGCATTTGGAGCTTATTACAAGTCACCCAAATGCCCATTCAATCGCACGTCATGGTGGTAATGTCACAAACGGACAGTTAATGCGTCGAGCGCTAACAGGAGTTGCGCCAGATGGACATGTGAAAGTTGTCAAAGGAAAGACAATACTTCCACCTATGTCTTCGGCATTCCACTCAGATGAATTGCTAGTTTACGCAGATCAAGCTGTACGTAATAATGGCGCGTTACAGGCTGCGATTGCACAAAACCCAGGCAAGACTATTATCACGGTTAAGCCTACTGATGTTGGGGATTTAGGCGTAGGTCTGGGACGTGGTTTCGAGCGGATTGCTGGAAGTAAGTTAAAGCCCGGATTGCAAGGTCCTCCAAGATTGGTAGAAAGCCTTAGAAGCGTTCAGGCGACTTACGAATTTAATCAAGCCACGAAAGTTTGGGAAGCTATAACGATATTCCCATCGAGGTAATTGAATGAAGAACTACCCTTCCATAAGAAACTTACTGACATCCATTTTTTCAGTGGACGTAGGTTTAGAAGAAAAGGATGAAATGGCGGCTTTGGAGCGCGTGCTGAGTGACCCGGCTCAGAGAGCGGAAATTGAAGAGGAGCTAAGACAGCTTTTTCAAGATGATTCCATCTCTTGGTCGGAGTTACTAGAGAATGATGAATACGTGGTTTACCCAGCAGACGATGAGGAAGATGCAAAGGACTATGTGATAGAGAGTCTTTGGAATAGAGTCTTTCCTAACGAGGCCGCACCATAGCTGTTGACGGATCGGGATCGGCGAATCCAGATAGATGCGGATATCAAGTGGTTGAAGCATGAGACAGCCCGCGTAGCGCGGAAAAGCGCAGCGCCTTCCGCCGCATGAAGCCGTGGGATGTCCTTGCCCCCCTCAAGCTGATCTATCGTCGCAAGTCGTCCAAGGCCTCTGTACGCGGGACTGCAGGGTGATGGGCGGATGTGCCGGAGACGGTGGCGACCCTGCGCTGAACGCCCGCTCCAAATAGCCAGGCCATCGACCGGTTCTCCTCTTCACGATCCGTCAACACGCCGTCGTTTGAGCGCTTACCGCTCACCAGCGCTCAGATGAACTAAAACGCCTGCATCTCCCCAGATTACCGCCGGAAATGACCACATTCCGGGCATCGACTGCGCTATTATGCACGCTCAGAAATTTGTTGGACATCCAGCAAGCTCTGTACTAGTGTTGGTCTGAGAATGGCGCCAGAGGCTGCTGCGCAGGCAAGAGGGTCGTATTCGGTAATGACTTTCCCGCAATGATCCTGGTTGAAGTGAATCGTCCCTACGTCGATAACGCGCTCGTTGAAACAGAGGCGACCGCGTCCCTTAAAGCGGAGGCAGAATAATGAAGTTCACCATCCTGGTCGTCCCTTATATGCGCGCTCGCGGCGAAATGGTGCAGATGCCGGGGTCGGACCCTGCGCGATTCCAGGTCCTCATGAAACGCGTACGCGAGCAGATGCAGCTTGCCGAATCCCTGGGGTATTCCGGTTTCTGCATGACCGAGCAGCACATGCAGATCGAGGGTATAGAGACCACCACCAACCCGTTGTTCTGGAACATGTACGTCGCGCAGCACACCAAACATCTGCGGGTCGGGCAGCTCGGCATGAACCTGAGCGTCGTCAACCCGATCCAGCTCGCCGAAAATATCGCCATGCTTGATCACTTTACCAACGGGCGGGTGTTTGCCGGTTTCACCCGCGGCAATACGCCGCGTTGGGTTGGCACCTTCGGCCAGCATGTCGGTCTGACGTCGACGGAGTCCGATAAATCCGAGCTGGACCAGAGAAACCGCGCAACCTTCTACGAGAACTGGCGAATTCTAAAGGAGCTGTGGACGAAGCCGACAACGTCCGTGCAAGACGGAGTATGGAAAGTGCCGCCGGAAATGGACTGGAACTTCTCGCCAACCAGGGACTACGCCCCGCACACCGTCGATGCGAACGGCAAGCTCCGTGAGATCGGCATCGTGCCGCGGCCGCTGCAGCAACCGCACCCGCCGGTGTACGCACCGTTCAGCTACAGCATGGAGACGGTTCGATTCTGGGCGCGCGAGGGCGGAAAGATGGTGTCTTTCGTCTCTCACGAGAAAGAGGACTTCATGCGCATTGTTCTCGAAAGCTATGAAAAGGAAGCCGCCGAAGTCGGCCGGAAGTTCGCTTCCAACAATGCGCTGGCCATTGGCGGCCACCTTGTTCTCGGCAGAAATCCGAAGGAAAGCGCCGATATCCGCGACGGCTTTCTGGAGCTCTTTGATTATGCCTACAACGCGCCGCCCTATCAGGTGCCGGTGGGGCGTATGTGGGAGGGCTCCCGCCAGCAGGTTGCCGATGAAGTCGGGCGCCTTTCCGAGACCTACGGCGTCGACGAGTTCTTCCTCTGGCATCACGTCGGTTACTTCCCGGACGACGTCGAAATGGCGATGCTCGAAGAGTTCGCGGAAGCCGTTATCAAACCTGCGTCTACTGGTGCAGCATCGGACAAGCCGGCATCCACTGCGACCAGCGCGCGGGAGTGAGCGGTGATGGCTACGTTCGGTGAACTCATACAGAGGAACGGCGTACGCTGGCCTCGGAAAGACGCCTTCGTCGAACTCGAGCACCGGCTGACCTGGGGAGCCTATAACGCCAGAACGGATGCGCTCGGCCACGCACTGCGTCGGCTCGGTATCGGCGTAGGCGACCGCGTCGCCATACTCGCATACGACTGTATTGAAGTTGCCGAAACCTTTGGTGCCTGCATGAAGATCGGCGCGATTCGGGTTGGCCTGAATCCGCGCCTGGCGCCGCGTGAAATCGCGGCGCTCATCGCCGACTGCGACCCGCGCGTGCTGTTCGTCCATCGCGATTGCCTGGCCGCGATGGACGGTGTGGGCATACCCCTGGGTGAAGGCGCCCAATGCCGGGTTATCTCGTTCGGCGAGGCGCGGTCGTCCGAGTACGAGAAGATCGTCGCCGCCGAAAACAACGCACCCGAGCTCGTGCAGACGCCGCACGACGTGGCGATGATTGCCTACACCACCGGCTCGACCGGTTTGCCGAAGGGCGCGATATACCTGCACGAGCCCTTTCTGCGCTCCATTCTCTACATTGCCCTGGCTGAATCCATTTCCGCCGACGCGCGCTGGTTGCACGCCATGCCGGCCGCGGGCATTCCGATTATGCATTTGATGCGCAACATCTTTCATGCCGCGGCAACGGTGATCGTCGGGCACTGGGATGCGGAGCGGGCCCTGCACCTGCTTGAGCGCGAGCGAACGACCAATACGGTGCTGGTGCCAACCATGCTCAACTCATTGCTTGCCTCGCCCGCGCTCGGCTCGACCGATGTGAGCTCGATGAAGCTGCTTGGTTATGGCGCGTCCACCCTGCCGGCGGCCACGATCCGCTCGGCCATGGAGGCCTTTGGCTGTCCGTTCCTGCAGATGTTCGGCACCACGGAAATGATGGGCATGTCCATGATGCTGCTGCCCTCCGACCATGAGCGAGGGCTGCGTGATAAGCCTGAGATTCTGGCGTCCGCCGGCAAGGCACTGCCGTTCGTGGAGACGCGCTTGGTCGATGACGACGGCAATGAGGTCCCCCTCGGTGAAACCGGCGAGCTGTGTACCCGCAGCGACGTCTGCTTTGCGGGGTACTGGAATGCGCCGGAAAAGACCGTGGAGGCGCTTCGCGATGGCTGGCTCTACACCGGGGACATGGCGCGTCAGGATGGCGAGGGCTACATCTACCTCGGCGATCGAACCAGGTTCCGGATCAAGACCGGCGGCTATAACGTTTTCCCCACCGAGGTGGAGAACGTCCTGGCTGAGCATCCCGCGGTCAACGAGGTGGCGGTGGTCGGGCTACCGGACGCGCAATGGGGTGATCGTATCCACGCCGTGGTCAGCCTGAAGAGCGGCGCACAGTGCGAGGCCGACGAACTGCGCGAGTTCTGTCGCGGCAAGATCGCGACCTACAAGGTTCCGAAGTCGGTTGCGATCTGGGAGGAGTTGCCAAAGGGGCCGACCGGCAAGCTACAGAAGCGCGACATCATCGAGTTTTATGCGACGGCCGGCAGCGACGAGGTTAAAAAATGAGTGGACCGGAGGAGCAGTTCTTCGCCTTCCTGCGTGAAGGCAAGTTCATGATTCAGCGCTTGCGCGAAACCGGCGAACACATCTTCTATCCGCGCTATCCCGTTGGAAAAGGCGAGTGGGACTGGGTCGAAGCAGGCGGTGGCACCGTCTATTCGTACACCACGATCCGCCAGAAGCCTGAGAGGGGCGGGGATTACTGCGTTGCGCTGGTTGAACTGGACGAAGGGCCACGGCTGATGTCGCGGCTGCGCGGGGTAGCGCCGGACGATGTCAGGATAGGCATGCGTGTTGAGGCGGAGATCGTCAAGCCGGACTGGACCGACGAATGGGAACAGGTCCTGGTGTTTCGCGCGGCGACCGACGGCGCCGCTGTGGGGGGCGATCATGCCGCATGAGCTGCGAGGAAAGGTCGCGATCGCGGGGATAGGCTATGCCGGCCTCGGCAAATCGCCCGGGCGGACGCCGCTGGAGTTGTTGGCGCAGGCCACCGAGGTCGCCCTCGACGATGCCGGATTGAATCTGGCGGATGTGGACGGCCTTTGCTGTGGCACCTTCTACCATTTCTTCCCGACGCTGAGCGTTGCCGAGTATCTCGGCATTCGGCCGACCTGGTCGAATGCCGATATGGTCGGCGGCTCGTCTTTTCAGTCCCACGTCATGCAGGCGGCAGCGGCCATCCATGCGGGTCTGTGCAATACGGTGCTGATCGCCTATGGCAGCAACGCGAGAAGCAGCCGTGACGTCAACGGCCTGATTGAAGTGCCCTTGTTCGAGGCCATGCAGCGTGCGCCGGTGCCGATTACCGGGTATGCGATTGCGGCCATGCGCCATATGCATGCGTACGGCACCACCCGTCGGCAACTGGCGGAGGTTGCCGTGGCGGCCAGGCGGTGGGCATTGCTGAATGCCGATTCCGACCAGACGGAAGAACTGGATCTGGACGAGGTCGCCAACGCGCCGACCATCGCCGACCCCCTCTCCCGTTACGATTGCTGCCTGATCTCCGACGGCGGCGGCGCCTTGCTGCTGACGTCCACCGAACGCGCCAGAGATCTCCGGCAGCCGCCGGCGGTCGTGCTCGGTGCGGGTTCCGCGCACTGGCATCGGGAGATATCGCAGATGCCGGATCTCACCGTCACCGCCGCGGTCGACAGCGGCAGGCGCGCCTACCGGATGGCCGGCGTCCAGCCCGCCGATGTCGACGTCGTGCAGCTTTACGATGCGTTCACGCTCAACACCATCCTGTTCCTGGAAGACCTCGGCTTTTGCAAGAAAGGCGAGGGTGGCGCATTCGTCAGTGGCGGCCGTATCGGCCCCGGCGGTGAACTCCCTGTCAACACCAACGGCGGTGGCCTGTCCTTTGTTCACCCCGGAATGTATGGCCTGTTTTGCCTGGCCGAAGCCGCGTATCAGCTTCGCCAGCAAGGAGGGGACCGGCAAGTGCCCAACGCGCAGCTTGCCGTGTCACACGGGAATGGAGGAACCCTGTCGCACCAGTGCACCACCGTGCTTTCCACCCTGGACTGCGTCTGAATGCCGCGGTCTCTCAGAGAGAAGGACGATAAAAATGTCTATAAGTAGAAATATCATCCTCGCCGCCCTGGCCATGGGGCTGTCCCTGCCGGTTTCGGCACAGGTTAAAGTCGGAGTCACTGTCAGCGCGACCGGACCGGCGGCTTCCCTTGGTATTCCAGAGCGCAACGCCATTGAGCTGGCACCACGAGAGATCGGCGGGCAGCAGGTTGAATACATCGTGCTCGACGACCGGTCCGACCCAACCGCCGGCCGGAGGAATTTCGATCGCTTCGTAAACGAGCACGAGGTTGATGTCGTTATCGGTTCCTCCACGTCGCCCATTTCCATGGCCCTGGTCGAGGCCGCGGGCCGGTCCAAAACGCCGATGATCAGCCTCGGTGCCGCGGCTGCCATCATCCACCCCATGGACGATAACCGGCGCTGGGTGTTCAAGACGCCCTACAACGATTCCACCACCGCTGCATCGACCATCGAGCACATGAGGCAGACCGGCATCGAGAGCGTCGCGACACTGGCCTTCAATGACGCCTATGGCGAGAGTTGGGTCAATGAATTTACGCCGCTGGCTGAGGCGGCGGGGATCGATGTCGTCGAGAACCAGAAATTTTCCCGGACCGACACATCCGTTACCGCGCAGGTTCTGAGGATTGCATCCGCCCGCCCGGACGCTGTGCTGATCGTGGCATCGGGCACCCCCGGCGTGTTGCCGCAGGCGTCGCTGGTGGAGCGTGGATACCAGGGCGCCGTCTATCAGACCACGGGAGTGGTGAACAATGACTTCATCCGCGTCGGCGGACAGGCTGTCGAGGGCACGCTGATAGCCGCCGCGCCGCTGGTCGTCGCCAACCAACTGCCGGATAGCAACCCCGCCAAGGAAGTCGCCCAGCAGTTCAGCATGGAGTATGAAGCCGAGTTCGGCGACGGTGCCACCAATGCCTTTGCCGGTTATGCCTGGGATGCGGTGCTGATCATGCAGGCGGCGCTTGAAAAGGTGCTGGCCGACCACGAGCCGGGCAGCGAGCAGTTCCGTACAGCGCTGCGCGACGCCATCGAAGGCACCGAGAATGTGCCGACCACGGCCGGGCCCAATACCATGGCCCCGGACGACCATAACGGCTATTCGAAGGACGCGCCGGTCATGATCACCATCCGGGATGGTAAATTCACGTTGGCCGACTGAGCTGACGGCAGGAAAGGGGACGTGCAGCCGTGAATGTCGACATTGCACTATTTTTGTTTCAGGACGGAATAATCAACGCCGCCATTTACGCGCTGCTTGCCCTCGCGCTTGTGCTCGTTTTTACGGTCACGCGGATCATATTCGTGCCGCAGGGCGAGTTCATTACCTTTGGTGCCCTGACCCTTGCGAGCATGCAGCAGGGGCTGTTCCCGGCTACCGTTTATGTGGCCGTCGTTCTCGGCTTCATTGCCGGGGCCTATGAGCTGATTGCCGCATTGCGCGCAAAGCGCAGTCCGGCACCCTGGAAAATGGCCTTGTTTGTGGTGTACCCGGGTGTCCTGTGGCTGCTCCTGCGGGGGCAGGATCTACAGGCCGCCTCGCTACTTGTGCAGATCGCGCTGACCATGGCGATCGTCGTGCCGTTGGGCCCGATGCTCTATCGCGTGGTGTTTCAGCCGCTGGCAAACACGACCGTGCTGGTGCTGTTGATTGCCTCGGTAGCGGCGCATCTGGTGCTGGTCGGTGTCGGTCTGCTTGCCTTCGGCCCCGAGGGCTCCCGCACCACGCCCCTGAGCGACGCCGTGTTCAGCGTCGGGCCATTGATTATTTCCGGGCAGAGTCTGGTGATGGTCATCATGAGCCTGGTGCTGATAGCCGGGCTCGCCTGGGCATTCTCGGCAACGCTTTTCGGCAAGGCGCTGCGGGCAACCGCGGTAAACCGGGCCGGGGCGAGGCTGGTCGGAATTCGGCCCGAAATGTCCGGCCAGCTGTGCTTTCTGCTGGCGGCCGTGGTTGGTGTGCTTTCCGGAATCCTCATTTCGCCGCTGACGACGGTCTATTACGACACCGGGTTCACGATTGCGCTCAAGGGGTTCGTGGCGGCGATCATTGGCGGGCTTGCCAGCTATCCGGTCGCGGCAGCGGGGGCGGTGTTTGTCGGTATGCTGGAATCCTTCTCATCCTTCTGGGCGAGTTCCTTCAAGGAAGTCATCGTTTTCTCGCTGATCATTCCGGTGCTGTTGTGGCGATCGCTGACGTCCAATGATATTGAGGAGGAAGGCGAATGAGGTTGTCCTTATGGATCTCCGCCGCGTGCATACTCGCTATTGGCGGTGTGTTCCTCCCCGAGTTCTACATAACCGCCTTCACCTACATCGGGCTTTATGCGTTGGTGGCGTTGGGGCTTGTGCTGCTGACCGGCGTCGCGGGCATCACGTCTTTCGGGCAGGCCGCGTTCGTCGGCCTTGGCGCGTACACCACCGCGGTGCTGACCACCTACCTTGCGGTATCGCCCTGGCTTGGGCTGATCGCGGCCTTGCTGGTGGTCGTCACCAGCGCAGGCCTGCTCGGTGTCGTTACGCTCAGGCTCTCCGGCCATTATCTGCCGCTGGCGACCCTGGGCTGGGGTGTCAGCCTGTACTACGTTTTCGGAAATCTGGATATGCTCGGTGCCCACACGGGCATGGACGGAATTCCTCCCATTTCAATTGCAGGGTTCGCGGCGGATACGACTAGGAGCTTCTACTATATTGTCTGGGCAGTTTGCCTGGGAGCCTGCGTGCTTTTCTCGAACATGCTGGATTCCCGCGCCGGGCGGGCGATGCGAGCCATCAAGAACGCGAAAATAACGGCCGAGAGCTTCGGCGTGGATACTGCCCGGTTCAAGATGATTCTGTTTATTTACGCAGCCGTTCTGGCGGGGATATCAGGGTGGTTGTATGCCCACTTCCTGCGCTTCGTCAACCCGTCTCCATTCGGTTTGCACATGGGTATCGAGTACCTGTTCATGGTCGTGGTCGGGGGCGCCGGGCAGGTATGGGGGGCACTGCTGGGGGCGGGAATCATTACGCTCATGAAAGACTACCTCCAGGACATATTGCCGCGCCTTGTGGGCCAGTCCGGTAATTTTGAGGTGATCGTCTTCGGCGCGCTGATCATCGTCTTACTCCAGACTTGCCGGGAGCAGGGCGTAACGTCGCTGCTGGCGCGATTTACGCCGCCCTTCGTGTCGGGTCCTGCGCAGGCGGAGTCGATGACGGATTCGCTGGCGCCTCGGCCGCGCCTGCGGACGCGCAAGGACGGTGAGGCGATACTGCGGGTCGACGGGATCAGCAAGTCCTTCGGCGGTTTGCAGGCCTTGAAGGATATCGGGTTTGACGTGTTTCCGAGAGAGGTGGTTGCCCTCATTGGCCCGAATGGTGCCGGCAAAAGCACCCTTTTCAACACGGTAACGGGGTTATTGCCAGCGGATGCCGGGCAGGTCTGGGTTAACGGCGAGGACGCGACAAAAAGAAAGGCGCGCGAGATCGTTTCCATGGGGGTCGCCAGAACGTTTCAGCATGTCCAGCTCGTTCCCGAACTCACGGTTCTGGAGAATGCCATGCTCGGCGCCCACCAGCGCTCGAAAAGTGGTTCGATAAAGGCCGCACTCCGGCTGGAACGGGACGAGGAAGCGCAGATTCGCGCTGAGGCACTTCGCCAGCTTGCGCGGGTAAACCTGCTTGAGTTGCAGCATGAGCCCGCCGGCAACCTCGCGCTCGGTCAACAGCGGGTGCTGGAGATGGCGCGCGCGCTCTGCGCCGACCCGGACATCATGCTCCTGGATGAGCCGGCCGCCGGTCTTCGTTTTCGTGAGAAGCAGGACCTGGCGCAGCTGATTAGCGAACTGCGGGACAGTGGGGTGAGCGTGCTGCTGGTGGAACACGATATGGATTTTGTAATGAATCTGGCCGACAGGATTGTCGTCCTCAACTTCGGTGAAAAGCTTCTGGAAGGCGTCCCCGAGGAGGTCCGCGCGAACCCGAGCGTAGTCGAAGCCTACCTTGGGAGCGAAGCAGCATGACGCAACTACTGGAAGTCATCGAACTGTCGGCGGGCTACGGCAAGATTGATGCCGTCAAGGGCGTCGATCTGAAGGTTGCCGAGGGCTCGCTGGTCTCCGTGGTCGGGCCCAACGGCGCCGGAAAGAGCACCATGCTCAACGCGCTAATGGGGCTTCATTCGTCCACCGGCAAGATCCTGTTCAAGGGCAAGCCGATCCAGAATCTATCGGCCGAAGCCCGGCTGGAGCAGGGGCTGTGTCTGGTTTCGGAGAAGCGGGAGCTGTTCGCGACCATGTCCGTGGAGGACAACCTCCAGCTCGGCGCCTTTGTCCGTCGGCGACACAAGGCGGCGAAAATTCGCGTCTGGATGGACGACGTATTCGAGTGGTTCCCCAGGCTGCGCGAACGGCGCCGTCAGCTGGCCGGAACATTGTCCGGCGGTGAGCGGCAGATGCTGGCGATCGGCCGTGCGCTGATGTCCCGGCCGGAGCTGTTGATGCTGGATGAGCCCAGTCTCGGCCTTGCGCCGCTGGTGGTCAGAGACATGTTCCAGATCATATCCGGGCTCAGAGCCGCGGGCGTGTCCATTTTGCTGGTTGAGCAGAACGCGCGTGCGGCGTTGGCGGCTTCCGACCGTGCCTATGTCCTGGAGATCGGAAGCGTTCTCCTGGAGGGGCCGAGCGAGGAACTGGTACGTGATCCGAGGGTGATCGCAACGTACCTGGGTGCGGGGAGCAAGCCGGTTGATGCGCCGGCCACCGGGGGACAGTGCGCGGTAAACGATAGATCCCGGGGACGGTAACGTTCAGGGACGTCATTGCGTGGCGCGCGACAGCCAATCGAGCTTCAACACGAAGGATGCAGCATGCGACTACTCAACGATGCCACCTCACCGTTCGGCCGCAAGATCATGGTTGCCGCGCTGGAGCGAAAGATACCGCTTGCAGAGCAGTTTATCGACGTCTACAGCCCGGGTGAAATCGACCATTACAATTCGCTGAGGCAGATACCGACATTGATCACGGACGATGATCGGGGCGTTTTCGACAGTGCCGTCATCATCTCCATGCTGGACGCGCTGCATGGGGGCGCGCCGCTGGTGCCGGATGATAGAAAAGCAGACGTTCTTGTCCGCGCCGCGCTCGCGGATGGCGTGATGGAGGCGGTGCTGCAGAGAGTCATGGAGCTGCGTCGGCCACCGCAGCGGCAGGATAGCGCGTTTGTCGACAAGCTTGAGGGCCGGATCAATCGCTCGCTGCGGCGAATCAACGACGAGTTGGCGGGGCTCGCCGGCGATCCTCCGACCGCCGATGCCATCGCCGTTGCCTGCGCGCTTGAGTATGTTGATTTCCGGTTCCCGGTTAACTGGCGCGAGACGTACCCCGGGCTTGCCGCGTGGGCGGACGCATTTGCTGTCCGGTCCAGTATGGTGAGTACCCGGCCCAGCCGAACGGCTCCCTGCGCACCGATCGCGGAGGGTGAGGGCAGATGACGGTTTTCAGCAGGATGACCGCCCGGGAGCTGCTGGACGGCTATCGGCGTCGGGAGTTCTCTCCGGTCGAGGTAACCGATGAACTGCTCGAACTCACCGATCAGCTCAACGGCGATCTGAACGCCTTTTATGTGATCGACAGGCAAGGCGCACAAGCAGCCGCACGTGCCTCGGAGCGGCGATGGCTTGGCGGGGCGCCCTGCGGTTTGCTTGACGGGGTTCCGTCGTCAATCAAGGACGCGCTGCCGTCGATTGGTGCGGTTTCCTACCGGGGGTCGGCCGCGCATGAGCCCAACCCCAAGGAGGCGACAACGGATGCCCCTTCCATTGCTCGGATGCGCGAAGCCGGCGCCGTTTTTCTCGGCAAGACCACAATGCCGGATTTCGGCATCCTTGCCTCCGGAACCAGTTCCAGACACGGCGTCACCCGCAACCCCTGGAACCCCGGATACACGCCGGGGGGCTCCAGCGCGGGGACGGCCGCAAGCATTGCCGCCGGGATCAACCCGCTTGCGGTGGGTACCGACATTGTCGGGTCCATTCGCCTGCCGGCGTCCTTCTGCGGCATCTTCGGTTTGAAGCCCAGTCAGGGGCGGGTTCCCTACTATTTTCCCAATAGCCCCTCCCTGGTTGCCGGGCCAATGGCGAGAACGGTTGAGGACGCGGCCCTCCTTCTGAACGTTATCGCCCGGCCGGATGCGCGGGATTTCACTGCGCTTGCTCCGTCCGAGGTGGACTATTTGTCCAATCTCAAAGCGGATATCCGGGGAACCAGAATCGGCTTTCTGTCAGATCTGGGTTTTGGCGTGCCTGTTGATGCAGAGGTTGCAGCTGCTGTCGAGGCCGGCGTGCGCGGGCTGGAAACCGCGGGGTGCGACGTGGTGCCCGTGGACGACGGATTCACGGTGGAGGATCTGCTCGTGGCCGAACGGTTCTATCAGGTCCGTTGCAGAACGGAACTGGACAATTTCGACCATGACCGGCAGCGCCAGGCGACGGTCATCGAAACGTGGTCGAAGCCGGCCGCGCAGATGACCGCAACCGAGTTCTATGGGGTGTTCAACGCACTGCAAAAGCTTAGAGAGCGCGCCGCCCGGCTCATTGACGGGTTTGATTTTCTCGTTCTTCCTGCCGTGCCGCAGCCACCGTTTGCCGCGGATGCGCCGGCGTACCACATGGACCAATTATTTGCCCCGTGGGCGAATAATTTTCTTTTCAACCTCACGGAGCAGCCGGCGAGTTCGGTGCCCTGCGGCATGACAGCCGCAGGACTGCCGATCGGGTTGCAGATTGTTGGTCGCCGATTTGATGACGTGGGCGTGCTGCGGCTATCACGTGCATTCGAGGACGTGTTGCCCTGGCGGGATAAACTGGATGGATTGATCAGCGAATTGCCACTGCGCCCGGCTTAAGGAGACACTGATGTATTCCCATGGTGCTCTGCGGAGCCAACCGAGCGCGCTGGCAAGGCGGCGTTCGCAGGCAATGGCCGTCGCCCTTGGCAAGA
>JBBDNK010000039.1:0-59070 GCA_040877625.1 Aquisalimonadaceae bacterium
CTCAAGGATAAGACGGACTGTACTAACTTTTACGTGGACCGGAAATCCGGGAGCAGGTCATGACTCCTCTTGTTCTTCCTCAGCACGCCCTAACTCTTCACTGTACTCGTCAGTTGCCATCTTGAGTCCTATGTCTTGAATTGAATGCTTTTTGGATATCTTACAACGCTGTCGCATTTTGCGCCGAACGACCAGCGTAACCGGCGCCCAAAGCAGCGCAGCGCAGTTGGGCGTCCGAGTTGACGCTGTTATTAGCGCTTCTGCTCATATTTCGTGCGCGATGGCTTGTAAATCATTTTGGCGATCCAATCACGAACGACCTTCACCCTCATGACGAGCGGACCTGCCTCCAACTTCACGCGCTCCCAATCGTGCTTTAGTAAAAGCGCTATTCGTTCCGCGAATTCCTCAGCACGCTCGACCTCCTTCCCTTCCTCGGGAAGAGAAATACAGCTGATGATCGCATCATCATCTTCATCTTCTGGGTTCAGAATCGCCCTGAACTCCACCCGAAGCTTGTCTATTGATTCTTTATCACGGGAAACTATGGCATCGTGGACGGCGAGCGACTTTGCTCCGACCTTATCACGCCAAGATCGGCGGTCTTGAGTGATATTCTCCATACCGATCTTTCGTTGCGCGGTCCACGCGGCAACGAGCCCAGCTACGATTGCTGCGATTACTGTTGAAGTGAGAATCACGTCCACCGCCACTTTCTCCCGCTAACGCCACCCATAACCGGCAGCCAAAAGCGGAGCGACGAAGGAGCGTAGCTTTTGGCTGTTCGCGTTCATGGGTTTGTTATGTGTTGAATGCACTTAGGTAGATAGGTGTGAAACAACGCTGCCGACCCCGATAGCCCAGATGTTTTCAAAGGCCGAGCTAAAAAACATGCGAGTACGAGCAGTTAATGTTTTCTTCATAGGCACCTCCTTAATGTTGTCTTGATCCGATGGAATCAATCTAATACTTACGTAACGCAACAAAACCAGCAGAAGGGCTACGGAGCCAACAAGCGCCACAGGGACTGTCAGTCCCCCACCTATTACCCCTATCGGCCTAAATGCACTCAACGGCCTCCTTACACATAACGCTCTGAATAAGCCGCCAATTTGGAGCGACAGCGGAAAATTGGTCGGCTTGATTCAATTGTTTGGCCGGTGATTCTCACAACATATTCGCTCTTTCCTCATCGCGAAACTACACCCTATGAACCTTAGTTTCCAATTCCACTACATTCCACATATTTCTATAGTTGTAACTCGTTAATCCGCCTGCCGTACACTCCCTGCATCAGTATCACGAGACGACTCGGCGCCTTCATCTTTAGGTGGCGTCCAGCCCTCCCGGAAGAGGTGAAGCGGTACAGGAAGGCGATAATGCCGGCAGGCCGTTAACACGAGTGGCCAGAAACCATATTTAACCGCCGACAGCTCCCAAAACTCTCGCATGTTCTCGCACTCGTCGAACACCTGCTTGAGAAGCTCCTCTGGCGCTGATTCCACGTCTATTCCAGACAGAGTTGCGCCGTGCATCTCGTCGTTGATGTATAGGTGGCTTTCGCTCGTATCGTTTGGATACCAGTACTGGAAGTTACAATTCTGAAGTTCGTCCCGCTTAAAGGTCTTAACTGCCCCCCAGAGCTCTCGATCGCCCATCATTGCCGCGAGTATCGAAATGAATGAATAGAGAATGCTTCCGACGGTCACGTTCTCCCGATAGGTCTCATCGGACTGTGGATGTTCCAGGAGTTCATGGTAAGCCCTGATGTTGCAAGGGTATGGCCTATGAAATCTGTAGGCGAAGATTGCGCGGTCTATTATCTGCGTCAGCCATCCCTCGATGTTCTCTTTATCGTCATCCATGATGAACACCAGAACGCCTAGCGCAACGTCGATGCACTGATCGTCTTTGATTGGCAGGAGAAGGATCGGATTGTTGTTAACGAGTTCCTTGAGCGCGCCAGCGTATGTACTGAAGGTCTCTAAGAGGGCCTTCTGATGTTCGGAACCTTCGGGAGAGTTGAGGGCATACCAACGAAGCCATAGCGCATATAGGGCCGTTCTTCCGGCTAGATCGAATAGCTTTAGGTTTATGTCCACTGTTGTTGAGCCACGCACCGCACTCGAAAGCCCATGGGTTTTTGAGGCGTGTCGAAGGATGCTCTTCGAGAAGAACTCGTGTCCAACGCTCAGATAAGTATTAAAGACTGCCCCATAAACGGACTGGATGGATTTTGCCGTTTTGCTCTTCTTGTCCACGTATTCGCGCGCTATATGCCAGAGACGGAGCAGCAAGAGTTCGGCTGAGCGATAGGTGGACTCTAGATTCCCTTGTTCACGCGCCCATGCGAACAATATCCAAAGGCAGATGCTTAGCTGCCTGCCAGTCCGGATTCTTTGCACCGCTTTAGCGATGTCCTCGCTCAGAATCGAATCAACGAGTATCGCGAAGTGCTTGTACGAGGCGTCCGGCTCATCGATGAGGGCGAGGGCCTTGCGCAGGTGCGATCTGGCCGCTTCAGGGAGTAGTTCTTCTCGCAACAGGTAGGACTCTATCAAGGAGGCAATTCGGTCGCCGTTCCACTCCTCAAAAGAAACCCGCCCATTACTGTATCTGTCTTTGTATCCCTCGATATCCTGCCGAACTTCTTCACGAATATCGCCGCCGACGCAGATGCAGATTTTGATCTTCTTATCTCGGTGCTGTTTCGGAAGCCTGTTGCGAATGTAGACATCCTGAATTTGCTCCAGAGATGGCCTCAGGGACTGAGGCGAGACATTGCTCCAATCAGGACGTCGCAGGTCACCGGGCTTGATGGAAAAGAGATAAACTGCCTCTTCCTCGCCATCGATCGATCCGACAGCGGCGACGTCAACGCCGTCCTGCCGCGTACCTCTGCCAGGGCGGGAAAAGACGTTCATACCCATCTGGCTGAGCAGGTCCGGAAGAACAGCGTCCAGCTCTTCGCGTTCGCGTAGGGAGGCTAGATACTCCTTGATGATCAGTTTCATGGTTGCCGCCTTTCTGCCCGATACACGGCGAGCTGATGTTCAAGACCGATCGGATCGAGCTGTACTATTCTCGGAAGCTCAAACTCTACAGAATGCTCCTGAAGCGGTATTTCCTGACGATGCGCATTCCCTTGGCCATCGTGGACATAGGTGACTGACGCTCTGCCGTAAAGAAGCGTCTGCTTGGTGAATAGGCTAGAAAAGACAGACTTCTTCTCCGCCTCTTTGAATGACTCCGCCATCTCGCGGCTATGATATCGGTGATAGGCTTCGCGCTGCGTATTCGAAGGGTAAAGCTCGGGAATCTCATCTATTGACCTTAGAGCTTCGAAGTATTGATCAAGCGCCACGTCGATCTGCCGCAGCACTTCCTGTGCCTCGGCAGAGCATGACTCCCTTCGGTCGTTGATGAATGTTCGGGCTTTACCTGGGTAGTTGATAAGAAGGGGATTGAGAATCAGCTTGCCTATCTGTGTCCGCGTATGGTCATCCTTTGCCAGTTGTAGGAGAGACAGCAGCATGCTGGCGGTGCTCAGGGGATTCATGAAGAAGTAGCCGCAGACCTTTCTGGCGAGGAAGACCATCTCCCTGCCATCATTCATCTCTATCTCTGCCGGATCGACCTCGGTAGGTACGTTTGCGCCATGTCCGCCGCCCACTAGATAGGCTGCTGTTTGGCAGAGCGAGGCGTTGCCATTTAGCAGCCATCTCGTAGCGGCCTTGTTCAGCAGCGTGGTATCACGCCGTATTTCGTGCAGGACAGTGTCGAATGCGGCGGGCTCCAGATCCTTCTCTGTGATTAGAGATTCAAGGGTACAAAGAGCGGCATCTATTTTGCCGAGCTTAATCAATCGGTGCATGGCGTGGTCAATCTGATTGATCGTGCTCTTGTGTTCCGGATTCACACGCTTGAGCTGATTCAGGAGCTTTTCAATCAGCGCTTCGGGTATGTGTTTGTCGCCTATCGCCAGACGCGACGCGGCTGCGTGTATCGTTTGATCTCCACCCTTCTCGACGGCGCTATCAACCAGCTCTATGAGCCGGTCTACCTGCAATGGATCATACTTAATCAGGCTCGCCGCTGTGCGTGCTGTGGCGGCCAGCATGTCGTCGCTGGTATCGGAGTTTAGGATCTCTTCAAGAGCTGCATAAACAGCCTCCGAAGGTCTGTTCTCTTCCGACCATTCAATGGCGCCGAGAGCAAACACCGCCTGTCTGCGCGTATCGGCATTCTCGGCCTTCGTAAGTTGTAGCGCTTCTTCGAGGTATTTCTGCATATCGAGCTTGCACCCTGCGATTAGGATTGCTGGTAGCAGGTCGGACAGCTCCGGCTCAGCCTTGATGTTGTCTAGGGCCTGCTTTGGTCTGCTGGGGGTTTTCGCGAGAAACGTTGTGAAATAGCCAATGGTGGCTCCTGCAGCCAGATCGTATCCGGCCTCATGCACCAGGTGGCGCACACACCGAATAACGGGCAGGACATCACTTTCGATTTCGGGTAGTGCTTGCTCGAAGATGGCGCGTACGCCGAAGAAGATGAATCCGGCCTCGCTCTTCCTGAGTTGCGAGAATGCATCGACGATGTCGATATTGCTGTCGTTGTGAAGCGTCGCCAGCTCGTGCGCGACGTCCTCTTCCCGAATTGTCGCAATTCGGCAAGACTCCTCGATGGCTTCCATAAGGCTGCCTGAACGGTGAGCTTCAAGCAGTCTCTCCCGGATGGGCGGTTCAGTCGGTATGTCGTCGTTATCGTCGCTCAAAGGGTTATGTCCTTTCGTCGAACGCGGGGGGCATAGCTCGTGCTTCTGTATTCACCAAATGCCGAATTTAGGGCACTGCGTTCGTTCAGGTCATCGATTTCCTAAGCATGCTTGACACTATGCTGCCCAACAGTTAGTGAACGGAAAAATTCCGTGGTACAAGACGGAAAAATTCCGCGTATCACCAGACCGCACCGTTAATGCCCAACGTTCCCTACACCGTATACTGGGCGCCTTTTCGCGCCAAATCAAAATGTTAAACAAGCATCTCGCGCACCGGTCAAACCGCTCGCAGAGTAGTTTCCCGCAGTTAGGCGGACGTTGGCCGCCACATCACTTGCAAGGGCCGATAGCCCCTCAACGGGACACTGACGTGCTCCCCGATTTCCGGACCAGCGGAAAGGGAGGCAAGTCCGTCTAACCGTGAGGAGACGGACTTGAAGAAGAAGCGCATTTCGGACGAGCAGCTCATCGGGGTTCTGCGCGAGGCGCAGGCCGAGGTGGCGGTGATGCGGGGGCAAATTCATGCGATCTGTGCAGAGTTTCCTCGTTACGTGTACCGCGGCGTCACCGAGCAGCTGAAGTCTGACGGTTGGGCGGTGAACCACAAACGCATCGCACGGCCTGATGGCCAAGCGACCCGGCCGTAGCTGTGAAAGCACACCCCTCTCGCCGAAACCGTAAAGCGCCTACCCCATTCGTTGCCTACATCCGGTTGCCGATGTCGTCGATACTGTGGGGATAATGTCCCCCGAGCCGACAGGATCGGCCAGGAGATGGACCATGCGTAGGAACGTCAAGAAACAGGCGAGGGATGCCGCATGAGTAGTGAACAGATCCTCGATAACGCCAGCGTCGTCCTCGACGGCGAGGTGATTCATGGCCACGTTGTAATACGCGACGGCCATATCGCCGACGTCGGGACCGGCCGGTGCAACGTTCCACACACGGAAGACCTGGACGGCGATTACCTGACCCCCGGGCTGGTGGAACTGCACACCGACAACGTGGAACGCCATCTGATACCCCGCCCCGGTGTCCGCTGGCCCACCATGCCGGGCATACTCGCGCATGATGCAGCCATCGCCAGCGCCGGCATCACCACGGTGCTGGACGCCATTGCCTGCGGCAGCGATCACGGCAAGGAATGGCGCAAGGATATCTGCGACGCGGTCGTCGACGGCATTGGCGAGGCCCGCGCGGCCGGCCTCCTGCGCGCCGAACACCTGCTGCACCTGCGCTGCGAGGTCGTCGCACCGGACATGCCCGAGAGCTTCGCGCGCAACATCGACAACAGCCTGGTGCGCCTGGTGTCCATCATGGACCACACCCCCGGCGCCCGGCAGTTCGTGGACATGGACAAATTCCGCGAATACTACAAGGGCAAGCACGGCCTTAACGACGCCGAACTGGAAGCCGTGATAGCCGAGCGCCGGGAGATGCAGGCACGGTACGCCCCCATCCATCGGGATCAGGTCGTGAGCGCCTGCCGACAGCGCAACATCACACTGGCCAGCCACGACGATGCCACCGTCGAGCACATTGAGGAAGCCGTCGCCCTGGGAGTCACGATCTCGGAATTCCCCACGACAATCGCCGCCGCCGAAACCGCCCGCCAGCGCGGCCTGGCCACTGTCATGGGCGCACCCAACATGGTCCGCGGCGGCTCCCATTCCGGCAATGTAGCGGCCGATGATCTTGCCGGCCTGGGCCTGCTTGATGTGATGTCGTCCGACTACGTGCCGATCAGCCTCATGGAGGCAACCTGGCTGCTCAACGAACGCGCCGGATTCACCTTGCCCGAGGCGTTCCGCGTCGTTTCCGGCAATCCCGCGCGGCTGCTGGGCCTCACCGACCGCGGCGAAATCGCGGCCGGCAAGCGCGCGGATCTGGCACGCGTCCGCAAGGCGGATCACGGCCCTGTCGTCCGTCAGGTCTGGCGCCAGGGCCTGAGAGTGATCTAGCAATGGCGGCGCGCTACGCCCTCTACCTTGCCCCTGCCCCGGAAACCGCGCTGTCCAGGCTGGCGAGCGCCTGGCTGGGCCGCGACGCAGTCAACGACGCCGCGCTCCCACATCCGAATGCGGCCGGGCTGTCTGCAGCCGAGATCGACGCCATCACCGCCCGCCCCCGCCGCTATGGCTTTCATGCCACCCTCAAGGCGCCCTTCACACTCGCCGAGGGCACCACGGAGACAGAATTGCGGACGCGTCTTGACGCCTTTGTTCGATCGCGCCGTAGCTTCAACGTCGCCCTTCAGGTGGGCCGGGTGGATCGGTTCCTGGCGCTGATCCCCCGTGAACCAACCCCGGATCTGGATGACCTGGCGGCAGCCTGCGTGGAAACGTTTGATCCATTCCGAGCCCCCCCGGGCCGTGACGTCGTTGCCCGCCGCCTGGAGAACGGCCTGACGTCACGCGAGCGGGAGATGCTGGAGCGCTGGGGTTACCCGTACGTCATGGACCAATTCCGCTTTCACATGACGTTGACCACCACCCTGCCCGACCCGGACCTGGACCGCGTCCTCCCGAGCCTGCGGACGCTGTTCGACTCGGTGCTACTCAGACCCACGACCGTGGACGCGGTCGCTCTCTTCGTGCAGCGTGATCCGGAAAGCAACTTTCTACTTCAGGAGCGATTCCGGTTCGGAATCTAACCAGCGCGCTCGAGTTCTTGACGAGGCAGAGCCCTGCCTGATATTTGCCAGCCGTCCGGATGCGCGGACCGGATTTGACGCCCGAGCAGCTTCCGGTCGGGCCCGGTGCCGCTAATCAGCGTCCATATGCGCCGCCAGATGCTCAAACGGCGTCCCCTTCAAGCGCGCGTGCCGAGTGCCAAAAATGGATCTGCCCACCCGCACGATTGTGGCGCCTTCTTCAATCGCTATCTCGAAGTCGTCGGTTGTACCCATCGATAGACCGCGAAGGCCGAACTCGTCGGCCAGGCTACGAAGCCGCTGAAAATACGGACGGGAAAGCGCGGGGTCGTATCGGGCTGGCGGTAAAGGAATCGGTGGCATGCACATCAATCCGACTATCCGCAGCCCTTTCATCGGTTGCACCGCGCTCAGCAGATCTCCGATCGCTGCCGGCGACACGCCGCTCTTGGTGGGCTCGTTCGCAATGTTTACCTCGATGTAGCAATCGATGGGCGATTCGGCGCGATACCTCCCCATCACTTCGGCGATCCTGCCGTTGTCCAGGGCATGAAATGCGGACGCAGCTCGCGCGACGTATTTGACCTTGTTGGATTGCAGCGGACCGGTTGCATGCCATACGAGACCCTCCAGATCCCGAAGCGTCATGGCCTTGTCTCGCAACTCTTGCCCGTAATTTTCGCCAAAATCCCGATGCCCCGCTTCAAAGGCCTGCCGGATCAACTCCGGTGGCTGAAACTTCGATACCGCGACGAGCCGGATATCGTCAGGGTTCCGACGAACACGAGCACATGCATCCGCAATTCGGCGACGCACGGCGGCAAGATTCAATTTCACGTCAACCACGGGGTCTCCCTCTTCGAATAGACAATTACCAGATCACGCGTTATCCGCTCCGGTAGCGTGAAGCCAGCGTCCCAGTCAACCTGGCCGATATCTGGGCGCGTAGCCCTGTAAACTCCGAGATCACGCTCGAGTCCTCGAGTCCCGGCACGCATAGAATCTCACCGAGACGGAGCCCCGACAGCGATGCCTGCACGACATCCTCCGGACTCATCCAGTGCGTATCCGGTACGTGTGAAACATCGATGCCGGCCCGTTGGAAAATCTCGGTTCGTATAAACCATGGGATAAGCGCTTGCATGCGCACACCGGTATCCTTGACTTCGGAATGGAGGACTTCTGTGAGTGAGGCGATGTAAGCCTTTGTCGCCTTGTAATTGCCCCCTCCCGGATTTGCGGAAAAGGCTGAGATTGACGCCACATTGACGACGTCCCCGCGCCCGGCCGCGATCATCCCTGGCAGCGCGGCGCGGGTCAGCCGCATGGGGGCAATGACATTGAGCGCGACGGCGGCATCCATTTCCTCCGGGTCATCCTCGGCGAATGTTTTGTAGGTACCGGCGCCGGCATTATTTATCAGCATTACGAGCGCGCGCTCGCGCACAATGCATTCGACGCGCCTCAAATCGCTTCGATCGGAAAGATCGGCAACCACAACCTCCACATGCGATCCATCCCGCTTTGAAAGCCGTTCCTGTAGCCGTTCCAGACGCACGCCATCGCGCGCGACCGCAATTAGATCATGGCCTTCTCCGGACAGCCGGTCCGCGAACGCATGCCCAATCCCGGACGAGGCGCCCGTGATCAACACGCACGGCCGCAGACCGGCTGTTGTTCCCGCATCCATGCCGGGCATCCTGGATAGCCCTCCTTCGTTTCGGTTTGTTGTCAGGCTCCCTGACCTTCGGCGTCGGGCGCAATTTCTCGCCAGGCCCGTACGGCGTGGTCGACAAGCGCATTGAGGGTCGGATGATCGAACACCGCGGAATCCTCAAGCGTGATGCCTAGCAAGCGTTCCAGTTCCACGGTCAATTGAACGGCCTCCATCGAATCAAGGCCGTAGCGGGCAAGATCCACTTTTGGATCGAAAGCCGCTGCATTGAGCCGTAACCGCTTGCACACGAACTGAGTCAGTTCCGTCAGTATGGTCGAATGGTCAATAATCGAATTATCATGCGATTTTTGTTCCGGCACTGTTCTCACCAATCAGTTGTAATTCCCCTGCACAGTACAACGCGCGACAACGCGCGCGCTGCAGTTTTCCGCTGGACGTCTTGGGCAGACTGCCGCGTTTGATCAATTGAACGAAATCCACGCGAATTTCGTGCTCGGTCTGCACCGCTTGCCTGACATTTTCGACGATGCACGCGATCTGCGTGTCCGTAAACGAGGAATGAATCAGCTCTGCAACGACGACAAGACACTCTTGCGTGCCGTCGTCAACCGAGAAAGCAATGCACGAGCTTGGTCGAATGGCACTATCCGCAGTCTCGGCGCACAGCTCGATATCCTGAGGATAGTAGTTTCTGCCGCGGAGAATAATCAGATCCTTCGCACGGCTGGCGATGAAGAGCGCGCCGTTTCGAACGAAGCCCAGATCACCCGTACGCAGAAAGGGGCCTTCGCCGTTATCGACTACCCGGGCTGCGAACGTACGGATACTTTCCTCCGGCCGCTGCCAATAGCCTTTGGCGACACTGTCTCCTTTTACCCAGATCTCGCCGATGCGATCGGGCTGACACGTCGTTCGCTGCTCGGGGTCAATAACGCGAACCACGGCCCTGGTATCGGTTTTACCGACTGCGACCAGCGTTCGGGCGCAAGGGCTGTCCTGGACCGACTCAATCACGCGCCCCTCGCGCAGTGCGTCCGTGTCGACCGCGAGAGTGGTAATGCCCGACGATGCCTGCTCCGCGGACACCACCAGGGTCGCCTCCGCCAAGCCGTAAGCCGGTAGCCACGCCCGACGATCGAAGCCATAGGGCGAAAACGCGGACTCGAAACACTTCAGCGTCCGGTGACGTAAATGCTCGGCACCGCTGCATGCCACGGTCCAACTGCGTAGATCGAGCCCCTCGCGGGCGTCCGGCGAAATTCGGTGAATGCATTCCTCAAACGCGAAGTTTGGCCCATAGCTGTGCGTTACACGGTAACGCGTAATGGCCGCCAGCCACCGCCGTGGAGAGCGAATGAACGACATCGGTGCCATCACGTAAGACATGAAGCCATGAACGATGGGCTGTAGAACGCCCATGATCAGCCCCATGTCGTGGGAGAGCGGCATCCAGTTGAGTCCAATACTCGAGGGTCTGATTCCGAACAGCTCACCCTGGAACCGCGTGTTGTCGAGAAGATTGCCATGGCTGACCATGACGCCCTTCGGCTCCGACGTGGATCCAGACGTGTATTGCAGAAAGGCGATCGTATCCGGAGACAGAGGCACGTCGCGCATGGGCGCGCTCGAGTCCGCCGAGATCTCGTCGGTGGCCAGCCAACGGACCTGTTCCGATACGCCGGCCCGGCGAAGAATGTCGAAATAATTTTCCCGCGCCGATGCCGTGGTCAACACAGCGCAGGGATCACAGTCACGAAAAATCGGCAACAGCCTCGTTTTTGAATGATGGGAGCGCAGTGGCATGCTGGCAGGCACGGCGAGCACCCCGGCATAGAGACACCCGAAGAAGGCCGGCATGAACGCCAGCCCGGGTGGATAGAGGAGAATGGCGCGGTCACCCGCAACCACGCCGTGAGCTTGCAGCGCGGCTGCGATCGCCCTCGCGCGCGCATCGAGCGTGCCGAACGTTAACCGTTCCGATTCCTGCTCTCCGTCCTTCAGGAAGGCGAGTACCAGACGATCAGGGGTATTCGCGGCGCGCCGGCGCAGGACGTCCACGAGCGAGCTGTCTCGGTCTGCAGTATCAATCATGTCAAATCCCCGCGACAGCGGGGGGATGTGCTTCCATCCGGCATGTGGCCCACACTTCATCGACAACGGCGATCAGGCGGTCCACGTCCGCCTCGGTGTGCCACGCCGAAATGCTGATACGCAACCGCTGCTGGGCGACCGGAACAGCCGGAAACATGACGTAATTCATGAATAGCCCGGCGCGCTCGAAGAGCCGCACGGCCCTGCGCGCATCGAGCCACTCGGGCGCACGCAGAGCGATGATGCAGCCTGCCGGCCGAGTCATGAGCCCGAATGGCGCGAGCCCTTCGGTAGCGCGACGGATCATGGCGGTCAGATGAAGACGATGTTCCGGCTCTCGCTCCATGACATCCAGCGCGCCGAGGGCGGCACCGACCACTGCCGGGGGCAAGGCCGTCGAGAAGATATAAGAGCGCGCAAAAAACCGCAGATACTCCACCAGATCGCGCTCGCCCGCGGCGAACGCCCCGATGGCACCGAGCGCCTTGCCGAGGGTCCCCATGACGACATCGATGTCTTTCTCGACACCGAAGTGCTCCGCGGAACCATGTCCGCCCTCGCCCATAACCCCCGTTGCGTGCGCATCGTCGAGGATCAGAATCGCCCCGTGTTTCTTGCAGACCGGCACGATGGCATCAAGGGGCGCGGCATCGCCATCCATCGAATAGATCCCCTCGACCGCAACGAATTTATCTCGCACCCCGGTTTCTTCTTCGAGAACGAGATCGAGATCTTGCGCATCGTTGTGTCGAAAGCGCCGATTCCTGCTTGCTCCGGAAAGCTTGAGACCGTCCCAAAGCGAAGCGTGGGCGAGCTGATCAAACACCGCGACATCGGCATCCGTCAGCAGGGCGCTGACAATGCCGACATTCGCGGCATAACCGCTCGAAAACAACACTGCGGCTTCTTTACCCTTGAGCCTCGCAAGCCGCTCCTCGAGTTCACGATGCACACGGCTGTATCCATTGAGCAGCGACGACCCTGGGGTTCCACTGCCATAGCATTCCACTGCCTCGCGGACCTTGCGCAGAACAACCGGGTGCGAGGTCAGCCCGAGATAGTTGTTCGAGCCGAAATTCAGATACTTTCGCGGTAATTGCGTATCCGGATCGATCAGCTCCACTTCGCGGCCGTCGGCTCCCAGCACGCAACGCATCCACACCGGGCGGTCCGGCGCGGCAATGGCAAGCGCTTGCGCCGCGCCAGCGGCCAAGCGCTCCCTGAAAGCAAGTTTTTTCCCGCGAAGCTGAGCGGCGTGTAGATCGAATGCATCGGTTTCCGATAGCAAGGGCGTATTACGCATCGTCACACTATCCTTGTGTTTTAGCCTGGAGGGTGGTTTCAGTAAATCAGAATAGCTCAGGCTCGGCCATTTGCAGGGATTGACCAGCTCCCAGCGTTCGGCTCTGCGAACACTTGGCGGGAGGACGTCCACCGCCCAGGCTCTGTGTCATGCCCGGTACACACGGATAGCCATCGGCGCGCACTGGCAATGCGGCGTTCGCAGGTAATTGCCGGATAGCCTGGCTATTCTTCGAAAGGCTGGATTTTATGCGCAAGCAAATGCGGGAGATATATCCGATGGTTTCATGCGGCGGAAGGCGCTGCGCTTTTCCGCCCTACCGGGATGCTTTTAGTGTACTCATGAAAGTTTATCTCGGAACATGAAAAACACCGCGCCGAGCAGACAGAGCCCGGCCCATAGGTAATCGAGTTTAAGCGGCTCCTTGAGGTACCAGATCGCGAACGGCACGAACACGCTCAGGGTAATTATTTCCTGCATGATCTTGAGCTGACCAACGCTCAACACGGTATAGCCGATCCGGTTGGCAGGAACCTGAAAAAGGTATTCCAGAAGCGCAATTGCCCAACTCACCATGGCCGCAATTATCCACGGTTTGTCATTTAATTCCTTTAGATGCGCATACCAGGCAAAGGTCATGAAAATATTGCTGCAAATCAGTAATCCAATCGACATCAATACTGGATTCACACGCGCCCCCGAATCGAATCACCTGAACCATCAACTGTCCATCACGGCATTGGCGGCTGAACTGAGTCCGTATTCAGCCTGCGCGCCGCGCAACACCGGCGTGAAAACGTGTGTACCACAGATTTCGCGGACCAGGTAGCACCTAGCGCCGCGGCTTCGCTTTTGCACCTGATCCGGGTTTATGAATCTTTCATGTCGGCGTTGACTAGGTCACGGATGTACATTAGATTCGCCGACCTTTCCGGAGCCCATGGGAATAAATCAGAGGCTCCTTGATTGCCCTGTCACAAGGATACAGGCCCACGGCACTGCCGCCGTGGCACGCAATGCAACTTTCGCAACGGACTACTGCCGTCATGGATGACATACCCAACAACATTGATCTTGCCGGCAGGCCCGAACTGCGCCGGTTCCTGACGGCGTATCTGCCCCGGTTCAGGCGCTGGTGGGACGAATGCGGCCCCCTGCAGCACCGCGATCTACCGATGTACCTGCGCTGTCCGGTCGGCTGCGATCGCCGCGGCTGGGCCGAGTTCCGCTTTGTCAGGCCGGAGGACTATCGCTGGGGTATTTTCCAGACGCCCGCGACCGACCGTCGGATACGTTTCGGCGCCGAGTTCGGCATACCGGTATGGACCAGCGTTCCCTCGGATCACCGTAATTGGCTGCTACAGCATATTCGCGTTCAGGCCGATGCCGAACCGGGCTCGGTGGAGCAGAGCCGGGGGCTGGTCGCTTCCGCGCCCAGCCTTTACGATCTGCGCAACATCTATCAGTTCCTGCTCGAGGAAGCCCGTCATCTGTGGTCGATGGTGCATCTGCTGCTGGAACATTTCGGTGCCGACGGCCAGGCGGAAGCCGAGCAACTGCTGGAGCGGCAATGCGGGTCCGTCGGCGAGCCGCGTCTGCTCGATGCCTTCAACCTGAAGGCGGAGGATTGGCTGTCTTATTTCATCTGGTGCTTTCTCGCCGACCGCGACGGCAAGTATCAGCTGAACGCGGTCCGGCACGCGGCGTTCGATCCGCTCGCGCGCTCGGCGGCATACATCCTGTTTGAAGAACCCCTGCATCTGTCGATCGGTACGCACGGCCTCGAGCGGGTGGTGATCCGTACGCTCGAACTGATGCGCGAGCATGATACCGATGACGTGTTTCCGCATGGCGGGATTCCACTCGACACCCTTCAGCGCTATCTCAACTTCTGGGCACCGCGCGTCTTCGATCTGTTTGGAAATGACGAATCCCGGCGCGCCCGCGAGGCCTTTGTGCTCGGCCTGCGAGCCCGCGCGCACGAGCCGAATTGCGCCGATCGCGACGCCACCGGCAGCCGTTTGATTGTCGACAGACGCGCCGGTGACAGCATTCAGTCCGCCGAGGTTATCGAGCTCGATGCCCTGAACGCGTCGATGCGCCGACAGTTCATTCAGGAAGCCGACTTACCCCTGCAACGCTGGAACGGCCTGATCGCCGCGGCGGGGGTGGACTACCGGCTGCGGCTGCCCAGCGAGCGTTTTGCGCGGCGTATCGGCCCTTGCGCCGGTTTGAGTTTCACGCCTGAGGGGACGCCCGGCGATCCCGCCGGCATCGACAGCCACCTGCCCACTCTGCAGGAGCGCCGTGACGTTGCGGAGCTGATGAACCCAATGCTGGCAGCGGAGCAATACGCAAGCTGGATCAGCCCACCTCGCCTTGGTATCGGCGGCAATGCCCCGGCCGGGTTCAGCTACGTGAAGATCTGAAACACCGGCAACCACGTCGGATAATTGAATGACCGGCCCACTGGCCAAGGAGAGGTTTCTACAATGGATCTGCGACGGATTCCCATCACGTCTGTGGTACTGCTTAGCCTATCGGCAACCGCGTTCGCGTCGGACATGGATGCCGGCGAGATCGCCAGGCGGGCCGCGGACTCGGCACGGATCACGGCATGGCGGGCCGACATCGAAATTACCGATCTCGGCCGCAACGGCGACGTGCAGCGGCAGCGCAGCGGCTCCATTTCCAGCCGGATGCGGGACAACGCCATCGACGCCGAGCGCCGTTACGCCTTTTCCTCGCCGCAGGATATCCGCGGCACGGTACTGCTGGTGCATGAAAATGCCGCCGATCAGGATGACATCTGGTTCTATCTTCCTGCTCTCGGCAATACACGCCGCATCGCCGGCAGCGCCAAGCGCAACAGTTTCGTCGGCACGCAGTATGCCTTCGCGGACCTGATCGGCTTTCAGCATGAGCGCTACCAGCATCAGTTGACCGCCGCCGAGCAATGCGCGGAGGGGCCGTGCCGGGTGCTGGATTCCGTGCCGTCCGACGAGGCCTATGCCGAAGAGCTCGGTTACTCGCGCGTCAGGACCTGGGTCCTCGACGGCAGCTACTACCCGGTACGCATCGAATACTACGACCTCGGCGGCGAACTGCTGAAGGTTCAGACCATGACCGATTTCGCCGAACTTGAGGGCGCCGAGCCGAAGGCACTGGCGCGAACCAGCCTGATGGTCAACAAGCGCAGCGGCCGCGCCACCTCGATCAGCATGCACGAGGTGAACTTCGCGCCCGCGTTCCGCTCCGGCGAGTTCTCACCACAACGACTGGAAAGCCGCCGCTAACCGGCGAGCGACATTACGTCAGGGACAGATAACAATGAACAGCAGCCGTAACGACTCGGCCGAGGCCGCGTATTTTCGCGACCACGTCAATCCCACCGTCGCCAATATTCTCTCCCTGCTCAGGCTGGACCGCCATTACGTGCGCGGCGAAGGCAGCCTGCTGTATGACGCGGATGGCAGGCGCCATGTCGATTTCGTGGCCGGCTACGGTGCCGTCGCCTTCGGCCATGGCCCGGCGTTCCTGGACGCGGCCCTGCACGACCACCTGACGCGCAGGGAACCCGGACTGGTACAGCCCTCGGTGCTCGGCCCCGCGGCCCGGCTTGCCCGGCGGCTGACCGAGCTGGCCCCGGCAGGACTGACCTACGCCTGGTTCAGCAACAGCGGCGCGGAAGCGGTGGAGGCGGCGCTCAAGGCCTGCCGCGCCGCCACCGGCCGGCCTGGCGTGGTCTACACGCAGCGGAGTTTTCATGGCAAAACCCTCGGCGCCCTGTCGGCAACCGGTGCCGAAAAGTATCAGCAGCCGTTCTTCGCACGCCTGCCCGACTATCACGCGGTGCCCTATGGCGACCTCGCCGCCCTTCGGACATTGCTGGCGGAGCGTGCGGCGGCGATTGCCTGCGTCATTCTGGAACCCATTCAGGGTGAAGGCGGGATCGTTGTTCCGCCGGATGGTTACCTGCGCGGCGTGCGCGAACTCTGCGACCGCCATGACGTGCTGTTGGTACTCGACGAGGTACAGACCGGACCAACGACCTCTTCTACATGGACGCATGGCGGCGCTTTCATTACGTCGGCCGCGCCAACGACGTGCTCAAGATAAACGGCTGCTGGGTGTCGCCGGGACAGATCGAGGACGTACTCAAGGAGCATCCGATGATCGCCGACTGCGCGGTGATCCCGGTGACCGACAGCTATGATCTGACGCGCCCCAAGGCGTTCGTGGTCACGGCCGGAGCGGTTGCCGACCCGGCCGCGCTGTGGGCCGATCTGAAGGCCTTCGCCAGGCAGCGACTGGGCGCCCACCAGTACCCGCATCTGTTCGAACTGATCGATCAACTGCCGCGCACCGCCAGCGGCAAGCTCCAGCGCGCCTTGCTGGCATAACGCGTCACCACTTACACGGAGGTAGGCCGCATGTCCTTATCAACCCCAACTTCCGGCTTCCGGGGCTCGCCCTGGAGCCGGATCCTGCTGGCACTGGGCGTCGTCATCGCGCTGGCGATCGGCACCGGACAGCTGAGGTTCGACAACTCGACGGACGCCTTTTTCATCAGCGGCGACGACACGCTTGCGGATTACGAACACTTCCGCGACCTGTTCGCCAGCGATGAGTACTCGTTCATTACCCTGCGCACGCCGGACGTGCTCGATAGCCAATTCATCACGGCATTGCAGGAGCTCGAACGCGCCCTGGCCCGCGTTCCCCACGTCCGCGACGTCACCTCGCTGGCCTCGGTGCGCGCCATCGAGGGTGGCGACGGCATGCTGCAGGTCAGCGGCTTTCTCGACGATGTCGACGAGACCGCGCTGGCGGAGAGAATGCAGCAGGCCGCCCGGCACCCCTACTATCAGGATCTGTTCGTCTCCGCGGACGGCAGCCATCTGGGCATCGTCGTCGAGACCGAGATCATCCCCGGCGAGATCGCCTACAAACTGGCGCTGCGCGAGAACATCCGGGCGGCCGTCGCCGCCAGCCCGCTGGCCCAATATCAGCCCACCATCGTCGGCGCGCCCATCCTCGACGCCGACGTCCGCGACATCGTCGAGCGCGAGAGCGGCCTGTTCGGTGCCCTGGTGTTCCTGCTGGTCGGCGCCGGTTTCTATTTCGTGTTCCGCTCCTGGATGGCGGTCGCCCTGCCGCTGCTGGTCGCGGTGCTGTCGGTGGTCTCCACATTCGGCCTGATGGGCTGGCTGGACATGCCGGTGACCCTGCTCACACCGATCCTGCCGTCGTTTCTTATCTCCGTCGGCGTGGGTTCGAGCATTTTCATACTCACACGCTATTTCCAGCGACGCGCCGTCGCCGGCAGCACCGCGGCCGATGCCGTCCACCGCGGCGTGCGCGACGTCTGGCTGCCGTGTGTACTCGCCAGCCTCACCACCATCGGCTCGCTGCTCGCCTTCGCCAGCTCCGAGATCGTACCGGTGCGGCATGTCGGGCTGGCCCTGGGCATGGGCCTCGGCGTCGCGCTGTTTCTGACCTTTACGCTGGGCACGGCGGTGCTGGCGCTGGCGCCGCCGCCGGTCAGCCAGGCACAGGCCGCGCGCCTGCGCTCGCGCAGCGGCTGGCTGCTGTCGCTGGATCGATTCGCCAGCCGCCATGGTTACCTGATCCTCGCCGCCACGCTCGGCCTGACCGTGATCGCCGCCCTCAATATCGGCTCGCTGAAGCTGGACTACTACTATCTGGGCACCTTCAAGGAGCACACCGGCATCTTTCAGGACTACCAGCGCTCCGATGCGCGCCTGCCGCGCAGCTCGGCGATCGAGGTGATCCTGCACGCACCCGCGGGAACGGATTTCAGGGATCCTGCCCAGTTGCGAAGAATCGAACAGCTACAGCAGGGCATTGCCGAGTTCGAGGACCTGCCGGTCAAATCCTACAGCGTCGCGGACGTTACCAAGGAGATCAATCAGGCGCTGCACGACGGCAGCACCGAGGCCTATCGCATACCGGAACACGCCAACGCCGTGGCCCAGGGGCTGTTGCTGTTCGAGTCTTCCGGCAGCGACGAAATGACCCGCCTGGTCAGCCCCGACTACAGCATTGCCCGCGTCACCGTGCAGCTACCGACGGTCGCCGAGTCACGCTCCCGGCCGCTGCGCGATCACATCGAGGCGCAGCTGGCGACGGCATTCGCCGACTCCGGCGTGTCGGCAACGCTGACCGGCGTCGTGCCCATGTGGCTGCAGATCAACAGCTACCTGCGCTCCACCCAGATCAAGGCCGTCCTGCTCGCCTTCTGCGTAACCACGCTGGTTCTCATGATCTATGCGCGCTCGCTGGTGATCGGCGCCGTGCTTGCCTGCGTCAACGCCTCCGTGGTGCTGCTGGTACTCGGTTTCATGGCCATGGCCGGCTGGCCGCTGGACCCATACACCGTGCTCATCGCCAATATCGCGATCGGCATACTCGACGACGACACCTTCCACATGTTCACCGACATCCGCGAACGCCTGCAGCTTGGACAGACCTTCGACGAGGCCATTGCAGGGGCGCGGGAATCGTCCGGGCAGGCCATCTCCTACCTGGCCTTCTGCCTGATCGCCGGGTTTCTGGTTTACCTGTTCTCCAGCGTCGCCAGCCTGTCGATGTTCGGCTGCCTGGTGGCGCTGGTCATTTTCCTCGGCCTGATCTGGGAGGTGTTCGTCATGCCGGCCTATCTCGGCGTGCTTCACCGCATGGGGCTGTTCGGCGGCACAGTCACGAAGGGAGGCGCTCATGCGTACACTGATAATCGATAATCACGATTCCTTCACCTGGAATCTGGCGCAGTACATTACGCTTGCCAACGGCGAGGAGCCGGTGGTCGTGCGCAATGACGAGATGGACTGGGACACTCTGGTTCGCAGCGTACGCTTCGACAACATCGTCATCTCGCCGGGGCCGGGGACTGTCCACAAGGCCGGCGATTTCGGCATCTCCCGCCACGCCATCGAGCACACCCATGTGCCGCTGCTCGGCGTCTGCCTCGGTCATCAGGGAATAGCCCACGCCGCCGGCATGCGCATAGTGCGCGCACCCGAGCCCATGCATGGGCGAGAGAGCCTGGTCTGGCACGACGGTGATCCGCTGTTTACCGATATACCCTCGCCGTGGCGGGTCATCCGCTATCACTCGCTGCTTGCCACCGGCCCGCTGCCGGCGTCGCTGCGCGCCATCGCCCGGACCGGCGACGGCCTGCTCATGGCAGTGCGCAACCAGTGGCGCCGGCAATGGGGTGTGCAGTTTCATCCGGAATCGATACTCAGCGAACACGGCATGCAGCTGCTGCGCAATTTTCGTGATCTGAGCGCAACCGCACGCGGGAAATCGTCCGTGTCCATGTCCGGCCTCGCGCCCGGCTCGCACACAGCCGGCACGGCACCGGCAAGGCAGGTATATGGCCGCTGCATCGACACGTCGCTGACCAGCGAGGATCTGTTCGCAGGCCTCTACGGCGATGCCGAAGATGCCTTCTGGCTCGACAGCAGCCTGGTCGAGCCCGGTCTGTCCCGCTTCTCGTTTTTGGGCGCTGCCGAGCCGGGCGACAGGCTGGTCTGCTCACTGCACCCCGACACCGCCGCGGACGACGATTTCCTGGACCAGCTTGCAGCCGCCCTCAACGTCGAGCTTCGCGGCGGCGAGGATCTACCCATTCCCTTTCTCGGCGGCTGGGTCGGTTTTCTCGGCTACGAACTCAAGGCCTTGTGCGGCGCCCGCGCGGCGCATGCAAGCCCCTACCCGGATGCCGTCTGGCTACGTGCCGAACGCTTTATCGCCGTCGATCATCAGCTCTCCCGCGCCTATCTGATCTGCCTCGGCGAGCCAGGTGAGGACGCCGAGGCGCAGCACTGGCTAACCAGCATGGAGCAGCGTATTAACGGTCTGACGCCTGCCCCGCCGTCCGATTCGCCACCGCCGGCGGGCGGCGTGCTCGCCGTCACGCTGGATCAGTCCCGGGATGAATATCTGCGGTCCATCGAGCGCTGCAAGGACGCAATCCGTGCCGGCGACAGCTACGAGATCTGTCTGACCAACAAGATGACCGTCCCCGGCAAGGTCAGCGGCCTGGAACTCTATCGCAGCCTGCGCCGCCTTAACCCGGCGCCATTCGCAGCCTACCTGCGCAGCGGTGAGCTGGAGATCGCCAGTGCCTCGCCGGAGCGGTTTATCCGCGTGGAGCCGGACGGCCGGGTCGAAACCAAGCCAATCAAGGGCACCTGCCGTCGGGGCGACAGCCCGGACCAGGATCGCGCCCTCGCCGTGCAACTTGGCCTGTGCGAGAAGAACCGTGCCGAGAACCTGATGATCGTCGATCTGCTGCGCAACGACCTGAGCCGGGTGGCCGAAACCGGCAGTGTCCACGTGCCGCGCATGATGTACGTGGAGACCTACGCAACCGTGCACCAGCTGGTCAGCACGGTGACCGCGACGCTGCGCCCGGAGTGCACCCTGGTGGACCTGATACGCGCTGTGTTCCCCGGCGGCTCGATCACCGGGGCTCCCAAGCTGCGGACCATGGAGATCATCGACGAGCTGGAGAAATCCGCGCGCGGCGTCTACTGCGGCGCGATCGGCTATCTGGGTTACGGGCGCCGCGCCGACCTCAGCATCGCCATTCGCACCCTGGTGATCACTGAACACGAGGTCAGCCTCGGCGCGGGCGGAGCAATCACCTATCTGTCCGACGCCGACGACGAATTCGACGAAACCGTCCTCAAGGCCGACGCCCTGCTGAACGCCCTGGCGCATCACCGGCTCGGGGTACACGGCCCGGCCCGCTATACGTTTGTACCGCGCGCGGCGGCCGATGACGGCTGCCCAGTTGCCGCGCAGACGGAGGAGACCCAGCCATGCGCCGTGGGCTGATTAAAACGCAGACCACGGCGGGCCTGACGCTCTGCCGGCTTGCGGCCTCCGCCACACTGGGGCTGTTGATGACGGCTGCCCCTGCGCAAGCGGACATAGACTTCGGCTGGGACGTCGACAGCTGGCTCATCGGCGGCTCCGGGACGCGCGACGGCGATGACCGTTCGAGCTTTCTCGGCACCGGCGTGGAGGCCAACGCCGGCTTTGGCGGCATGCACTGGCTGGTGCGTACCCGAGCGACCCTGGACCTGCCGCTTGCCAGCGATCACGACAACGCCCGCGGACATCTGCGAGAGGCGAACTTCGACTGGCGCGGTGAACACCTGGCCTTCACCCTCGGACGGCAGCGCGTGATCTGGGGCCGTACCGACGGCAACAAGCCCACCAACGTGCTGACTCCGCGCCACGTTGACCGCCCGGTTATCTGGGAGAGCGAAGAGTACGCGGGTGTCGACGCCGCTCATGTCGGCCTGCGGCTGTCGGACGCCGCCTTTCTGGGGGTTTACGCGGTACCGCATTTTCGGCCGTCGCGGCTGCCGCGGGGGCTCTGGCAGGGCATGCCGGTGAAGGGTGATTCCGTCGCCGTCTCCGGAAGCGACCCGGGCCTCGCGCTGCGGTTCGAGTGGCTGGGCAACGGCTTCGATGGCGCGATTACCGCCTCGCGCACGGCGGAACTGACGCCCTATCTGCGGCCGACCGCGGACGGCCTGGGGGTCGAGCGGCGGCACGGCGAGCTGCGGATGTTCGGTTGGGATTTTGCGCTCACCCGCGGCAGCTATGTCTACCGCGGCGAATTCGCCTACCTGGAGCGGGAGGAGGATCCCTCCGGTCTGTCGCCCGGCTCCACCTTCGCGCTGGCGCTGGGCGCGGAGCGCGAGCTGACGCCGCGGCTGACCGGCCTGCTGCAGGTCCTGTTCGAGGACCATCGCCGCCGACCGACAAGCGAATCGCCCGCCCTGGCGGGGCTTGCCGCCGCCAATCAGGCACTGTTCCGGCAAACGCGCAATAAGCAGGCGGGTCTGTCGCTGTCGGCAACCCTATATCCGCCCAGCTACGTCGGCTCCCTCACGGTGGACGCGGCCGGCTACGAGGGCGGCGAAACCCTGCTCCGGGTGCGCGGACAGTACCCGGTGGGACAGCACGTCAAGCTGGAATTGCTGGCCGAGCATTTCGACGGCCCGGCCGGGTCCGCCTTCGGCGTACTCAGCGAGAACAACGTTGTCTGGGGCCGCGTAACGGTGTCGTTCGGGTCCCTCTGAATCATCTCGAATGCGTACAAGAACAAGGAGAATGCAATGCGCTACCGGCCGGGCAGACTGAACCGCCTGCGTTTCATCCTCGACCGCTCGCTGCGGATGAGTAACGTCACCGAACGGGCCTGGCAAGCTTATGGGGAAGCCGAGGCCTTTGCCACCGATGCGCCTCTGGACTACCTCGGGCTCGACCGCCGCCTTAGCTTTGGTGATGTGCACCGGACGGTCGGGCGACTGGCCTGGGTACTTCGCCGTAACGGTCTCGGCCGCTACGGGCGTGTCGTCATCTACAAGGAAAACTCTCTCGATTACTTCCTGTTCGCACTCGCGGTCATTCGCGCCGGAGGCATCGCGGTGCCGGTGCACGGCGGGCTCGGGGCGGCGGATTTCGCACAATACGCCGCCCACTGCGGCTGCGAGATGGTCTTTACCGACCCGGCCACTTTCAACAAGCTGGACGCGCAGGCCTTTCCGGGCGTGCGCACCTGGCTGTTCACGCGCACACCCGTTACCGCATGTGCAAACAGCGTTGTGATCGAGCAGGTCCTGAACATGGATACCCCGCAGCTCGACGCCAGCGACATCAACACGCACGATGACGCCCTGATCGTGCACACTTCCGGCACCACGGGCTTTCCCAAAGGCGTACTGCACAGTTCCTACAGCCTGCTTCGCGCCGTGCGCACGCAGATGGCGTTCTCCCCCTTGCCAATGGGCGAGAGAGCGCTCACCGCCGCCCACCAGAATCACCACATTACCTTTACCGGCATGCTGCTGTGCCTGATGGCCGGCGCCTGGACCCATGCGGCCATTGACCTCACCCCGCGTGCGTTGCTGACCACGATGCAGGAACAGCGCGTCACCATGTTCTTCGCGTTCCCGGACATTTACCTGAACCTGCACCGCGAAGGCATGGCGCGCTACGACCTGAGCCGGATGCGCCGGTGGATCTCTGGCGGCGATGCCATGCACGAGATACACATCCGGGCGTGCGTCGAACAAGGCGGTTCACGGATTGCCGGAGTGCCTATCAAGGGCTCGCTGTTCTTTCAGTTTCTGGGCACTTCGGAAGTCGGCTCGGCGGCGCTGACCAGGATCAGCACCCGCCATACTCGGACATTCGGCCGTTGCGTCGGCAGACCGACGCCGATCGGCCCGCGGGTCAAGGTGGCCGACGAACACGGCAGACGGTTACCGCCCGGGCAGCCGGGCCGCTTGATGGTGCGCGGCCGCACGCTGTTCAAGGGCTACTGGAACGCCCACGACCGCGCCCACGGCACCATCGTGGACGGCTGGTGGTGGACCGGCGACATCGCGGTTCGGGATCGGCTGGGCCGTTACCATCAGCTCGATCGCGACGTCGACATGGTGGCAACAGTCAATGGCCCGGTTTACGGCCTGCCGATCGAAGAAGAACTGCTCAAGTGCGAGGACGTCGGCGAAGCGGTGATCATCGGCGTAGCCAATGCGGGCGGCAGCGACAGTCCGGTCGCCGTGGTGCACAGCCGCAGCGGCGGCGCCGTCGATACCCGGGCGCTGCTTGCGCACATCAATGCCAGGCTGCCGCCGCGGCAGCGGCTGGCCGCCGTTGTCGATGCCGGCGGCCCGGCGGGAATCCCGCGCGGCCTCACCGGCAAGGTCCTCAAGCGCCGCTTGCGCGAGCGCCATGCGAACCGCCTGCGGGCATCGGAAGCAGATGCCGCCTGAGGCGGACCCAAGGGAGAAAACCGCGTGTTGCCAAGACCCCTGTCACCGCTCAACCAGCTATACCGCTTCATGAGTTACCTGGTGAACGCAAACTCCTGCGAGTGGATCGAACTGGACCGCCCGCTGGATCTGCAACGCCTGCGTGCCGCGGCCGAGCAGGTAACGCTGCGCCATCCGGTGCTGAACAGTGTGCAGGTGCGGCGCGGTACGCGGTACTACTGGAAACAGCTTGACGGCCCGGTCCGCGTCGACCTGCGGTATCGCATGCTGACCGCGGACGAAGCCGAAAACTGCCACGCCCAGCTCGTCGATAACGCCTGGCAAGAGCAATTGCCGCTTGAAACGGCGCGGCCCTGGCGGCTGCACGTCACCGAGGCGGCCGATGGCCGCACATGGCTGCAGATAATCACCAGCCATGTCTTTACCGACGGCCGCTCGGCGAACATCGTCGCCCGCGACCTCGCCGCCGCCTACTCCGCGCCACCACAAAGCCGCACTCCGGACGTGGAGGTACAGGACGGCGTACGGGATCCGTTCGCGCTGTTCACATCCACCCTGCCGTTCAGGGAACGGCTGCGGCTCGGCCTGGCGGCAGCCGCCGCCATCGTACGGGACGCGCTGGTGCCATCGGACCGGCTGCGGCTGCCGCGCCGCGCGCGCGGTTCGACAGGGGTTGCGTTCTTTGATTTCGGACAGGACACATGGGAGTCACTGCGGAGCGCCGCGCGTGGCGCCGGCCTGTCCGTGCATCCGCTGATACTCGGCGCCACGCTCAGGACCGTCGAGCAGCTGAATGCCGAGGCCGGCTACAGAACCGACCGCCTGCGGGTAATCGACAATTTCTCGCTGCGCCGCTTCGCCACCAGCGACGACGTGCATGAGCTCTACGACGTGTACGCGGTTCCGTACACCCTGGATTTCGACCTCACCGCCGGCGATGCCGCGCTGGTTGCCGGCATTCGCGGTCAGCTCGACCGCATGAAACGCGGCGAGATCCTGCGCGAGCTCTACCGGCAGAAGCTCTACATGGCCAGCTCGCTGCTGACACCGAAGAAACTGGCAACCCGAATGGTGGCCCGCCACATTGTGCGCAGCAATGTAATCTGCACCAACATCGGCCCCGTGCCGGAGGATTTCCAGCACTTCGGCGACGCCGCCGTGGTCGACTATTACAGCTTCTCGCAGATGTTTCCGCCCGGCGAGATCATGTTTCTGTTCTCGACCTATCGTTCACGGTTACGCCTGACGCTGCTGTATGACACCGCCCGGGTCAGCTCCGCCACCGCCGACACCGTGGGCCGGGTAATCTATCCGCAACTGCTCGCTTCCATTAGTCGGAAGGTTGCCGACGCGTAGCGCATGACGCGCCCGCCGCCGGCGCGCACGGTTACATGTTCGGGTAGTTCGGCCCGTCACCACCCTGCGGTGCCACCCAGACGATGTTCTGCGTCGGGTCCTTGATGTCGCAGGTCTTGCAGTGCACGCAGTTCTGGGCATTGATCCGCAACTGTGGCCGGTCCTCCTGGTCACGCACGTATTCGTACACACCGGCCGGGCAATAGCGGCTTTCCGGGCCTTCGTACAGGGCCAGGTTGAAATCGACCGGGATCGACGCGTCCTTCAACGTCAGGTGCACCGGCTGATTCTCTTCGTGATTGGTGTTGGAAATATACACCGACGACAGTCTGTCGAAGCTGAGCGTACCGTCCGGCCTGGGGTATTCGATCCTGCGGCATTCGGCGGCCGGCCGCATCATCTCGTGATCCGCCTGGCGGCGGTGGATGGTCCAGGGGATTCTGCCGCGCAGCACGAACTGCTCGATACCGGTCATCAGGGTGCCGACAGCCAAACCCTTCTTGAACCATTGCTTGAAATTACGGGAGCGGTGCAGCTCGGCATGCAGCCAGGAGGCCTTGAAGGCCTCCGGGTAAGCGGTCAGCTCATCATGGCCGCGGCCGGCGGCAAGCGCCTCGAACGCGGCCTCGGCCGCCAGCATGCCGGTCTTGATCGCGGCGTGGCTGCCCTTGATCCGCGCGGCATTGAGAAAGCCGGCATCGCAACCGACCAGCACGCCGCCAGGGAACGTCAGTCGCGGCAGCGATAGCAGACCGCCGGCGGTAATCGCGCGGGCACCGTAGGACAGGCGGCGACCACCCTCGAGGTATTGACGGATCGCCGGGTGCGTCTTGTAACGCTGGAACTCCTCGAACGGCGACAGCCAGGGGTTACTGTAGTCCAGGCCCACCACGTAGCCGACCGTGACCTGGTTGTTCTCCAGGTGATACAGGAAGCCGCCACCGTAGGTACCGGCATTCATCGGCCAGCCCGCCGTGTGAACCACCAGCCCCTGTCGATGCCGGGCGGGGTCGATCTCCCAGAGTTCCTTGAGGCCGATGGCGTAGCTTTGCGGGTCCCGGTCCGCGTTGAGCTTGTACCTTGCCGTCAGCTGCTTGCCCAGATGGCCGCGCGCGCCCTCGGCGAACACGGTGTATTTGGCGTGCAGTTCCATGCCCGGCGCGAAATTGTCGGTTGGCCTGCCGTCGCGGTCGCGGCCCATGTCGCCGGTGACCACGCCCTTGACCGAGCCGTCGTGGTTATAGAGCACCCCGGCCGCGGCGAAGCCCGGGTAGATCTCGACCTCCAGCGCCTCGGCCTGCTCGGCCAGCCAGCGGCAGACATTGCCCAGACTGACCACGTAGCAGCCGTGGTTCCGCATGTTCGGCGGCACGATGGGCGAGCGGTACGCCTTGCCGGCGCTCAGGAACAGCACCTGGTCCTCGGTGACCGGCGCGTGCAGCGGCGCGCCCCTGTCCTTCCAGTCCGGAATCAGCTCGTTGAGCGCAATCGGGTCCATCAGGGCGCCGGAGAGTATATGAGCGCCCACCTCCGAGCCTTTCTCCAGCACGCAGACGGAAATGTCCCGCCCCCGCTCGGCCGCCAACTGCTTCAGTCGGATCGACGTCGCCAGCCCCGCGGGGCCCGCGCCGACGACGACCACGTCAAACTCCATTGACTCGCGCTCGTACTCTTCGCTCATCTCATTCTCCATATGCTCCATCCAGCCCCGGCCCTTCCCGCCGACCGGGGCCGAGTATACCCGTGACCGGTCCTGACGGAGAACTCCATCACCAGGCCATTAATGCCTGTTCTATCGCCTCAGGCGGCAAAGCCGGAAAGCACTGATCGCGGCCGCCAGCAGCACCGTGAATAACAGCAGCGGGAGCCCGTAGCGCCACATGCTCAACCCCTCCCCGACCGCACACCCGGCACCCGCGCGGCGGTACGCCGCTGTTCCGCAAGCCGACGATAACGGCGGTCCGCGGCGGCCAGGCCGGCGCCGGCGATCATCATCAACGCCCCGAGCCAGATCCAACGCACAAACGGCTTGTGGTAGACCCGCACGATCCAGGCACCGGTGCCGGACGCATCCAGCGGCTCGGCCAGGGCTACGTAGAGGTCACGCAACAGACCGGCATCCATCGCCACCTGCGTCATGCTGGAGCGCTGAACGGGATAGAAACGCTTCTCCGGGTACATGATGGTGTACGGCCTGCCGTCGCGGCTTACCGCCATGGTGGCGATGGTGGCGCTATAGTTCGGCCCCTGCCGGCGGCGCAGGTCGACCATGCGGAACGTGTAGTCGGCGACCTCCACATCATCGCCGGGTGCCATGCGCACGTCGCGCGCGGACTCGTACGCAGACGTCACCGCAATGCCGACGATGGAGACCGCCAACCCGAGGTGGGCCAGATGCATGCCCGCGCGGGCGCGAGACAGGCCGCCCATCGCCCGCCAGACTCCTCGCCCGCGTGCGGAGCGGTACAGATCGGCCGCGATCAGCGCGGCGATCCATACCGCCAGACAACAGGCCACGGCCACGTACCAGACGAACACGCCGCTACCCGGCCAGGCAACGATAAGCACCATCAGCAGCACCGGCACCAGGGCATGGCGGGCGGCGGCGAGCGCATCCTCGGCCAGGCCGTGCTTCCAGCGCGCCAGCGGCGCCAGCCCCACCAGAAAGATCAGCGGTAGTACCAACGGCACGAACACGGTGTTGAAGTACGGTGGCCCCACCGACAGCTTGCGCATGCCCAGCGCATCGATCAGCAGCGGGTAAAGCGTGCCCAGCAGCACCGTTGCGGCACCGTTCAGCAGAATGACGTTATTCGCCAGCAACATGGTCTCCAGCGAGTTCAGCCGAAACGGCGAAGCCGGCCCCAGGCGATGGGCGCGCACCGCATACAGACTCAGCGACGCCCCGGCGGTGAGCGCCAGGAACAGCAACAGGAACAGACCGCGATCCGGGTCGCTGGCAAAGGCGTGCACGGACGTCAGCACCCCGGAGCGCACCAGAAACGCGCCCAGCAGGGTCAACGCGAAGGTGGCGATGGCAAGCAACACGCTCCAACTCCTGAAGCCGCCGCGCTTGTCGGTAACGGCCAGGGCGTGCATCAACGCCAGCCCGGTCAGCCAGGGCAGAAACGAGGCATTTTCCACCGGATCCCAGAACCACCAGCCGCCCCAGCCGAGCTCGTAGTAGGCCCAGTAGCTGCCAAGCGCAATGCCCGCGGTCAAGAACGCCCAGGCGGTTGTCGTCCAGGGCCTCACCCACCGTGCCCATGCGGAATCCAGATGGCCGCCCAGCAGGGCCGCGACGGCAAACGCAAACGGCACCACGAAGCCCACGTAGCCCATATAGAGCAGCGGCGGGTGAAAGATGAGCCCCGGGTCCTGCAGCAGGGGGTTGAGGTCACGGCCGTCCAGCGCCGGCGGCAACAGCCGCTCGAAGGGGTTGGACGTCGCCAGGATGAACAGGAGGAAGCCGCTTGCAACCATGCCGATGACCGCCAGTACCCGAGCCGCCACGGCCTTCGGCAAGCGGCGGCCGGCGAGCGCCACCGCCGCACCCCAGCCGGTCAGCATCAGCACCCACAGCAGCAGCGAGCCCTCGTGCGCGCCCCAGACCCCGGAGATGCGGTACAGCAATGGCAGCGCGCTGTTTGAGTGGGAGGCCACGTAAAGCACGGAGAAATCGTTGCTGATGAAGGCATGGGTCAGGCAACCGTACGCGACGGCAACCGCCAGCAACTGCGCCGGCGCGGTATGGCGGGCGCTGTCCATCCATTCGATGCGGCCGCTCCAGGCACCTGCCAGCGGCAGCACCGACTGCATGACGGCCAGGCACAGGGCCATGACGAGCGCGAAATGCCCCAGCTCCGGGATCATCGCTGGCGCTCGCGTGGTGGAAGACGACGAACGAAACCCTGCCGTTGCGCCTTGAACATGATTTCTACTCCATTGCGCCCAACGGGGATGCCGGTGATGGCGGCATCCCCACTGCCGCGTGTTTCACCGGGAGAACAGGCCGTCCAGCAAGCCCTTCTTCTTCGGCTCATCGGCCGCCCCGTTGTTTGCTTCCGCGGCCGCGTCCTTCATGGTGGTGGCAAGGATGCCGTAAACCTCGATCCAGGCCATCCGGGTCTCGGCGGTGAAGGCCTCGCCCAGGCCCTGTTCCAGCGTCCAGATCAGCGCCGCGCCCACGGTGTTGTAGTGCTCGTCCCTGACGCCGTAGGTCACGTGCCGGCGCCCCAGGTGCTGGATCGCGGGCACGATATCCTCAAGGCGGTCCAGACCATTGACGGCGGTGCCGATCATCTTCATCAGCTTGCGGCCCTGCTCGTCCATATCGCCCTTGAACATCGGCCTGAGCGTGGGGTCGAGAACGAACAGGCGCTGATAGAACAGCGCCGCCGCCTGGTCGGCGATCGGTACGATTTCGGCGAAACTGTCCTGCACCAGTGTCTTCTGTTCGGGAGTCATTGTTGGTCCTCGGGTTAAGATGGTTGTCGTCGAGCTACTTCAGGGGCACGCGGATCACCACGCCGCCCATGACCTCGCCGATCTTGAAATCGGTACGCGGGGTATCGCGGTGCTCGTTGTGGCAACTGACGCACGCCGGGGAGACCGCCACATCGGGATACACGGCGGTAAAGTAGGTAACGCCGCCCAGAGTCTCTTCGCCGTAGAAGTTCTCGCCCGGGTTGTCCACCAGGTACTTCAGGCCCTCCTCTTCCATGCTGGTCTTGGGCGCGTTGTGTTCATTGATGGGCCAGAGGGATTGCAGCGTGTAGCTGAAGGCATCGGTCTTTTCGGCCACCGCTTCGGACCCGAACCGGAACATCTGCGCGGGCAGAGGCAGGGCCTTGTCGTCGGCCCAGTGCTCGCTGGCGGTAATGACCTTTTCCTCGTTGGCGAGCCGCTGTACCACCCTGCGGGTATAAACGGTACGGTCAGCCTCCATGACCGCGAACAGCGCATCGGTGAACTGTGACGGCGGGATGCCGCCGGAGGACTCCTCGGCACCGCCCAGGCAGCCGGAAAGCAGGGCGGCCCCGGAGGTACAGGCCAGAACTAGCGGGAGTGATCGTTTACTGACAGTCATGATGTCGTCCTCTGGTTGATGCAGTAAGGCCTGCACGCGCTACCACTCACCGGTTGTCGCCGCCCGAGTCGGAGCCTTGCTGTTGCAGACGCAGCCGTTCCGTGGCCATCCGGATGCCGGGTATCTGTACAGCCGGATGGCCACGGAAATTGTTGGCGCGAAGCGCGGGGTCGGCCAGCGCATCGAGCGTGAAACCCAGCCCGTGGCAGCTCATGCAGACCGAGCGCGCCATTTTCTCCACGGGGCGAAGATTGCTGTTCTGGTTGTGCTGCACGAGCACCACGTCCTTACCGTCCAGCCGGTGCTGCTCGCGGGGCATGTGGCAGGTGGCGCAGGAGACGCCGCTGCCGGGGGCGGCATCGCCGGCCGCCGCCAGTTGCCAGAGCCGATGGTGAGGGGAATCCAGGTAGGCCAGGGAATGCTCGTCGGCATGGCAGCCGAGGCAGGCGTCCACGGCGGCGGTAACGGTATCGAAGCCGTGCTCGCCGTGGCAGCTCGTGCAACCTAGCTCCAGGCCGTGGGCATCGCCGCGCATCGGCCGTCTGGCCAATTCCGGGCGCATCGCGGACAGCCCCACGTTAAGCCGCATGCCGTGCATGCCGGCGAGAAAACCCTCCACCTCGCTGTTGTGGCAGTCGGCGCAAACGCTGTGATCGGGCGCCTGCACCCATGCGCCGTCGGTGGCGGAATGGCAATCCGAGCAGTTGACGCCATTGACGGCGTGCAGACTCCGCGCCCATTCGTCCAGCACATGTGCGCCGACACCCACTTCCGCCGGGGCATCCTGATCGGCCGCGGTCAGCGGCGCGCTGGCGGCGGCGGCCAGGGGGGAAGCGCGCGGGAGCACCCCGGCGTCAGCCAGAAAATCCGGCGCCTCGGCATGAATGAGCAGAAAATCCTCATACAGGGCGCGGTTGTCGTGATAGTTGTGGCAACCGGCATCGGTGCAGGTTTCAAACCCCATGCCCTGGTGGGTGGGCCGGGTTTCGGCGATGTCCTGGTGGCAGTGGAAGCAGAAGTCTCCGGGCAGGGTCACACCCATGGCCCCGGTCATGGCGGGCTTGTGCTCGCGGTGACAGGCGATGCACAGGCGGGCATCCACATCGTCCAGGCGGTCGGCGTTGCGCGGATCGGTGAATTTGCTGCGTGGGTGGGTGTCGTTGGCGGCACGCAGTGCCGCGCCGTGGCAGTCCATGCAGGCGTTCTGCAGCAACTCCGTACCGCCGAAGGCCGAGGTATGGCAGGAGTCGCAGGCCAGCTCGATCTGGTGATGGCCGTGGGTGGTTTCACCGAGCAGGAAGATGGAGCTGTCATCGGCAACCAGCAGGCGATAAGCGAGATAGCCGCTGCTGATAACCGTGACCAGACTCCATGCGATCCAGACAACTGTCTTGTTGGTGGTCATCGAATGCTCAGTAGTAATAGACAGCAAGAATGTGGAAGCCGAGCAGTACCGGCAGCGGCCATAGCACGAGGATGTGCGCCCAGGTCCACCAGCGGCGCAGGCGCCCTCCCCAGCGCGCCGGCAGACGTTGCTCGAGCGCGGAAACACCCCCTGCCACGGCGCCGATTGCGCTCAGTGCCAGAAAATTGATGATCAGCATTCGGTTCAGGTTGTTACCAAGGTGCAGCCCGGTATGGATGCCCAGGAGGGCCAGCGCCGCGATCCCCAGCGCCACGTGCAGCAGGCGCCAGGCGCCGAAATTGCCGACCCGCACACGCGTACGCTTGCGCAGGGACAAGGCCATGCCCACGAATGACAGGCCGACCAGGGTGAAGCCGCTGATCTGCTTCCACAGGCCGTCGGTCCAGAGCGCATCCGGCGTCCATCCGAACTGCGCGGAATCGGTATAGGGGATCGGTGCCAGCAGTCCGAACAGCGGTGCGATAACCAGGGCGGTCAGGGACAGCGTCAGCAGCCCCCGGCCGACCGGCGCCGCCGGCGCGGGTGCGGCATCGGCACCTTGCAACAGATCCTCCAGCAGCGGCCGGCAGGAACCGCAGACCGTGGACGCGCCGGTGTCACGCATCAGCGCCTGAAGCGTGGCCGCACCGGAATCCATGGCGCTGCTGAGTGTGCCCCTGGTCACGCCCCGGCAATTGCAGACGGTGGCGTTCGCGGGCCACTGGCGCACGCTGCTGCCGGAGGATTCCGGCCAGAGCCGGCCGTACTGGCGCAATCGCCAGCGCTGCCACGGCCACAGGCGACGGCGATTGATGACCGCCTCACGGACCCGGCCAAGTTCCGCCCATTCACCGATGGCCACGGCGCCGACGGCGCGGCCGCCGCGAGTGACGACTTTCCGATACAGGCCACGGTCGGCATCGTGGTAGGCGGCGGCGCGGTCAAAGGCCAGATCCTCATCGTCCCCGACGCGGCCGATACTGAAGGTGGCCTGCCCCACGACCTTCAGGGCGGTGGCCTCGGTCGAGCCGCTGTAGGCAGCCTGGCCACCGAGGATGTGCTCGGCGGCCACGCGGGCCTGCTCCAGGCCCGGTGCCACGATGCCGTGAACCTGATCGCGGTGCTCGGCGCATTCGCCGATGGCATAAATGCCGGGGGCCGAGGTCTGCATGGCGTCATTGACGCGAATACCCCTGCCGACGCTGATGCCGGCATCGCGCGCGAGCTGGATATTGGGGAGAATGCCGGCGGCGACCACCACCGTGTCGCAGACCAACGCCCGGCCGTCGTTCAGGAGCACCCGCTCCACACCGTGCGTGCCGTGCACGGCGCGCACGGCGGCGTTCAGTTCCACGACAATGCCCATGCCCTCGACATGCGCCTGCACCATGGCACTGGCGGTTTCGTCGAGCTGGCGATTCAGCAACCGCGGACCACGGTGCAGCAACACCACGCGGGTGTTCCCCCGCTGCATGGCCCGGGCCACCTCCAGGCCAAGCAACCCGCCGCCCAGGACCACGGTGGTGCGGCTGCGCGCACGCCGCGCCATCAGGCGCTCCACATCGCTCATGTCACGCAGCTTGAACACCCCGCGAAGATCGATGCCGGGCACATTGGGAATGGCGGCGCTGGAACCCACGGCCAGCACCAGCTTGCCGTAGCGGCGCCAGCGGCCGAGCTGATCGCGGACCCGCGATCTCTGGCGGTCGATCTTCACGACCGCACAGTTTAGGTGGCTGATGACGCGTGCCGACCGGGTGGTACGCAACTGATTTGAGAGTCCGTCGAAGCCGGCCTCGCCGGCGAGCAGAGAGGTCAGACGAACGCGGTCGTAGGGCGCCCAGGGCTCATCGCCGTAAAGTATGAGCGGGCAGGCGGGGTCCCGATTGAGCACGCGCTGGGCAAAATGGATGCCCACCGGCCCGATCCCGACCACCACGATCGGCTCTCGGGCGGCATCGCCGCAATCGACATCATGCCGCTCCACCACAATCGCACCCGGGCTCTCCAGGTGCTGCTCAATGGCTGTCATCAACGCCTCCACCACGGGCCCCGCGGACCCTGGAAGAATTCAATTTCCCGATGGAAGCGTCGTTGCCCCCTGTGCGCCGGCAGCATCACCAGCGCTCCGCCACCAGCCCTCGGCCGGACGGCATGATCTACGGGACAGACAGCAATAGATGTGCCAGAAGCGGCTGAAAGATACGCCCGGTTACGGTCGCGATCGCGCCACGATGGCGCGCCGCGAAACAGCCACGGGCAAGGGTTTCAGAGCACCGCACCGTTTCGAAAGGTCGGCGCCCCGGCATGGCGCGGACAACCGGTGCGGTTCTCGCACCCGGAGGGCGCAAGGCAGGGGGAAATCGCCCTGCTGCAGTGCGGCATTCGACCAGACGGGAAACCCCGGGGAAGCCGTCACGGCAGGGGAATGGAGAGTGTCAGTCGTGATCGCGGCGCCGGAATTCGCCCTCAATGGCATCCTGCGAGCGCGGTTGATGACCGGAATGCCCGGCAACCGGGCCGACGGTAATATGCGCGCGGCGGAGCACGGCTCGCAGGAGATAGCGCCGGGTGAAGGGGATCAGGCAGGCGAAGCCGATGGCGTCGGTGACGAGGCCGGGCGTCAGCAGTAGCGCACCGCCTGCCGCCAGTGCCACGCCCTCAAGCATTTCCATCGCCGGCACCGTCCCCCGGTCCAGGTTCCGCCGCGCACGCTGCAGAGTCTGAAAGCCCTGCTGACGCAACAATGCCACGCCGAGCACAGCGGTGAGAACACACAAACCGATGGTCGGTAACGCACCAATGGCCTGACCGACCTGAATCAACAGATACAGCTCAATCAGGGGGACTATAAAGAACAGCAACAGAAGTAGAGGCAACCCGGGCTCCCGGCAGTGTTTAAGTACATTGACATCGAGCCGGCCGACACCTTTTTCAACCCTGCGGCTGCGCGACTCCGATGCCGCCGTCCCGCCAGCGGGCTCGCGCGCCCCGCCAACACACGCTATGACTAAAAGTGCCGGATGCCGTCGGCTTCGCAACAGGGAGCGTTCGTTGTGCGATTTCAGCGACGAATGCTACTGGTCACCCTGGCCGCCATGGCGCTGCTACCGGTACTGCCCTCGCATGCCCGGGCGGATACGTTCGGCATACGTGCGGGCTCGAGCCTGGACCGCTTTGGCTTCAGCAGCGCCGAGGTTTACTGGCAACGACAACTGGCCCTGACGTGGGGAGATTCGAGGAGCTGGCACACGGACAGCCAGCTGGAACTGCGTGGCGGACGAATCAATGGCGGCGGCGATTCTCTGACCGTGGCCGGCGCGGCCTTCAACCTCTGGCTGCGCCATCCCGCCGCGCCGATCAGCCTCGGTGTCGGAACCGGCCCCACCTACCTGTCGAAATCGCGGCTGGCCGGCCGTGATTTCGGCGGCCACTGGCAGTTCACGACCCACATCGCAGCGCAGCTGCGGCTCGGCGCGAACCTGCAGCTAGGCTACCGGATTCAACACACCTCCAATGCCGGTCTGCGCTCCCCCAACTACGGCTATAACCTGCACGTGCTGGACGTGCAGGTTCGCTTCTAGCCTTACCCAACGATATCAACCATCGTAGGGCGGAAAAGCGCAGCGCCTTCCGCCGTATGGCAAGGTTCGGTCATTCTGTTCGCACGCCGAAAAGCTATTCCGATGCCTTCATACGGCGGAAGGCGCTGCGCTTTTCCGCCCTACCGCTTCCGCCGTATGGCCAGTCGGAGGTGTGGGTTGGTTTTCTAATCGACCAGTCCGGCTTCGCGGTAATAACGGATGGCACCATCGTGGAGCGGGACGTCATAGTCGCCGGCCATCAGCTTCGGATCCATCCCACGGAAGCCGCCGAACGACTGCACGAGGTGGTCCTTGTTCCCGGCTATCGCACGCGTAATGTCATAAATCACGTCATCCGACACATGCTTGCCGGTGAAAAGTACGTGATCGTATCCCATCACCGCCTTGCGCTCTTCTATACCGGCAAGCGCGCCGGACGGCTCCACGGTGTGGGGGTAGGTGAGCGGTACGACGTCCCGCATGCGCTGCAACGCGGCATCGGAGGTATCCAGCGGCAGGAAGCGAATACCGCCGATCGAGGCATCCACCTGGCTCACCTTGCCGGCCCCCACGGCGAAGAAGGCGGCATCAACATTACCGGCCGCAAACTCGTCCGCCCCACGCAGCAACCCCGGTACGGGTAGCGTGTCAACGTCATCGATGGTCAGTCCGCCATTGGCGAGAATGCCCTGAATGATGTCGCGGAACACCGGCGTGCTGGTATACCCGTAGGCAATGGTTTTGCCCTTGAGGTCGGCAATGCTGCGAATGTCCGAATCCGCCCGCACCATCAGGCTGACCCGGCTGGTGAACATCCGGCCGACTATGCGCAGGTTCTTGTTGTCCCGCCGGAATTCGCCAGTCCCCGTATAGGCCTGGCTGATTTCGATCACGCCGGCGAAGCCGAGGTCGAGTTCTCCCTGGTTAACCAGCGGCACCATCACCCCGGTACCGGCCTGTGGCTGGACCACGGCGCGCAACTGCGTCTTGTCGCTGAACAGGCTGGCCGCGGCGCTGCCCACCGAATAGGTCATGCTGCCCTGTCCGCTGGTGCCGATGCCAAGCGGCGCCTGAGCGCCCGCTTGGCCTATCATGGCCCCGAACAACACACCCGCGAGTATTTTCTTGTACAGCTTCATGTCTCTCCTCCACTCTTTCTAATGATGAAATTTGTGTTTTCCAGGAGCCTGTCGGACTTAGGTGGATCGAAGCGAGGTGGTGGGACAGCGAGCACGAAATCCCGCAAAATTCTGGCGCGTAGTGGTTCTACGGGCCTGAATTTTGCGGAATTTTGGGCCGCTGTCCCGCCGCCGCAGCCGATTCATCCTAAGTCCGGCAGGCTCCTAGATATGGTAAATATCGACCGGCGTCTCCAACCGGTCATCCAGCAAGGTGATCTTCTTGTAAGCGATCTTCAGCGCATCCAGCGGCCCCGTTAACACCAGGTCGTACAAACCACCCCTGGTGTTCGGCCCGTACAGGCCATAGCTGTGCACGATGAAATTCGCGGTCGCCCGGATTTCATTGTCTTCGGCGCTGGTCACGTGCAACGTGCCGACCACGTGGGAGGTGCGGTCCAGTGGTACCGACGCAAAGGAATCACGCGACTCGATCCGGTAAACGCGGTCTCCCAGTGACTCGCGGCCCTTCAGGTACATCAGGTTCAGGCTCACTTCCGGATCGGAAACCGTCTCCTCCTCGTTCTTCCAGGACGGGACCCAGTACACGCAATCTTCGGTATACAGGCCCAGCCATTCATTCCACTGCCTTCGATCAAGGCAATTGGCCTCGTGATTGATCAATTGGGAAGCCGCCAAATACAACTCTGGAGTAATCGACATCACACAGCCTCCGCGGTATCAGCGCCATTCTGATCATTGGCGATCAGCTGATCCCGCCAATAACGATACAAACCAATGTAAGGGGTCTCATGATCCCAGCTGCTGTTGCTGGTAACGGGGTGAAAACCAAGCGCCGTTGCGCGCTCATCCGGCCCCTCGACCACGGAATCCATGCCGCGCAGGAACTCGTTCCAGCGCGCGCCGCGCGCACGGGCGCCGCCATGCGCGACATCCATGGAAACGAGATCGTCCGAGGTCGCCATGCCGGAGACCAGGAAGAAGTCCTCGAACTTGCGGACCCGTGCGATACGGGCTTCACGCGGTTCACCGACCGGCGCAATGCACCAGATGGTGATCTCGGTCAGACCCGGACCCAGCGGACGATGGACTCGCAGGTGTGTGGAGGCGAGATCGTTCAGCACCAGATTCGGGAACACCATCAGGTTACGGCCGCGACGCAGCATCCAGTTGGCGAGCTCGGGCTCGACACGACCCTCGATCCTGTCCCGGCTCGCATGCAGCGGCGCCGCTTCCAGATCGGCGCGGTCGACCCAGATCGCCATGTGCCCATGGCCCAGGTCGTAGCAACCGTTGGCAACCGCGCCGCGCATGCGCCCGGTATCGGTCTTCATCATCGCGTCATAGCCAGGCCGCTCGTCCCGCCGCATGATGGTGCTGGCGAAATTGCGGTGCACGGTGGTGACGTGATAGCCGTCAACCACATTCTCGACCTGCAGCTTCCAGTTATGGTGACCGACGTAGGTGGATGAGCCGGCGACGATTTCCATGCCGTCCGGTGACTGCTGGGAGAACATGTCGATGAACGATTTCGCGGCACCGAGATACGCTTCAAGCGGCGGCGCGTTTTCATTCAGGCTGCCGAACACGAAGCCACCGTATGACTCCACCTTCGCCACCCGGGTCAGCCGGAAGTGTTCCTTGCAGGCAAAATTCTCGGGGTAAGCACCGGTATTTTCGTCCTTGATCTTGATGCACTTGCCCTGGGAGTCGAACACCCAGCCATGGAAGCGGCAGGTCAGGGTTCGCGCCCGGCCCTGGCGCAGCGGCACCAGCATCGAGGCACGATGCGCGCAGGCGTTCAGAAAGCCCGACAACGAGCCGTCCTTCTGGCGCAGAAGGAACACCGGCTGACGGCCGATGTGGGTGGAGAAATAATCGCCGGCTTCCTTGACCTGGCTCTCATGGCACAGGTAGACCCAGCCTTTCTCGAAGAAAACGTCGATTTCCTTCTCGTACACGTCCTCGTTCAAGTAGATGTCGCGATCGATTCGGAAAACGCCCTCATCAACGCGATCGTCGACCAGCCTTGAATAGATGGTATCGCTGTTATTGCTCATAGATCCTCCTGTTCCGCGTCCCTCCCTGTACGCAAATTGCCAATTTATTACTCGGTGACCCGGGCACTCGCGCCTGCCCGACCCACCTCTGTCAGGCTTTTGAAACCGTGGCACGCCCGTCGCCGCTGAATGCCAGCCGAGCGACCAGCAGACCACCCGAGATCAGGCCGATAATCTCGCCGAACACCGCGCCCGCCCAGGCCCCCGAGGGGATGAGCACGAGCAGACCGGCAATCACCAGGGCGAGCCGGTACCATTGCCCCAGCACCAGCCGCAGGTAGCCGGCGATACCCGCGGAGACGAAGAAGATACCGATGATCGCCGTCAGCACCGCCCAGGCGATCTCCAGCGGCTCGCCAATTCCCAGCAGGGCCGGCGAGGCAACGAACAGGAACGGGATCAGGTAGGCGACCCAGCCCAGCTGCATCGCGCTCAGGCCAGTCTGCCAGAAGTCCGCGTCGGCAAGCTTGGCGGCGGCGAATGCCGCCAGCGCAATCGGCGGCGTAACCATTGACAGCATGCCGAAATAGAGCACGAAGAAATGCGCCACCAATGGCTCGACCCCGGCATTGGCTAACGCCGGCGCCACCAGCGCCGCCAACAGAACATAGACACCGACCGTCGGCATGCCCATGCCGAGGATAATGCTGATCACTGCGGCCAGCAGCAGCAACACGATAAGGTTGTCGCCGCTCAGCGCGATCAGCTGCAGGCTCATGCCGAAAGCGCCACCGGTGATGTTGAGAATGCCGATCACGACCCCGGCCGCGGCGCAGATGATGACGATGTCGATCGCCGATCGGCCGGTGGCGGACAGCGCGGCCAGCAGCATGCGCAAGCTGAGGCGGCGGCCCTGGTAACCGAACGCCATCGAGCAGATTACCAGCGTTACAACGCCGAGCAGCACGGCAAGCTCCGGGCGCATGTTTAGCCCCAGCAACCCGAACAGCAGCACCGCGAAGGGCAACGGAAAATACCAGCCCTCGCGCAGCACCTTCAGCGTGTCGGGGATACGGTCTGCCGGTACCGGCTGCAGCCCAAGGCGTGCGGCCAGCAGGTCCACCTGGAAAAACAACGCAACGTAATAAAGTAGCGCCGGTATGATCGCCGCCATCATCACCGTGGCGTACGAAACCTCCAGGAACTCGGCCATCAGGAACGCCGCGGCACCCATCACCGGCGGCATCAGCTGCCCACCGGTGGACGCCACTGCCTCGACGCCGCCGGCCAGCCGCCCGGGAAAGCCGCTGCGCTTCATCAGTGGAATGGTGACCACGCCGGTGCCGGCGACATTGGCCACCGCGCTACCGGAAATGGAGCCGAATAACGTCGAGCCGACCACGGCGATCTTGGCCGCGCCGCCACGATGCCGACCGATCACCGCCATGGACAGGGAAGTAAAGAAATCCGAACCGCCGTTGCGCGAAAGCAGCTCACCCAGCAGCAGGAATGGAATGATGACCGTCACCGCCACGGTCAACGGCGAACCGATGATGCCGCTGGTATCGAGGCCGAGATAGACCATCAAGCGGTCGAAATCCACCGGTCGGGTCGCGAACTCGGCTGGCAGCCGGTCGCCGAACATGGCATAGATGAAAAACACCGCCACCACGATCAGCAACACCATGCCGGCGGTACGCCGCACCGCCTCGAGCACCAGACCGACCAGGACCCCGGCGAGGACCACACCGTACAGCGGTCGGTAGATAACCTCGTGTATCAGGTCCGGATAGTCCAGCGCCAGATAACCGCAGCTACCCAGGGCAAGCAGCGCCAGAAGCTGATCGAACCAGGGCGGTGAGCCACTCTGACCCCGTTTGCGGCGGACGACGAGGAAGGTGATCGCCAGCGCCAGGCCGAGCGCCACGAACAGAAGCTGCTCGGTGTACAGATTCATGCCCAGCCGGCCTGGGACATTCATGGCCCAGGCAAGCGCGCCGGCCACCAGCAGAAGCTGGAGCGCCGGCAGCAAGGCACGCTGCAGCACGACGGTCGGATTCAAGGCCGGTCAACCTCGGTATCGGCAGGAGGAGCGCCTTCCCAGGCCCGCGCGATCAGTTCGCGCAGCGGCGCTTCCTGCAGCGGTCGCGGGTTCTTATAAGGGCTCTTCAGTGCCGCCGCCACGGCAGCGTCGATACCGTCTCTCGGCATATCCAGATCGCGCAGTGCGCGCGGCGCATTCAGCCGGATCACCAGATCAGTCAGCCCGACCACCGCGTCGTCGGCTCCAAGGGCACGGGCCATGCGGCGCATGGCCTCGGGTGCGGCCGATGCGTTGTAAGCCATGGCATGCGGCAGCAGAATCGCATGCGTTTCCGCATGCGGCAGGTTGAACATGCCGCCGAGCGTGTGGCAGAGCTTGTGGTGGAGTGCCATGCTCACCGAGCCCAGACACAGACCGCATAGCCAGGCGCCGTAAAAGGCGTCCGAACGGGCATCGCGGTCCGCCGGATCGGTGACGATTGCAGGCAGGCTGGCGGCGAACGCACGGACACCCTCCTCGGCCATCAGTGCGATCATGGGGTTGGTGTCCGCGGCATAGAGCGCCTCCACGGCATGGGCCATGGCATTGAGGCCGGAGGTAACCGACAGGCTCGCGGGCAGAGACAGGGTGAGATCGACATCGTAGACCACCCGCTCGGGCAGAATGGCCGGCCCCCGCTGCGTGGCTTTGGCGCCGTCCCGCGTCTCACCGAGAATATCGGTCATCTCGGAGCCGGCATAGGTGGTCGGCACCGCCACCTGCGGCACATCGGTACGCACGGCGATGGCCTTGCCCAGCCCGATGGTGGAGCCGCCGCCGAGCGCGACCACGCAATCGGCGTTCGTGCGGCGCAGCACCTCGACCGCCTGTTCGGTCACGGTGACCGGCGTGTGCATGACCGCGCCCGGAAACACATCCACGGCCAGCTCGCCCAGACTGGCGGCAAGCTCCCGTGCCTGTGGTTCATGGCCGCGCGTGGACAGCACCAGAGCCCGCCGTGCACCCAGTGCCCGGATCTGGTCGGCAACCAGTTTGACCGTGCCGGAGCCGAAGACGACATGCGTCGGCTGGCCGACATAAGTGAACTCACGCATCACGCCCCCCTCGGGCCGGCACCAGCACGAAGTCGTGCGCGGCCTCCCAGAACGGCGACGGCAGATCCACTTTGCGGGCCGCCTCGGGGTCGTCGCGGTGATGGAACTCGACAACCAGGCTTTCCTTGACGCCGAATACGGCGTCCGAATCCAGGTACGGATCACCCGCCACGAACAAGTGTGTGGTCACAGTCTCAAAGCCGGGAGCGGCGACGATGAAATGGATATGTGCAGGCCGGTACGGGTGGCGGCCGAGCCGCTCGAGCATCTTGCCCACCGTACCATCGTACGGGATCGGGTACGGCGCCGGCTTCGCGGAGCGGAACCAGAACCGGCCGTCGGCACCGGTCTGGAACAGGCCACGCAGATTGAAGGGCGCCTGGTTGGGATCCTGCACATCGTAGAGACCGTCGGGCGATGCCTGCCAGACATCGAGGGTCGCACCCTCAATGGGTTTGCCGTTGGTATCCGTCACCTTACCGGAGACGAACAGCGGCGGATCCAGCTCACCGCTACGGACAATGGACGCCCCCATCGGCAGCAGCTCCACGCCCTTGCGATGGAACGGCCCCAGCACCGTGTTCTCGGTGGCCGGGCCGCCGCGCCGATGATTGATGGCATCCACCAGCATGGACACGCCGAGCGTGTCGGAGAGCAGAATGAATTCCTGCCGGGTATCCGAGCACAGGTGCCCGGTACCGGTGAGAAAGCCGATCGCCTGCTCCCATTCCTGCGGTGTCAGCTCCAGTTCCTTCACCGCGGCGTGCAGATGCCTGATCACCACGTCCATGATCTGTTTGAGGCGCTCGTCGGTACAACCCTGGTGACGTGCCTGCACCACTGCGGTGGCGTTCTCTTCGGAAAAGAGTTCCATAAGCTCGGCCTCGCGTCGGTCGCTCAAACGTGCCTAGGCCAGATCCAGGCCAAACAACTGGATGGCGTTGGATCGGCCGATCTTGATGCGGTCCGCCTCACTGATGCTGCTGGCGTCGAACCAGTCCGCCGCATGGTCGATGTTCTCGAACGGCCAGTCGGTGGAGAACAGAATGCGGTCCGCTCCGATCTCCAGGATCGCATCGATCAGCGTCTGGGTGCGGAAGTTGCCCGACGTTGTCAGATAGAAATTCTCCTGGAAGTACTCGCCGATGGTCCTTTTTGCCGGATACAGCGGCGGCGCATCGACCCACGCATTGCGGTTATCGACCCGCCACATACTGTACGGCAGCCCCTCGCCCATATGGCCGAGAACCACCTTCAGCTTCGGGTACTCGTCGAACAACCCGCTGCCCATCAGGCGCAGCGCGTGTACCGCCGTCTCCTGACCGAACGCCCAGGTCGGCCCCAGCAGCCAGCGATGCCCGTCGTAGATACGTGAGTCCGCCGGCAACGGGTTGCGGGGGTGCAGATAGAAAGGCACGTCAAGTTGCTCGACAGTACTCCAGAACGGCCAGTACTCGGGCTGATCGTAGTAGGCGCTGGTATCGGCGCCGCCGACCTGGGAGAAGCCGTTGACCAGGGCGCCCTTGAAGGAGAGATCCCGCACGCAGCGCTCCAGCTCGCGGCTGGCGAGGTCCGGGTCCTGCAACGGCAGCGCGGCCAGGCCCTGGAAACGGTCGGGCCGCTTCTGCACCTGCTCGGCGAGAAAATCATTGGCGCGCCGGGCAATCTCGTCGGCACGCCCCGGATCGGGGATCGCCTGCACGGCAGGGGCGTTCAGCGACAGCAGCATCATTTCCATGCCATGGGCATCCATCAGCCGAAGCCGCTTGTCCTGGATATCAAGCAGGCGGCTTTTCAACTCCGGCCAATGATCTTCCGGCACAAAGCCGGCGGAGTCCATCAGCGTGTCTTCGATGGCGAAATGCTCTTCCAGGCCAATTTTGCCTTTCATTGGTGAATCCTCTCTTGATTATTTGATGCCTGGCGGCAATCACGTCTCGGCGTGGACTCCCGGACTTGACCTCCAACCTATTTGCATATGAGATATTTGTCAATCCAACTATTTCTATTACAACTATCTTGCCGGCCACGTTATACTCGCCGCCAGCATGGAGCCACTAGCGAACCCAGGGAGGTTCAACGGCATGTACCGACTGACGACATCGCTGCCTTATATGCTGAACAGAGTCGGTGTCCGCATGGGCGAGCTATTCTCGAAGCGGCTGACCCCCTACGGCATCACGCTGCAGATGTACCGCGTACTGGCGGCACTCTCGGAACGCCGCGATCAGCGCCTGAGTGACCTCGGCGAAATGACCAGCATAGAAATCTCCACCTTGTCCCGCCTGGTTGGCACCATGAAGCAGATGGGCCTTATCTCCCGGGACCGTCTGCCCAGCGACGAGCGCACCGTGCGCATCAACCTCACCCCCAAGGGCACGGAACTGGCCGAAGAACTGATGCCCCAGGCCGCACACTATGAAGACGTCATCACCCAGAGTCTGTCCGCGGACGAAGTCTCCACACTGAAAGACAATCTCCGGGCCATCCAGGGCCGCCTTGCGGAACTGGAAGCGGAGAACGCCGCGCTACTCGAGGCCGCGGCGAAAGCCAACGCCAGGAATTCCGCATAAAAAACTGCTTATTCGGGTTAGTGATGCGCTGCAATAACGTGTAGAATCCGCGCCTTGTCTCTGACAGACAGACGCATTCACCAGCACACCCAGGAAGTCCCAGTGATCCAGTCCGCCAATATCACCATGCAGTTCGGTGGCGCGCCGTTGTTTGAAAACGTCTCGCTGAAATTCTCCGATGGCAACCGCTACGGCCTCATCGGCGCCAACGGCTGCGGCAAATCGACGTTCATGAAAATACTCGGCGGCGACCTTGAGCCCACCTCCGGTTCGGTTTCCATCGGCGAGGGGCTGCGGCTTGGCAAGCTGCGCCAGGATCAGTTTGCCTACGAGGACTACACGGTGACGGACACCGTGCTCATGGGCCACCCGGAGCTGTGGCGTGTCAAACGGGAACGCGACCGCATCTACTCCCTGGCGGAGATGAGCGAAGAAGACGGCATGAAGGTCGCCGAACTCGAAACCGAGTTCGCTGAACTGGACGGCTATACCGCGGAATCCCGCGCCGGCGAACTGCTGCTCGGCCTGGACATCCCCACCGCGCAGCACTTCGTGCCCATGCGCGAGATTGCCCCCGGCTTCAAGCTGCGCGTGCTGCTCGCCCAGGCACTGTTCTACGACCCGGACATTCTGCTGCTCGACGAGCCCACCAACAACCTGGACATTCACACCATCCGCTGGCTGGAAGACATCCTCAACCAGCGCAACAGCACCATGGTGATCATCTCCCATGACCGCCACTTCCTGAACAGCGTGTGCACGCACATGGCCGACGTGGACTATGGCGATATCAAGGTCTACCCCGGCAATTACGACGACTACATGCGCGCCTCAACCGCCGCGCGCGAGCGCCTGCAGGCCGACAACGCCAAGAAGAAGGCGCAGATCGCCGAGCTTCAGGCGTTCGTCAGCCGCTTCTCCGCCAACGCCTCCAAGGCCAAGCAGGCCACCTCGCGGGCGCGGCAGATCGACAAGATCGAACTCACCGACATCAAGCCCTCCAGCAGGCAGAGCCCCTACATCCGCTTCGATCAGGACAAAAAGCTCTATCGTCTGGCGCTTGAAGTGAACGCGCTCTCCAAAAGCTACGACGGCCCCGCCCTGTTCAGCGGGCTGGACCTGATGGTGGAAGTCGGCGAACGCATAGCCGTGATCGGCCCCAACGGCATCGGCAAGACCACCCTGCTACGCACATTGGTCGGTGAACTCACCCCGGATAGTGGGCGGGTGAAGTGGTCCGAGAACGCCAACGTCGGCTACTTCGCGCAGGATCACGCCGACGCCTTCGACATGGACCTGACCGTGTTCGACTGGATGAACCAGTGGGTGGACAGCCAGGGCGACGACCAGATCGTGCGCGCCACCCTGGGACGGCTGCTGTTCTCCGGCGACGACTTCAAGAAAAAGGTGCCGGTGCTCTCCGGCGGCGAACAGGGCCGCATGCTGTTCGGCAAGCTGCTCATGCAAAGGCCCAACATCATGGTGCTCGACGAGCCCACCAACCACCTGGACATGGAATCCATCGAGGCCCTGAACCTGGCGCTGGAGAACTACCCCGGCACGCTGATCTTCGCCAGCCACGACCGGGAATTCGTCTCATCTCTGGCGACCCGGGTCATTGAACTGACTCCCCGCGGTCTGGTGGACTACGGCGGCACCTATGAGGAATACCTGAACCGTCACCAGGCAGCTTAGGAGCCTGTAGTCCGTAGGTGGATTCGGCGAGGAAACGGGAGAGCGATTAACGGCTCTCGGCGCTGTAGAGCACCACAAGCGCCTTGGCTTCACCATTGACGCCACAGCCGCGATGGGGAAGCGAGGAGTCGAAGTAGATGCAGTCGCCGGGGTAAAGCGTGGTGCGCTCGCCACCAGCTTCAAATTCAACCTTGCCGCTGAGGACGAAGATCATCTCCTCGCCCTCATGTTCGAAGTACACCTCCTGCAGCATCTGTGCCGGGAAGGTGAACAGGAACGGCTCCATGTGCTTGGGCTTCATCTTGTGGGCCAGCGCCTGGTAATCGTACCCGAATGACGACCCGCCCCTTAGCTCAACCTGCCTTTCATTTGATCGCACAATGGAGATGCGGACGTCGCCGAGCGCGTCCCCATCCTTCGCCTGCTGCAGCAGATCGGAGATGTCCGTCCCGAGGGCATGGGAAATATTGATGAGTGAAGCGATGGGGGGCACCTTGTGTCCCCTCTCTATCTTCGACAGATACCCCTTGGTGAAACCCGTTTTCTCGGCAAGCACGTCCAGCGTCAGCCGCTGGCTCTTGCGAATTGTGCGAAGGCGTCTGCCGAGATCCAGATCAACGCCGGCCTGCCCTCTGGATTGCCCAGGCAATGAGTGGACGGATGCTTCTGACGGCGCTGCGCTGTCCTCTTTCACCATAAATTCCTTCAATATCCCTGAGCCCTGAAATTCAACCGGCTACAGAAAGGTTAATTTAGTCATCAGGTTTCCTTGAAAAATACCCTTATTTCTTGCATACAGTCAACTTTCAGGCGGCCGTACGATGCGAGGCCGACGCTATCGAAAAGGGATGGATTGCCAATTTAATTATCGATATTCCAACACAAGTTGCTGTCCATTCGATATTTTTCTGAACAACATAACATTCCGCGGTACACCGGGAGCCGCACCAACTGCGATCTTCGTCAAAAGTTGACCAAGGTTTCCCTATATGAAATATTGAGTTGGCACGACGGCTCGCCGCACGCCAATTCACGCCACCCGAAGACGGAAACACCGCGCGTTCGCCGTCGCCCACTCACAAAACAGACACTAGGCATCCGCATGGCCGCGCCCAACTCCCTATTCCACGCTGGCGAACACATGCTGCAACTCCGCGTTGGCGCGCGGAGCCAGATCGAATCCAGCGGCGCGCATGCCATTCGCACAGCGATCGATCCGGACACGGAGCTGCTGCTGTTGCGGCAAACCGTTGTCTTCATCACTGCGCTCGATGCCGACGGTTATCCCCGCTGCATGCAGCTAACCGGAAAGCCGGGGTTCCTTTGCAGTAACTCGTCGGACGGCGTCGCCATCGATTGGGCCATGACCGACACCACCGTCGACCAGTTGCAGCTCCAAACCGGTACGCCACTGGCGCTCCTGTTCCTCGACTCGCCCTCCGGCACCGTTGTCCGCTTCAATGGCTGGGCTACCGACGCAAGCACCAAGCGGGCAGAGTTGCGAATCACCCAGCTCTTCTCGAAGGCAGCGAGATACGCACATCGTCGAGACAACCGCCAAACCCGACCGGCCACCCAACCGCCTGTACGGGACGATGCGCAATCAGCCCTGACACCATCGATGATAGCGTTCCTGGAAACAGTCGATACGCTGATCGTCGCATCCCGCCATCCCGAGCCGGAAAAGAAGGACACGCACGGCCTGGACCTCTCTCACCGCGGCGGACTGCCGGGCTTCGCTCTGGCAACGACCCTCTCCACGATTACCTGGCCGGAGTTTGAAGGAAGCAATTATTTCAGCACCTTGGGTAACCTGATGCTCGATCCGCGTTGCGCTTTGCTCGCGCTATCCGCGGACGGCGCCCGCGCCCTGCACATCCGCGGCAAGGCGGAGATTCTCTGGAACAACGGCGAACTGGAAACACGCACCGGTACTGGCAGAGGCGTGCAGCTTCGTGTCGACCAGGCAACATTCACCGCCAACCCGTTCGGTGCCGAACGCACCCTGTTGCATTACGCGCCGGCGCTGGCCCGCCTGACGACCCGACCGGTAGCCGCACCGCCGGAGCGCGAAGTCCGCGTAACGAAAAAGGTCGCCGAAGCCGACGGCGCCACCTCCTATTACCTTGAAAGCGCTTCCCGGCAGCCACTACTTCCGTTCCTCGCAGGCCAGCATCTGGCGCTTGCCGTTTCGGGGCCGGAGGAACATCGCACGGAAGATTTCCGCTTCTATTCGTTGTCCGCATTCTCGAGCCTGCCCCGGCATTACCGGATCACGGTAAAGCACGGGTACGATCCGGAGGACGCAAATCCGGAGGCTTTTTCCCGGCGCCTGAACGACCACGTGGAACCCGGGAAAACGCTGTACATCTCCCCTCCTGCCGGCACGTTCACCCTCCCCGCGAAGCTGGAGCGGCCGCTGGTTCTGCTGAGCGCGGGCATCGGCATTACACCGATGATGGCGATGCTGCAGGAGATCGCAGCGCGCGTGCCCGATCACCCGGTCTGGTTTTTTCACGGCGCCCCTGATGGCGAAACCCGGCTGTTCGGTGATGAACTGGCGGAGTTGAGACCACGCCTGGGCAGAGCCCACTGGCATACCTGCTTCAGCCGCCCCGGCAGCAGCGACCTGGTGGGTCGCGACTACGACACACACGGCCGAATCACCCTGGAGACGCTTCGGGACAACCTGCCCTTCGACGGATACGACTTTTATCTCTGCGGGCCCGACGGATTTCTGAACATGCTGTACTCAGGCCTTCGCAACCTCGGCATCACATCGGGACAGATTCATGTTGAGTCCTTCGGTATCGGGGATTCACCGGAAGCGGGCAATGAAACCATCGCCTCTGCCGCCCTTCCGGTGCCGCGCCGAGTTCATTTCGCGCAATCCGACGTGACCGTACTCTGGCAGCCCGACGACGGCACCTTGCTGGATCTTGCCCGTACGGCCGGAATCGACGCCCGGTTCTCCTGCCGTACGGGAATGTGTGGAACCTGTCGCCGCCCGCTGACGTCCGGACGCGGCGCCTACCTGCGCCCCGTCAGCGCGCCACAAGTGAACGGCACCATTCTGCTGTGCTCGGCAGTGCCGGCTTCCGATGTCGAGATTGATCTTTGATGAACCGCTGGCCTGACACCCTGCACGGGCGCAGCGGTTGACAACAACCTCAAGGGCAACTAGTCTGCAAAAAAGTTGCCAGACAGGCAACTTTGACAAAAGGCAGCCGCACAAGATATTCCCGCTGGGGCTTCCGTCTCCACGCCAGGAGGTACAATGAGTAACCCGAATTTCGAGAACCAGGGCCCAACGATCGGCGGCTCCATCTATGTCCGACCGCAGGACATGGACTGGAAACCCAGCCAGTTTCCAGGCATCTCCATCAAGGTGCTCTACGAGAACCCGGACAAGGGCGAGCTGACGTGCCTGCTCAAGTGGGAGCCGGGCGCGCGGCTGCCGTTCCATCAGCACCCGGAGATCGAGCAGAGCTTCGTGCTCGAGGGCTCGTTCTACGATCACGATGGTATATGCCGCGCCGGTGAATACGTCTGGCGGCAGCCAGGGTCCTTCCATGAAACGCATAGTGATGAAGGCGCGGTGCTACTGGCCATCTATCGCAAACCCAATGTGTTTGCCGACACCGCCGGATTCGGTGTGGAAAACGGCTGACGTCCGGCCTTTCTCCACGGAGTAACACCGGAGAAAACAGCCCGCACTCGCGCGGGCTGTTCGCGTGCTCCCCCGAACACCGACGCCCCACCCCTTGCAGAACTACGCCCCCACCCCGGGCAGTTTTCTTGTTTACCTGACGTTGACAAACGTATCCCTACAGGCAATGCTGGTTTCCCGTAACCCCTACTCATATTAAAACAATCAAGGGGAGCACACGATGAGCCAGGTTCATGGCCCTGCAATAGCATTCTCTGACGTCCGGGCATTGCCCTGTGCCTTGGAGAATTCCGCCTGCCCGGCGACTTTCCGAATAAACAGCTGTGAACCATGGCCCATCTGATCTAGGTCTGGAGGAGAATAATAATGTCCGATAACAACCTGATAGGCTCCGCCGAGAGCGCCAGCGAGAGCAAGGACGACAACACCAAGGTTTCCCGTCGGAACTTTCTTGGCACCGCCGCGGCAGCATCAGCGGCCGCCGGTGCGACGGCGCTTGGATTTCCCGCGATCGTCACCTCGCAAAGCGTGATTTCCTGGCGATTCCAGAGTACCTGGCCATCCCGGTTCCTCTACCAGGAATGTGCCGTTGACTGGACAAAGAAAGTCGAAGAGCTCACCAACGGCAGGCTGAAGATCTCCATGATGTCAGCGGGATCGGTCGTGCCGGGCCTGCAGATCATCGACGCCTCCAACCAGGGCGTGCTCGACGGCGGCCACGGGCTACCCGGGTTCTGGTTCGGCAAGAACTCGGCCTTCGGGCTCTATGGCGCGGGGCCGGACTTTGGCATGACCGGAAACGAGATGCTGGGCTGGATCGAATACGGCGGCGGCATGGACCTGTATCGGGAAATCCAGCAGGCCGCACGCATCAATGTCGAGAGTTTTCTGCTCGGCCCGGTTCCGCCGGAGCCGATGGGCTGGTTCAAGCACGAAATCAAGGAGCTCAGCGATATGAAGGGCCTGCGGTTCCGCACCGCCGGCCTGGCCGTTGACATGTTCCGGGAACTGGGCCTGTCGCCGGTACAGATGGCACCGGCGGATATCATCCCCGCTCTCGATCGCGGGTTGCTGGATGCGGCAGAGTTCGCCAGCGCCACGGACGACCGCACCATGGGTTTTCCCGACGTCGCCAAGTTCTACATACAGCACAGTTACCACATGGCCAACAATGTCTGTGAGGTCATGATCAATCGCCGGCGCTATGACGCCTTGTCCGATGAGCTGAAGCTGATTCTCAAGCATGCCGCCCACGCCGCCAGCGCCGACATGCACTGGAAGAACATGCACCGCATGTCCCAGGACTACATCGAACTGCAGAAAGATCAGGGCGTAACAACCTACCGGACACCGCAACCCATACTCGACGCCCAGCTCCAGGCCTGGAATGCGGTGATCGAGAAACACTCGGCGGAGAATCCGTTGTTCGCCAAGGTCGTGAAATCGCAGATGGACTGGGCAAGGCGGGTCGTTTACTGGCAGAACGAAGTGTCTCCCAGCAAGACCGACGCCTATACCCATTATTTCGGAAAGGGCCCTGGTGGCTGATCCGCCTTCCCGATCCCGGGGCGTGACCGCACCCGGGATCGGGCCTGGAGAACATCATGCGCAATCACTCATCTTCCTCCGGCGCGCTTTCAGTCCTGATGCGTTTTATCAGGTTTATTGACGCGGTCAGTACGTTCGCCGGACGGACGTCTTCCTGGCTGATTCTGGTTCTGACCCTGATCATTTCCTTCGAGGTCGTTTCCCGCTATGTGTTCGGGTGGCCGCATGACTGGGTATTCGATACCAGTTACATGCTGTTCGGGGCAGTACTGCTGCTGTCCGGAGCCTATGCGCTTGCCACGGACTCCCACGTGCGCGGTGATCTTCTGTATTCAGCATTCCCACCGCGCATGCAGGCGAGTGTCGACCTCTCACTTTACCTGCTGTTTTTCGTGCCCGGCGTCATTGCGCTGCTGGTGGCGGGATACTGGTTTGCCGCTGAATCGTGGGCGATTCGGGAAAGCTCGTCGCTGACGCCGGACGGCCCGCCCATCTACCCGCTGAAGATGGTCATCCCAGTGGCGGGCGCCCTGCTGGTCGCTCAAGGGCTGGCCGAAATGATCCGCGCCGGTATCTGCCTGGTTACCGGAACCTGGCCGGATCGGGTGCTCGATCCCAAGCCGGTGGATATCGAAAGACTGCGGGCCGAAGTGCTTGGCAGTTCGTCGTCTGAAACACGGGTGAGCCCATGAGCTTCGCTGTACGGTTCGGAATTGGTCTGCTTCTGACAGTATTTGCGGCGGTTTTTCTAGTGTTCGTCGCCACACCGGACACAAACGACGGCCACGTGGGCCTGATGATGCTGGCGCTGGTGGTCTCCGCTATTCTTATCGGCTTTCCCGCGGCTTTCACGATGATGGGCATGGGCGTGCTGTTCGGCCTGTACGCATTCCGTGGGGATTTCCATATCCTCACCAACCTCGTGGTGCAGCGCACTTACGCCATCGTCACCGACGATGTGCTGGTGGCGATTCCGCTGTTCATCTTCATGGGTTATCTGGTGGAGCGCGCCAATCTCATCGAGCGGCTTTTTTCCTCCTTGCATCTGGCCATGGCACGCCTGCCCGGCGCCCTGGCGGTGGTGACCCTGGTCACCTGCGCGCTGTTTGCAACCGCCACTGGCATCATCGGGGCCGTGGTTGCCGTCATGGGACTGCTGGCACTGCCCGTGATGCTAAAGGCCGGTTACGACGCCAAACTCGCCTGCGGGGTAGTGACCGCCGGCGGTTGCCTGGGGATTCTGATCCCGCCTTCGGTCATGCTGATCGTCTACGGCGCCACCGCCGGGGTATCGGTGGTACAGCTCTACGCCGGTGCCATCCTGCCCGGCCTGATGCTGACCGGCCTGTATGTGGCGTACGTGATCATCGCCGCCAAATTGAAGCCATCGCTCGCTCCGCCCCTGACGATGGAGCAACGAAAGGTGCCGGTTCCCGCCTATGCGACCAGACTTGGCTGGAATGGCGACACCCGTGCACTTCCGGCCTTGATCCGTGCACTCAAGGGCCGCCGCAATACCAACGTGCCGCTCTCGACGCTGACAATGTACCTGGCGCTGGCGACGCTGCCGTTACTTGCCTATCTGTTACTTGGGCAACTGATATTTCAATGGGTGGTGGCCCCCACGGATGCGGCCGAACCCGCGGCCGCGGGCGCAAGCGCGTCAGCATTCTGGATAATCAGCGCGGCGCTCGGTGCGCTGCTGATGGCGGCCTACGCCTGGTTCACCGTGGCCCGGTTCGAAATACTGAAAATGCTGCTTGGTTCGTGCTTTCCACTGGCAGCACTCATCACCGCCGTGCTCGGCTCCATTGTCTTCGGCCTGGCCACCCCGACCGAAGCCGCGGCAATAGGCTCCCTGGGCGGCATTGCCCTGGCAGCCGCTTATCGCAGGCTTAATTTCTTCATGATGAGAGATTCGCTCGCACTGACCATCAAGACCACGGCGATGGTGGGGTGGCTATTCATCGGCGCGGGTATTTTTTCTTCCGTATTCGCCCTGCTCGGTGGCCAGGCGCTTATCGAGGGCTGGGTGTTTTCCCTCGACTTGTCTCCGCTGGAGTTCATGATTCTTGCCCAGCTCATCATCTTTGTACTGGGGTGGCCGATGGACTGGGCGCAGATCATCGTGATCTTCATCCCCATCTTCGTGCCGCTGCTTGATCACTTCGGCATCAACCCGCTGTTTTTCGGGCTGCTTGTGGCCATCAACCTGCAGACGGCGTTCCTGACGCCGCCGGTTGCCATGGCCGCCTTCTACCTGCGCGGCGTGGCGCCGCCGGGCATCACGCTTAACCATATCTTCCGCGGGATGCTGCCGTTTCTTGCTATCCAGATACTGGCACTTGTGCTGCTCTACACCTTCCCCGCCATCGGGCTCTGGCTGCCGGCGCAGCTTTACGGGTAAAGGTGAAGACAGAAAACTGGAGCCACGACGGGCACCGAGGTATTGCGGCGGTACACTGCCCTGGCTGATGTTGCGTCAGCTACTTCCCGTCAGGCGTTGCAGATTTGCCAGCAATTCCCGCATGCCGGGTTCGTATTGTTCTTCCGCAGCCTCATCGTCCGTGCACCGGGCGGATTCCACAACCAGATGGCCGTCACGCGCAAGGAGGATGTATTCAAACGGCGTGATACAGCGACATTCCAGGCAGACTCCAAGCGCGAACAGCGACAGCGACGTCGACGAACGCACCTCCACGCGACCACGCAGATCCCTGTCCGCGATCTCCTCACCGCACCCGCGGCAATGTCCCGTAAAGCTGCTGGCAATTTTCAGACAGGCAGGATGGCGGAGCTGGGGCCCGACCGGGGTCATGCGTTGCCAGTCCATCATCGCGTCTTCAAGTGATGCGTAGTGCCCATCCAGCAATCGACGTTGTCCCACCACCACCCTCCTCGCGCTTGTATTCGGGGACAAGAACCTGCAAATCGGCTCTCTTCCCCAAACCATTACGCACGGCGGGCGCGTTTTCTGAGAAGCAGGACACAACTCTGGGACTTGCCCGGCGGCCGGGTCACGGTTGATCGGTGGTTGGCGGGGTCGCCTCAGGCTCCGTGGCCTTGCCGTATAAACGGCTGTCGCGGTAGCGCCGGTCGGCATGGCGCAGCAGCACGGCGATGACCGCCGACACGGGCAATGCCAGCAACACGCCGGTGAAGCCGAACAACTGGCCACCGGCAAGCACGGCGAATATCACCGCCACCGGATGCAGACCGATGCGATCACCGACCAGCACAGGTGTGAGGACCACACTCTCCAACACCTGGCCGACAACAAACACCAGCCCGACCAGGGCAAGCGGAACCCAGGGATCGGAAAACTGGAACAGCACCGCCAGCGCTGCACTGCCGACACCGACGATTACTCCCAGATACGGCACAATGCTGGCCAACCCCGCCAGCATGCCGATAAGCAGCGCCAGCTCCAGGCCCACCAATGCCAGACCGGCCGTATACACGAGGCCCAGAGCCAGCATCACCAGCAACTGGCCGCGCAGGAACGCGGCAACGACATCATTGCACTCGCCGGCCAGTTGGCTCACCACCGGCTCCATGCGCCGGGGCAGCAGCTCCCTGATGCGGAAAATGATTCGGTCCCAGTCACGCAGCAGATAAAACGTTACCACCGGAATCAGCGCCAGGTTCATCACCAGCCCGAGCATGACCAGGCCGGACTGGGTAACGCGCTCCAGGACCACGGCAACCACGTTGCCGGTCGACTGCCAGTGGCTGGACACGGCCTCGCGCAGGCTGGCCACGTCAAAGCGCGGCAGATCGACTCCGAAGCGAGCCTCCAGCCAGGGCATCAGGCTCTGCTGGAGCCACTCGATAAAGTGCGGGAAACGCTGCTGAAGGTAATCCACCTGACGGCCCAGCACCGGCAGCAGAAGCAGCACCGCAATCAGTGCGAGGAGCAAAAACAATGTGAAGACGATGACGACCGCCAGCGTACGGCCGATGCCAAGTCGTTCCAGGCGGTCGGCCAGAGGGTCGCCCAGATAGGCCAGAAGAGCCGCCACCAGAAACGGCGTGAGTATCGGCTGCAGGGCCCAGATCAGCAGGCCGGCAAGCACCAGCGCCGCCACCAGGGGCCAGGCTCGGGAGTCAATCAGTTCAGCGCGCATGGGTCGGAATCTCCAGCTCGGCCGGTCGCCCGGCGCCTGACCGGGTCAGGCGCCGGGCGGGGAAAACATTACTTGTTCAGTTTGGTGAGCCGTGAACCCTCGAGGGTCACGTTGAACATCAGCCCCTTCTGGCCGAAGACAAACCCGACGACGGGATCCCGGATGGTGTTTGTATCCAGCGACCGGCCGGCGCCTACGTCAACCAGCGCGACGGAACCGTCAACACCCACCTTCCAGCCATCACTGGCCCGGAAGTCCGCCAGGGCCTCCCGGGTCATGAAAACCAGTATCACTGACTTGGCCTGAGCGCCCATCTGAAAGCCAATGGAGGCAGCCGCCGTGCTGTAGTAGTCGACCGTCTCCCCATCGATGCGAAGCGCGCCCTCTCCATACTCGCCGCCGACACCAAGGCCTGCCTTGATTACTCTGGGGAAAACCAGCACGCCCTGGGCACTGGCCAGAAACTCCGACGCGCCCTGCACCTCCGTATTGAACCGCTCCAGCGTGGTATCCACCCCAGCGTCGATCTCCCGCGCCGAAGCGGCATCGGCGTGCGCGGGCACCAGCAACAACAGAACCACCAGAACCATCAAACTCCAGGTTCCGACCAACCGAGCGTACCCTTGCATAGCCTGACCTCCTCATGACATTGCTGAATCGACAGGCGCAGCATACGCTCGCCATCGCGGCCGCGCCCGATCCGCGCGCGGCCGCGATGGGATACCGTCATTCGGCTGATCTGATCGCCACTGTCTGCAGATGCTCGTACGCGATGACCGCGGTACCGTCCTCCGCCCGGTTGTAGCGCCTGAAGACGGCCGCAATGTCGTCATGCAGGCTTTGCCGGTCAGCGGGATTCACCTTCTCGAATGCCAGCACCGTGGGGCCAAAATAGCGCCGGAACAGTTCCATGATGTGTTCGATCGAGTGGTAGTACGCATAGGTTGTATAGCGCCTGTTCCGGATCTGCTCGGTGCCGCCGCCGAGAAGCTCCTCGAGCCCCGTTTCCGTGCCCCACCGAACGGGCGGCTTGACCCCGGGTGGTGGTGGCACATGGCGGGCGTGGGCGCCGAAGAAATCTCCCCCGAACTGCTCCGGCATCCAGCTTGCCAGGGCGATTTTACCACCGGGGCGGCAGACGCGAAGCAACTCGCTCGCGGCCTGCTCCTGATCCGGCGCGAACATCACGCCGATCGCGGAAAGCACCACGTCGAAACTGCCGTCCGGGAAGGGCAACACCTGGGCGTCGCCGACCCGGAAGTCGATGCTCACGGCCTCCGCCTCCGCGCGTATTCGGGCGTGCTCGATCAACTCGGGCACGTAATCGATGCCGGTGACCTCACAATACCGCCTCGCTGCCACCAGTGCGGCATTCCCCGAACCGCAGGCCACATCGAGAACGCGTTGCCCCGCGCGCGGATCGACCGCCGCGACCAGCGCCTCGCTCATGGACATGGTCTGCCGGGCGATCTCATGGAAATCACCGGCCGCCCAGACCGTCTGCTGCCTTTCGGTAATGGACGCGTAATCAATGTCGGTCTTTTCGGCTTGCATGGTATTCACCTCCCCCGGTTTGACTTTCCTTGTTCTCAACTGGATCGAAACGTCCCTGATGATTGGATGGTTACACCCCCGGGCATACCCGCAATAGTTCAGAAAATGTACTATTTTTATGGGCATAAGAAGGACGCGGAGGATGGGCATGAAAACCTACGGACAATTCTGCCCCGTGGCGAAAGCGGCCGAGCTTTTCTGCGAGCGCTGGACGCCGTTGATCATCCGTGATCTGGCGGGGGGCGCCTCGCGGTATACAGAGCTTCGCAAAGGCGTGCCGCTAATGTCCCCGGCACTGCTCAGCCGACGCCTGAAGCAGCTTGAGGCGGAAGGCGTCGTGGAACGTCGGCGTTCGGCGAGCGGACGCTACTGGACCTACCATCTCACCCCGGCTGGACTTGAATTCGTGCCGATGATCGCGGCCCTCGGCAGCTGGGGGCAACGCTGGTCACGACGGGAGCTTGCAGACTACGAGATTGATGTGGGGCTGCTGCTCTGGAGCATGGAGCAGAGCGTTGCACCGGCGGCCTTCGGACCGCAGCGGAATGTCGTCAGGCTGGAGTTGCCGGATCAACCTGTCAGCAAACGCCACTGGTGGTTCGTCAATGACAGCAGCGAGTGCGAGCTGTGTCTGAAAGACCCCGGCTTTGAAATAGACCTGTTCCTGCGCGTCACCCTCAAGGACATGACCTACATCTGGCGCGGCGATCTGGCGCTCCCCCGAGCCCTGGAGAAGGGCCGCCTGGAGGCACACGGGCCTATGCGGGCGCGGCGTGCCCTGCGTGCCTGGCTGAACCTCAAACCAGTGACGCGGATAGCCTCGCAGCGATCGGATGCGCCGGTGTTCTAGATGCGAGCATCGCACGGGCCTGCTAACCAGGAGGCCCGCGACTACTTCCGGCAAGCGGTCGACGGTCGGCCGGGTGCCGGATCGGGGTGATGTCGCCGCTCAGGCCCAGCTGACCGAGCAATCGCAGCCCGTTGGAGAGGAAGAGGCCAGATGCAGGATCGCGACATGGCCAGAAGATGGCTCTCCCTTAATGCTGTTAACAGTGCGGCTATCCGCAATGTTGGCCAATACTCGCTCACGGGTAGCGATACTGTCGGAAACGTCAGCTACTTACCGATTTCTTCTATGTGCTGCCAGAAGCGATCTACAGCGTCCGGCTCCAGACTAACCAGAGCGCTGTATGCATCCTCATCGCGCGCAATAAATTCAGGGCCTTGAATGAACTTCAGGTCGGTGCCAAGCTTAGCTAGGATCCAATTATCCGGAATATTGTCCCTGAGCGTTGTAAACACCCCAACAGGAGCCCAGAGAGGCATGTCGACGTCCGATATCACGCAGCAATAATTACTTTCTGGCCACTCAGCCACTGCATAAACCTCATACTCCCTCTCCTCTGTTAGATCAAGGCGAGTCTCTGCGGTGAAGCCGACTGACGCTAGATCAGGCGAAAAGCGGTTTCCAATGAACTTGACAAGCATACTTATCGTGCCCCCTGTGGCCGCAGGCCCCGGATAACAATCTCGCGGGAGTCCCCGAGACACCCACCCCCCTTTCGCCCATCTCCGTTTCGGTACCGCCGTGGGCCGGGTGAAATCGCTCCGAGACGCCGCACGGCAATTACAGCTGCTTTCAGGGGATGGCTGTCCCTTACGCCTTTCAAGCCGCGCGCCAGGGCCTTCTATGACCGCCTTGTCGTCCGCGGCAAAAAACGCATGCAGGCGCTGTGTGCCGTGATGCGAAAATACCTGACCGGCCTGTGGGCTTGTATCAAGAACCGCACTCCCTTCGATACCGCTGCCTTGTTCAGCGACAAAACTCCTGAAATTGCTTGACCGGCAACGGAGTATCTACG
>JBBDNK010000040.1:0-10913 GCA_040877625.1 Aquisalimonadaceae bacterium
AAGTGTTACCGATGTCTTCGGTATAATCTGTAACCCATGTCTCCGGTACAGACCCCCGTAAGTATGGAGCTGGCGACAGGAGTCGAACCCGCGACCTGCTGATTACAAATCAGCTGCTCTACCAACTGAGCTACGCCAGCATAATGCGATTCAGAGCGGAGATGGTAAGTCAGACACCGTCCGGCTGGCAATCCGTCTGCTCCCAATCCACGCCAGAGTGATCGGGAGATTCTTCTGCCTCAAGTATAACGCGGTAGAGCGTCTGGCTTCGAAAGCGCTGCTCCGCGCGCGCCGGGAAGCCGAGATTCTCAATGAAGATGCGCCGCCGCTCAGCACGCTCCCGTGAACCGTACACCCCTAAAGAAACCGCGTTGGACATTCCGGACTCACTAACCAGGGCCACATCGGATACACCAGCCTCCTGAAGGCGACTCATATCACGCCGTGCGTCTTCAAGGCTGGAACGCGGCGGCAGATACACCCAGTATCCGATTGAACGGCGATCCTCTTCGGCCATGATCCGCGCTCGAGCACCGTAGCGCGCCGCAATCGTGTCGGCATCGGCTTCCCTGATCAGGCGCTGACTCTGAAAACAGGGCCCGTCCCAGGAACGGGGTTGTTCAAGGAGCGCGAGCGAACCCGGGCCAGGCCGGGGAGGTTGATCCGCCACGTCACTCCGATTGACCATAAACCAGGCAAACAACAGAAGATTGAACAGCAGCAGCGCTGCAAACAGCAATCGCATCAGATCTCCCCGGCCATGGCTGCCAGTCCTCGCAAAACCAGATCAGATTGCACCACGGGACTATGCTGTCCGAGCCTTTCCGCTATCAATTCCGCATCGCCACCGGTCAGCAGTACCACCGGCGAGGATGCCAGTTCGTCGGTCACCTGTCGGATAAGGTAATCCACTGCTCCTGTCAATGCCTGCAAGGTACCGGTTCGGATCGCCGATGCGGTATCGGCGGCCAGAATCGGTAACTCTCCATCGGCTACCCGCCGCAACCGGTGAGTGCCCCGGTCCAGCGCGTCGCGGCTGAGCTGCAGCCCGGCGAAGATGACACCGCCACGATGACAGCCATCCGCATCGAGAACATCCACCGTTACCGCTGTACCACAGCCCACGATACACACCGGTGCCAACCCCTGCGTCCAGGCACCCACCAGACCCGCCCACCGATCCGGTCCAAGGGTGGCCGGTTCGGCATAGGCGTTTCGGACGCCGCACGCGGATGCGGGAGAGACCAGGAACCGGCACTCGACCGCCGACTGATGACGCACGGCATCCCGCATCGCGTCGTTCAGCACCGGCCCTGCGACGCTACTAACGAGTACGGCATCCGGAGCCGGCCCCTGCGCCAGGGCGCGCCGGAAATCAGCCGGCAACGCACCGCCGTGCGCGCTGACCCCGGGCCTGTCCATACGATAATTGTCCCACCAGGACCACTTGACCCGCGTGTTTCCGATATCCACTAGCAGTTTCATGTCGACAGCCGAACGGACACTTCCCCTGATACCCAGCTAACGATGCCGTGACTGTCATCCATCAGCAGCGCACCGCCGTCGTCGACGCCATGGACCGTTCCGCCATGGACCTGCGATCCAGCCAGCAGGCGAACTTCACGACCCTTCAGGGAATCACGTTCTCCCCAGCGCTCGCGAAAAGCCGCAAAACCGCTGTCGGCAAACTCGGGCAGCATCTCACAACAACGATTCAGGATCGCGGCCGCCAGGGCACTTCTATCCGGCGAAGATGTGCCCAGACTGGCCAGATCAACCCAGGGTTGGTCAATGGCCGCGCCGGCCGTTGGCGGAAGCTCGCAGTTGATGCCGATACCAATCACAACCTTGCAGGGTCCCTGCGGCTCTCCGATCAATTCCACCAGAATGCCGGCCAGTTTTCGATCCTGGTAGACGATGTCATTCGGCCATTTCAGTCCGGCCGCTATGCCGGTGGTGCGTTCAATGGCATCGGCAACCGCAAGACCGGCAACCAGGCTCAGACCGGACAGGCCGTGGCCAAGTTCTTCAAAAGGCCAAAGCACTGACAGGTACAGACTGGCCCCGAATGGCGAATACCATTCGCGCCCACGCCGACCGCGGCCGGCGGACTGTGTCTCCGCAAGCAGCGCCCGCGGCCGATGTACCGTGTCGGCAATAGCGAGCAGCTCCTGGTTGGTGGACCCGACAGTCAGGGCAACGTCTACCGCATCGAACCTGCCCCGCGCATCGCCGGTCAGCCCGCGATGGATGTCTTCGGCATTTAGCAGGATCACTGGTCGGGGCAGATGATAGCCCGCCCCGGCGCCGGACTGGATATCCACCCCCAGATCGCGGAGCCTGGCAACCAGCTTCCACACGGCGGCACGGCTGACGCCCAGAGATTCCCCCAATGTCTGCCCTGAATGCTGCCGGCCATCGGCAAGCAGACGCAGCAGAGAATTCAATCTACCCATAGCTTAAAATGGCAACCTCTGGCGACGAAGAAAATGCGTCATGACGCTAATCATCAACGCGTGATCACGTGCTCCCGCGCTCTCCCGAACGCTATGCATGGACCACATGGCATTACCCGCGTCGACGCAACGAATTCCAATCCTGGCGGCGGTAATCGGACCGATTGTACTGCCGCAGGGCAGATCATTCCGGTGAACGTACTTCTGGCAGGGCACTTCGACCTCGCGGCAAAGGGTCTCGAACACCGCTTCGGCGATGCCATCGGTCGCGTAGCGCTGATTCGCATTGATCTTGATCACCGGGCCGCCGTTGAGGTCCACCTGGTGGGCGCTGTCATAATAGCGTGCGAAGTTGGGGTGAAAGGCGTGCGCCATGTCCGCCGAGATCACCAGGCTTCCAGCCAGGGCACGTTGATAATCCCCCCCCTGAGTACCAAGCGATTCGGCAATACGTGCCAGAGCATCGGGGAGAAAGCTTCCCTCTGCGCCCTTGAAACTCCTGCTGCCGATTTCCTCGTGATCAAAGAACGCACACAGGGCAACGCCACCGAAATCACTCGCATGCGCGGCAGCCAGAAGACTCTCCAGGCCCGCATGGCAGGACGCCAGGTTGTCCAGTTGACTGTCAGCGATGAACTCCTGATCAAGGCCGAAAAACGAACCTCGCTGCGTATCGGCAACGGCCAGCTCCCAGGCAACGACGGCATCGGCCTCGACATCTAGCGCGCCCGCCAAATGGTTCAGGAACTGCCTGCGCGGCGGCAATTCCTCTCGCAGCGTTCCGAGTATTAGCGGCAACTCTTCCTGCGCATCAAATTTAAGCCCATCCGTATTGACTGCACGATTGAGATGGATGGCGGGGTTGGGCAACCGCAAAAGGGGATTCGGATTATGATAAAGCCGGGGCTGGATATCACCTCCGGCCTTTCTGATCATGACCCGGCCGGCCAGCGTAAGGTCACGATCCGCGAACGTGGCGACGATAGGGCCGCCGTAGACCTCCACCCCCAGGCCGGCATGGCGGCCCCGCGTCTCGGCACCGGAAGGCTTGACCCGAAACCCCGGTGAATCGGTGTGTGCGCCGATCACCCGGAAACCGTTCTCGGCCAGCACCCCTTGACCGACTATGAACGCAATGATCGATGAGCCATCGCGGATGACATAATGACGTCCGCCGGGCTCAAGCGCCCAGACGCTACGCTCATCCAGTGGCGTGAAGCCCTCCGCCTCCAGCCGCGCGCGCATGACGGCAACCGCATGCCAGGGGCTGGGGCTGACGTCAATGAAATCCAGCAGCGCCTGCGCGGACTGCAGATGATCAGGCGTCATAAGCGCATGTTCCTCGATGGTCGCCTAACGTTCCGCTGCACAATGGCGCAGCATGGCCTTGCCCATTCTACAGACAAGTACCCTGGCCTCGCAGCGGCACATGCCGCACAGGCCTACCCCGGGCACCCTCCAGATTTTTGCAAAGAAGCTTTGCAAAAACGCTCAGTGCACTGTCATACAATTTTGATAATCACACAATCGCAAGAATGCTGCTTAATAATTTCATGCTACTTCACAATTATTTTTAACCTTACTTTTGGACAATGAACCTAATAAGCGCCACTTACAAGAAAAAGTAACAATTAGCGGATCAAATTGAATCTTCATATTTGGAGCACACCGGGAGATCCAATGAACCATGAGCATATCTAAAAAAGCTCGCGGGGCGCTGCGATATTTCATCCTGCCATTAACGCCGAGCAAGACGCGATAAATCAGTCTCAAAAACTTCTTGAGGGGCCTACCATTTACACCCATCTTCGAACTTTTTAATCGCCGACGACGCTGGTCCCCACCAAGAGACGGGATCGGCTGTAACACAACTGTAAAGAGAGGAGACATAGACCATGACGCACGCACAGATGGAGCTGTTAACGGAAAGCCCGATACGTTCTGACAACGGCAAAGGCGATATTACTCAACACGAGATCGAAGCGCTGAAGACTCGCTTCAACCTCGCGGATGCCCACACACACCAAACGCAAAGCGCCAGTCAACAGGAAATCATCAGTAGCCTTCCGGACCTATGGTACCGAGCCGAGAGCCTGACCCAATACCAGATAGAGCAGGAGTTCATCAACGTATTCTACCGCTTCAACGGACAGCACGCTGCCCTGAAGCGCAAGGAACAGATCTATCTTGTTTATGCTGCGTCCATTGGCATGCATATTACATCCACCTACCTAATGAAAAATCGTATGCAAGTTGGGCTAATAGAGCCCTGTTTCGACAACCTCCATGATCTTATGGAACATATGCAAGTCCCCATGTTTCCCCTGGATGAGTCACTTTTTCAGGATTCCAGATTCGTTTATAACAACCTCATGCAACATGCACTGGACCTCGATGCCATCATCTTGGTCGACCCCAATAATCCAACCGGATTCAGCATCTTCAATGAGGGCTGTGATGCCTTCAGGGAAGTGGTCCGGTTTTGTCAGGATTTCAACAAGGTACTGATTCTAGACCTCTGCTTCGCTCCGTTTATCGTCGCATCCGGAGGGCGGCGAGTCGATATTTACAATATTCTCGAAAATTCGGGCGTACGTTATATCGCGATGGAAGACACGGGGAAAATCTGGCCGATGCAGGATGCCAAATGTGCAACGATCATGGCCAGCCGCGATCTGAATGATGAGATATACAAGATCGTAACCAGCGTTCTACTTAACGTTTCTCCGTTCATCCTGAACATAGTCACCCGATACGTTCGCGACAGCAGTCAGGATGGATTCGCCTCCGTACGGGAGGTGCTGGATACAAATCGGGATTGTGCCCGTCGCTATCTCGACAGCGGGTTACTGACTTATCTTGAACCGATGGTGAGAACCAGCGTCGCCTGGTTCCAGATTACAGACCCGGCGGTTTCCGCCGACGACCTGCACGAATACCTGCTTCAGCGGCAAGTCTACGTCCTGCCAGGCAAGTTCTTCTATTGGCATAACCCCGAGCGCGGCCAACGCTACATCCGCATCGCACTGGCCAGAAACCCCGTTCTGTTCGAGCAGGCCATGAATGCCGCAAGCGAAGCGCTGGAGAATTATCATGACTGAAAACGCGGATTATATTATCGATGCGACGACGTTTATGGGGATGCACAGCAGTGATCCACTGATACGTCGACGTTCATTGGCGTTTTTCCATTTCGCTTTCAATACCAAACCGCTCATGAACCTTGAGCAAATCGGGCTATGCGATGCCCTGGTCTGGGAGCAGACCCGCGCCGTACAGGACGCCTACTATCCTTTCATGGATCGTCTGCATTCCGACATGCGATTCATGCGGGCACCTTACGATTATCCGGAAATCAGGCTGGCACTGGAAACACCCGACCTGCGTCACCTACCTCCACCAGCGGCACTACTTGCCGCGCAGGTCCTCTATCGCCAGACACGCATCTTCACGCACGATACGGCGCTTCTGGCGCTGGCTTGCTTGCAACCCTATCTGGGTGATTTCGATCGATTACTTAAAGCGGAATTTGTGGCATTTCCCGAGCCACTGGACACGCTTTACCAACGATCAAGAGCTTTAACCATAAATGAAAAGGACTGGCGCCATGTCGCAAAAGCGTATTTACATCCCCTTGATCACACCGCTTGACGACGACGGTTGTGTGTCGGAGCGCAGCATTGCTCGCCTGATCGACACCACGCATGCGAGCGTCGCGGGCTACATTCCCTGCCTTACTTCAGGGGAAGGCTGGAAACTCTCGGCCACCCAATGGCTGGACATGGTCCGTTACACACTGCGTTATGCGGATGGCCGTGAAGTCATAGCCGGCATTGAGAAACCGACCACACGCGAGGTTCTGAAGTTCGCCTACCATGCCGAAGACCTCGGTGTGCAGACCATCATTGTCTCGACACCGTTCGGAGAGACTGTAAGTCAGGCGGATATGCTCGAGCATTTTCGACGTATCCATGACGAAACAGCCCTCAGCATCTTCATTTATAACGAATCAGAGCTGTCGAGTAACGAATGCAGCCTTGAGACCCTTTTGAGAATAGCCGACCTCCCAAAAGTGACGGGAATAAAGGATTCTTGTCACGAGCGGCGTCCGGATGACGTTATTTCCGAGTTCCAGCGGCGCGGTGTGTCCTATTTCCAGGGATTTGAGGACCGTCTCATGGATGAGTCCGCCGCGGATGGCAATATCGTTTCGCTAAGCAATCTGGAGCCGGGAATTTGTTGCGCGGACACGTTATCAAATGACGCACGGCTAAAGAAGAAAATGATCGAGTTATGTGATACGTACGCGCTCTCGTCCGACGATTGGTACCGGCATGTCAAGGTCGAGCTCAGACGGCGGGAAATCATCAACTCTGCCCGTCTCGCCAGCGGCTGAATGGAGAAGAACTCATGTTTACGCAAAAACAGCTCTATCTATACAATCGCCAGAATATCCAGTCCCCGATGGATGTCGACAGCATGATCCTGGCTCATGAGCGACGCTGGATAGAAGCCAGGCTCAAGTCTGCTGACAGCAATCTGGCGGAGAATGACCTTGCGTCCTGGCGGCATCGATTCCACGAACTCATGGAACGCGAAGCTGCGTCCACACCGGACAGTGCTCGCTACGTCAGCGACGTGATGACGCGAGATGAGTTCCGAGCCCTGGTGCAGGCGTTCGCGGTAGATGGTCTGACCGAAGCCCAGGTTTTCTACTACATCATGCCGCGTCTTACGCTGGAAGCGCAGTTACCGATGCTGAGAATCTTGATCGACGAATTCGGCGCAGGTAACCTCAAGCGGGCCCATACAACGCTGTACAAGAATCTCCTGACGGAACTCCAGATGCCCACGGAGCTGGATTATTACGTCGATCGAACGACGTCGAGCAGTTTCGAATTCGTAAACCTGTTTAATTGGCTCACCCTGCGGGCCGACGACCCTTCTTATTTCGTCGGCGCCCTGACGTATCTTGAGACATCCATTCCCACATTTTTCCAATGCTATGTCGATGCATGCGACCGGCTATCGATCAACGCGCATGATTACTACAGCGAACATCGCCATATCGACACCTTCCACGCTCAGGAAGGCTTGCGCGTACTCAAAGCCATGGAGAAAACCGGGACCCTCAACGCACGAAAGGCGTGGCACGGGGTCCTGCTGGCAAGCACTATCACAGCGAGCGCTTTCGATGCCGCCGTGGAGATGGCCAGCCTGGGCCATCATCAATCCGAATCGTTCACGCAGGAGTCTGCCCATGGATTTGCCTGAGGATTACCGCGAAGGAGGCTTCTTTGTCTTGCGCAGTGGCGACAGGCAATACCGGGTGCCGCGCCACTGTCCCCATCGTGGCGGCCGATTGGATTTCGGCGACGTAAACCATCGGCATGGCACACTGGTATGCCCACTGCATCGATCCGTCTTCAGACTGAAGGATGGCAGGCAACTGGGGGGCCCGGAATGTGGGCCACTCGCGATATGTGAAATCAAGGAGGGCCAATGAAGCAGTATTTCCACGAACAACCCTGGCTACCCTTCTCGGAGTCGCTGCTTGAATGGGACGAGGCGTTTCACCAACTGATGCTTGGCGACACATTGCGAATGAACGCGTACAGGACGGCCATACAGGAAACCGTGAAGCCTGGCGATGTCGTGCTTGATCTCGGCACCGGCACCGGCATACTCAGCCTCTGGGCCCTGGAAGCTGGTGCGCACCGCGTCTACGGCGTTGATCTGGACGGGGATATTTTGAAACGTGCGGTCAGCCGGATCGAGCAGGCTGGTTTTGCCGACCACTTTGAGCCGATAAACAAGATATCGTACGAAGTTGAACTGCCTCGGAAAGTCGATGTTCTGATTTCCGAAATCATGGGGAACATGGGGGACAACGAGGATTTTCAACCCATTATACAGGATGCCATTCATCGCTTTTTGAAACCGGATGGAGTGACGCTTCCGCTGAAAGTCACATCATATCTGGTTCCGGTTTCAAGTCCCCGCGCTCATCAACTGATAAAAGAGCGGGAGATTGCGACACTTAACGATCATTACCATCTGGACACTCTCTGCGAGGAGAAAGCCCTGAATGGCCCGTTCAATCTCTATTACGACACCATACTTCCCAAAGCCGGCTATATTGGCGATCCAGCGGTTCTGAACCGTTTCCATAGAGATTGGGATCAACCACCCACCTACGATATCAACCTGTCTTTCAATGTGAAAAAGCCGGCCGTGCTGACCGGCTTCAAGGTTTACTTCGTAGCGCAACTGACCGCGTCCGTGACACTCGACATCTCTGGAGATGATATCGACAATCGAGAAACATCCGACAGCTGGAAGCACGCTTATCTGCCCATCGAATCCCCGATCAAGATTGAACCTGGAGATCAAATACGCGTGCAGTACTCCCGAGCCTACCCCGATACCACTGTTGCGTTTCGACAGATTTATACATGGTCAGGGCAGATAGTCCGCGAAGGAAAAATCGTCGCGACGTTCAGGCAAAGCATGGCAGCGCGTGCCGATGCCGCTTCACTTTAAGGAGCCTCTGATCTATCTCCATGGGAATAGATCAGAGGCTCCTTAACTGACGCCCCTGCTAATTGATTGGTTGACTGTGCCCATAATCGCCCCCAGATAGCTTCTCCGTTGAAGCAGGAACGTCGTTAGGCGCCCGGCATAATCACCTGAGACGGCGTTTCGTACCGACTCGCGTGCCGCCAGATTCCGCCGCCAGGCCGCTACCCTGCCACAATGAACAAACACTGATCTCGGCAGGTACTCGTCCAGAACGTCGAAGTAGCGGAAGACCGGGCCGTAAGCAGCATCGACCAGGCTGAAGGAATCGCCCGCGAAAAAGCGCCCTTCCACCACCGTCTCCAAACGCTCAATGCGCATCTGGATTTTATCCACGAGCGTGTCAAACAATGCTTCACTCTGCGCGTTGTACAGTGCAGAAATATCATTGAGAAAGAGCGATCCGAATTCTATCCAGGCTCTGTGCCTTGCCTTTTCCAGCGGATCCAGAGGATGCAGCGAACCGGGCGTGACTTCGTCCAGGTATTCACAGATCACGGCCGACTCGAACAGGATATCTCGCTGATTGATGAACAGCACTGGGACCTTGCCAGTTGGAGATATGGATAAAAACCAGGACGGCTTGCTGCTCAGATCGATGTAAATTCGATTGTGGTCGATTTCCTTCTCGGTCAGCGTGATCACCGATCTCTGCACATACGGGCAAAGATGGTGACTTATCAAGGTAAGCTTGTCGTCGAACATGGAGTTGACCCTCCGTGGGTCATTGTCGTTCACGGTATAACTACGCTAGTGTTCACGATATCCTTCGATACCGGCGTCCGGAACGTCAAAAACTGCACATCCTTTTTCCAATAATGTACGTTGACATCAGCAGATGGATATGAACTCTCTGAACTGGAGCGACCTGAGGTTCTTTCTGGCAGTCGCGCGCTGCGGTTCGCTGGCGAAGGCAGCAACCAGATTGGGAGTGACGCACTCGACCGTGTTCCGTCGCATGAACAGCCTCGAGGCGTCAGTGGACAGCAAGTTGTTCGTTCGTTGCCCGGAAGGTTATCGATTGACCGACCTTGGCCGCGAAATGTTTACCTACGTGGATGAAATTTCCGATCGCATCGATGCGCTTCAAAGGGTGCTTGATAGCAGGAATGATCGCCTCGAAGGCATGCTCAATGTTACGGCCCCTCATAATCTCGCCTATCGCTATCTCCCCCCGTTTCTAACGGAATTCCGCGCGCTTTATCCAGACTTTCATATCAACCTGACGGTCAGTAATGCTGATCTTAATCTTTCGCGTCGAGAGGCCGACCTCGCCATTCGGGCCACACCCGCGCCGCCGGAGCACCTGATCGGCTACAAGTTGTGCGCCGTTGCCTGGGGGGCTTACGCGTCAGAGGACTATGTCGCCCGCTACGGCAGTCCATCGGACGACAGCGAGCTTAAGGGACATTACCTTATTTCGTCGCACACCGACCTGATCCGCTTGCCGGCATTCGATTGGCTTGAGCGCAACATGGATCTCGGGGATATTGTGATGCGGTGCAACGATCTGGTTTCCATGTCAGCCATGGCCATGGCCGGTATGGGGATCGCTTTTTTACCCGACGACCAGGCAAAGCCGGAGCTAAAGCGCCTGTTCACCTTTCCACCCGGACTCCATAGCCATCTCTGGCTGCTAACCCATCCGGACTTGCGCGACTCCCGGGCATTGAAGGTCTTCAAGTCCTTCCTGATCGACAAATTTCGGCATGATCCTACGTTCCAGGAGTACGGCCTGGACAAATAATGGTCCACGGAACATCCGCAATTCTTGCCTGCTGGGCATAAAAAAACCCCGTCACGGTGAGGTGACGGGGTTTGGGTTGAGGCGCCTGGCGATGACCTACTTTCGCACGACAGCGAGGCCGCACTATCATC
>JBBDNK010000041.1:0-265418 GCA_040877625.1 Aquisalimonadaceae bacterium
CCGCGACCAACCCGGCAGGCCACGCCAGCGCAGACGCCCGACGACCGCAGGCGCGTGCCGATCAGCACCAGCAGGCTGATCAAGAGGGCCTTGAGGGTGCGCGACAGAGTCAGAATGTTGCTACAAACAAAAACGTGGGCGGTGCCGGTGGAAATTGGAATGTCATTGATGAGGTTGCAGATTCTTCAGTAATTCAACAGGTCAATGATCTTAGCTGCGGTCAAGCCTGTGTAGGTATGATACTAGGGGATAGGGAAATTAATGCATCGCAGGAGGTCATTGCAAAATTGGCAGGTGATGGACCTACCTACGAAGCTCAATTAGCATCAGTTCTGAATAAGCTTGATTCATCTAACTCTCGGCAGTGGATAGGCGCCGGTGTTGACGCGGAAGACGTCGGTACATTCCATGGTTTGTCATCTACAGGTTCTTGGGGAGCACAACTGTTGGAGAAGGGGAACAAGATTGGCCACTGGGTGGTCGTGGATGGTTTAGATGATGCGGGTCGGGTAATAGTTCGCGATCCTTGGCAAGCCACTAAATACAGAATGGACTTAACCGAATTTCAAAATACGTGGACCGGATATTCGGTATGGGGACAATAATTATGAAGCTGACAGTTTTAAGTTATGAAACTAAAAATAAGGGTTCGTACTTAGTGTCACTTAGATATGGTGATCAGGAACTGACTGATGAAATAACCGTATACGAAGGGGTTGTGCCTTATATTGTATACAGCGATAACCTTCAAGACATTTTGCATAAAGACGTTGGAGAGGCTAAGAATATGAATAAGACAATATTCAAGATATATCGAGAGGAAGCGTTAGATTTTCCTGTTGAGGTTGGCAATTTTTAGCCTAGAAAATGTGTTCAGTCACGTAGGGTGAAAAAGCGCAGGGCCTTCCGCCGCATGAAGCCAATAACCATACAATGACCTGGCCGTGTCACTCTTCCGCGCTCTTCAACAGCGCCATCGGCGACACCCGGTAGAGCGTGCGCGTCGCCAGCAACCCGGCAACAACAACCACCACCCCGCCGGCGACCACCCCCAGCAACAGCAGCCAGGGGTTAAGCACATAGTCCAGCTCGAACAGCTGCGTGGCCATGCCGTAGCCGGCGATTGCCGCGCCGGCGCCGGCCAGCAGGCCGGCGGCGCCACCCAGCAGCAGGAACTCCGTCAGCGCCAGCCGCCGGATCAGCCTGCGGCTGCCGCCCAGCGACCGCAGCAGGGCACTCTCGAACTTGCGTTCGTCCCGAGTCACCTGCAAGGCCGCCAGCAGCACCACGATGCCGGAGAGCAACGTCAGCATGGCCATCAGCTCCACCACCCGGGAGCCCTGGTTCATGATGTCGCGGACGGTATCGAGGATGGCGCTGACATCGATCAGCGTCACGCTGGGGAAAAGACGCACCACCTCCGCCAGCACACGGTTCTGCTCCGGCGGCAGATAAAAACTGGTGATGTAGGTGGCCGGCGCCGCGTCCAGCACCCCAGGCGATGCGACAACAAAGAAATTGACGTTGAAGCTGTCCCACTTCACCTCGCGGAAGCTCGTTACCGGCGCCTGGTAGCGGTTGCCGCCAGCCTCGAATTCAAGCCGGTCACCCAGCCCGACGCCCAGCCGCTCGGCCATGTCCGTCTCCATGGAGAACTGCGGCTCGACCGCGCCTTCTCCGTTCCAGAACTGCCCGGCCCGCACCTGGTTATCGTCCGGCAGGGTCTCCAGCCAGGAGAGGTTGAACTCCCGCTCGACCAGCCGACGGGTGCGGGGTTCGTCATAGTTCGAGCCGCGGACCGCCGTGCCGTTGATACTCAACAGGCGGCCGCGGACCATGGGGTAGACTTCGGCCTCGACGCCGGCACTGGCCAGCAGTGCATCCAGTTCGCCGGCTTCTTCCGGCTGGATGTTGATCAGAAAGTAGTTGGCGGCATCGTCCGGCACGCCGTCCTGCCATGTCTGCAGCAGGTCCTGGCGCACGACCGACAGCAGTAGCAGCGCCATCAGACCCAGCCCCAGGGCCATGATCTGAATGGCAGTGGTCCAGGGCCGGCGTGCCACGCCGGATAGCAGCAGGCTGATGCCGCTACTGCGTCGGCGCAGCCGCCGCAGCAGAGTCACGATGCCGACCGCGCCCAAGCCCAGGATGGCCAGAGTCCCAAGTACCGCGGCAAAAACATACCCGGCCAGCACCAGATCGGCTGCCTGCCACCACATGAGCAGGAACACGGATGCCAGCGCTATCGCGTAAACACCCCAGCCCGTGAAAATATTATCTCCCAGATCGCGACGCAGCACCCGCAAGGGCGGTACCCGCCGCAGCCGCAGCACGGTCGGCAGCGCGAAACCGAGCAGGATGATCTGCGCCGAAACGATGCCGACCAGCCCGGGCCGCAGGCTCGGCGGCGGCAGGCGGGGCAGTAGATCCGCCAGCAGACCGAGCATGAGCAGATGCACCAGATAACCCAGAAAGGTACCGACCACGGCCGTGCTCAGGCCGAGCAGGACCATCTTCCAGGTCAGGATGGCGGCAATCTGACGCTCCGTCGCGCCAAGGCAACGCATCACGGCGACGCGGTCCAGATGGCGGGCCGCGTAGCGGCGGATGGTGAGCAGCATGGCCACGCCGCCGACCACGACGGTGAGCAGCGCGCTGAGGCCGAGGAAGCGCTTGGCCATGTCCATGACGCGCTGCACGCCCGGGCTGCCCTCGCCGGGAACCTCGATCTCCATGCCGGGCTTGATCTCCGGCTCCACGGCTGTTTGCCAGGCTGCAACGGCATCCGCGTCGCCGGCCACCAGCAGCTTGTGCTCGACCCGGCTGGCCGGCTGCACCAGCCCCGTTTCGGGCACGTCCTCCATGGCCATCATCACGCGCGGGGCGAGGCTGCGGAAGCCGCCGCCGCGGTCCGGCTCAAAGAACAGGACGCGGGTGATGGTAAAGGTTTTCGATCCGAGATCGATCTGCTCGCCGACCGCGGTATCGAGCTGGATCAGCAGCCGCCGCTCCACCCAGACCTCGCCGCGCGCCGGCACGGTGCCGGCGACCTCGGCCTCGGCATCCGGGTGACCGCCGACGCGGACCACACCGCGCAGCGGATAGCCCGCCGTAACGGCCTTCACCGCGGTGAGCAATGTACGCTCGCCACGCAGGACCACGCTTGGAAACTCCAGGGTGCCGGCCACGCTCAGCCCCCGCTCACGCGCGGCTTGCTCGAACAGCTCGGGGACAGGGTCGTCGGCCTCCACCACGCGATCGGCGCCAAGCAGATCGGCGGCACGGGTTTCGGTCGCACCGGCCACCCGATCCGCCAGCCAGGCGACGCCGGTGATGGCGGTTACGGCCAGTACCAGCGCAAGCGCCAGCAGCCGCAACTCGCCGGCGCGCCAATCGCGCAGCAGCAGGCGGAACGCGTATCGCAGCGAACTCATGCGGCCACCAGCTGTCCGTTATCCAGCGTCAGCACGCGGTTGCAGCGCGCCGCCAGCTCGGGGTCGTGAGTCACCAGCACCAGGGTGGTTTCGCCGGCGGCATTGCGCTCGAACAGCAGATCGGAAATGCGGTGTCCGGTATTACGGTCGAGGTTGCCGGTGGGCTCGTCGGCCAGCAGCAGACGGGGCCGGGTGACGAAGGCGCGGGCAATGGCCACGCGCTGCTGTTCGCCCCCTGAAAGCTGCTGGGGATAATGGCCGGTGCGGTCGCCGAGCCCCACCTGTTGCAGCGCCTCGCGGGCGGCGGGCGACGGGTCGCGGACGCCGGCAAGTTCCAGGGGCAGCATGACGTTCTCGAGCGCGGTGAGGCCGGAGAGCAGGTGAAAGGCCTGGAACACGAAGCCCAGTTCCCGCCCCCGCAGGACGGCGCGGGCGTCTTCGTCGAGGGCGGTAATATCAGTTTCGCCGATCAGGATGCGGCCTTCGGTGGGCGTATCGAGGCCGGCCAGCAGGCCCAGCAGGGTGGACTTGCCGGACCCGGACGCACCGAGGATGGCAACGGTCTCGCCCCGATTTATGCGAAGATCCAGATCACGAAACAACCGAATTTCACCATCGGGACCCTGAAATCGCATGCCCAGCCCTTCCGTACGCAACACACTGCTGTCCGTCATTATCGGCCTCTTTCTGTATGCCCGGCGCGGGTTGCTGGTGGCAGCCACGCTGCTGGTAATCCTGCCCGGCGCGCAGGCGAACGAGCGGGTCATTCTGGTCATGGGCGACAGCCTCTCCGCTGCCTATAACATGGCGCGGGAAGACAGCTGGGTCCATCTGCTGCAGCAGCGCCTTGTCGAGGAGGGCCTGCCCTGGACCGTGATCAATGCCAGTATCAGCGGCGACACCACACGCGGCGGCCTGAGCCGGCTACCGCGCGCGCTCGACCAGCACGACCCGGCGGTGGTCATCATCGCGCTGGGCGGCAACGACGGTCTGCGAGGCGTCAATCCGGTGGAGATCGAGCGCAACCTGACCCGCATGGTGGAGCAGGCCAGAGAGGCGAATGCCACGGTGCTGATGGCCGGTGTCAGAATTCCCCCCAACTATGGTCCGGCCTACTCGGAGCGCTTCGAGCAGACTTTCCGAAATGTTGCCGAGGCCACCAACGCCGCGCTGCTGTGGCGCATCCTCGACGGCGTGGACGAGAACCCCGAACTGATCATGGACGACGGCGTTCACCCCACAATCGCGGCGCAGCCAGCGATACTCGGCAATATCTGGCGGAAACTGAGACCGCTGATCGAGGAATAAGGTTCAACTAGATGGGAAACAGGCGCAACTGCAAGGGGTGGGGTCGATCCCGACGGGCCACGATCATCCGGCGGTAGGGCGGAAAAGCGCAGCGCCTTCCGCCGTATGAAGGCATCGGAGTAGCCCACCGTACGTCAAAGGTATGGTCGAACGCGGGCATGCGGCTACGCTTTTCCGTCCTACCCAGACTGGTCGAACACGGGCATGCGGCGGAAGGCGCTGCGCTTTTCCGCCCTACCCAGGTTGGCTGATCAGGCGGGGAAATGGCTTCTTCGCACTAGCCGCCCAGCGCTCAGGACGCCTTCGTCGCGGCCTCGTCATCCGCCGCGCTCATGACTTCCAGCACCCGCGGGATCAAGCGCGCCAGTTCCAGCGTCATGATCGAAAAGTCACTGTCGAAACGTTCAGCGGCGCTTTCGGCCTCCATGTTGCCGCTGTCGTCCTGCACGACATCGTTGAAGCGCAGGCGCTTGATGCCCATGTCCGCATCCAGCATGAAGCTCATGCGGTCCTGCCAGGTCAGGGCCAGGCGACTGACGCGCTTGCCGGCCTTGATGTGAGACTTCACCTCGCTGGAGGCCAGATCCTGGCGCTTGCAGCTGACCTCCGCGCCCTCCAGCTGTGGATCGGCAAGCACGCACTCCTCACCCAGGGTGAAGTCCGGCGGCAGCTGATCGCGGGACAGCCAGCGGGTCATCACCGCCTGCGGTGCGGTATCGAGCTGGGGCGGCGCAATCGGCAGGCTGCCGACGGCGTCGCGCAGGCGCTCGGTGAGTTCCTCGGCCTTCTTCCAGGTGCCGGCATCGACCACGATCCAGCCCTCATGGGTATCGATGTACGCATAGGTGCGGCGGCTGCGGCTGAACGCGCGCGGCAGCATGTCGATGATGATCTCGTCCTTGAGCTGGTCTTTCTCGCGCTTGCGCACCTTGCGCATTTCCTGCTCTTCCAGCGCACCCACGCGCTCCATCAGCGCCTCCTTGATGACCGGGGCGGGCATGATCTTGCCCTCTTCCTTCAGGCAGATCATCAGATAGCCGTTGGCGGCGTGAACCAGCGGAATATGGTTGTCACCCAGCGGCGGTGCCCAGCCGGCGGATTCCATATCCATGGTGCCGCAAGGCTGAAAGGTCTCGCGGGCCAGCCGCTGCTCCAGGTTTTCGGCATCGAACGGGAAGGCGGATTCGAGCTTGTACAGGCAGAGATTCTTGAACCACATGGGAAACGATTGTCCTTTTGATGTCTGTTGGTGGCGTCAGGCGCGCGGCGCGACAGCCGCGGCCCGCTGTAGTGATATCAGGCGCCGGAGCGCAAGTCTGTGATCAGCGCCTTGCGCGCCTCGATTGCCCTGCGCCGGGCATCGTCGCGGTTGCTGCCGAATGCCAGCATATGCCCCATCTTGCGGCCCGGCAGCGCGCGCGCCTTGCCGTACAGGTGCAGCTTGACCTCCGGCGCGTCCAGCGCGGCGGCCCAATGCGGCTCACCATCGGCCCACAGATCCCCCAGCAGGTTGACCATGGACGCCGGACGCAGCAATGCCGTGGAGCCCAGAGGCAGGCCGCAGACGGCACGTACCTGCTGCTCGAACTGGCTGGTGATGCTGGCATCGAAGGTGAAATGGCCGGAATTGTGCGGCCGCGGCGCGAGTTCGTTGACCATCAGCCGGTCGCCGGGGCCGGCGAAGAATTCCACGCAGAGCACGCCGACCACGTCCAGGGCCTCCAGAATACCGCGCGTGACCTCCTCGGCCTGGTTCCTGATTGCGGCGGATACCGGCGCATCCGGGGTCGACACGTCGAGCACGTGGTTGCGGTGTTCGTTTTCCACCACCCCCCAGTGCGCGAAGCTGCCGTCCAGGCCTCGGGCCGCCACCACCGAGACTTCCCGCTCGAAGGCAACAAAGGCCTCCAGCACGGCGTCCGCGCCGGCCATGGCCTGCCAGGCGGCGGGCAGCTCATCGGCGCTGCGCACCACCACCTGACCCTTGCCGTCGTAACCGAAACCGGCGGTCTTGAGCACGGCGGGCAGGCCCAGCTCGGACGCCGCCCGCTCCAGACCGGCAAGACTGCTCACAGCCCGGAACGGGGTCACCGGAAACCCCTTGCCTTCCAGAAAGCGCTTCTCCCGCAGGCGGTGCTGACAGACATTGAGCACCTCGCCCGCGGGCCGTACCGGCGCGTAGCGCGCGGCGCAGTTGGTGGTGTCGAAATGCACGTTCTCGAACTCGAAGGTCACCACATCCACCTGGCGGGCAAAATCCGCGACCGCGTCGAGATCCTCGTAGGACGCCTTCACTTCGCGGTCGGCCAGATGGCCGGTGGGCGTATCTTCCGCCGGCGACAGGGTGTGAACCCGATAGCCCATGCGGCGGGCGGCCACGGCGAACATGCGCCCGAGCTGGCCGCTGCCGAGCACGCCGATGGTGGCGCCAGGCAGGATGACACTGGTCACGGTAGGCGGTCCTCCATCACTTTGCTGGTCTGCTGATCGCGGAAGGCCTTGAGGCGCGCGCGCAGCTCCGGCCGAGCATTGGCCAGTATGGACACCGCCAGCAAACCGGCATTGCGGGCACCGGCCTTGCCGATTGCGAGTGTCGCCACCGGAATGCCGGCCGGCATCTGCACGATCGAGTACAACGAATCCAGGCCTTTCATGACCTGGCTTTCCACCGGCACGCCGAGCACCGGCAGAGTGGTCTGCGCGGCCACCATGCCGGGCAGGTGCGCGGCGCCGCCGGCACCTGCGATAATCACCTCCAGGCCGCGACCTTCCGCCTCCAGGGCATACTGACGCATGAGCTCGGGTGTACGGTGTGCAGAGACGATGCGGCACTCGTGGGCCACACCGAATTCAGTCAGGACATCGTCAGCGTGCCGCATGGTCTCCCAATCGGACTTGCTGCCCATGATGACGCCAACCAGGGGGGTCTCGCTCATAGCTGATCCAACCTGCCGCGAAAAAGGGGAGGATTTTATCACTAGCCCGCACGTTGCACGAATTCATACCATCACGGATCGCCGCCGGGAGCTACAAGTCACCCCGGAAGCGGCAATGCCTGAACGCCCGTGCAATACTCTTCTGACCATATGCAAGGGAGCTGACTGGTGAGGAACGTACATCCATTGCTGGAGACCATCGCCTGCCCGGAAGACCTCCGCGGCCTGCCGGAGGCCCGTCTGCCCGCCCTGGCCGCCGAGCTGCGGGCCTTTCTGCTGGAGACGGTGGCACGCAGCGGCGGCCACCTCGGCGCCGGGCTGGGCGCGGTGGAGCTTACCGTGGCCCTGCACTATGTGTTTCAGACGCCCCAGGACCGCCTGGTCTGGGACGTCGGCCATCAGACCTACCCGCACAAGATACTTACCGGCCGCCGCGAGCGGCTGGCCAGCATCCGCAAGACCGGCGGCCTGGCGCCCTTTCCAAAACGCGAGGAAAGCCCGTACGACACCTTCGGCACCGGCCACTCCAGCACCTCCATCAGCGCCGCCCTCGGCATGGCCCTGGCCGCCCGGCAGACGGGCAGCGGGCGCAAGTCCATCGCGGTGATCGGCGACGGCGCGATGACCGCCGGCATGGCCTTCGAGGCCATGGACCATGCCGGTGACGTCGGCGCCGACCTGCTGATCATCCTCAACGACAACGAGATGTCCATCTCTCCCAACGTCGGCGCGCTGTCCGGCCATTTGACGCGGCTGCTGTCCGGCCGCATCTACGCGGGGCTGCGCGAGGGCGGCAAGAAAGTGCTCAGCCAGCTGCCACCGGCGCACCGGCTGGCACGGCGCGTGGAAGAGCAGGTCAAGGGCATGGCCGCGCCCAGCGCGCTGTTCGAGGAGCTGAACATCAACTATTACGGGCCGGTGGACGGCCATGACCTGCCGGCGCTGATCGCGGTACTGCGCAATCTTCGCGAACAGAAAGGCCCCCGGCTGCTGCACGTGGTCACCCGCAAGGGCAAGGGATACGAACGCGCGGAGGCGGATCCGGTCGGCTACCACGGCGTCAGCCCCTTCGATCCCGAACAGGGTCTTCCCACCGCCAAGGGGCCGGGTGCGGTCACCTACAGCAAGGTATTCGGCGACTGGCTGTGTGATATGGCCGACGCCGACCCGCGACTGGTGGCCATCACCCCCGCGATGCGCGAGGGCTCCGGCATGGTGCGTTATTCACAGGCGCATCCGGAGCGGTATTTTGATGTCGGCATCGCCGAGCAGCATGCCGTGACCCTCGCCGCCGGCATGGCCTGCGACGGCCTCAAACCGGTGGTGGCGATCTACTCCACCTTTCTGCAACGGGCGTACGATCAACTGATCCACGACGTCGCCCTGCAGAATCTGCCGGTGCTGTTCGCCATCGACCGGGCCGGCCTGGTCGGGCCGGACGGGCCCACCCATGCAGGCAGTTATGATCTGACCTACCTGCGCTGCATCCCCAACATGGTTGTCATGGCACCGGCCGACGAGGCCGAATGCCGCCGCATGCTCAGCACCGGCCATGCGCTGGAGGGCCCGTCGGCGGTTCGCTACCCGCGCGGCGGCGGGCCTGGCACGCCGTTACCGGAGGATCTGGAAACCCTGCCGCTTGGACAGGCGGAACTGCGCCGAGAGGGCCGGGATATCGCCATCCTGGCCTTCGGCAGCATGGTATCGCCCTGCGTCGAGGTGGCGGAGACGCTGGATGCCACGCTCGTGAACATGCGCTTTGTGAAGCCCCTGGACACCGCCATGATCCGGCGCGTCGCTGCCAGCCACGGCCTGCTCGTCACCGTGGAAGAGAACGCCATAGCCGGCGGCGCCGGAAGCGGCGTTGCCGAATGGCTGGCGGCGACCGGCATCCAGGTACCGGTGCTGCATATCGGCCTGGAGGACCGTTGCCTGCCCCACGGCAGCCGGGAGGATCTGCTGGCCGCGGCCGGGCTGACGGCGGAGGGAATTGCAGGTTCGGTCCGGGCGCGGCTGCGAGACACTGCCGTCGATGCGTGAGAGCGTCTGCGGAATGTTGAGTCCAGTCCGCATAAAAAAACGCCACTCTCCGGAGTGGCGTTTTCAGCTATCGCAGTTGCCGCTCAGACGCAGGCTTTCTCGACAACGTAGGAGCCGGGGGCATCCTCCAGTGCCGACAGCTTGCCTTCACCGGGCTGCCTTGCCTCCACCTTCGGGCCCGCCTGCTTCACCAGCCAGCGGTTCCACTCGGGCCACCACGACCCCTCCTTGTGCGTGGCGCCGTCCAGCCAGGCATCCGGGTCTTCCGGGTTGCGGCTATTGGTCCAGTAACCGTACTTGTTGCGCGTCGGCGGGTTGATGATGCCGGCGATGTGGCCCGACCCGCCGAGAATGAACCGCGAATTGCCGGATACCAGGTGGACACCCCGATAACAGGTCTTCCACGGCGCGATGTGATCCTCTACCGCGGAGACGAAACAGCTCGGCGTCTCGATCTTGCGCAGATCGATGGGAACGCCGTTCAGAGTGATGCCGCCCGGATCCTTCAGGTGGTTCTCCTGATACATGTTGCGCAGATAGAAGCTGTGCATCTTCGCCGGCATGTTGGTGCAATCCTGATTCCAGTAGAGCAGGTCGAACGGGAATGGATCATTGCCGTGCAGGTAGTTGCTGATGAAGAACGACCAGACCAGATCATTGGAGCGCAGGCTGCTCATGGTCGCCGCCATCGCCGAGCCTTCCAGATAACCCTTCTCGCCCATGCGCCGATCCAGGTTGGCAAGCTGCTCCTCGTCGATGAACAGCTCCAGCTCACCGGGACGATGAAAGTCCATCATGGCGGTGAAGAACGTGATGCTCTTGATGCGATCGTCGCCCTTGGCCGCCATGTAGGCCAGGGTGGCGCCCATCAGCGTGCCGCCAAGGCAGTAGCCGACCGCGTTGACCTGGCGCTCGCCGGTGGCCTGCTCGATGGCGTCCAGGGCCGCCAGCGGCCCCTCCAGCATGTAGTCGTCGAAAGCCTTGTCGGCGTGCTCGGTGGTGGGGTTTTTCCAGGACACCACGAACACGGTATGACCCTGATCCACCATGTACTTGATCAGCGAATTCTTCGGCTGAAGGTCCAGAATGTAGTACTTGTTGATCCACGGCGGCACGAACAGCAGCGGCAGCTTGTGCACTTTGGGCGTGGAGGGCGTGTACTGGATCAGCTGCATCAGATCCGTCTGGTAGACCACCTTGCCCGGCGTCACCGCCAGATTCTTGCCTACCTCGAAGGCCTCGGTATCGGTCATGCGGATGTGCAGCTTGCCGTCGACCATGGACAGGTCTTCGAGCAGGTTCTTGAGCCCCTTGAGCAGGTTGTGGCCCTTGGTCTCGAGCGTCTTCTCCAGCACCTCGGGATTGGTCGCCACGAAATTGGTGGGCGACAGCGCGTCAACGAACTGGCGGGTGTAGAAGGAAATCTTGCGTGAGGTCTTGTCGTCCAGCCCGTCGACGTTGTTGGCCGTGGCCTGGAGATAATCCGCGGTCAGCAGATAGGCCTGCTTGATGAAGTCGAAAATGGGGTTTTCTTCCCATGCCTCATGGCGGAAGCGCTTGTCAGTCGCCTCCGGGCTGATCACCGGATCCTGCTGATGGCCCCAGAAACGCAGCGCGGCGGTATTCACCAGTTTCAGGTAATCCTGCCAGAAGGCCATCTGTGCCTGCGCCAGTTGCAGGGGGTTGGCCATCAATCGGGTCGTGAGCTGCTGGAACAGGCCGCTCATGTGCGTGGCATCATCCATATTGATGGTGCGCGATTCCTGTTGCCTGGCAAGAAACTCCGATACCAATTCCTGGCTGCGCTCGCTGATACCAACCAGCGTCCGTGATAGTTCCTCAGCGTCGGTCTGCTGCGCAGTACTCGACTTGTCAGACATAATCCTGTTTCCTCAGAGCAAAGCCGCCGCGATTGGGCGGTTTAGCGAATGGCGGGGCTGAATAATAGCGTCTCCGTTCACGGAATACACGGAGGCAGCCCCATGTTACTGCACGGCGACAAAATGGCACAAGTCACTCACTGCTGCCCAAGAGACTGAATGGAAAACAGATTTCGCCCGCCGCCAGAAACGTTGACCTGCATCGTGCGGTGGAGCGGCAGTGCAATGAAGGCGCACGCCGAAGCGCTGGCCGGACAATTGAACCTGGCCGCGCATGGCCCGGATTCCGGGTCGGCCGAGCTCGCCCTGGAGGTTACTGCCGACGGGCTGCAGCTGCGGGATCTGCGTACCGGCGCCCCCGGTGCCGTGCGGGTGGATCTGCTGCACGGCGATGGTGGCCGTCTTTCACGCGCCGGTGGACAATCCGAACTGCTCGGCCGCGCCGTCGGCGCCCGCCACGGCCGTCGCCCGACGGTCGTCGATGCCACCGCCGGTCTGGGCGGCGATGCCTCCGTGCTGGCCGCCATCGGCTGCCGGGTGACCATGGTGGAACGCGCTCCGGTCGTTGCCGCCCTGCTTCGCGACGGCCTGCGGCGCCGCCATGAGCAGGCCGCGCCGGATGGTCCGTACGGTCAGCTTACCCTGGTGGAGGCGGACGCGGCGGAGTGGCTTGCGCAGCTGCCTGTCACGGAACGCCCCGACGTGGTCTACCTGGACCCCATGTACCCGGACACGGGGAAAACCGCGCGCTCCCGCAAGGAAATGCAGCTGCTGCAGGCCCTGCTGGGCGAAGAACCGGAGCCCGAGGCGCTACTGAACGCCGCCCTCGGGACGGCCCGGAACCGGGTGGTGGTCAAACGGCCTCGCAAGGCGCCGGCGCTGGGCGGGCGAGAGCCAAGCCATGTGATCGGCGGCAAGAGTACGCGGTTCGATGTGTACATGGTTGAATCCGGAGGTGGTTGAGGCTCGGAAAGCCGCTGTCACCGAACTTCCAGATACCTGCGCCACGACCCCAACACCGTGATGTCCTCCGCACCCTCCACGCCCGCCGCTTCGCAGGTAAATCCACACACGTCGCCGCCATCCTCAAGCCGCACCCTGCCGATACCCAGAGGCGCCGGAATACCGGCGACGAAGGAACCGAAACGATCCGCGGGCACGGACCAGATCTCCATGTCGATGGCGCCGCCGCCGTCCGTCACGCGGACCATGCCCGGCCGCTGCGGAGGGCCGCCGGCGAGGGCGTAGAAGCGGTATTCCGGGGCCGAACGCACGGTGCGCACGAACCGGGCATTGCGGTCGGTCAGCTGCGGGTTCAACGGCAGGCCGCGCATGTGGGCGCCGCAGACGGCGATCTCGATGACGTGGTCGTGACTGGCCGTCACCGGAGGCTGCTCCGGCAAGGGTTTGCCGCTGGCTCCCAGGGGCAGCCCGGCGACGCGATGCAGGCGGTCGCCCACGGCCAGCAGATCGTGATCGTAGAACGCGGGCGCGAACAGGGTAACGCCAAACGGCATGCCGTCCGCCCGGAAACCGCCCGGCACCGCCAGCGCGCTGTAATCCAGCAGGTTCATGAAATTGGTGTAATAGCCCAGATTGCTGTTGAGGCGCACCGGCTCCGCATTGACGGCATCAACGGTGTAGATGGTGCCGGCGGTGGGAGTCATGATCAGGTCCACGTGTGACCAGGCGACATCCGCCAGCCGTTTCAGCTCCCGCAGCCGGTAGCCGGCGTTGAAGGCATCCACCGCCCTCGGCGCCGCGCCGCCGCCGATGATCTCCCGGGTCACGGGGAACAGGGCCTCGGAGTTTTCCTCCATGAAGCCCTGGATGGCCGCGTACCGCTCGGACACCCAGGGGCCTTCGTAGAGCAGCCTTGCGGCATCCAGAAAGGGCTGGAAATCGATGTCCACCCGCTCGCCGCCGAGCGATTGCAGGCGCGCGACCGAGTCACGGAACAGCCTGGCCGCGTCGTCGTCGCCGAAGAATTCCAGTTGCGCCGCCAACGGCACACCGAAGCGGAAGCCGGCGGCTGGAATGCTGCCGTGGCCAAGGGCGGGTACGCTGTCGGGCCGGGAGTAGGCGTCCCCGGCATCGTAGGCGGCGGCGACGTTCAATACCGCCTGAGCGTCCGCCGCAGTGCCGGCGAAGATGGAAATGGTGTCGATGCTGCGGCAGGCCGGTACCACGCCGCGGGCACTCAGCAGGCCGCAGCTGGGCTTGACGCCGATCAGGTTGTTGAAGGCCGCCGGCACACGGCCGGAACCGGCGGTGTCGGTACCCAGTGAAAAGCTCGCCAGCCCCAGGCTCACCGCCACCGCCGAGCCCGAGCTGGAGCCGCCGGAGACGTACGCCGGGTCGAACGGGTTGCGGCCGGGGCCGTAGGGAGAGCGGGCACCGACCAGGCCGGTGGCGAACTGGTCCAGATTGGTCTTGCCCAGGGGTATTGCACCAGCATCGATCAGGCGCTGCACGACAAAGGCCGATTCCTCGGGCTGGTAAGCGTATGCCGGGCAACCCGCCGTGGTTGGCACACCGACCAGATCGATGTTGTCCTTGATGACAAAGGGGATGCCGTAGAGTGGCAACTCGGCGGGATTCGACCGCTCGAGCCGGGCCAGATAGGGCTCCAGCGCCGCCTCGTCGAGCACGGTGATCCAGATATTGTGATCATCCCCGGCCTGTACGGTCCGCATCAGCGCGCCGATGACCTCGCGCGGGTTGCGGCGGCCGCCGTGGTAGTCGGCCAGCAGGGTGCTGATGGTCAGGTCGGGCATGGGTGCGTCCTCGTTCAATACTGTTCGGATTTCGGTTATCTGTCGTGTTTTCGCAGGGTGAATGGCGCCGCGCTCCATTCACCCTACGCAAGCGGTTTCGGGGCGTTGGCGATGACGACCAGCGGCTGCCCCGGCACCACCTGCGCGCCCTCCTTGCACAATACGCGGCCGACCACGCCGTCGCGGTCGGCAACCACCGGGATCTCCATCTTCATGGATTCCAGCACCAGCAATTGCTGTCCCTCGCTGACCGTATCGCCTTCGTTCACCGCCAGTTGCCACAGGCTGCCGTGCACATGGCCGTCCACCGTGGTCTCACCGTCTGCAAGTTCCACACCGCCGGCATCGGCGGGCGGGGCATCCACGTCCGCGCGGTAGTCCGCCTGGCCGGTCTCGATCCAGTGCCGGCGCTCGGTTTCGAACGCGGCCAGCTGGCGCTGTTTGAAGTCGCCGATACTGGCGGCGTTATCCGCCAGGAAGCGGTTGTAGCGGGCCAGCGAGAAGGTGGTCTCCTCGATGTCGATGGGCACCCGGCCGCGCGGAAAATCCTCCCGCATCCGCAGCAGTTCGTCCTCGCTCACTTCATGGAACCGAACCTGATCGAAGAAGCGCAGCAGCCACGGTTTCTGAAACGCCTCGGTGACGTGATAGCGGTTCCACACCTGCAGCGTGCGGCCCACGAACTGGTAACCGCCGGGGCCTTCCATGCCGTAGATGCACATGTATGAGCCGCCGATGCCGACGGCGTTCTCCGGCGTCCAGGTGCGGGCCGGGTTGTACTTGGTGGTCACCAGCCGGTGGCGCGGGTCCACGGGGGTGGCGAGCGGCGCGGAGAGGTAGACATCGCCCAGGCCCATGACCAGGTAGGAGGCGTCGTAGACGATACGTTTCACGTCCTCCTCGCTGTCCAGACCGTTGATGCGGCGAATGAACTCGATGTTGCGCGGGCACCAGGGGGCATCCTTGCGCACGGACTGCATGTACTTGCGGGTGGCCAGCTGCGTCTGGCTGTCATCCCAGGCCAGCGGCAGGTGCACGATGCGCGAGGGCATCTCGGCGTCGGAGAGGTCCTTGAGCTCGGCTTCGGCCTGCTCCAGGGTGTCCAGCAGCCGGTTCAACGGCAGTTGCCGGGGTTCGTAGTGAATCTGCAGGCTGCGCACGCCCGGGGTCATTTCGATAATGCCGGTGATGCGTTGTTCCGCGAGCCACTCCAGTAGCGCCTGGACCCGGAAGCGCAGTTCGAGATCCAGCACCAGGGGGCCGTACTCCACCAGCAGGTATTTATCGCCGGAAGGACGGTAGGTCACACCAACGGGATGCTCGGCGACCGGTTTTTCCCTGAGCACCGGCGTGACGATGCCGGTGGTGGCGGTCGCCTCGGCCTCCACGGGCCGCAGCCCGGCAATGGCCTTATCCAGCGCCTCCTCCAGGCGGCCGGCATCGCGCATGGTCACCGGGATGAAACGCACCTTGTCGCCGGGGCGCAGCTGGCCCAGCTTCCACAGGTCCGCGGAGATCACCGTGGCCGGACAGACGAAGCCGCCGAGGCTGGGGCCGTCCGGGCCGAGGATGACCGGCATATCGCCGGTGAAATCGATGGTGCCGATGGCGTAGGCGTTGTCGTGGATATTGGAGGGGTGCAGGCCGGCCTCGCCGCCGTCCTGCCGCGCCCAGTCTGGCCGTGGGCCGTTGAGGCGCACGCCGGTACGGCTGGAGTTATAGTGGATCTCCCAGTCAGTGCCGAAGAAGGTGTCGATATCGTCGGCGGTGAAGAAGTCCGGCGCGCCATGGGGGCCGTAAATGGTGCGGATCTCCCAGCGGTTGCCGTAGACGGGCGCCAGCGCGGGATGCGCGGCCGGCGCTGCGGTGGCGGTCTGGCCGCTGATATGCAGGACGTCTCCGGGGCGCAGTACCCGACCACCATGTCCCCCGAACTGGCCCAGGGTGAAGGTGGAACGGCTGCCTAGATACTCCGGCGCCTGTATACCGCCCGCCACCAGCAGGTAGGCCCGTGCGCCGGCGCCATCGATCGCACCGATTTTCAGCGTCTGCCCCGCCTTTACCGGCACGGCCACCCAGAACGCCACCGGCTCGCCGTCGAGGCTGGCGGCCATGGCGGCGCCGGTGAGGGCGATGGTGGTATCGACGTTGAACTTGAGAGTCGGCCCGGTAACCGTGAGCTCCAGACCGGCCTCGCCCTCGTCATTTCCCAGCAGCCGGTTGCCAATGCGGAAGGCCAGGGCGTCCATGGGGCCGGAGGGTGGCACGCCGATGTCCCAGTAGCCGACGCGGCCGGGCCAGTCCTGAATACTGGTCTGGGTGCCGGCGGCCAGCACGTCCACGGTTGCGGCGTGGTAGGCCAGCGTATCCAGATAACGCGTGGTCTGTTCGCCGGCGCCGAATACGGTATCGCCGACCACCTGGCGCAGATAGGCCAGATTAGTCTCCAGACCGCTCAAGGTCGTGTCCTCCAGGGCCTGGCTCAGGGCCTGGATGGCGGCGGCGCGATCGGCGGCGTGGACGATGATCTTGGCGATCATGGGGTCGTAGTACGGCGAAATCTCGCTGCCCCGCTCCACCCAGGTGTCCACCCGTACGCCTGCCGGGAAGCGCGCCTCGGTGAGCAGGCCGGTGGATGGCTGGAACTGCTTGCCGGGATCTTCGGCATACAGGCGCACCTGAATGGAATGACCGTTGAGCTCCGGTCGCAGGGTTTCCAGATCCGGCAGATCGCCGGCCGCGCCCCGCACCATCCACTCCACCAGATCGACGCCGGACACTTCTTCGGTTACGCCGTGCTCCACCTGCAGCCGGGTATTCACTTCCAGAAAATAGAACGCCCCGGTAGCGGCATTGAAGATGTACTCCACCGTGCCGGCCGAGCGGTAGCTCACACCCCGGCCCAGGCGTTCGGCGGTCTCCAGCAGCGCGGCGCGCACATCCGCCGGCAGCTTGGGCGCCGGGGTCTCTTCCACCACCTTCTGGTTGCGGCGCTGCAGGGAGCAGTCGCGCTCGCCGAGGGCGATCACCTGGCCCCTGCCGTCGCCGAACAGCTGTACCTCGATATGCCGGGCATGCTCGACGTATTTTTCCAGAAAGATACCGCTGTTGGAGAAGTTGTTCTGTGACAGCCGCTGCACGGAGCCGAACGCTTCCCGCAGCGTGGCCTCGTCATGGCAGAGCTGCATGCCGATACCGCCACCGCCGGCGGTACTCTTGAGCATCACGGGGTAGCCGATGCGGGCAGCCTGCTCGGCGGCCTGATCGGGGTTATCCAGCAGGCCGGTACCCGGTAGCAGCGGCACGCCGTTGTGCTCGGCGAGGCTGCGAGCGGTGTGCTTGAGGCCGAAATCCCGCATCTGCTGACCTGTGGGGCCGATAAAGGCGATGCCGGCGGCCTCACAGGCCTCGGCGAACCCGGCGTTTTCGGACAGGAACCCGTAACCGGGATGAATGGCCTGGGCGCCGGTGTCGCGGGCGGCCTGCAGGATGCGCTCGGCGTCCAGATAGGAACGGCTGGCCTGCGCCTCGCCGATACAGACAGCCTCGTCCGCCTGCGCCACGTGCAGGGAGTGGCGGTCGGCCTCGGAATACACGGCGACGGAGCGGATGCCCAGCCGCTTCAGGGTGCGCATGATACGGCAGGCGATGGCGCCACGGTTGGCAATGAGGATCGTGTTGAACATGGTTTACCTGACCCGTTTGCTCGGCGGGCCGTCCCGCTGTTGTTCATGCCGCCGGGGTCGTCCCCGGTCGCGTTGATAACGGTTGTAGAGAATCCCTGGTTACGAGGCGCCGATCACAGGTCCGCGCAGGATGGACGGCGCGCTCAATCCCAAATGATCATCTCCACCGGTGTCGGGTTGTACGCATTGCACGGATTGTTCAGCTGCGGGCAGTTGGAGAGCAGCACGATGACGTCCATCTCCGCGCGCATTTCCACATACTTACCGGCGTCCGAGATGCCGTCCTCGAAGGTGAGGCCGCCCTCCGGGGTCAACGGCACGTTCATGAAGAAATTGATATTGCTGGTGATGTCCCGCTTGGTGAGCCCGTAATCGCTCTCGGCAATGGCGGTCAGGAAATTGTCCCGACAGCTGTGCATGGGCTTTTTCTCCAGCGCGTAACGCACCTGGTTGGACTCCGCCGAGCAGGCGCCACCCAGGGTGTCGTGGCGGCCGCAGGTGTCGGCGATGATGGTGAGCATGGCCTTACCCTGGTTGGACATCAACCGGGTGCCGGTGGTCAGGTAAACGTTGCCCTGCTCGCGAATGGTGTCGATGGCGCTGTATCGCTCGCCGGTCGGGTCGGCCAGGCTGTAGAACAGTATGTCGGCGGCCTGGTTGCCTTGGAGATCCAGTATCCGCAGGGTCTGGCCCTTTTTCAGCTCATGGATCCAGGGCGCGCCGGCAGGCACCACGTCGCGGAATACGGCGGCGGCCGGGTCGAGCGTGCTTTCAATGAGGTTCTGTCCGCTCATGGCATGTATCCCTGGCAATTAAGAATGGCGGTATTGGCGTAGGCGCGCGCGTTCTCCGGGCGGAAGTTCACGCAGTAGTCGTCTTCACCCACGGGTTCGGCGCGGTAGATCGACAGATCAACGGCCGCGGGCCGGTACTCGGTTGCCGTGTCCATGGGGTGCGGCGCGGTGTTCAGTACCACCAGGGTGTCCATCTCGGCGCGCAGATCGACGTGATCGCCGGCCCGGCTGTTGCTCGGGGCGAATGCCATGCCGCCGTCTTCATCGGCGTAAACCTTGCTGAAGAAATTGAGATTGGGCACCAGATCCCGCCGCCCCAGCCCCCATTTTTCGAGCTCGATCAGGAACAACTCCCTGCCGCTGCGGTAGAACGCGTTGCGGTGCTCCTGGTAGCGGGCCTCGCCATACTGGCGGCGGATGTGATCAGCATCGGTGATGCCGCCGATGGTGTCATGCCAGCCGACGCTGTCCTCGACAATGGACATCATCACCCGGCCCATGTCGGAGTACAGCATATTGCCTCTGGTGAGCTTCGAGGTGTGCTGGCCCTTGAGGGTATCGGCCATGTTGTAGCGCTCGAGAAGATTGCCCGGGTTGTAGAGCAGCATGGACACGTTGGCACCGCCGCCCATGTCCTGCACGCGCAGGCTGTTGCCCCGCCGAATCACCATGGACCAGTAGCGCGCACCGGGGACGGTCTCCCGATGCAGCAGGCGCTCTTCCGGGATGGGTTTAGCCGTCATTTCCTTGTCTCCAGATTGATGACCTGGGCGCTGTCATACTCGGCCCCCTGTCTTGATCCGACTGTTTTACTGATCTCCCGGTACAGGCTGCGATCGGCCTTCTCGAGAGGAATATCGTAGGTGATGTTGGCGCCGAAGGCGCCGGGTGCCTGGGGATCGTCGCGGACCTTGTCGAACACCAGCAGCCGGGTGCCGAGCTGAAAGCCCTCCTCCAGATCATGGGTGATCATGAAGATGGTCAGGCCCTGACGCTGCCAGAGATCCAGAATCAGCGCATGCATATCCTTGCGGATACCCGGGTCGAGGGCGCCGAAGGGCTCGTCGAGCAGCAGTACGCCGGGCCGCTTCATCAGCGCCTGCGCGATGGCCAGCCGTTGCTGCATGCCGCCGGAAAGCTCATGCGGGTACTTGTCGGCCGCGTGCTCCAGCCCCACCGATGCCAGCATTTCCAGGGCCCGCTCCCGCACCTCCGACCGGGCGCGGCCGAACAGCCGGCCAAGCCACGGCGCACGCTCCAGTTCGTCGCCGACCATGACGTTCTTCAGCGCAGTCAGGTGCGGGAAAACCGAGTAGCGCTGGAAGACCACACCACGGTCCGCCCCCGGCTCGCCCTTCATGGGCTGACCGTCGAGCAGCAGCTCGCCGCGCGTCGGCTGTTCCGCGCCCAACAGCATGCGCAGAAAGGTGGTCTTGCCGCAGCCGGAGGCGCCGACAATGGTGACGAACTCGCCTTCGGGCACGTCCAGGTTGATGTTTTCCAGCACCACCTGGTCGCCGTATTCCTTCCACAGACGTTTGGCCTTGATCGCGCTCATGCGTCCCTCCTGCCGCCGTACCATGGGAAGAACGTGCGGTTGACGCACCGCAGGCCCAGGTCGATCAGAAACGCCAGCAGCGTGATCCAGGCCACGTAGGGCAGGATGATTTCCATGTCCAGATAGCGGCGCACCAGAAAGATACGGTAACCCAGCCCTTCAGTGGCGGCGATCGCCTCGGCGGCGATCAGGAACAGCCAGGCCGAGCCCAGTGCCAGCCGGGTGGCATCGAGCAACCGTGGAAACACCTGCGGCAGCACCACACGCAGCAGGATCTGCCAGGTGGAGCCGCCCAGGGTCTGGGCCTTGATCAGCTGCTCCGCGGGCAGTTCCTCCACCCGCTGCTGGACATCGCGCATGATGAACGGCGCAATGCCGAACACGATCAGCGCCACCTTGGCCAGTTCGCCGACACCGAAGGCAATGAACAGGATGGGCAGGATCGCCAGAGGCGGAATCATGGACAGCACCGCCACCAGCGGCGACAGCGTGCGCCGCACGTAGGGGATCAGCCCGGTAATCATGCCGATCACCAGGCCCATGGCCATGCTGATGGTGACGCCGATGGCCAGCCGGCCGAGGCTGGCGGCAGTATCCACCCAAAGGATGAGCTCACCGGTGCGGCGGTTGGGCTCGGTGGCCAGCCGCTGGATGGATTCGCCCATGGTCAGCACCGAGGGCAGCAGCTTGTCGGCCGGGTTATCGGCCAGACGCACGGCGGAGACGGCCATGTACACCAGCAGCAGTATCAGAAACGGCAGCAGGGTCAGGGCCACACCGACGGGGCGTCCGGGCTTTTCATTGATCAATCGTTTCATCGGGCCGGTATCCAGTCAGCATCCGGGACGCCGCCGGGAGGACGTGCCTCCCGGCAGCTCGGCGGCTCGGCTCACAGCTCGCCGTCGGCGGCCATGCGCATGTAGTCGGCATTGAAACGCAGCCGGACATTGCCGCTGTCGCCAAGCACCGAACCGTCGGCGAACTCTATCCCCACGAAATCGGCGCTTGGGGCGGTGTCGCCCAGCAAACCGTGCTCGAACGCGAACTGGCGGACGTTCTCCATGGTCTGCCGGGGCGTGTCGCTTTCCACGAACTCAACCGCCTCGGCCGGATCGAAGAACATGGTGGTGGACGCAAGCTGGGCTTCGTAACCGGCCTGATCGGTACCGGCGGCATCGCCCATGGCGGCGCGTGCGGCCTGGGCGGCTTCGTCGTCGCCACGCATAATGTCCATGATTTCGTACCAGGCGCCGACCAGGGCGCGGCCGAAATCCGGATTGGCTTCCAGCACATCGGTGTTCACCGCCAGCAGATCCATGATCTCGCCGGGAATCTGCGAGGAATCAAACACCACGTTGGCATCCTGCATCGTACGCACCTCACCGAGCTGCGGATTCCAGGTGACTATGGCCTCCACGCCGCGGCTGTTGAAGGCACCGACGATATCCGCGTCGGACGCATTCACCACCCGGATATCCCGCTCTGACATGCCCACGGACTCCAGCGCCCGGGCCAGCAGGTAGTGGGATACGGACAGTTCCACCAGATGCACCGACTTGCCGCGAATATCCTCCAGGCGGTCGGAGCCCTTGAGCACCACGCCGTCGTTGCCGTCGGAGAAGTCGCCCATGATCAGTGCGGTGGTATCCACACCGCTGGCGGCGGGGATAGTAAGGGCGTCCATATTGGTGAGGGTAACGCCGTCGAATCCCCCGGCGGTATAGAGATTGATGGACTCGATGTAATCGTTGATCTGCACCACTTCAATGTCGATGCCGTAGCGGTCCGCCCATTTCTGGACGATACCCTCGGCGTCGCCATAGCTCCAGGGCATCCAGCCCACGTAAATGCTCCAGGCGATACGGAAGCGGTCTTTCTCCTGGGCCAGAACCGGCCCGCTGAAGAGCGTGCCCAGCGCCAGCATGGCGACCAGGGCGAAGCCACCGAGGCGGCGTGTTACTGCAGTGTCGAGGTGGGCCATTGTCTCTCTCTCCCGTGGGATTACCCGTTTGGACGAAGCGCCGGAGAATCATTGCTGATCTCCCGGGCTTTTATCCCTCCGTGTAACCCCTCCGGCAGAGAGGTCGGTAACTCTCGGACCAGTCATCCACTTGCGCGGACCGGAACCCTAGTCACCCATTGTCCAGATTGTATGAAGCGCGGTTGCACTCTTGGCTGAGGGCCCGGCAAGACCCGGATTCTCCTTGCTTCCAGTGAAGACCATTAGCAATATCAAGGCCACATACGAATAAGCCTCAATAATTCAACATCTTACAATAATCTTAAATTGCCGGACCCCACATGAGCGCACCACCGCGGTGCGCACCCGGAACCAGGCTGCACCATTAGCGTGCATTGTTTGCTTTAATGAATTCATTGCCACTGCATACCCGCCGCATGGCGTGATCCCAGCCGGCGATAATGTGGCGGCGTTTTTCCGGGTCCATGGCCGGCTCCAGGCGCTGCTCGCGCCGCCAGTGCCGGGCAATGTCGTCCAGGGATTCGAACAACCCCAGTTGCAGCCCGGCGAGAAAGGCTGCTCCCTGGGCGGTGGTCTCGGTGACGGCGGGCCGCTCCACCGGCACATCGACGATATCCGCCAGACACTGCAGCAACCAGTTGTTGGCCACCATGCCGCCGTCCACCCGCAATGCGGCGGGGCGGGTGCCGGCATCGTCCGCCATGGCGTTGAACAGATCCCGCGTCTGGTAACAGACCGACTCCAGGGCCGCGCGCACCAGTTCGGCAATGCCGGTGTCGCGGGTCAGGCCGAAGATTGCGCCGCGCGCGTGTGGGTCCCAGTACGGCGCGCCCAGGCCGGTGAAGGCAGGTACCAGGTAGACGCCGTGATTGGAGTCCAGGCTGCGCGCCAGCGCCTCGGTTTCGGCGGCGGAACCAATGATGCGGATGGCGTCCCGTAGCCATTGGACGGCGGCACCGGCAACGAAGATGGAGCCCTCCACCGCGTAGGTGGTCTTGCCGTTGATCCGATAGCCGACGGTGGCCAGCAGCCGGTTGCGGGACACCACCGGTCGGTCGCCTGTATTCATGAGCGCGAAACAGCCGGTGCCGTAGGTGCTCTTGACCATGCCCGGCTCGAAGCAGGCCTGCCCCACCAGGGCGGCCTGCTGATCTCCCGCCACGCCGGCGATTGGCAGTGCCACCTCCATCCCTTCGGTTGCAGTGCCGAAATCCGCGGCGCAGTCCTTCACCTCCGGCAGCATGGTTTCGGGTATGCCGAACAACGCCAGCAACGCCGGATCCCAGCGCTGGTCGTGGATGTTGAACAGCAGGGTGCGGGAGGCGTTGGTGGCATCGGTGACATGAGAGCGCTCGCTGGTGAGCTTCCAGATCAGCCAACTGTCGATGGTGCCGAAGGCAAGCTCGCCGTTTTCGGCGCGCGCGCGGGCGCCTTCCACGTTGTCCAGCAGCCAGGCCAGCTTGGTGGCGGAGAAATACGGATCCAGCAGCAGCCCGGTGCGGGCGGTGACGTCCGGCTCATGGCCGCCGTCGCGCAGCCGCAGGCAGTGGTCCGCCGTTCTGCGGTCCTGCCAGACAATGGCCTTGTGGATCGGCTCACCGGTGTTCCGGTCCCAGACCACCGTGGTCTCGCGCTGGTTGGTGATGCCGATGCCGGCAACCGTTGCCGCACCGCCCGGAACAGCGGCCAGGGCCTTGCCGCAGACGTCCCGGGTAGCCTCCCAGATTTCCATGGCGTCGTGCTCCACCCAGCCGTCGGCGGGGAAGAATTGCCGCAGTTCCCGCTGCTCGACAGCTAGCGGCTCGCCGCGCATATCAAAGACAATGGCCCGAGTACTGGTCGTACCCTGATCAATGGCGAGCAGGCGATCCGGTCGAGACATGACCCTGACTCCTCAATAATTCGGATAGGCTCTCTATATATATTCAGGACACCATAGAATAGCGCCATGACGATTGAAAACAGCCCCTACGACCTCGTCATTGTCGGTGGCGGCATCAACGGCGCCGGCATTGCGCGGGACGCCGCGGGCCGGGGCCTGAAAGTCCTGCTGTGCGAACAGGACGACCTTGCCTCGCACACCTCGTCGGCAAGCACCAAACTGGTGCACGGCGGTCTGCGCTATCTGGAGCACTACGCATTCGGCCTGGTCCGCAAGGCGCTCAGGGAGCGCGAGGTACTGCTGCGCGCCGCCCCGCACCTGATCCGCCCGATGCGCTTCGTCATGCCGCACAGCAAGGGCCTGCGCCCGCGCTGGATGCTCCGCGCCGGGCTGTTTCTGTACGATCACCTCGGCGGCCGCAAGCTGTTGCCCGGCAGTCATGGCATCAATCTGCGCAGTCACATCGCCGGCGATGCACTGCAGCGGCACTTGCTCCACGCTTACGAATACTCCGACTGCTGGGTCGACGACGCGCGTCTTGTGGTGCTGAACGCCAGGGCGGCCGCGGAACAGGGCGCGCGCATCATGACCCGCACCGCCTGTGTAGCCGCCGACCGTGGCACCACACACTGGACCGTGCATCTGCGCAGTACGGTAAGCGGCAGGGAATTCACCGCCACGGCGAGGGCGCTGGTTAACGCCGCCGGCCCCTGGGTAAGCCGCCTGCTTGCCGAACTCACCCCTGCATCGCACCGCCGGCCGGTGCGCCTGGTAAAGGGCAGCCATGTCGTGGTGCCGCGTTTGTTCGCTCACGACTACGCCTACGTCTTTCAGAACCCGGACCGGCGTATCGTCTTTGCCATTCCCTACGAAGGCGATTACACCCTGATCGGCACCACCGAGGAGACGTTCGAAGGTGACCCAGGCGACGTCGACATTTCCGAGGCGGAGATCGCCTATCTCTGTGACACCGCCAACCGCCACTTCACGCAGCAGATAGCCCCCGCGGAGCTCGTCTGGACCTTTTCGGGCGTTCGCCCGCTCTACGACGACGCCGCCGAGAATGCCTCGGCGGTAACGCGCGACTATGTGCTGGATCTGGACAGCAGCGGCGGGCAGGCGCCGCTGCTGTCCATCTTCGGCGGCAAGATCACCACCTACCGCAAGCTCGCCGAGGAATCCATTGCCCTGCTGTCGAAACCGCTGGGCATTACGGCCGCGAACTGGACCGCCGCCGCGACGCTCCCCGGCGGCGACATGGCAAACGCCGATTTCAACAGATGGATGACGGCAATGGCCCGTACCTACCCTTTTCTGCCGGAGCCCCTGCTGCATCAGTACGCGCACCGCTACGGCACGCGGATGACCGCACTGCTGGGCAGCGCCACATCGCTGCAAGACCTCGGCGAAGACCTGGGGAGCGGCATTCACGGTGCCGAGCTGGCGCACCTGATGGAGCACGAATGGGCATTGACCGCGAACGACGTGTTATGGCGGCGGACAAAACTGGGGCTGCACGTGTCCGCGGACACCCGGCGCAGACTATCCGACTGGTTCGACAGGAAAACAGCCTCGGCCACCGCCGCGGCAAAACCCGGCTCGCCTTGACGATCCAGCCTGCGCATTACACTATCCTGTAGCAATCGACCGGTACCGTATATGCTTGCCAGACACTCCGTGCGGCCAGAGGGGGATGATCATGACCGCACAGATCGAGCGTGACCTTGCCGCCCCTGCCGATACCGGGTTGGCGGCTCGTTACCAACAGGTGCGCAGCACGACCCTGGACCTCTGTCGCACCCTCGGTGCCGAGGATCAGGTTATCCAGAGCATGCCCGATGTCAGCCCCACCAAATGGCATCTGGCGCATACCACCTGGTTCTTCGAGGAGTTCATCCTCGCCGCGCACAGCCCCGGCTACCAGCGCTTTCATCGCGGCTACGCCTATCTGTTCAACAGCTACTACAACGGTATCGGCCGCATGCACCCGCGCGCCCAGCGGGGCCTGCTGTCCCGGCCCACGGTTACCGAGATCAACGCCTACCGGGCGTACGTGGACGAGCATATGACGGACCTGCTGGGCGACAGCGGCTGCGCCGACGCCCTGAGGTCGCTGATACTGCTTGGCACGCACCATGAACAGCAGCACCAGGAGCTGCTGCTCATGGACATCAAACACGTATTTTCCATCAACCCTCTGCTTCCCGCCTACCATGAAGCAGCGCCCCGCCAACCGGGCGAAGCGCGCCCGCTTGCGTTCATCGAGGGAGAAACCGGCGTGGTGGAAACCGGTTGCACCGATGCCGGCTTCTGCTTCGATAACGAGCGGCCACGGCACCGCAGCTACCTGCAGCCGCACGCACTGGCGGACCGCCTGGTGACCAATGGCGAGTATCTGGCCTTCATCCAGGACGGTGGTTACCGGCAGCCGGAGCTGTGGCTTTCCGACGGCTGGAGCACAGTCCAGCAGCTTTGCTGGACACGCCCCCTGTACTGGAACGAAACCCTGGATGGTGAATTCACCCTTGCAGGGCTTCAGCCGCTGGACCCTGCGGCACCGGTCTGCCACGTCAGCTACTATGAAGCGGATGCCTATGCGCGCTGGGCAAACGCCCGGTTGCCGACCGAAACGGAGTGGGAACGCCTGGCCCTGCGTCACGGCTGCGACCCGAACGACGGCAATTTCCAGGATGACGGCCATCTGCATCCGCAACCGGCAAGCGGTGCCGCCCCGGCGCAGCTCCTCGGTGATGTCTGGGAGTGGACCAGCAGCGCCTACAGCGGCTATCCGGGCTATCGCCCGCCGCAAGGGGCCATTGGCGAGTACAACGGCAAGTTCATGTGCAACCAGATGGTGCTGCGCGGCGGGGCCTGCGTCACACCCCGGGACCATATCCGCGCCAGTTACCGCAATTTCTTCTATCCCGATGCCCGTTGGCCGTTCACGGGCATCCGCCTGGCAAGGGACACGACATGACGCCCACCAGCGCCGCCAACCCGCTTCACGACCAGCAGCCCAGCCGTGACACTTTCATGACCGATGTGCTGCAAGGACTGCGGCGGGAGCGCAGACAACTGTCGCCCAAATACTTTTATGACGAGGCCGGCTCACGGCTGTTCGACCGCATCTGCGAAACGCCGGAGTATTACGTTACCCGCACCGAACTGCTCATCATGGCCGAACACGCGTCGGACATGGGCCGGGCCCTGGGGCCTAACGTTCTGCTGGTGGAGCCAGGCAGCGGCAGCAGCGTCAAGATCCGTCTGCTGCTCGATAACCTGCACAACCCGGCCGGCTACGTACCGGTGGAAATCTCCCGCGACCACATGCTGGCTAGCGTCGAGCAGTTGCAGACCGACTACCCCAACCTGGACATCTACCCGGTCTGCGCCGACTTCACCCGCCCCTTCGAAATACCCGTCACACGGCGCCCGATCGCCCGCCGGGCCGTCTACTTCCCCGGTTCCACGATCGGCAATTTTCCGCCCGCGGACGCGGAAACCCTGCTGCGCGGTATTCACCAGACCGTCGGCCCCAACGGCGCAATGCTGCTGGGCGTGGACCTGCGCAAGGATCCCGGCATTCTCCTTCCCGCCTACGATGACGCCGAGGGCGTTACCGCGGCCTTCAACCGCAACCTGCTGGTGCGCATCAACCGGGAGCTGGGCGGCGATTTCGACCCCGCCCAGTTCAAACACCGCGCAGTCTGGAACAACATCCAGAGCCGTATCGAAATGCACCTTGTCAGTTGCCGGGTCCAATATGCGCGGGTCGCCGGAGAGGTATTCCGGTTCCGCGCCGGTGAGGCGATCGTGACCGAGTTCAGCTACAAGTACACACCGGAAAGGCTGGCCCGGCTGGCCGCCACCGCGGGCTTCGAGGTGAAGCACAGCTGGACCGACAATCGGCAATGGTTCGCCGTGTATTACCTGGTACGTAACTGATTTCGGGAAACGCCCTGTCTACAGATCCCGGAAACCCTTGCCCTCGGCGACCAGCTTCTTCAGCAACGCGGCCGGCTGCCAGCGGCCTTCGCCGGTATCACGGTGAAGCTGCTCGATCCTGCCGAGTATCTCCGCAAGCCCCACGTGATCGGCCCAATGCATCGGTCCACCCCGATACACGGGGAAACCGAAGCCGTGGATCCACACCATGTCTACATCAATGGGCCGGGCGGCAATGCCTTCCTCGAGGATTTTTGCGCCCTCGTTGACCATCACGTACAGACAACGCTCCAGAACCTCCTGGTCGCTGACCTCACGCGGCGTGATCCCCTCATCCTTGCGATAGGCTTCGATGACCCTGTTCGTCTCCGGGTCCGGCCTCGGCGTACGATCACCGTCCGCGTAGCGGAATACGCCGGCACCGGTCTTCTGGCCCAGCCGGTCCATGGCCACCAGCCTGTCCACCCAGGTGACGGGCACGCTCTGGCCGACCTGCCGGCGTTCTTCATTGATGCTCGACATGACGTCCTGACCGGCCAGATCGGCCATGGCGAACGGCCCCATCGGAAAGCCGAAGTCGAACAGGACCTTGTCCACCTGCTCTGGCGTCGCACCCTGCGCGACCAGCGCGTCGGCTTCATCCTGACGCTGAAGCAGCATGCGGTTGGCGACAAAACCGTGGCAAACGCCCACGCACACCGCCACCTTGCCGATCTTCCTGGACAAATCCATCACCGTGGCCACCACGTCATCGGCGGTCTTGTCGCCACGGACGTTCTCCAGCAGCCGCATCACATTGGCCGGGCTGAAGAAATGCATGCCGATAACGTCGTGCGGCCGACCGGTAACGGCGGCGATCTCGTTAATATTCAGCGTTGACGTGTTGGTCGCCAGGATGGCCCCGGGCTTACACACCTGATCGAGCTTGCCGAATACGTCCTTCTTGACGGCCATGCTCTCGAACACCGCCTCGACCACCAGGTCCGCATCCTTCAGGTCGTCATGGGACAGCGTCGGCTGGATCAGGCGCATGCGCTGATCCACCTGATCCTGGGTCAGGCGGCCCTTGCGGGCAGTGTTGTCGTAATTGCGACGAATATTCGCAAGGCCTTTGTCCAGCGCCTCCTGTTTCACCTCCAGCAGGCGGACCGGGATGCCGGCATTGGCAAAGGTCATGGCAATGCCACCACCCATGGTGCCCGCACCCAGCACCGCTACGGATTTTACGTCCCGGCGCGGCGTCTCCTTGCCGATACCCGGCACCTTTGCCACCTCGCGCTCGGCAAAGAAGGCGTAGCGCTGGGCAGCCGAGTGAGGCGATTCCATTAGCTCCAGAAACAACTCGCGCTCGCGCTTCATGCCTTCGGCGAACGGCAGCTCCACCGAATTCCTGACCGCCTTGATGCAGTTGAACGGCGCGAGAAAGCCGCGCGCCTTGCCGGCGATGCTCCTTTCGAAGTCCTCGAACAGGGTCGGCGCCACCGTCGGCACGTCCTTATCGCGAAGACGCCGCAGGGGAGCGCCCTCCGCCACCAGCCGATTTGCGTAGCGAACGGCCTCGGATTCCAGCTCGTCGTCCACGACCACATCGATCAAACCAAGCTTATGCGCCTTGCCAGCCTTGACCATATTACCGCTGACGATGATGTCCAGCGCAGCCGCTGCGCCGATCAGGCGAGGCAGGCGCTGCGTGCCGCCGGCCCCGGGCAGCAGACCGAGCTTCACTTCGGGGAGCCCGACCGCGGCAGAGCCCAGCGCAATACGATAGTCGCAGCCCAGCGCCACCTCCAGGCCGCCGCCAAGCGCCGTGCCGTGAATCGCCGCGACGATCAGTTTGTCGCTGCTTTCATAGGCATGGATCAGATCACCCAGCCGCGGAGGCTGCGCCGGCTTGCCGAACTCGCGGATGTCGGCGCCGGCCGGAAAGGTTCTGCCTCCGCCGATGACCACCAGCGCCTTTGCCGCGGGATCGTCCAGGCCCTGCTCCAGGCAGGCGACCAGACCGGCGCGTACCGCCTGCCCCAGTGCATTGACCGGGGGATTGTTGACGGTGATGACGCCAATGCCATCCCGCAGCGAATAACCGACTGCCTCGCTCATGCGACCTCCTCGAATTCAACCGTACGGATTTTGAAACTGCATTTCGCAATACAGAACCTGCAGCTATTGTGACCCACGGTGGGGCGCTGCCGAAAGTGCGCATATCCGACCCCTGAATTGCATATACGGACACGATCAACTGTAAGAAAAGCGGTATCATCCTCTCCAAACAGGGAAGAAATACGGTTACCACCCGCACCAGGGAAACAGATCATGCACCGTTGGCTGACTTGCTGTCTTTGCCTGCTGCTAAACATACCCGCCGCTGCCGACTGGGTGGTAATACCGTCCGATAGCCGGCTTGAAGTTGCCGGCTTCGTGGAAGGCGAACGGGTTGCCGTCCCCTTTCAGCGTTTCAGCGCAGATATCCAGTTAGCCGCGGATGCACCATCGCAGGGCCGGATCACGGTCCACGTCGAAACCGCCAGCCTCATCACCGAATCCGCTGAAGCCAACGCCCTGCTCCGCGGCCGCCGCTGGTTTCATGTGTCGGAGTACCCCGAGGCGGTATTTCGCACCAGCAGCATTAGCGCCGGCAACGGCGGCACGCTGGAACTGCATGGCGAACTCACCCTGCGCGGCGTGACCCGGCCGGTCACCATCCCCGCGGAGCTCGCCATTGACGGTGACAGCTTGCGTCTCACCGGCGGCACCACCATCAACCGCACGGAATTCGACGTCGGCAGCGGCGCATGGGCCAGAGACACGATCGTCGGCCACACGGTCGGGATCAGTTTCGACCTCAACGCGGAACCAGCGCAATGAACCTGAAAAACAGTCATGACGGCTGGGGGATTGTTGCCCGCGGCTTTCACTGGCTCACCGCCGTGCTGGTACTGTTCATGCTCGGCCTGGGGATTTACATGGTGCGGGTGGATGACCTGTTCCGGCAGTTCGAACTCTACCAGTTGCACAAGTCGGTCGGTCTGGTGGTGCTCGCACTGATGCTGTTGCGTCTGGCCTGGCGTCTCCAGGACCAGGCGCCGCCACCCATTGGCCGTGCCTGGGAGCGCAAGACCGCCAGGGCGGTGCACATTTTCCTCTACGCCGCCCTGCTGATCATGCCGGTCACCGGCTTTCTGCTCGCCGCTGCCTCGCCGCTGGAGATTCCGACCATGTTCTTCGGTGTCATGGAAATACCTCACCCCATCGAACCCGACGAAGATCTGGAACAGAGGCTGATTTCGGTGCACACCACGCTGGCCTATGTTCTAGGCTGTGTCATTGCCGTTCATGTGGCGGCCGCGCTCAAGCATCACATACTGGACCGTGATGCCACACTGCGCCGAATGCTGCGCGGAAACTGAGCAGGAAACCTACGTGCCTCCTTAAAGACTTCCTAATCATATAGGTGTATGCTTTTTGTATAGTGTTCGTAAATTGAAATGGGTGGACGAGAAGCATTCCGACGGAAGGGATCTCTGGATGGAAATCCCTTTGGCCCAAACGCAGCGTCCTCGGGAGCGAGCCCGACTGCGAAACACCTAGGTTGCGATGCCATTCTTTCGTGGTGCTCAAACAGGCTGGGGCCGGGCGGGGAAGAACCGCTGCACAGAGGTCGCCGGGGTCGTAGCCAACAACGACCTGTCCACTCTCCGCCGCGCGAATGAAAAAGTCTCCGGCGAATCCCACGCCACCGGGTGGTCCTGGTTACAGGACGACTATCTCGTTTACGGATGGAAGCCCTGCTACCGCCTGATCAATGCAACCGGAATGATACTGGCGGCGCTGGCGTTCGCATTCAGCGTCGGCGGGCTGATCGGGACCATGCTGATAAGCTGGCATTACGTACTGATCATTGCCGTCGGGGCAATTGCTGCCTACTACTATATCTACCGAGCGGGGTTTCCGCGCTTCGTGGTCTTCGACCGTGCCCGCGGCCTGGTCCATGTTCCCCGCCTCTTCAGCACCGCCCAAGACGCCGTCCGCTGGCGCGACGCCAATGTCTGCATCATCGATGAACAGTCTGGCTCTCTGGGCGTCGTATCTTCGACGGCGCTGTATATCGTTCGCCCAGGCTGGGATTTCAAGCGGGACGGTTACCCGCCGTTGCGCACGCGCATTCAGATCGATCGGGTCGGCAACCGCCTGCACGAAGGCCACTCCGAAGCGGTATGGCGCTTCATCGTGGCGTTCATGACGCTGCCGCGAAACGCCAACCCGTATCTCAGGATCGTGGAAGATAGACTAAGAGAAGTCAGGGATCTGAACTTCGGCGGCGACTGGGACGCCATGCGTCACGACCGTCGCAGCCGCAAGAGGTACCATGGCGCATTCTCGCACCTGAACCTCGCGTCCCTCTCGGGCTCACCGGACTGGCTGCGCAAATCCGACGGCAGCTGGCGCCTGCCGACCGCCGAGGAACAGTTCCGCAGAAGCTAAATGTCAGGCCTTCAGCCGCAGCCGTTGATAAACCCACACCAGCACTGCACCGAAGATCAGGTGATTGATCAGCGTCGCAAATCCGCGGATACCGACGAACCATGTAAAGGCCATGGTCAACACGTGGAAATTCACCAGGTAGATCACCAGCCCCGCGACCGCGCCAACCCCCACGGCCTTCGCTATCGGCATATCACCGACGATCGGCGCCAGAATCCAGGCCGTCATGATCGACAGCCACAAATGGATCAGCAGCGCGACGAATGGTACGACGATGGTGAAACCCGTTCCCGCCATGGTCTCGGGACCAAGTGCGAGCGCCGCGATCATCTGCACCGGCAGCATCGGGCTTAGGCCCTGAATCACCGCCGCGGTGAGCATCTGAAGTACCAGGAAGACAACGGCGGCAATCAATGCGGCGTATACCGCAGTGCCCCATTGCGTGTTTTCCAGCTTATGGGTAAAGGTCTGTGCAAGCTCGGCCATGGCGCATCCTCCAGCGACGGTCTTTGCCGTTCCACGTCTCTATAGTGGCACCCACACCGACTGCAATCCACTACCAATACGCGGTATTTTCAACGAGATAGTCGCAGGGCGCGAATAATGCCCTGCGACCGTGGCATTCCTGATCCGTCTAGCGAATGGCAAGGACCAGCTTGCCGCGCAAATGACGCGACTCGCTTATGCGATTGGCCTCCGCCGCCTCCGACAATGGGTACAGGGTGATTTCGGGAATGCGCACCACACCCGACTTGACCAGTTGCAGTATCCGCTCCATGTGCGGGCGGTCGCGGCCGACCTTGGGCCTGAACGATTGCACATCGTCGCGGGGTGGCACAGGCGCTTCGGCGCCGGACGCGATGAAAGCGGCACGCCCACCCGGCTTGAGCACGGCAAAGGAGCGCTGCTCCACATCACCACCCACGGTATCGAACACGGCGTCGCAACCGGACACCACCCTGGTGAAGTCCTGGGTGTTGTAGTCGATGATTTCATCCGCGCCCAGGTCGCGCACATAGTCGTGGTTCCTGGCGCTGGCGGTGGTAATGACGTGGGCACCCAGATGCTTGGCGAGCTGAATGGCGAAACTGGCCACGCCGCCGGCACCGCCGTGTATCAGGATGGTTTCACCTGCCTTGAGCTTCAGCGTGTCCTCGATGGAGACCATCGCGGTCAGGCCGATGAGTGCCAGGCTGGCAATCTCGACATGGGAGATCCAGTCCGGTTTCTTTGCCAGAATCGAGGCCGTGATCGCAACCTTCTCTGCGTAGGTGCCATCCTTGCCCACCTCGATTACGCCGAAGACCTCATCACCGACCGCAAGGTCATCAACACCCGGCCCCACAGCACTGACAACGCCTGAAATATCCCGCCCCAGGATATAGGGGAAATTGGTAATGGGCTTGTAGGCCCCGACGCGAACCTTCCAATCGGCGCCATTGATGCTCGCTGCATGGACGTCGACGATCACCTCGCCGGCCGCCGCAACAGGATCCGGCAGTTCGCCGTATTTCAATACTTCCGGTCCGCCGTGTTCTTCAAAATACACTGCTTTCATCTGATTCCGCCCTTCGCAATATGAACCATGCAGAATAGGTGGGCTTCCAGCCGGCCCTGGCAGGAGTCATTCAGCCCGCTGGTGGCACAGGAGGTTGAAGTTTTGCTTATCCAAGCCTCTTTCCTACTCCGAACCTATCCCGCGATCGACTAGCGGTCAAGGCGGTAGACATCCGGAAGCAAGCCCGGATGGCTGCGTTCAGGCTGCTGTATCATCGCAAATATCCGATCGAATCCGATGATCGGAAATGGCAATCACAACATAGCGCTCATCGGGAGGCCGCATCATGAAAACTGCTTTCGCTCTTCTCGCCCTTGCACTGCTCGGCACACCGGCATTGGCGCAGCACCATGGCGGAGGCGGGCATCAGGGGCACTCTCCCTACGCCGGCTCGGAGCAACGTGCCATCAAGGCGCTGTCGGACCAGCAGATCGAGGACCTTCGCGCCGGCCGCGGGATGTCACTCGCGTTGCCGGCGGAGCTCAACGGCTACCCCGGCCCACTGCACGTACTGGATCTCGCTGAGCAGCTGGAACTGACCCAGGCCCAGCAGCAACGGACCCAGGCGCTTTATCAGGAAATGCAGCGCGAGGCATCGACGCTCGGCGAGCGCGTCATCGAGAGCGAACGCGCACTTGATGCGCTGTTCGCGGATGGCAAGGCAACATCGGAAAATGTTACCGAAACCACCGCTAAAGCGGCACGAATACAAGGTGAACTAAGGGCCGTACACCTGAAGTACCACCTGCACATGATGGCCTTATTGACGCCGGAGCAGATCAAGCGCTACGGCCATATGCGCGGTTATCACGGCTCCTGACCACTCTCTCCCCGGAATCGGGCACGGCGGAAGGCGCTGCGCTTTTTCGCCCTACGCCCGGACCATGTCAGCTGCCTCCGAATTTCGGGTAGGGCGGAAAAGCGCAGCGCCTTCCGCCGCATGAAAACGGACTATCCTCAGGAAAGCATCGCCGATGCCGTTCCGCATAAAGGCGGCGGGCAACCGATAGAAGCGCCGCAACCTTGACAGGCTCCGTCCCATACGGCACTTTCGCCACCTCCCCACGGAAACGGGAAACTTCAACCAGGGACGGACGCCATGACCAACACCCCCTCGCTAAAACCCTATTACCTCCACTTCGCTGGCGCCTATACGGCGATTATCGTCATCATCGCCATTGCCTACTTTCTTCTCGAGTCACTGCTCGGCCGGGAACTCGATTACAATAGCGGCATTGCCGTCGGTTCCCTCCTGGGTGCCGGCATGCTGAGCGCAAACCGCTTTGTAAAGGACCACCAGCGCGCGCCATCCCCGCATGAGCGCACCCGGCTGGTCTGGGTCGGCGTGTTGAGCACCTTGCTGATCGCCATCTTGTTGATACTGCTCGTCACCGTGGTCGTCTTTGGCGAGGATACGTCTCTGGCGGTGCTTTTGCTGCTTGACCAAGCCAACGACATGATCGCTTTCGCCGTTCTGTTTGGCATTCTGGTCGCCTCCGCTGTGCACGCCGGCTTGCTGTACCTTGCATATGGGTACATGGCACGCAAACTGGCCGAGGCTGAGCTGAAGAAGGCGAGCCGCCAGCCCCACACGAAATAACACATCGAACGCAGGGCGCACACGCGCAGTCGCGTAGGGCGAAAAAGGCGCAGCGCCTTCCGCCGAATGGAGGCGTTGGAGATTCCCGATGCGTCATCGGTAAGTCGCCGAGACTTCAATCGACGACTTGGAAAGGGACGACGAGCCCTGCCATGCGGCGGAAGGCGCTGCGCTTTTCCGCCCTACGGGGGCTGCGGCATGTCAGGGCGGATCGGTAAGGTGACGCGATCTCTGGTAGCCTCGGGTCCAGCGCAGGTATTACACTCGCGCACTTCAGTTCATCAACGCCCACGGAGCACCAGTCCAATGAACAGCAACCCCCGTGGCGCGCTCCGGCGGGCGGATCAGGCTACCGGCTCCGGCCCTGGCGCGGCCCGATATGAGTCGCCGTCCTCCCGGCCGGCTATCTCCATATCGCATCTGTACAAGACCTATGCCACCGGTTTTCAGGCCCTGAAAGATATCAACCTGGAAATCAGCCGCGGCGAGATCTTCGCGCTACTCGGCCCCAACGGCGCCGGCAAGACGACGCTGATCAGCATCATCTGCGGCATCGTCAATGCCAGCAGCGGCACCGTGCTGGCCGATGGCAACGATATCGTCACTGATTATCGCACGGCCAGATCAATGATCGGCCTGGTCCCGCAGGAGCTGACCACTGATGCCTTCGAGACTGTCTGGGCAACGGTAAGCTTTAGCCGCGGGTTGTTCGGCAAACCGCCAAATCCCGCCCACATCGAAAAGGTGTTGAAGGACCTGTCTCTGTGGGAGAAAAGAAACAGCAAGATCCTGACGCTCTCCGGCGGCATGAAGCGCCGGCTGCTGATCGCCAAGGCGCTATCGCATGAGCCATGGATTCTGTTCCTGGACGAACCGACCGCCGGTGTGGACGTGGAGCTGCGACGGGAGATGTGGGATATGGTGCGGTCGCTGCGCTCGAGCGGCGTGACCATCATCCTCACCACCCACTACATCGAAGAAGCCGAGGAGATGGCCGACCGGATCGGCGTCATCAACAGGGGTGAAATCATTCTGGTCGAGGACAAAGCCGAGCTCATGCACAAGCTCGGCACCAAGCAATTGACCCTGCACCTTCAGCATTCGCTTGAGCGCATCCCCGATGCACTCGCCGCGCACAACCTGGCGCTCGGCGCCAACGGCAACGAGCTGATCTACACCTATGATACGCAAGCCGAGCGAACCGGCATCGACGAACTGATCAGCGACCTCAACGACGCGGGCATCCGGTTCAAGGACCTGCGCACCAAGCAAAGCTCGCTGGAAGAGATTTTCGTCAGCCTGGTCAGGGAGCGCCGATGAACATCCATGCCGTCCGCGCGATTTATTATTTCGAGATGGCACGCGCCAAACGAACCCTGTTCCAGAGTGTGGTTTCGCCGGTTCTCTCCACCTCGCTTTATTTCGTGGTCTTCGGCGCCGCCATCGGCTCGCGGATTCCCGAAGTGGAAGGGGTCAGCTACGGCTCTTTCATCGTGCCCGGGCTGATCATGCTGATGCTACTGACACAAAGCGTGTCGAATGCGTCCTTTGCCATCTATTTCCCCAAGTTCACGGGCACGATCTACGAACTGCTCTCGGCGCCCGTGTCGTACTTTGAGATTGTTCTGGGCTATGTCGGTGCGGCGGCGACCAAATCGCTGATTCTGGGCATGATCATCCTCGCCACGGCGAGCCTGTTCGTACCGCTGCAGATTGCGCATCCGTTCTGGATGCTGCTGTTCATGGTGCTCACGGCGATAACATTCAGCCTGCTCGGCTTCATCATCGGCCTGTGGGCCGACGGCTTCGAGAAGCTGCAGTTCGTTCCGCTACTCATCATTACACCGCTGGCGTTCCTCGGCGGCACGTTCTATTCCATCGACATGCTGCCGCCTGCCTGGCAGACGGTCACCCTGTTCAACCCGGTGGTCTACCTGATCAGCGGGTTTCGATGGAGCTTCTACGGCATCTCCGATGTCAGCCTCGGTGCCAGCCTGGTGATGATCGCGGTATTTCTCGGGCTGTCCATGGCCATCCTGGCGTGGATCTTCAAGACGGGCTATCAGCTCAAGGCGTAGCGGCAAGCCCGAACCGGCTGCCCACCGCGCACGAGACCAACCCGGTGTTGCCACGGGCTGCGCAACGGACCGTCGCGGCAATCACCAAGGTCGCATTTTTGCCCGTTGTGCTCTATATGTGTTGATGAATCCAGCACGGCTTGCCGGCCTATGCCCGAAGTACGTTTTACACCGAATCTCGAACGCCACGTCAAAAGCGCGCCGCGCGCGGTAGCGGGCGGTACCGTGCGCGCGGCGCTGGAGCAGGTTTTCGAGCTGCAGCCGATACTGCGGGGTTACATACTGGATGATCAGGGCAAACTGCGGCGCCACGTCATGGTGTTTGTCGATAACAACCCGGTCCGGGACGCCGAGTCGCTAAGCGACCCGGTCTCGGCAACCAGCCGGATCTTTGTCATGCAGGCGCTGTCCGGCGGCTAACGGAAGAGGCGGAAACCCAATGAACAGCCAACTGCTGGTGGCGACGCGAAAGGGACTCTTCACGCTTGAACGCAACGCCGGGTGGCAGATTACCCGCACCCATTTTCTCGGCGATCCGGTCTCAGTTGTACTGCCGGATCGGCGCACCGGTACGGTCTTCGCCGCGCTGAATCTCGGCCATTTCGGCGTAAAGCTGCACCGCTCGCGCGATGGCGGTGTGCGCTGGGAAGAGATAGCCACACCGGCCTACCCACCGCAGCCGGAAGGTGCGGAAGGGCCGGCCTGGTCGCTGGACCAAATCTGGTGCATGGAGGCGGGCGGCGACGATCAACCCGGGCTGATCTGGGCGGGGACCATTCCCGGGGGCCTGTTCCGTTCGGATGATGAAGGCGATTCCTGGACGCTGGTCCGCTCGCTATGGGACCGACCCGAACGGTTGCAGTGGTTTGGCGGTGGCTATGACGCGCCCGGCATTCATTCCATCAGCGTGGATCCGCGTGATTCCCGACGGTTGACCATCGCCATCTCCTGCGGCGGTGTCTGGCGGAGCGAAGATGCCGGGGAGACCTGGGCGCTGTGCGGAGATGGAATGCACGCCTCCTACATGCCGCCCGAGCGGTCGGCCGACCCCAACATTCAGGACCCGCATCGCCTGGTGCAATGCACAGCGCACCCGGAGACGTTCTGGGTGCAGCACCACGACGGCATCTTTCGCAGCGTGGACGGGGCGCGCAACTGGCAGGCAATCGCGCCGGTCGCGCCATCCGGCTTCGGCTTTACCGTGGTTGTCCACCCGCGGGAGCCGGACACCGCCTGGTTCGTACCTGCGGCAAAGGACGAGTGCAGGGTCGCGGTTGACGGCGCTCTGGCGGTAAACCGGACGCGGGACGGCGGCAGCAGCTTTGAAACACTGCGGGCAGGCCTGCCACAGGAGCACGCCTACGACCTCATCTACCGTCACGGCCTGGATGTTGACACCACGGGCGAGACGCTGGCGATGGGAAGCACGACCGGCGGGCTGTGGATATCCGGCGATCAGGGCGATCACTGGGAGTCAATCAACAACCATCTGCCGCCGGTGTATTGCGTGCGATTTACCTGATGACACACGCAACGCTCAGCGGGCGTCCGCCAGATCACTCCGCGGCGGCGTGCGGGGTACGCGGACCGTCCGCACGGCAACCAGCGTCAGTATCCCAACCAGGGTAATGAGCGCGGTGATCCAAAACACGAACTCCGGCCGACCCAGGTCATTGACCCAACCGAGCAGTACCGGCGATGCCGCCAGGCCAACGCTGAAGCCCGTGGTTACGATACCGAAAGCCGTGCCGATACTGCCGGCGGGTACGGCGTTGCGTACCATGACGTCGCGCAGCGGCGAGACCACCGCGACAAAGAAACCACCGGCGAACATCATGGCAATGACCGCTGAGATCGGCAGGCCGTGAATACCGATAAGCGCAATAACAAACGCCGACAGGACGAATGCAATGGCCGTCGCCAGCTCATGACGCCGGATCCTGTCCGCAAGCCAGCCGCCCAGGAGCGTGCCGCCGGCAGCGGCGATGAAATAGGCAGTGAGCGCAAAATTCGCCGTCGCCAGGGTCGCGCCGTGCAATTCCATAATGGCAACCACGGAGAAGGTCTGGATGCCGTTACCGGCCATCGCCACGATCATGTAGAAGAGGAAAAACACCGCAATGGCGGGCGTGAGCAGGAGCGCCAGGCCGGTTTTCCTGCCCTCGGATCTGGCCTGGGCGTCATTGGCTCTGGCCCTGCTGCGTTTATCCTCGTCGGACAGGCATTCGCGCTGGGTGACGAGGAACACGGCATAGCCTACACCCGTCAGACCGAGGATCATCAGAGCCACGCGCCAGTTGGTGAGCGCCGTCAGAGCCAGCACGGCAGGCGGCGCGAGCATCCAGCCGATGTAGCCGGCAAACAGGTGCATGCTGAAGGCGCGACCAACGCGGCCGTCCTGCACGCGCGCCGACAGGATGGCATAGTCGGCCGGATGAAACACCGAATTGCCGGCGCCGGCGATCACCATGAACAAGGCGATCGCCCAGTAACTCGGGATCAGCCCCACCAGGAAGATGGCAATGGCATTCAAACCCAGGCCGAGAGCCAGCACCGCGCGCCCGCCGATGCGGTCGACAAGCAGGCCCATGGGCACCTGCATCACCCCCGTGGCAATCGCATAGATCATCAGCAGCGCGCCGAGAGCAGCGTAGTTGACACCGAGATCCGCGTACAGCAACGGGAACACCGGCGGTAGCACCAGCATGTAGAGATGGCTGAAGGCGTGCGCGGTGGACACCACCCCGACTGTCTTCAACTCCGGTCGTGGAAACGGCACAAGTGATGCCATCGCGGTCGAAATCATTGGAGAACCTCTGAACGTCAGGAAGGGCAAGCCACTTTAGTGTGTTGAAATTACCCCACAACCCCAACAGGTTCAATGAAATTGACCCGGCAGCCAGGCAGCGCGTATACCGCGCTCGCCGGACGCGGTTGACAGCTACTATGGCGCTCCCTATGGTGCTGCATACTTCCGCGTAAAGGAGTCGCCCGGCGGCACATTTGCGCTTCGGGCACGCGACTCCGGCATGATGCCCACGGCAAACATCCCTGATTGGCAGAGGACTCACACCATGAAGCTCCTTCGATACGGCCCGGCAGGCAATGAAAAACCCGGCATGCTCGACAGCGAAGGGCGGCTCCGGGCGCTGTCAGGCCTGATCGACGATATCAATCCGACGACCCTGGAGCATATCGACACACTGCGCGGCGTGGATGTCGCGGCCCTGCCGCTTGTGGAAGGCGAACAGCGCCTGGGCGCGCCGGTGAGCGGCATCGGCAAGCTGGTCTGCGTCGGCCTTAACTATGAGGACCATGCCAGGGAGTCCGGGGCCGCCATCCCCAAGGAACCGGTGCTGTTCATGAAAGCCACGACGGCGATCACAGGACCGAACGATCCCGTGCTGCTGCCGCCGGGATCGCGCAAGTCGGACTGGGAAGTGGAGCTTGCCATCGTGATCGGCCGCGTCGCGCTCCGGGTGTCCGAGGCCGACGCACTGGCACACGTCGCCGGATACACGGTCATGAACGACGTCTCGGAGCGGGAGTATCAGCTTGAGCGCAGCGGGCAATGGACCAAGGGCAAGAGCTTTGACACCTTCGCGCCGATCGGCCCCTGGCTGGTCAGCGCCGATGAAGTTCCGGATCCGCAGGCGTTGGGCCTGTGGCTGAACGTCAATGGCGAGCGCATGCAGACCGGCTCCACCACCAGCATGATCTTCGGCGTCAGACATCTGGTCAGTTATATCAGTCACTGCATGACGCTGCTGCCGGGCGACGTCATCAGCACCGGCACGCCGCCCGGAGTGGGCCTCGGCATCAAGCCGGAGCCGATATACCTCCGCGCTGGAGACGTCATGACCCTGGGTGTCGACGGGCTGGGCGAGCAACGTCAAGAAGTGCGCCCGCTCTAGAGCGAACTGATTTATTCACCCCACCGCATCAGGGCGTTCCGGTGCGGCGTTACCAGAACAGCGGCAGGTTGATGAGATTGCCCTCGGGCGGGGTCAAGCGCATCAGCCTGAACATGCCAAGCACCACTGCAAAGACTATCGCGCCATAGATCAGGCCGTTCAGAGGGCGCATGTGCGCGCAGTAGAGCAGCAGCCATGCCAGCAGCAGCGGCGTTGCCAGGTTGAAGCCGATCAGCCAGATCGCGGCCCCGTACAGCAGGATACCGCCCAGGACCGGAAGTTCCGCCCGGCTCAGGGGGTCGATGAAACTGCCCTGCCGGCGCATTCGCCAGATCTGGCGGCCGAAGATGAACAGGCAAAGCAGCAGGCCCGGGTAGATCGCCAGCGAGGGCATCAGGCGGGCGCCGGTTCGGAAGCCGAGCATTTCATAGCAAGCATAGCCAAAGGCCACAACCATCACGGTTGCAAGTACCAGTCCGATCAGGGAATCGTGGGGCTTTTCATCACTGCCGCCACCTGCGGTGGCGGTGCCGGCCGCGGCGGCCTGGGCCGACGACGTGGATTGCAGACGATTGCGGAGCTTCCGCAACAACATCAGCAGTTGTGGCAGCACAATCAACGAGCCAATGATCAGCACACCGGGGCGTATCAGCCATGACCAGCCGTGCAACTGCACCGTGAGCCAGAAATACTGCTCCATTGGCGTTGCCAGTACAAAGCCGACCAGCACGGGCGCGCGCGGCCAGCCGGCATTCTTCATCAGCCAGCCGACCACGCCAAGGATCAGCAGCATCAGAATGTCGCCGAAAGTCTGCGTGCCCTGGTATGCACCGGTCAGCATGATTAGCATCAACGGCGCGGCAATGAGCGCAAAGCGGATGTTGGTCAGGCGCGCGATATACGGCGTGATTGCGAAGCAGATCAGGGCGCCCAGCACCGAGGCCAGCGCCACGCTCCAGACGATCATGTACATCAGATCGGGGTTCTCGGACACCATGCGCGGGCCGGGATAAAAGCCGAACGAGAATAATGCGCCGAGGAAGATGGCTGCCGCCGGCCCCCCCGGCACACTGAACAGCATGGTCGGCACCAGATCGGAGATTATCGTTGCATTATTGGCGCCCTCCGCACTGGCAATCCCCCTGATCTCACCCTTGCCGAAACGGCTTTTATCCTTGGTGGAGCGCATGGCGTGACCATAAGCCACCCAGGTAGAGGCACTGGCACCGACCGCCGGCACAAAACCACCAAAGACGCCGATCAGGGAGGATCGCACCACCAGCCAGCGGTTTCGCCAGAACTCCGGAAAACCCTCGCCCCAGCTTCCGAGCGACATCCGCTGACCGGATATACCGCCGCCGGATGCGACCATGCCGATCAACTCGGCAACGGCAAACAATCCCAGCGCCACCACCGGTAGCGAAAGACCGTCCATGAGGTAGGACTGGCCGAAGACAAAGCGGTAACTGGCAGCCGCCGGCGCCGCTCCGACCACACCCAGCAATACGCCGAAACAGGCCGCCGCCAGGCCGATGGCGATATCCCTGCCGACCATGCTGGCAGCAAAGTACAGCCCCACCACGGCAAACATGAACAGTTCAGGCGTGCCCAGCGAGAGTACGATAGGACCGGCCACGGGGATCGCGACTGAAAGAATCAGAGCGCCGAACAGTCCGCCAACCATGGAGGCCAGGAACCCCACACCCAGCGCGGTTGCGGCCTTGCCCTGTCTGGCGAGTGCATGGCCTTCGATTGCGGTCGGCGCGGAGGCGGGAGAACCGGGGGCCCCGACCAGCACCGAGGTGATGGTATCCGCTGTGTAGATCACCGAGATTGCGCCCAGCAGCATGGCCAGGCCAGCGTAGCCGTCCATCAGGTAGATGAACGGCAGCAGAATCGACACCGCCGCCACGCCGCCAAGGCCTGGCAGCATGCCGAACACCATGCCTACGAACATACCGGCAAACAGTGCAAGCAGCCGGATGGGATCAAGCAGAATCGTCAATGCTGAAACAATGTTTTCGAGCACGGCCCATTCCGATCAGACTGAGTAACGACAACGGCTGTAACCCGCGGCACCTGCCGGGGCGATACGGAGCGCCCCGGCAGGTGCCGATTCCGGTCGGCGGATCAGAAGGCCACGTCGTATTTCTCGCTCAGCAGATTACGCAGATACTGCCGCACCTCATCGGACGGTTTCAACGCCGCCTTGAGTGGCTCCGTGATCTCGGACGGCGGCAGCAGTGAGTAGCCACCAACCGTTTCTTCGCTCTTGGCCTGGAACTCCGGATCGGCGTTCATGGCAGCCACCGCCTTCTCGAAGATCTCGAGAATCTCATCCGGCGTGCCGTCCGGCATATAAGCCGTCAGCCCATAGTTGAACGTAACCGAGCCGATCGCCTGGAAGGCATCCCACTCAACACCGCTGGGTTCCTTGCCGTACATTTCCCGGTATACCTCGTATACCGACGGATAATCCGGGAAAGCGGTGTCCCGCGCGGTGAGGCGGCCGTCATCCCCGACCGACCCGCCGGACATCACCGGAACGGCCTTGCCGGAGTCCACCATATCCAGCACCTGGGTGACGTACACCGGGGTGAACTGGAAGTCGATATTGGTTTCGCCACGATCAAAGGCGAGCCGTATCGGTCCGCGTCCATTGAAGCCGAGCACGGCACGGACATCCAGATCCAGCAATTCGAAGGACAGCAGTGTGGGCAGATCGCTGGCCGCCGCGGCAATGCCTCCGTATATCAACGGCGTGTCGGAATTCTTCAGTTCCGCCCCTGACGTTACACCGGTGCTGGGCGATACGTAGACCACGGCACCGAATGGCAGGCTGTAGGCAGGCCGCATGGAGGCGAGGTCGTACTCGACTGCCTCCTGCCCAAGCACGAAGGGGTTCGACGTGGATGAGGTGGTGAAGAGTATGGTTTGCCCGTCGGGCTCGGCATTCTCCTGGAACCAGTTGGCGCCGAGTATGGAACCGCCACCCGGTCTGGTTTCCACTTCGACACGTGGATTACCCGGCAGATGCTTCTCCAGGAACGGCTGCAGGAACCGTGCGGCCACATAGGTCGCACCACCCTCGCCAAAGGGCACGATAACCCGGATCCGTTTGTCCGCGTAATAATCGGTCTGGGCCGCGACCGGGCCAATCGTCAGTATCCCGACGGCCAGGAACAGTACTGCTGCAAGACTGGCTTTCGATGTTGCCTTCATTACTCGCTCCTCCTCAATTATTGCGCCCTTGATCTATGCCATTGAGCGCTTTTCTCTCTCCGACGCTCTTTCGAACTGTCGGAAAGGGGCTTGCTACTTACTCAACCGGGTTTTCCAGCACGCCTATGCCACTGATGGAGACCTCTACGCGGTCCCCCGGGGCGAGATATTTCGGCGGGGTAAAGCCGATGCCGACGCCGGCGGGCGTTCCAGTCACGATCATGTCACCGGGGTGCAGCGTCATGGTTGCGGTGATGGTCTCGATCAAGGTAGGAATATCAAAGATCAGATCCGCAATCGGCGCCTGCTGCCTTATTTCCCCATTTACCCTGGTAACCAGTTCCTGTGCCGTAACGTCGCCAAGTTCGTCGGGAGTCACAATCCACGGCCCCATAGGGCCGAACGTGTCCAGGCTTTTACCGATCAGCCACTGGTTATGCCGCTTCTGCAGTTCCCGTGAGGTCACATCGTTGCAGATGGTGTAGCCGAAGATGACATCGTAGGCCCTCTCGGCCGGCACCTTGAACGCTTTCTGCCCGATCACCAGCGCCAGTTCGCCTTCGTAATCCACGGAGTGCGTGGGGTCGAGCCCGGACTGGATCGGCGCCTTGTGCCCTATGACGCTGGAGCCGGCCTTGGAGAAGATCACCGGATTGCTGGGCGATGACTCCTTGCCGGTGGAATCAAAGCCGCTGGCGTGAAATTCCTTTGCATGGGCATGGTAATTCTTGCCGATGCAGATCAGCGTCTGACGGCGATTGGGGATCGGCGCTTCGAGCCGCACGGCGCTGATTGCGACACGCTCGGAGGAAGCGTCCTGCGCATTCCGCTGCCAGGCTTCGCGAGCCTCCATACCTCCCACGACGAGGCGCTCGATGGCGTTGTCAGCGGATGCGCCACGCTCTGCCACGACGATGTCGTCGCCGCTGATCACGCCAACACCAAACCCCTGGCTATCTGAAAAGGCCGCGATCCTCATTGGATGAATCTCCCACGCTTCGGCGATTACAAAATTATATATAATCACGCTATCTGTATGTATATTTCACTGTCAAGCTCTTTTCCGTATATTGTATTTTCATTGGTTACATCAAAGCGTCATCCGCTTCTGATATCGGACGTTACTGATAAGCTATCCATGGGCCTGCGTGCAGGCGCATGCACAAAACGCACAAGCAAGAGAACCCGAGGTAATCAGAACGATGGGAGCATCCAATGTTGATATCGCGTACGACGCGATTCGACGGGACATCATCAACGGAGTGCGGGAGCCGGGCGAGAAGATGCGGATCGAGCGGATGCGTGAGATCTACGGCATCGGCATCACACCGCTGCGTGAATCACTACAGCGCCTGGCGGCCGACGGCCTGGTCGTGATCAACGGCAATCGCGGATTTCAGGTCGCGCCACTGGTCCCCGAAGACTTCATCGACCTGAACACCGCACGCACCGCGGTTGAAACCGCGGCGCTCAGGCTCTCCATTCATAATGGCGGAGATGACTGGGAGGCCGGGGTGGTGGCGGCGATCTACGGCCTGGAGAAGCAGGACCAGCTGATGCTGGAAGGCAAGCTCAAGGATTTTCAACGCTGGCAAACCCTGAACAAGCGGTTCCATACCTCGCTCGTGGAAGCCTGCGGGTCCAGTTGGCTGCTGCGGGTCAGAAACTCGCTTCACGATCAATGCGAGCGCTATATGCGCTTCTCGGTTTACCACGAACGCACGTCCCGAAACCTGCTCGAAGAACACCGCCAGATTGCCGATGCCGTTCTGGCCCGTGATGTGGAAACCGCCTGCCGGCTGGTGACCGAACACTTCTCCCGTACCGGCACCGGCCTCATTCAGGTTTTGAACGAGCCGGCCGAACTGGCGAAGGTCCATGCAAATCATTAAAATCACGGCCTCGCTCCGCAAGCCACCAAATCTGCTGAAATCTACCGCTTGCCAGAACCTGATGCGCTTTGCGGCCGGAAAGTAGCCAAGCGATCATGTTGTTGGCATGATGCGCCCTAGGGCGAAGCCACCCCGGCATTCAACCCGCCAATCGCTATCATGAGGCCTTGTGCTCAGTTCGACATGACTGCAACCGATACGCCCTTGCTGTCATATCTGCGCCAGGCAACTCAAGCCGAGCATCGCCGACTGGAACGGCAACCGTTATTGCAGCCCTTGCTGGAGCCGGCACTGGATCAACGGCACTATGCCATGGTGCTGGCTGCGTTCCACGGCTACTACCGCGCGCTGGAGCCACGGTTGCTCACCAGACTGGAGGATCCGTTCGCCGGGCAGGATATCCACTATCACTATCTGCCGCGTGCCGGACTGTTGTATCTTGATCTGCTCGACCTCAAGGTGGCGGAATCAGGTTCAGCCGGCCATCGTCTGCCGATGCCAACCCTGGCAACGCCGGATCATGTTCTGGGCACACTGTATGTCCTTGAAGGCGCAACGCAGGGTGGCCGCGTGATCGCACCACGGGTCTCCAGGGCACTGAACCTCGGGCCGTTACACGGCGCGCGTTACTTTCACCTGCACCTCCATGAGCAATGGCAACATTTCCGTACCCTGGCGGAACGCCGTCAGCCGAATCATGATCACGAGCGGGTGGCAGCCGGCGCAATTGAAACCTTTTCAACTCTGCGGGCGCATCTCGACGCCTGGTCGACCGACTCAACGCGGAGTATTCGCCCTTGACCAATACCACCAATGCCAGGATCGCGGAGGCGCTGGAGAAGTGCGCCCGCGAACCGGTGCACATACCTGGGGCCATCCAGCCCGCCGGCTGTCTGATCTGCCTTGACGACGGTCTGACCCGCATTCTGCATTTCAGCGCCAATATCGAATCACATCTTGGCTTGTCGGTGCAGCAGGTGCGGGCGGCAACGCCCGCCTCAGTGCTCGGTTCAAGATTTCTCAGCCGCCTGCGGCTGGAGCTTGACGGCCACCAGCGGTTGCCCAGCGCGCTGATAGAGAACCGCAGAGTGGGTGGTCAGAGCAGGCGGTTCTACGTATCCGCCTATCGCCATGAACAACGCGTGGTGATCGAGCTCGAACCCCTGGGTCGGCCGGGCGAACGCCGTCTGCTGTCCGCGGTCAATGCGTGGCTGTCGCGGATAGCCGATGCCGGCAGCACCGCGGCGTTGCTGCAGACGGTAGTGGATGGCGTCCGGGCCTTGACCGGCTATGAGCGGGTCATGATCTATGAGTTCGATTCCGATTGGCACGGCATGGTAACCGCCGAAAGCCGCACATCGAGCGCTGACGGCTACCTTGGCCACCGTTTCCCCGCCAGCGACATCCCTCCACAGGTCCGCCGAATCTATGAGATCAACCCCGTACGCAGCATCCCGGATGCCACCGCCGCACCGGTTGCTCTGGTGCCGGGGCGGGACCCTCTCGAGGGTGGTCCGCTGGACCTGTCGCAGGGCATGTTGCGCGCGGTATCGCCGATACATCTCGCCTATCTGCGCAACATGGGGGTCGGCGCATCCCTGTCCGTTGCCATACACAGCGACGTCGGGCTCTGGGGTCTGGTGGCGTGCCACGGCCTGAAACCCAGGAAGCTATCACCCGCGGTACGCGATGCCGTGCGTACGGTGGTACAGATGGCCACCCAACGCCTGTTTCTACTCAGTGCACGGGCCGAGTCACGCTATCTGCAGCGGGTACAGGACAGCCGCGAACTGATCTCCGAAGAGCGTGGACGCGTCAAGGGACCTTACGAGCTGGTGCAGCGCCACGGGCATGAATGGCTGGAGCTGTTTCGGTGCTGTGGTGTGGGGGTGCTATATCATGACCTCGTCTCGCGCGTGGGGAAGCTTCCATCCACTTCGGAACTGAAGCACATTGCAGGCTGGCTGAAGAGGGCGCACCGGCACTCGGGAGCCTGGTACAGCCGCAGCCTTTCCGACACACCGCTGGCCAACATCGTGGCGCTCGGTGACTATGCCGGTCTGCTCGCGGCGCCACTGCCGATCGATAGCGGGGAGCCGGGCTGGCTGCTGCTGTTTCGTGCCGAGCAGGCAATGACGCACCGCTGGGCGGGCGAGCCGAACGACGTCGCGGAGATAAAGGATGGCGAACTCACACTATCACCTCGGCGCTCATTCAATACCTGGCTGGAGGAGGTGCGCGGGCACAGCGAAGCCTGGTCACCCATCGAACAGCGAGCGGCCCTGGACCTGGGGGAGGACCTTGCCGTCTCCGTCTCGCACCACGACGTCGACCTGCTCAATTCTCGCCTGAAGGAGGCCAATCAACGGCTCGAGCGGCTCGCTCACACAGACCCGCTCACCCAGGCCTGGAACCGCTACCGGATGGAGCTGGCAATCGACGCCGCCATCAGTGCCGCCGAGCGCTATGAGGGACAATGCGCGCTGCTGCTATTCGACATCGACCATTTCAAGCAGATCAATGACAGCCATGGTCATGAGGCCGGCGATAACGTGCTCATGACCATGGCGGGCGAGCTGATCTCCGACCTGCGGACATGCGACAACCTCGGGCGCTGGGGCGGCGAGGAGTTCATCGTCCTTGCCCCCGGCACCGGCATGGAGGATGCCAGGGAACTGGCCGAGCGCCTGCGTCAGCGCGTAGCTTCTATCGACTTCGACACCGTGGGACAGGTTACGGCCAGCGTCGGAATCGCCGCCTGGCAGCCGGGCGACACCCGCAGAACGCTAATCGCGCGAGCCGATCGGGCCATGTACCGTGCCAAGCAGGCGGGGCGCAACGGCGTCGTCGCGGATGTCGGTCCGCCGGTCTGAGTGCCGCGGCGGCGGGCGGTCAGACGGAGTGGCCGCCTTTCACATGGCGGCGCGGCTGGAATTCTCCTTTCGGCGGTTGCCGATAGCCGGGTCCCAGCGTTCGTTCTCCAGCCACGAGAGTAGGTATCTGGCATTCGGAAAGGCCGGAACCCAGCGACCATTGTGCAGACACGTGTTCCAGCCGACGTGGTCCGCATGCAGATGCGTGCATAGCACAATATCGATGTCGGCGGGCTTCACACCGGCAGCCTGCAGGCGTTCGAGAAACGGCGTGTTCAGGTGGTGGAACCGCGGCAACCAGGGACGCTCCTTGTGGTTACCCGCGCAGCTGTCGAGAAGAATGGTGTGCTGCCCGGTACGAATGAGCCAGCTGAACCACCCGGTCTGAACCTGACTACAGATCGGAGTTCCGATGACCCGAGCGCTGATATCGGTCCCTATCGTCTGTTATTTACGTCCCGAGCCGCAGTAATCCACGCTTCCACGCGCGCCCTGGAGATCACACCCCCATCGGACTTCAGACTTGCGGTCAATTCGCCGGGATCCGTTTCGGCAAGATCGGCAAACGTCGAGATGCCGAGTTTGCGCATCTTGTCCTGCATTGCAGGGCCTATGCCTTTGATTGCCGTGAGATCATCGGCCTCGCGCGAAGAAGGCCCGGATTGTCCGTACTGGTCCGTGGAGGCTGCCGGCGGCGAAGTTGTCACTGCTGGCTGGTCGTCGTCTTGCGCGGTGCCGGCATCGACCGGCGCGCGCGACGATTCAGCCGGTGAAGCGGATTCGTCGGACTCCGATTTCTCCGCGCGCTCGGCTTCCTTTTCTGCCTTCGGAAGCCACCAGAACCACAGGTCCATAAAACGTTTCAGCATATCGGGCAACATAGCTTCTCCCCCTCGTTGAGAGGGCTTGCCAACATGGGAAAATGACCATCCAATTCCGTTTGCAACGATCCGTCGGCAAACACTCTTCTCGCACTTGATTCAAGCGTCAATGCGTGGCTAGTCGGCTCACCAGACTGTTACGTTCCTCGCCTGCCTCGTCCAGGATCCGGCGTCTGTCCGCAATGTTGCGCCGATCGAGGTCCAGTCTGTGCCTTGCACTATCAATGGCAACATTTATCGCATCAGCCGCAGGCCCACCAATAATAGCGTGAGCCGCCACGAAATCCGCCGGATGCAAGGCCTTGCGTACGGTTTTGTCATCGATATCCAGCGCGTCACCGACTATTTCCCGCGCTGATTCGCTAACCAGGGCGGCGTCTACATCGGTCGCATCCAGTCCTTGCCTTATTGCCTTCAGAACAAGGTTTCCAACCACACGATGCGCCGTTCTGAATGAAAAGTCCGATTTTCGATGAATTGCGGCCGCAAGCTCGGTGCAGGTCGCAAAGTGTTTCGCGGCCTGGGCTGCCGTGGCTTCCTTGTCGACCTCAACGGTCGATAGAGTCCCCTCCACCAGCCGAAGAATTCGAACCGCGTCCGCCAGGGATCGGAATACCGGCGGCGCCAAACCCTCTTCGACGTCCTTGATGTCCTGATAATTGGTGTTGTGCAAGGTGGTATATGCCGAGGTCATTTCACCGACCGCATGGGCTCCCGCAGTGCGCGCATATTCAAACGGATAGGGGTTCTTCTTTTGCGGCATCATGCTGCTGGACCCGGAGTAATCGTCACCGATGGAAATATACCCGAACTCCTGCGTATGCCATATGTAGAAGTCCTCGCATAGCCGGCTCACGGTCATCTGCATGTTGGCAAGGGCCGCGGCCGTCTCCAGCATGTAGTCTCCCGCGGCGACGCAATCATTGGTGTTTTCCACCAACCCTTCAAAACCCAGCAACTCGGATACCCGTTCCCGATCAATCGGATAAGAGGACCCCGCAAGCGCTCCACAGCCGAGCGTGCAATGGTTCGTGCGGTGGTAGGCGGCTGATAAGCGCTGGCCGTCGCGTTCGAAGGCGTTAACCAGGCCCATCAGATAATGCGCGAGTGTCGATACCTGAGCATGCTGCATATGCGTACCGATCGGCATGATGGTGTCCCGGTGCTCCTCCGCCATGGAAAGCAGGCGAGCTCGCAGATCGCACAGCGCTTGCTCGGCGATCAGTAGCCGTTCACGTACTACGAGACGAACAAGTGGTTCCGGACGGGTCCGGCCGATATTGATTTCTCCGGCAACGTCCTCGCCCACACTCCCGATGAGATAACGCTCCATGGTCGAATAGAAGTACTCAACGTTCGGGTCGAACTCGCCCATGCCGGCCCGGCCATCGGACTCGAGGGAACGAATGGCCGTGAGCAAACTGGCGGCGGTGGTCTGTTCGATGATCCCCGTCTCAAGCAGCCCGATCGTCCAGGCCTTGTTGGTTTCCACCAGCGCTTCAAAATAGTGCTCCAGCATGAAGTCATAACTGGGTTTCAGTACTGTCTCGGTGTACACAGCACCCGGTTGCCCTTCCAGACGTTCGCGCGAAATCTTTCTGTTTTCGGTCATGACGTCCTCCCTCCTTCGACAGCACCTCGCCGGGCCGACCTGGCGCAGAGAGATTCGGCGAAGTCCAGTGTCACCATAACGCCTCGATCTGATTGAAGGAAATAGGCCCACCGGACTGGGAGCGTCTATCGGACGTCTATCGGACACCCTATCGGAGGACACCCTATGACACCCTATCGGACACCCATCCTCCGCAGCGAACAGCACGTGTATCAAACCGGGGACACCCATCTATCGGAGGGGTGGTTATTTACGTGGCCGTGGCTAGCTATTCCCATCCGAATGAGCTTGGCGCGGATCAGCTAGCGTGAGTGGCGTCCTGTGGGCGCGATTTCCTATGCGAAGGGCGCAAATGCGCGCGAGTGGGCAGCGAGCCGGATTGACGCCTCTGGCACACACAACCCATGCCGCCATCCTTCACAACAGTGCACGGAAGGCCGTTGCCGGGACCGACCTGAAGGCCTGGAGACAACAAATGGACCCTGTTACCTCTGATAAAGACCTTCAGATCCGGAGTCGGCCAGGCTCCGTTACGCCGGATGGTCGGACGCCAGCAGACGTTGTAATTCCCGGCGCTGCGCGTCCGGCATGGGCGTGGGAACAGTCGTCCTGATTTCCGCGGCCGGCCAGTCCGCCGCTTTTTCCTCGGCGTATCCCGTTTCCATCAGCCGGGTGCGCAGGAAGGCGTGGGCATTGGCCAGCATCTCGCGAACCGTCTCAACTTTCTCTCCAAGCACCTCGGCGGCTTCTTCCTCCGTCAGCTCTTCCATGGTGGTGAGGACCACCGCCTGTCGCCATGATCTGGGCAGGCGGGCAATGTTCTGCTGAATCAGGCGCTGAACCTCCCGCCTTTCCGCCTCCTCTTCCGGCGTGTCGGTGTCCAGTACGTTCGCCACCAGATCTTCCAGGCGCAGGCGGCCTTCAGGGGTCCAGTATTCCTGGCGGTCTTCCTCCCCGCGCCAGATGTCGTCCAGAGTCGGCGTCGGATAACCCTCCACGACGGCGATGTCCGGTGGCGTCCACGGCACCCAGGCCCGCAGGGGAGGAGGCGGATATCCTCCGGTCGGGATGAATTCCAGTGGCGCCAGCAACCGCAGATTCGTGGTGATCGAGGCGGTAACCATCACCGCCAGGGACAGGAGCCAGTGATCCACCGGCAGCCGCGCGGGACGTTTCTCGAACTCCTCGTAGCCTCGCAGAATGGTTTCGTCCACCACCTCCTCGGGGGAAACCGTTTCCCGTTCCAGGTCGCCGCTGCTTTCCAGGTAGGCGATCTCCCGCTGCACGAAATTGTAGAGCGTATCCAGATGGCTGCTGATGAGGTCAAAATACAGCAGCCGCCGTTCCTCCTCCCTGACGTCGGGCGCCTCCTTGATCCACTTCCGAAGGCGTTGGCGCCGGTAACTTCGTTCCCACTCGCTGGCGTTGCGCAGACGGTCCAGGTGCTTGCGCAGGCGCACGGTGAGTTCCTCGAAACTTTCCCGCAGCACCTGCTCCACGGGCTCATGGCCTTCTTCGGTGACAGCCAGTATGTCGCTGGGCAGTTTCAGCCGCAGGCGGGTCCGGTGGAGCTTGTGGTTGGGGCTTTGCTCGATGCGGCCTTCAAGGTGCACCAGATCCGGCTCGTAGTGTTTCAGGTAACGTGCCAGTTTCCGCTCGGCCAGTTCCGCAAAGCGTTTCTCCAGATGCGGTTTGAGGGAACGGCTGATTCGCTGGAAGGAGACGTGCACTTTCATGATCCATGTGCCTCGCTGTCTCGTTGGGAGTGGCGTTTCTCCTGATTCAGATGGTGTCGCTCCGGCCCGGGTACAAGTCGGGAGCCCCACCTCAGACCATGCCCTGAGGTCACAAGGGCATCGCCCACGTGGAGCAGCGACAGTATCCGGTGGGTAATTATGCGGTCAATTCCCTGGTCTCCGTAGGTTGGGGTGAGACCACGAACCCCAACAGCAGCACCACCGATTCGGGACTATTCTTGCTGAAGGCCCGAAGGAATCGCGCCCGCCCGATTGCCCCGATTCGGATATCCCGCGGCCGGCCATATCCGGGCCCTGCCAGGTGATCATCGTTGAGGTTGCTGCGCTCACGCAGTCAGTCGACGCCCTGTTCACCGATTTTTCCTCCCGAAGGCACCTCGCGCCGAGCATTCCAACGGTCAGCCATGGAGGCAGCCATTATGGAGCAAACGGGCAACCACGGTGCGCCACTGGTCAGGCTCTATGGCAGGCTGGGCTCGGCGGAAGGGTATTCGATTCGTGATTTCCTGCACCGCTGCGACATCCCCTTCCAATGGATGCAACTTACCGGCGACGAGGAGGCAAGATCGCTGGCGGGCGTTGACCATCTCCATGATCCCCGGCTGCCGGTATGCGTATTTCCGGACGGCACCCGGATGGAACGTCCTACAATCCGCCAGATCATCGAGAAGCTGGGCTGGTTCGCCAATCCGTCACGTGCGGAGTATGACCTTGCCATTTACGGCGGCGGGCCGGCCGGATTGAGCGCCTCCGTCTACGCCGCCTCCGACGGCCTGCGAACAATTCTGGTGGAGCGGTGGGCGCTGGGCGGCCAGGCGGGCAGCACCTCCAATATCGAAAACTATCTCGGCTTTCCCGAGGGCATCTGCGGTGCTGAGCTGGCCGAGCGGGCGCGGCAGCAGGCCTGCAAATTTGGCGTCGAGATCCTCCTTGGGCGCAAGGGTGTACGCGCGGAATTCCCGCCCGGCAAGGGTATCGGGTACTTGGAAGACGGCACCCGGATCGTTGCACACGCTTCCGTCTGCGCCACCGGCGTCGAATACCGCCGACTCAATCTGCCGGATGAAGCGCGTTTTCTCGGTGCGGGGGTTTACTACGGCGCAGGTGCAAGCGAAGCCGCTCTGACGAAGGACGAGGATGTATACATCGTCGGGGGCGGCAACTCCGGGGGACAGGCGGCCATGCACTTCGCGCCGTTCGCCAGGCGTGTCTGCATCGTGATTCGCGCTGAGTCATTGAAGGAGTCTCTTTCCCGGTACCTGCTCGACCGCATCCATGCGACGCCCAACGTCCATGTCCTGCCCCGTACCGAACTGGTTGCCCTGCATGGCGACGAGACGCTGCGGGAGATTACCCTGGCCGACGGTCGTACCGGTCAGGAATATACCGTGCCGACCCGCTGGCTGTTCGTCTGTATTGGTGGCATGCCGAAGACGGAGTGGGCCACGGAAATCGGCATCGTGCGGGACGAAGGCGGCTATCTGGTCACTGGCCCTGATCTGCTCAATGGACGGCAGCCACCGTCCAACTGGCCGCTGGACCGTATGCCCTTCTACCTGGAGACCAACGTGCCGGGTGTCTTCGCAGCCGGCGACGTGCGCCACGGTTCGGTGAAACGCTGTGCCTCGGCGGTGGGCGAGGGGGCGATGGCGGTGGCGTTCGTTCACCGCTACCTGGCGAGTTCCTGAGCGGGCGTGCACGTACGCGGTTAATTATTCACCAGGGTGGGCGAGATTATCCAAGATAGGAGAATTTGCGAATTAAATTGGCGGTTACTAAAAAGTCCATATATCGCCCGGAGGTATCTACTGCACCGGGGGATGTCCAGCCGTGTCGGATTCGGGTCAGTAGAATCGGGGGGTAAGCCTGCTCTGGGAGGAGCTTGCGTTTTTCCGCACCGGTGAATCGTACTTTTTTGTTCTTCTGTTGCTGCATCAATGCCTCCCAGCGGGTTTCCCGAACGTCACCCACAAAAAAGCCGAATCAAAATACTTTCATAAGCAATTGATTCGGCTGCAATACTTGGTGGCCGGGGACGGAATCGAACCGCCGACACGGGGATTTTCAATCCCCTGCTCTACCAACTGAGCTACCCGGCCGAGGGCGCCTATTCAAGCGGATCGGCCTTTACCCGTCAAGTGCTGGTTTGCCGATGCCGGTGGTCAATCTCCGGCGGGGTTGAAATCCGGGGGCGGGGCGGAGCCACCGCCGAAGAAGAATTTCTCCATCTCGGTTTCAAGAAACTTGCGAGCCTTGGGATCCATCGGGGTCAGTCGGTATTCGTTCATGAGCATGGTCTGGTGAGCCAGCCATTGCTGCCAGGCCTGCTTCGAGACGTTCTCGAATATGCGTTTACCCAGGTCACCCGGGTACGGGGGGCGATCCATGCCTTCGGCTTCTTTATCCAGTTTTACACAATGCACCATGCGCGCCATGTCTTATGCTCCTTTCCAGCGTTCCAGCAGGCGGCTGACCGGCGCGGCCAGCCCGCGGCCCAGCGGGGTGTCCGTGTTATACCAGAGGGCTTCGGAGGATTCCATGACCGTGCGTGCCGAGGCGTCCACACGGGCGTGCACGGGCTCGATATCCAGATGAAAGTGACTGAACGTGTGGCGGAACGGTTCCCAGGCACTGCTCCGGCGCAGTTCCAGGCCCAGGACATCGAGACAGTACTCCGCGGGGTCGGTATCCGGCGGACATTCCGGAAAACTCCACAAACCGCCCCAGAGGCCACTCGGCGGGCGCTGCTGCAGCAGCAGTCCGTGTTCGGATTCCAGCAGCAGCATCCGTGTCCGGCGTACCGGCAGGCGTTTGCCCGGCCTGGCTGCGGGGTATGCCTGGGGCGTACCCCGCAGCCAGGCCTCGCAGTCCTCTCGGGCCGGGCAGAGCAGGCAGGCAGGACGAGCGCGGGTGCAGAGGGTGGCACCGAGATCCATCATGGCCTGGTTAAAGTCTCCGCAGCGCGGCGCGGGTGTGTAGGCCTCGGACAACGCCCACAGCCGCGCCAGCACGTCGGCGCGGCCGGGCCAGCCTTCCACGGCGTGAACTCGGGTCAGCACGCGTTTCACATTGCCATCCAGTATGGGCTGATGCTTGCCCATGGATAGCGACAGGATGGCGCCGGCGGTGGATCGGCCGACGCCCGGCAAGGCTTCCCAGGCCGCGGCGCTATCCGGGAAGTTGCCATTGTGGCGTTCCATGACGACCCTGGCCGCGGCATGCAGATTGCGGGCACGGGCGTAATAGCCCAGCCCGGACCACTGGGCCAGTACGTCATCCAGGGGTGCGGCGGCAAGTGTTGCCACATCCGGAAAGTGGTCCATGAACCGCTCGAAGTACGGAATCACCACCGCCACCTGGGTCTGTTGCAGCATGATTTCGGATATCCACACCCGGTAGGGGGTGGCAGGCCGCTGCCAGGGTAGATCGTGCCGCCCGTGGCCGTCGTACCAGGCCAGTACCTGCTCGCGGAAGCGGGCGATGCGCGCCCTGTCCGGCAGTGGACCGGCCATCAGCGAAGCAGCCTGCGCAGTTCGTCTCTGGCGCGGTCCCGAACCTTCTCCTCGATCTGCTCGCGCTCTTCTTCGACGCGCTCACGCGCTTCACCCTCGGCTTCGCGGGCACGCTGGCGCAGCGCCTCCTCCTCTTCACGGAGTTGCTGCTGCTGCCGTGCAGTGAGTGCGCCCGCCAGATCGATGCTGATGTCGGGGCTGAACAGGTCACCACGGAAGCGCAGTGGTATAGGCACGCGCTGCAAGCTATCGAGAGACTCGCCGTCCTGCCCGGTAAGCGTGCCGACCAGGTTTATGGTGAGACGGTAGTCCACGGTCTGCTCCAGCATGTCGACTTCGCCACCACCGTTTATGCGAAACAGCGGCGACTGGGCATTGAGGTTGTCGTTACGGAGCTTGCCGCCCTCGAACACCACGCGACCGGCCATTTCGGTGAAGTCCGTTTGCCGCGGCTCGTCCTCAGTCACGGATTGACCCTGCAGCCGCGCGCTGGCGCCGCGTACCATCTGCGCCAGGTTGATACCGGAAATCGCACCGTCGGCGAAACGGAAATCCGCCTGCCCGGCCAGGGTGCGCACCAGGTCCATGATCTCCACCCCCTCGGCTTCAGCCTGCAGCGTGAGGTTGCCGCTGCCTGTCAGCAGATCCTTGCCCAGCAATTCGGTGACGATCTCCTGTATCTGAACGTTGCTGACCCGTTCATTGACGTTGACCCGTGCCTGCTCGCCCGTGGCATCGACGCGGATGTCGCCGTTGTATTCACCGCCATACAGGCGTGCGCCGACGGGGTTGATGCGGATCAGGCCGTTGTCTGCCTTGACGGTAAAATTGACGTCACGCATGGTCAGGCCGGTAACAATAGCCTCCCCCAGGAGAATACTGCCGTCCAGGCGCAGGGAGCGCAGCATTTCCATGGGCAACTCGGCCGGCTCGTCATTACCCTCGGCGCCCGGAGTGGGCTCCGTCCCGCCATTGTCCGTGTCCGTGTCCGGCGGCAAATAGCGATCGGCGTTCAGTGCGTCAGCCTCCAACCGGAAACCGATCATGGGGTTGCCGAAATCCGTCACCGACAGGTTGCCGTCAAGCCGGGTGTCGTCCAGGCGCACGGCCAGATCCGCGACACGGGCGGTTTCACCCGCAACGCTAAAGGCACCGGCGGCGCTGAAGACCTTGAGGACCTCGGCGTCGGCCGTCTCCGGCACCTCCTGGCCCAACTGCTGCAACACTGTGCGCAGACTGACCTCGGGGATATCGAACCGGCCCTGCACCCGCGGCTCACTGTCCAGATCGGCGACATCCGCGCTGGCGTTCAATCGCAAGCCGGCGGTATCCACCTGCAGGTCACTGACGCGGGCGGTCTGGGCGGACAGATCGGCCTCGGCGAGGGCGCTGACGCGGGATACCAGCCCGCGCGAGGGCAGGCCCTCGGCGAAGGTGGTCAGATTCATCTCCTCGATCCGGAAGCGGATTCGGTTTAGCTCCTGGTTGACTCGAAGCGATGAACTCAGCCGGCCCTGAAGCCGGGTCTGCTCATCCAGAGCCGCCGTCCAGTCCGCGGTAACCGGCACGTCGCCGTCGAAGACCAGTTCACCGATGGAGACGTTCACCGGCCCGACTTCCTGGAGGCTGCCTTGCTGCCGATCTTCGTAGATGACATTGAGGTTGCTAAGCTCCACACCGGCCAGTCGGCCGATGTTCACCGGCGGAACAGATTCCGGTTCCGGCTCTTGCCGGGGCGCTTCGGTGACAATCCCGTCTTCGGTCTCCGGCAGGTCGAGTTCCCAGTTGGCCTCGCCCTGCTCATTGATCACGAGGTGTACACGCAATCCGTCCAGACGGACCACGTCCATGACGACTTCACTGCGCAACAGTGGCAGCAGTTGCACGGCAACACCGGCGCTGTCGATCTGCACGAAGGGCTGGTCACCGAAGCCCGCGCGGTTCTCCAGGCGGGTACGGCCGAGATCGAGCCCCAGCCAAGGGAAAAACCGCAAGCGGATATCTCCCTCGATGACCAGTTCCTGTCCTGTGTTCTCCTTCACCAGACGGGATATGTCTTCCCTGTAATCATTGGGATCCACCAGAATGGCGATAGCCGCCACCAGGGCCGCCAACAGCAAGGCAAGACCGAAAATGCCTACAAGCAACCACTTGAAAATCTTCGCCATAATCTATATTCCTGAACCATGTCAAAGCTTCTATACTTGCGATAGATGTGCCCGGATTCCGGGGGGCCGGGCTGCGCGTATATTGCTGGCATCTTACCCGAGAGCAGGCGCCAACGGCCCGGCATCGCCGGTACGTTAAGAAGCACTCCGGAGTCCGGCCAGGTACGTATTGAACGCTTCCCCCCGCCTTCCCACAAGAGGACCTGTAAACCGTAGTTCCGTTCCCCGAAGCATAGCGTTCAGAGTAGAAGAGCAGGAGAATACTGATGAGCGAATACTGTGTAGTGGTCGCCGAAGGATCGCGAGCGCGCTTCTTTACCGTTGAACCCGCAGAAATACCCGAACTCCAGTCCGGCCCCCACCTGATAGAACACAAGACGATGGTCAACCCCGAACACAAGGTGCATACGGCCGAAATCATGGCCGACCGCACTGGTAGCAATCGCTCGGGTGGCGGCCAAAGGCATGATTACGACGACCATCGCGAACAACGCGACGACGAAATGGAGCGACGCTTTGCCAGAGACATTGCCCGGCAGCTGGATAACATGACCCGCGGCAACGGTACGCGAAAGGTCGTGGTCTGTGCCGAAAAGCGCATGCTGGGTTTCCTGCGGCCGACACTGCAAGGGACGATCCCCAACGGTGTGTCGCTGCGCGAGGTACAGAAAGACCTCGCCAAACTGTCTCCCAGACAATTGCATGACCACTTGGCCCGCGACGGCTATATTCCGCGGCGAATGGCCCGCAACAGCCATTAGAAAATGTCAAAGGTGACGTTGAGCGCATCTGGATGTGTTCAACATTAAGCCGGCCCCGCCTCACCCGGCGGGGCCGGTTCTCCGTCAATCCCCGAGTGAATCCTGCGCCATCCCTGCACGATCCTCACCCATGGTCTACATACTCAAGGAGGACCGTAGGCTTCAACCCCGGGGAGGAAGGCGATATGGCCGTAGAGACAAGGGAAACGCCAGCAGAAAATTCGCAGCGACGGCGTTCTCAGCAGCGATCGAGCCTGCGAGACCGGGAAAAAATCATCACCCTTGCCTTGGGTACGGGGGCCATTTATCTCGGGCTCCGCCGCGGCGGACTACTCGGTCTGGCGGCGGGTGCCCTGGGTACGCTGCTGACCTACCGTGGACTGACACACGCTCGGGCCCGCCCCTTGCACTTCGTCACCGGCGTGACCATCGACCGGCCACCCGAAGAGCTCTATCAGTTCTGGCATGGCTTCACCAACCTGCCCCGATTCATGAAGTCTATTCGCAACATCCAGCCGATCGGAGACGACCGCACCCATTGGGTGGCGGCACCAGCCGGTGCGGGCGAAATCGAGTGGGATGCGGAAGTCGTTGATGACATACCCAATGAGCAGATCGGTTGGCGCACGGTCGAAGGCTCGGACATCCATCATCAGGGCCGGATCCGGTTCCACCCCGCACCCGCGGGGCGGGGCACCGAGGTTGAGCTGGAGGTTCGGTATGAACCGGTCGGCTCAACGTTGGCCGGCGCAATGGGGCGATATCTCAACACCGTGACTGAAGCGGCCGCAAGGGAAGATCTCAGACGCTTCAAGCGGCTCATGGAATCCGGCGAAATACCAACGGGATCAATAACCCACTGAGCGCGGACAGGGAGGTTTGCCATGAAGGCGGTGTGTTGGTTCGGAACCAGAGATGTCCGGGTAAATCAGGTACCTGACCCGGAACTTATCAACCCCCACGACGCCATTGTGAAGGTGACCTCTACGGCCATCTGCGGGTCTGATCTGCATCTGTATAACGGCTATATACCCGGCATGCAGGAAGGCGATGTACTCGGCCACGAGTTCATGGGCGAGGTCATGGAAGTCGGCGAGGAGGTGAACAATCTCCGCGCCGGAGACCGTGTGGTGGTGCCGTTTACCATCTCCTGCGGCCATTGTTTCTTCTGCAAGCACCAGTACTGGTCGCTGTGCGACAACAGCAACCCCAACTCCGGCCTGGCGGAGAAACTCTGGGGCCATTCACCGGCCGGGCTGTTTGGCTACTCTCACGTTACAGGCGGCTATGCTGGCGGCCAGGCGGAGTACGTGCGGGTTCCGTACGCCGACGTCGGGCCGTACAAGATCCCCGATGGGCTGAGCGATGAACAGGTGCTGTTCCTGACCGACATATTCCCCACCGGCTATCAGGCTGCCGAAGCTTGCGGCATTCAGCCGGGAGATACGGTGGCGGTCTGGGGCTGCGGTCCGGTGGGCCAATTCGCAATCGCCAGCGCGCGCATGCTCGGCGCCGAGCGCATCATCGCAATAGATGATGTCAACGAGCGCCTCGACATGGCGGTTCGCCACGGCAAGGTCGAGCCGCTGCGGCCGAGCGAGGTGGGCAATACCTTGCAGATGATGGAAACCCTGCGCGACATGACCCACGGCCGCGGACCCGATGCCTGTATTGATGCGGTCGGCATGGAGGGACACGGGGTCGGACTGGAGGGCTGGTATGACACGGCAAAACAAGCCGTGATGCTGGAAACAGACCGCCCGGTGGCACTGCGTCAGGCGATTCTGTCCTGCCGCAAGGCCGGCACCGTCTCCATCCCCGGCGTGTATGCCGGGCTGGCCGACAAGATCCCGCTGGGCGCCCTGATGAACAAGGCGCTCACCGTCAAGACCGGACAGACACACGTGCAGCGTTATATTGGGCCGCTGATCAAGCGGATCATGCAAGACGAACTCGACCCAAGCTTCGTCATCACCCACCGACTGCAGTTGGACGAGGCGCCCCGGGCCTACGACATTTTCAACACCAAACAGGAGGGGTGCATCAAGGTTGTACTAACACCTTGACCCCCTCCTGTCGGAACCGCCAGGGGTGATCAAACGTTCAGGCACTGCCCGCCGGGTGGCTTTCCTGGGCACTGCCGAGTTCCCGCTTCATGTCGGCGCTGGCAGCGGCGCTTACCCAACTCTTGACCTTGGCCGCATGTGCTTCCTCACGTTGATGCGCTTGCCGGAACTCGTCGACCAGGCTGGTCTGCCCGGCTGCCTCGGCAAGTTCGATCAGCATGGTCCAACCGTCAACATCGGCGCGCTCGGCGATCAACTGCGCGTGCAGGGCTTCAGGCAGCGTCGCCCGGGGATCGGAGATGGTCTTCAGCACGCCGCTACTCTCCACGCCGGCCAGATCCGCCGAGGGTGTCATGGCGGTGGGATCGGCACCCAGCCGCTCAATGCATTCGTGGATAAGCTGGAAGTGCGCCAGCTCTTCGTCCCGGATATGCTCCAGATCCGCGAGCGTGGGGCCGCCGTCCCAACTGCCGCGTGCTTCGCACTTCATGATCAGCGCGTCGTAGAGGCGCACACCGGTGCGCTCGAACGCAAGCCGCTCGCCCAGCTTGTCCATCAGGACAGTCGGCTTGTTGCCCTTGAGCATTTCCTTTGCCGTGGTGACGATGCCTTTCAGTGACGCTGGCGGCGGCACATTGCCGATGACCTCGGCCTCCAGAGCATAGACACGCTCGATGTCGGCGATGCCGGTGTTCTCCAGGGGAACAGCGCCGTCACCTTTCTTCACGGCATCCAGCATTGCCTCGCAACGCACGGGGGAAAATCCCACCCCGGTACGGTTCATCCCGGTATCTGTTGATTTCGCCATGGTATGACTCCTTTCAAATCAATGGCTGGCGGCGTGGCGGGCAGTCATCTCGGTGCCCGGCCGCCAGACGTAGCCCAATGCCACGCTGGAAGAGGGTGAGCCATCGCGGTTCATGTGCGCCCGGTAAATACGGGTTGCCTCGCTGTCACCCACAGTGGCGGCAAGCACGAAGTCGGGGCCACGGGCGGTCAGGTCGACCTCCTGCTCCAGTACCCGGCGCACAAACTCGCGGTGGCTGTCGAAGGCGATCGGATCCGGGATCTCACGCGGCAGAATCTCGGCCGGATCGCGCTTCTCGGTATCCCTGTAGATGTCCATCACGAAATGCAGCTGCCCCAGTTCATAGTCGAGCATGCGCTCCCAGATGGCCTTGATGCGCGGGTTGCTCTCGGTCTGCACGCAGCTGTAATAGTTGTAGATCTCGGTGGCCTCATGAAGCATCCACTTTTCCAGCCAGCTCTCGCCGGGGTCGATAATCGACTCGTACTGCGTGACGTGCTGCTCTTCGATGGAAGCAATCTCGCCATAGAGCTGGCGCGCCACCGGGTCGGGGAAGCCCGGCCCCACGTTCATGTAGTAGTCGCGGGTCTGATGCTCCGCCGCCATGATCGTCAGCGCATTGAGTTTGGTGATGGCGTCGGCGCTGTTCCGGTCGTAATGATTGCGCAGATCGTCCATGGGGTCCCTGTGTTCCACCTCGGTCGGCCGACCGGGCATGATGTCGGTGTAACACTGGGTGAGGTTGTTGGCATCCTTGCCTTCGAGGCGGTCGAGCAATGCGGAGTAGCGGTACAGGTGGTCGAAATCCTCCAGCATGCCGAAGCGGTACACCTGCGCCAGATAATCATCCGGCTCCTGCTGCGCCACTGCCGCGGTGACCTCAATGGCCACCTGTTCATAGCCGATGGTGATTTCCAGCGGCGATGCATCAGGTGACAGCAACCAGTTGACCAGTGTCTGCTGGTGATGCTCGACTCGGCGCACGCGCGCCAGCGGCCCTTGCATCGCGCGGTTCATCCGGGCAAAGGCGTGCTGAAACCGCACCGCCTCCTGCTCGATGCCGTTCATCAGGATGACCCGCACGCGGGTAAACGCATCGTCGTTGAGTTTGCTGATGGGTACGGGCGTCAGTTCCCGCCACGTGAAGTGTTGCTGATCCAGTGGTGTTCCTTTCTCGTCCATGATGTTCAGTGCCATGAGTAGCTCCTTCCGCAGGACGGTTGTTTGCATGAGCGTTACGCTCATGTCCGGCATTAGACCCGGATCTGATCCGGATAGTTTCTCGGAAAACCGCCACGGCCATGGGCAAACGCCGGCCGCCGCGGAGCCGGAATCACTTGCCGAGGAACACCAGGGAATTAACGCGTGGTGGAACGGGTGATGGGAACAGCATCAAGTTCCTAACTCGTTGACTGATAACAAGTTTCCCGCGCTCAGCGAACCGGGGTGGACATGATTGTGGACGCAGATCCTCCGCTTCGTCAACGCAGGCATTGATGGTGGCCAACTCGAGCCAAGCACAGCCACCAACAGCCGGAGCATCGGGATCCGTTTGAAGTCCATCTACTTAACGGCACATCACGCCGCAAGTCGCACAGAGCAGGCGAACCGCATGCTCGGCCGCTAAGCGACAGTGGCTGCAAGACCAAGAAAAGCATGATGCAACTGAATCGGTGACGACGGTTTGGCTCGAACGTGCTGACTTCTCCAACTCGGAGCTTTCGAGCTGACATCAGAAGGCTCAAGTGCATCCACCTTCCGGGAAGTGCGCGTCAGATAGGCGTTGACGCCATCGACGGACTCTGTTGCCGTACCGGAAAGCACATAGCCGACCATAAAGCCTACGGCGTGGTTCTCTCCGTATTTGCCAGTGGCAAATCTATCGATGCCCTCCACCACGTATTCACGACACAAGTGGGTGTCAGGCCCCGCGATGCGTTTGCATTCGATGATCGCGTGGGGATCATGCTCCGCGGTCGTCAAGAAGACCTCGATCAATATCAACGGGATATCGGTACGCCCATCGGGTATCAGCACATTGTTGCTGGAGCGCGATTCCGCTCCCGGCAGAACGATCAGCGTCTTTCTCCATGGACACGCCTTCGACTTCAACTCACCGCGCATCCCGTCCCGCAGACGCTCTGTCATCAGGACTTCACCCGCCTGCGCATTGACATCGCTGAACTTACAGGCTTGGAACCATCCTGCAGTCAGTGTGCGCAAGATCGCGGCGACGACTTCCGGCGCAAGCTCAATGAATTCTCTGCCCAATGGAGCGGGTGGATCATAAGGAATCCTCAAGCGCCGCTCCTCGTGAAACTCTCCGCGACCACGGCATCGGCATCCTCCAGTGCCGAAATGCCCATCCAGTAGCGGCGGGCCGCCGGCTTGATGATGACCACCTCGTTACGGCCATGGATGCGCAACTCGCGCTCGGCACTGAGCGCAGTCGCAATCTTCACTTTCATCCGCTTGCCGATCCGACCGAGTACGTCACTCAGTTCCCCCTGAGCCGTCACCAACTGAACACTGGCGCTGCCGCCGGGACCGGGGCCGTCTTCAAGAACAAAGCGCACGACTCGAAGGGAGGAGCTTTGCGGCAGATCGAAGACTTCGGCGCGCATGTGCCGCTTGTTGCGCGCGGCCAGCCACCCTGTCATCACCGACAAGAAGGTCTGGGCATAGGCAGTGACGTCGGATCGAACGTCCGAGGGGGCAACTGAAGCCTCTCGACCCTGCTCCCACTGCCAGCCAGCGCGTAGGAGGCCATCCTGCACAACCACCCGACCGGCTTCATCGAGTTCATATAGGTCAAAGACGGCCTTGTCGAGAGCCGCCCAGTCGTCCACACCGATTTCTTGCTTACGAAACGCCTTTTCCATCTGCAGTAGTCGTTGGCCGGCCTCGGACTTCAAAGCACTCTTGAAGTCGGGGATAGGCAGAAAACCGACATCGCGCATCAACAGCTTGCGCTTGTAGATGCCGAACTCGGATGCGGTCAATCCGAAGAACCAGGACGACAGTGCGGAACTGAGCACGGCAGCCAGCAAACGCGCAGTCTGCTTATGCGCTGTTGGGAACGACGTCGCGAAGTAGGCATCGGTGAAGACCAGATCGTGGTCGGAAACGGCGACCAGCGCACGAGGACTACCGACCACCATTTCCTTGACGATCAGCAATGGTGCCTTATAGGTGTCGCGTGCTCTTGGCCACTGAGCTTTCGACTCATTGAAGGTCGGCAAGCCGTCGGGAATGAAGAAGTGCCGCATGTCGGCGGACTGCAGCAACTCCAAGCCCTTCATCGCACGGGCGTCGCGTGTTTGGTTGGCCGGGCTACCTTGGGTCAATCCGTCACGGAACCTGGTGTCGAGTTTCGCCAGGCGACTGCTCAGGCTCAGATGCTCGGAGACTAGCTCGTCCAGCAATTGAAGATCGCGGCGACGCCCGACCGCAGCCGCCTTTAACTTGAGCGGCTGCTTCTCGATATCGCCCAATGTGAGCTTTATCACGTCGCTCGGAGCGACCTCGAACGAGTGCGTCCTGGCGCCGCTGGCGGTCCATGGAATTTGCACCACAGTGACCTGATCCGCTCGCTGCGTGGATCGATGACGCGCAAGCAGAACAACAGCCGGCATCGTGGCGGTGGCAAACAACCAACTGCACAAGTTGGACAGATTCACCAATGTGATCGGTGCCAGCGAACGCATAAGGTGCTGCGCTGCGGCCATGCCGGTTCCGCTGCGACTGAAGAACGACGTCGCGCTGAGAATCACACCGAAACGGGTCTTCTCGTGTGCGAACTCAGCCGCACGCAGCACGAAGTCGAGACCTTCGCCGCGAGGTTGCGCAGGCGCGCCAGCCGCACGCGTCTTGCGCCGCGCCTCGGTTCCGGTCTGGCCCTTGAAGCTCCAGGGCGGGTTGCCCACGATAAGATCGAACTGCTTCAGGCCGGTCGGCGAAGTCAGCACTGCCTTGCCGTCTTCGCTTTGCTCGACGGTTCGAGCATCGCCAACTAGCAAGGTCCTGCCAATCAGTGGTTGGAACTTCAACGAGTGCGGTGGCTGCGGGTCCGGGTCTAGTTCAAGGGCGGCCAAGTAGAGACTGAACGCTGCCACGCGAACGGCGGCTTCGCTGATGTCAACGCCATAGACCTGCTCGTAGAGCGTCGAACGGATCAGCTCGCGCGTCAATGGCCGACCGTCCGAACGCAGGTGGACCAGACGGCGCAACGCCTCCACGAGGAAAACGCCAGAACCGCAGGTCAAATCCAGCACCGACTCGCAACCCGTCAGCCCATCCATCACCTCATCGAGCACCAGCGAAACCACGGATAACCGCGTGTAGTGAACCCCGTTTCTCAACGCCTCTGTCGAGCGACGAGTGTCGACACGCGGCTCGGCGTGGGCAAACTGCTCGTAGATGGAACTGATGAGTTCGACCGGAATCACGTCGAACTGGTACGGAAAGAAGCTCTGCTGTCCGCTTACAGGATCGACAGCCTCCAAGAACTCGGCCACGCGTACCAGGTGATGGGTCGCCGGGGTTGTTCTGACGGATGACGGCGGGAACATGTCGCCGTTGAAGGTTTGCGCGAGCCATGTGAAGAGCTGTCCCGTTGCCACGCGATCACGCAAGATCGAAGGCAGTGCGGTATGCCCGCACAGCTTCTTTAAGCGCGACACGCTCACGATTTCGCGGTCGATCAGGTACTGAGTGAAAATCACGCGCCCGACGAGGGCCTGCGCGGTGCCGCGCGCGAGATTTCCAGCGACCAGATCGCGTTCAAGGAACGATAAATCCGACAGGAGTTTCTGATCGACGCTGGACTTGCGATCGACTGCAGGCGCCTGAGCCCAAAACTGGCCTGTCTCGATGGCAAGCCGGCCGGCGAACGCATCCAACTCATGCAACGATGCGTCAATGTCCTGGAACCGGCGGATCAGGTGCTTCTGAGCATCTCCTTCCTTTACCGGCGCACCAAAGCCGTTGTACAGGTCGATGCGCTCGGGTGAGATCACCCAGAGCAGTGGCGCAAACCCTTCGTTCCAAACTTCACGGCGCCACTGGCTGACCAGATCGTCGGTTGGCGCGGTCTGCTCGAACTTGAAGTAGACCGTCAGTGACGATGGACTGCGCCACAGAGCATCTGGCGCAAATGCACGGCCGCGACGTAGTCCTTGCGCCTCCTGACCGACATGCAGTCCGGCCACCGGCTGGCCGTCAGGGAAGTATCCCGTGGCCGTCAGCACCTGCTGGAGAGTTGCAGCGCTCACGCCTTGCTCCGCACGGCTTCAAGCGAGAACGGCAACACGGCCTGCCGCGATATGGGCGCTGCCGGCAGCACATGCTGCTGAATCTTTTCGACGTAGGGTGCCAGTGGAATGGCGATCGCCGACTTGTTCGGCACCCGGCCGTTACCGTCCGGCCCTGCTTCCCGCAGGATCGCTTCGGTCGGTGTAATGAAGGCAACCGTGTTGTCCATCGAAGCGGGGCCGCTGCTGGCCAACAACGCGAACAAGGAGTCCACCCCGGCACTCACCGTCGCAATGTGGACGCCGAACGACTTGACCAGTTCGTTCGTCACGGCCAGCCCTACCAGATCAGTGAAGCTAAACCGGGCAGCTTTTCCCGTCTTCGAAGCCAGATAGGGGATGGTCTTGCGCCAATGACGCACGGTCTCAGCGGACACGCCCGTGAGCGTGCGCGTTTGATCTTGCGTGAACTGGATGGCAGCGACCTCGGTCATTCTCGTTGTCAACAACAGGAAAACCTGTAGATCATCTCATCTAAGGCAGTTCCCCGCAACGAGAATTCCGCCTGCCTGCGGCCCTCCTGGCCGGCGACCTACCTGCCCGTCTTCGGCTATCCCCGGGAGAGATTACCGGTGGCCCGGACATGCCGGACCGTGGTATCCGACAGGGGCATCGCAACCGCTCCTGGCCCGAGTCGGGGAGCGGATGATCGTAGCGCTACCGGGCAGTAGCAACCAAACCAGTCGAGCGTGACCGCCGCCCCGCGAAGGGACCCAAAAATGGACTTAAAAGCGCTGGATGCTGGTCGACGTCAGTGGATTTCGGCGGATATCCAGGGTCGCGCGCCTTGCACGGATAAAGAGGCCGAAGCCCCTGATCCGCAACGCTCCATGGCCGTCAGTAGATGGAGCGGGTGATGGGAATCGAACCCACGTCATCAGCTTGGGAAGCTGAGGTTCTACCATTGAACTACACCCGCCCTGAACTGATCGTGCAGGACGCACGCGGATCATTCTGCGCACTCGCCGTTTGCTTGGCAAGTGCGGCCACCTGGCGGCCAGGTTCATGTAAACTGTGCAGTCCATTGCGGCTATCGACAGCACCCATTTTCAATGGCATCAGCATCCAGCGAAACCGACTACGAACAGACAGCCCGGCACCGGCCCATCCGCAGCTTCGTGCGCCGCGAAGGGCGGATGACCGACGCGCAGAAGCGCGCCCTTGAATCCCTGCACGACCGCTACGGCATTCCGGCTGACGGCGGCCTGATCGACATGGACCGCCTGTTCGGCCGCCGGGCGCCAGTAATTCTTGAGATCGGCTTCGGCAATGGCGAGTCCCTGGCCGCCATGGCGGCCGACCACCCGCAACGCAACTACATCGGCATCGAGGTGCATCGCCCCGGCGTCGGACACCTGCTCAATCGCATCGAGGCATTGGGGCTGGAGAACCTGCGGGTCATCTGCCGTGACGCCAACGAGGTGCTGCGGCAGCAGGTGCCGGATGACAGCCTCGCCGGCGTGCAGCTTTACTTCCCGGACCCCTGGCCGAAGAAACGCCACCACAAGCGGCGCATCGTCCAGCCGCCATGGGTGGGGCGCATTCACGGCAAGCTCGCCCGCGGCGGATTTCTGCACATGGCCACGGACTGGGAGGACTATGCCCTGCACATGCGGGATGTCATGGAGGCCGAACCCGGCTTTACCAATACCGCCGGTTCGGGCAAATTTCTCGATGGCCGCGGCGAACGGCCGGAAACCAAATTTGAACGCCGCGGGCTGAATCGAGGGCATGGGGTCTGGGATCTGATCTATACCCGGCGCTGAGGCGGCGAAGATTTGTGGGCGTATGGTGCCGTTTGGGGCCTCGCCGGACGTTTTTAACGTATATCGACGAAGCAGGAGTTTCCATGCAATACCGTCCGCTCGGAACCACCGACATCAACGTAAGCCCGCTCTGCCTGGGCTCCATGACGTGGGGGCGCCAGAACACCGAGGCCGAAGCGCACCGGCAGATGGACTACGCCGTCACCCGTGGCATCAACTTCATCGACACCGCCGAGATGTATCCGGTGCCGGCAGAGGCGGAAACGGTCGGTGTAACCGAGCAACATATCGGTACCTGGCTGAAAGGTCGCAACGACCGCGACAAGCTGGTCATCGCCACCAAGATTGGCGGACCCGGCGCCGAGGCGATACGCGGCGGCAAAAGCCGCCACACCCGGGAGCAGATCCACGAAGCGGTCGATGCCTCCCTGAGCCGTCTGCAGACCGATTACATCGACCTCTACCAACTGCACTGGCCGGCGCGAAGCGCCAACTACTTCGGCAAGCTCGGCTACCGGCCGCGGCAGGACGACATACTCACCCCCTTGCTGGAAAGCCTGGAAGCGCTGGGCGACATGGTGCGTGCCGGCAAGATTCGCCACGTCGGTCTGTCCAATGAAACCGCCTGGGGCGTAATGAAATTTCTTCAGTTATCCGAGCAGCACGGCCTGCCGCGCGTGCAATCCGTGCAGAACCCCTACAATCTGCTCAACCGTACGTACGAGGTGGGTCTGGCGGAAGTCAGTCATCGGGAAAAGTGCGGCCTGCTGGCCTACTCGCCGCTGGCCTTCGGCATGCTTACGGGCAAGTATTTGAGTGAACCCTGGCCGGAGAACGGTCGATTGACACTGTTTCCGCGCTTCTCCCGCTATCTGAACGAGGGCGGCAAGGCGGCCACCGCGCATTACGTGGCCCTCGCCCGGGAGCACGGTCTGGATCCGTCCCAGATGGCACTGGCATATGTTACAAGCCGGCCGTTTCTGACCAGCTGCATTATCGGTGCAACGACCATGGATCAGCTGAAAAACAGCATTGACAGCGCCGATCTGACGTTGAGCGATACCGTGCTGGAAGGCATTGAAACCGTCCATGGAAAAATCTGCAATCCTTGCCCATGACGCCACATGCTTCTATACCTTGTAGATGGATCTTGCATATTGACCGGCACCCGTAACGCTAAAATGGCCGACATCCTGGGTATTTCGAGCCCGTTACCGACGATGAAAAGCCGGCAGCCAGGTAGAGGAGTGCACTCATGGCCACGCAATACCAGCCGGAAATCGGGGACTGGTACGAGTCAATCATGGGAGATCTGTTCGAGGTAGTCGCCCTGGACCTGGAAGACGAAACCATAGAAATCCAGTACTTCGACGGGGCCATCGAAGAGCTCGACCTGGAAACCTGGAACGACCTGGAAATCATACCCGCCGAAGCGCCCGAAGATTTCACAGGCTCCCTGGATATGGCGCGGGAAGACACCGGCGTCAACGACCAGCCCCCGTCGCTGGATATTCAGAGCCCTCTGGACGGCGTGGATTTCGACATCTAGGGAGCCTCTGATCCAGTCACACGGCGATCAATAACGCGGCGACAACACCCAGCGCCAGCACCACCCATGCCGCGATCCCGATCATTCGCCCTTTTCGCTGCATGCTTCGGACTTCCCGGGCCGCAGCCTGGGCACTGGCAACCACGGTTTCCTGGATCAACGCTTCGGTACCCTTTATAACGGCGTCCCGTACCGCCTGTTCGGCAGCATCCCTGGCGACCTGCCTTACCCAGTGGTCCAGCGCATTCTTCAGCAGGGGCACCCCCTGGTCGCTGACGACCGCAACGACCTGGGTCTGAAAATTCTGATCCGTGGCGAGCTCGTTGACCACCGACTGCAGCGCAACGGTAACCCGCACCTCAATGTCCTCGGCCTGGCTCTCGGATACCGCACCGCCGCCTTCAAAGTGGCTGGCGAATTCTTCCACCAGTTGCGTGGTAACGCGGCGGGCGGCGGCGTCGGCGATTTCCTCCGCCACATCGCGGGCGACACTGTCGGCAATTCCTCGGGCAACCTTTTCCGCGCCACTGACGGAAGCCTGATGCCACTCGCTCTGTAGCCGGTTCCACTCCTGCCGCAGTTCCGCCAGGGTCTCCTGACCCATGCGATCGGAGGCTTCCCGACCGGCCAGGTTAGCCGCTTCGCTGGTCGACTCCTGCAATTCGGCGGCGAGCTCATGGAACTGCTGCTGCCACTCCGCCCGCGCATCCTCGAGAACACCCCGAGCGACCTGATTGGCAATCTGCCGAACACGCTGTTCACTGTCTGCGCTGACTACCGGGCGCGCGTCCGCCGGCTTGTCGACCGGTGTCGCTCCCGCCCGCTCGGGCGCGGGCACCTCGGGTTCGGATTCGGGTTCTGGCTCTGACTTGGGCGTTGGTTTGGGTTTGGGCTTGGGTTCCCTGGCAGCCGAGGAGGCGGGAGCGGGTTCCGGCAGCACGGCTTCGTACTCCTCAAGCGCGGCAAGGGCCTCGTCCGGCAGGCCATTGTCGTCCGTCTCCTCGTCTTCATCCGTATCCGTGCCCAACGTGCTGGCAGTGGCATGCCAGTCGTCTACTTCGTCGAGCACGGCGTCCAGGCCTTCTTCGCTGGTCGGCTTGGTGAGGAAACCGCAGATGCCCAGATCCCGGGCGCGGCGACGGTCCTCCGGGGTGTCCTGCGAGGTGTACATGACCAGCGGCATGGCACCCACGCCGCGCAGGCGGTTAATCGCCTCGGCCGCCTGAAAGCCGTCCATATCGGGCATCATGTAGTCGATAAAAACGACATCCGGCGAGCCCTCGCGGAGATAATCCAGCGCCTCGCCTCCGGACGCCGCGGTGTCCACGTCCAACCCCCGCTTGGCAAGCAGTTTGGTCAGTGCGACGCGGGCCAACCGCGAATCATCCACTACGAGCGCTTTGCTGATCCCCATCTTGCATCTCCAACGGCCCAGCCCTCCGATGGAAGGCGAACTGTGTCTTTCCGCGCCGAGTTTCAGCGCCCCACCCACCGACTGTCCGCCTCGACGACCGAACCACCCGGTTCAGGTCATGCTAGCCTAGGCGGCATATCCGGACCATCGACCAATACGCGAGATCAGCCCGGAAACGCGACATGGCGCCCGGTTCATTCTAAAGCCAAAACGTCGCCATACTGCAACGTCATTCCGCCCCGGTAGCATTCGCTGCAACCGGGATGATCAACATCATGAACAGAATCCGCCGAGCGGAGATCAGAGGAGCGGTACCGCATGCATCTGGAAAAAGTCATCTTCGGTTTCTTTATCCTGCTGGCACTGACCGTGAATTTCGGCTTCTTTCTCGGCGAAATCGACAACCCGGACCATCACAACGTTTACGAACTCTATGCAGCCCTGGTCATCAGCCTCATCGCCACGGTGATGAAATTCGGCGAACGGACCCAGATCGGCGCGCTGCTGCTCGCGGCGAGCCTGGTGGCGGATCTTCAGCTCATTGCCGCCGCGGTGGTCTGGGCGGTGGCGGTACATGTCACCGGCAGCGGCCTGACGCCGATGGTCATGGCAAGCATCGTTTCACTCTCCGGCGGTGCATTGCTTGCCAACCTGGTTTCCACGGTACTGCTGACCGTGGAAAGCGCGCGCCTGCAGCGCTGAACCGGACAAGTCCATGACATCCGTGATTCCCCTGATTCTCCGCCGAATGCGCGCACCGCTGCTGGTGCTGATAAGCGCCTACAGCGTGGCGGTGCTGGGCTTTACCCTGATCCCCGGCGTGGACGATGCCGGCAATCCCTGGCGCATGAGCTTCTTCCACGCCTTCTATGTGGTCAGCTATACCGGCAGCACGATCGGCTTCGGCGAGGTGCCATACGCGTTCAGCAATGCGCAGCGCCTCTGGACCATGGTCAGCATCTATCTCACGGTGGTGTCCTGGTTATATGCCGTGGGCACGATCATCTCCCTGGTCCGCGATCGCGCGTTCCGGGCGGCGCTGGAAGAAAGCCGCCTGCGACATAGCGTGAAGCACCTGCAGGAACCGTTTAATCTGATCTGCGGTTACGGCGATACCGGCAGCCTGCTGGTACGGGCGTTTACCGAGCGCAATCGTCGCGTCGTCGTACTCGATCCTCGGCCGGATCGGATCGATGCGCTCAGCATCCGCGAACTCCCGCTTCATGTACCCGCCTTGCTGCTCGACGCCCGGAATCCGGAGAATCTCGTCCACGCCGGCCTGCAAAGCCGCTGGTGCATGTCCCTGCTGGCGGTCACCGATGATGACCGCGCCAATCTCAAGGTGGCGCTGACCAGCAAACTGCTGAACCCCACCCTACCCGTGATCTGCCGCGCCGAAACCTCGGAAGCGGAGGCCAACATGGCGTCATTCGGCACCGACCACATCATCAACCCTAACCATCGCTTCGCCGACAGGTTGTCCATGGCGATCCATACTCCCGACATGCACAGAATCCATGCCTGGCTATCCGGGGTGCCGAACCTGGACCTGCCGGAACACCCGCAACCGCCGCTGGGCACCTGGATCATCTGTGGTTACGGCCGTCTCGGGCGGGCCGTACACCGTGCACTACGGGAAGGCGGCATTGATACCGTCATCATAGATGAAGAGCCGGACACCAACGGCTGCCCGCCGGGGACGGTAAAGGGCAAGGGTACGGAAGCAAAGACGCTGGAGCAGGCCGGAATCGCCGGCGCCACGGCCTTGCTGGCCTGTACGGTCGACGATGCGGACAATCTGTCCATTATCATGACAGCACGCGATATCAAGCCTGACATCTTCCTGGTCGCGCGGGAGAACCGACTCGCCAACAAGCCGCTGTACCAGGCCGCGGCGGCCGATATCATCGTGGAACCGAGCTACATCCTGACCAGCAGCATCCTGTCCATTCTCAATACGCCGCTGCTGTCCGAATTTCTGAAACTGGCACGGCGGGAGCCCGTGCAGTGCCACACTGAACTTGTTGAGCGCATCCGGGCCGTCGCCGACGGCAAGGTACCGGAGAGCTGGACCATCCGTATCAGCCAGAACCGCGCGCCGGCCATTGCCAAGGCCCTGGAGCTGGGTGAGCGCATTCCCCTGGGAAGCATCGTCCGGGACCCGGGAAACCGCGACCAGCAGCTATCCTGCCTGCCCCTGGTGTTATCCAGAAATAGCGATTGTACCTTGTTGCCCGACGCAGAGACGGATCTGGAAAGCGGTGACCGTATCCTGTTCTGCGGCAGCGCACGTGCCTTCCACCGCATGCAGAACAACCTGCAGAATCTTAACGCTCTGCGCTATGTGCATACCGGTGAAGTCCGTCCGGACGGGCTGCTATGGCGCGCGCTGGCGAGACGAAAAAAGGCGCGTCGCGATGCCGCCATGGAGCAGGCTGATTCCTGAGCTCGCCACGCGAGCAACGACGGAGGGGAACTGCAAAAGCGAATCAGGAAGACCGCCTGGCCACGCGTCCTTGCGTGGCCCCGGAGGATAAAGGAGGAGAAGTTCAGACCCGGCACCTGGTCAATTGAAGAGATAACCGACCAGACTTGCACGTTCAGATTTCAGGCACTTCAGCCCGTGGTCATCTGACCGTCGCTGTTGGTTTCCAGCCATTCACGGGCGTACTGACTGCCGTTCATGGCGGCGCGGTAGAACCATTTCACCGCTTCACCGTAATCCACCTCGACACCACGGCCCTCGGTGTACATGACCCCCAGATTGTGCTGGGCATCGGCATGACCCTGCTCCGCGGCGGCGGTCAGCCAGCGCACTGCCAGTCGCTCGTCGCGGCGGACACCCTGACCTGTGGCGTGCAGAAAGCCCAGGGCGTGCTGCCCCTCGGCCAGGCCACGCATGGCTGCCTGACGGTAGAAGCGGGCAGCCGCTTCCATGTCCATGGCGACACCTTCGCCCATTTCATAACGGCGCCCTATCTGGTAGGCAGCAATGGCGACATCAAGACCGTAACTCATGTTTGTTCTCCTGCTGGTCGATCTGGCAGGGTCCGCCTGCCTGTTGCTTCGTTCTATATGCAGCCTCCGTGCCAACAATAATTGCCCTTACAATTCCGCGTCTTACAAATCCTCTCCGTGCTACCAGCTGCCCCGTGGCGTCAGTTAACCGGGTCGGGGTGTCACAAAAGGTCAACCAACCGGGTGTCAGGTGTCGCGATATGGCACCTTCAAAATTCCGCCATACCGTATCACACGGAATTGGCGGCACCGTTCGCCCCCTCGTCCGCCTTTCCGGGTTGCGGCATCCTGTCCGGGTGCGCGATACGCATCAATACGAGTGCAAGCACGATGGCCGGGATGCCGATGGCGGCGGAACTGACAAAAAACCAGAACCAGCCCAGGTGTTCCGCCATCACGCCGGTAAACCCGCCGAGGAACTGGCCGGGCAAGGTCATGATCGAGCTGAACAGTGCATACTGGGTTGCCGTGTACGCCGTATTTGTAAGACTGGACAGGTAGGCAATGAACACGGAAATGGCCATTCCGCCAGTGATGTTGTCCGCGATGATCGCCGCCACCAGACCGCCGGTTTCCGGGCCAAGCCAGGCCAGCCAGGAGAACGTGAGGTTGGTGATCGGTACCATCATTGCCGTCAGTACCAGAATGCGCGCGATACCGAAGCGGGCCACTAGCATGCCGCCCAGCAGCGCCCCGGTCAGGGTCATGACCAGCCCGAAGGCTGCGGCCACATTGGCGATTTCACGCTTGGAGAACCCAAGGTCCAGGTAGAACGGGTTGGCCATGACACCCATAAAGATGTCACTGATCCGGAAGGTGCCCACGAACACCAGAATGACCAGTGCGGCCACGCCGTAACGTTTGAAAAAGTCGGCAAACGGGCAGATCACCGCGCCGATGAACCAGGCGCTGACGTCGCGCAATACGCCCTGATGTGTTGTGCTGGCCAGGTAGTCCACCACCCGTTGCTCCAGCTGCCGGGTTTCGCTGCTGATGCGGACTTCCGGCTCGCGAACGATCAAGGTGGTAACCATACCCACGGCCATGAGCAAGGCCATCGCCGCATAGGCCAGGGACCAGTTGCCCACCGCCGCGATGTGCAGAGCGCCGGCACCTGCCGCCAGCAGCGCCACTCTGTATCCGGTCACATAGGTGGCTGCCATGGCCGCCTGACGACGGCGGCCAACCGCCTCCACCCGGTAGGCATCGACGGCGATATCCTGCGTGGCGGAGCCGAATGCGGCCAACACCGCCCAGACGGCGATCAACCAGAGGTTTTCCACCGGATTAGTCAGCGCCATGCCCGCCAGGCTCAACGCGATTACGACCTGGGCGCTGAACATCCAGGCGCGGCGACGACCGAGCAGCCTGGTCAGCCCAGGCACGGCCAGACGGTCGACCACCGGCGCCCAAAGTACCTTGATGCTGTGCGCCATGCCGACCCAGCTCAGAAAACCGATCGCCGCCAGTTCCACGCCCAGGTCCCGCAGCCAGGCCGTGAACGTGCCCCCGACCAGCAACAGAGGCAGCCCGGCGGCAAAACCGAGAAACGCCATGCCGATAACGCGAGGGTGCAGATAAACCTGAAAACTTTCACGGCTGCGACCGGCACGGCTGGAGCTGGACAGGGTGCGAGACATCAATTGATCCGGTTATGCGACTAAACCCAGCCGGCACGAGTATGCGACCGCGATTCTGAGGTGAGCAGACGTTACTTTACCGCCTTTAAGCGCTGCCGGAGATGGCAGAAAATGCCAACTTCATCACATTATTTGCTACTCGGTAGACACTGATACCGGTGCCCGCCGGCTCCGACCCATAATTCGTTTCTCCACCTCCACACAGATAAACACCAGCAATCCCGCGCCAGGCATCCAAAGCCAGGCGGTTACCGGCAGCGGCTGCGTGCCGAACAGCAGGCGCAGCGGCGGCGCGTAGGTGAACAGAAGCTGTAGTACCACGATGGCGGCAATGGAGCCGGGAATCCAGCGGTTGCCGGATAGCATCCCTCCCGTCCACGCAGGCGCATACACGTATCGGGCGCTCAGCAAATAGAACGCCTGACACACAACCAGGGTATTCACCGCCACGGTGCGAGCCGTTTCGATCGAATCCCCGCTCGCCTGGCTCCAGATGAACATGCCGAACGTGGCCAACACCAGCAACAGCGACACGAAGCTCACCCGCCAGACAAGAAAGCCGGACAGAATCTGCTCCTTAGGCGGCCTGGGCGGACGCTGCATGACGCCCGGCTCCGGTGGCTCGAATGCAAGAGCCAGCCCCAGGGTAACGGCCGTGACCATGTTCACCCAGAGAATCTGTACCGGCGTAATGGGCATGATGATCCCACCCAGTACCGCGCAAATGATAACCAGCGCCTGGCCACCATTGGTGGGCAGCAGAAACAGCAGGGCCTTTCGCAAATTGTCATAGACCGTGCGACCCTCCTCCACGGCCTTGACGATGGATGCGAAGTTGTCGTCCGCCAGCACCATCTCGCTCGCTTCGCGAGAAACTTCCGTACCCTTCAGCCCCATGGCCACTCCGACGTCGGCGCGCTTCAGCGCCGGCGCATCGTTGACCCCATCACCGGTCATGGCGACCACCTCGCCGTTGGCCTGCAGGGCCTGCACCAGGCGCAGCTTGTGCTCGGGGCTGGCGCGGGCGAATACGTCCGTTTCCGCGACCACACGGCGCAGGGCCTGATCGTCGAGTTCCTCAACCTCCTTGCCGGTCAGTGCAGTCAAACCATCGCCAATGCCCAGTTCCCGACCGATCGCCCGCGCGGTAAGCGCATGATCACCAGTAATCATCTTGACCCGGATGCCGGCCTTCCGGCAGTCGGCGACGGCGCTAATGGCCTCATCCCTGGGCGGGTCGATAATGCCGACCATCCCAAGCAGCACCAGGCCCTGTTCCACATCAGCGAATGCCAGGTTCTCCTGGCCTTGTGGCAGCTGGCGCATGGCCAGCGCGAGTACCCGATGACCGCGATCGGCCAGATCCTCCATGACGCCATGCCAGTACTTCTGGTCAAGCGGCACATCTCCAGTCGGCCCCTGCTGGCGGTCAGACATGGTCAGTACGCGCTCAGGGGCACCCTTGACATAGACCGTGGTCGCCCCGGAGATGTGATCGTGGTGCAGAGTGGCCATGAACTGGTGTTCGGACTCGAACGGGATCGCATCGGTGCGCGGATACTCCCGGGCCACGAGGGCCGGCTCCATGTCCGCCTTCATGGCCAGCGTGACCAGAGCGCCCTCGGTGGGATCGCCATGCAGGCGCCATTGGCCGTCGGCGTGTTCCAGGGCCGCGTCATTGCAGAGCAAGGCCGCGCGGCAGAGCATTTCGAGCTGCGGTTCGTGATCCAGCGATACCGGCCGACCGTCTTTCTCCAGAGCGCCTTCCGGCCCGTAGCCAACGCCGCTCACCGTATAGCGCCCGGCACCGGTCTCAACGCTGCGTACGGTCATTTCATTGCGTGTAAGGGTGCCGGTCTTGTCGGAGCAGATCACGGTGACCGAGCCCAGGGTCTCGACCGCCGGCAGGCGGCGGATGATAGCGTGGCGGCTGGCCATGCGCTGGACGCCGATGGCCAGCGTGATGGTCATAATGGCGGGCAGCCCCTCGGGGATTGCCGCCACCGCGAGGCCCACGGCGGCGAGAAATATTTCGGCGACGGCGTAATCGCGAAACCCCAGCCCGAACAGGAACGTCGCCGCCGCCAGCAGCAGAATCGCCGCGGCAAGCCAGCGCCCGAAAACGTCGATCTTGCGCAGCAGCGGCGTGGTCATGTCCTCCACCTCCGCCAGCATGGCGCTGATGCGGCCTATCTCGGTGGCATCGCCGGTGGCCACCACCACGCCGGTACCGTGGCCATAGTTCACCAGCGTACCGGAGTAGGCGAGGTTCAGCCGATCGCCGAGCATCGCATTTTCGGCCATAAGCTCCACGGACTTGTCCGCGGGCAGAGATTCTCCGGTCAGCATCGATTCGTCGATGCGCAGGTCGCGGACCCGCAGCAGGCGCAGATCCGCCGCAACCCGGTCTCCGGATTGCAGGATGACGATGTCACCGGGAACCAGCTCCGCGGCCGGAACCTCCTGCCGACGCCCGTTGCGAATCACCATCGCCCGCGGAGACAACATGTCGCGAATGGCATCCAGGGCCTTCTCCGCCTTACCCTCCTGGATGACGCCGATCAGGGCATTGATCACCACCACGCCCAGAATGACGCCCGTATCAACCCAGTGCTGCAGCATTGCGGTGACGCCGGCGGCCGCCAGCAATACGTAGATCAGCACATTATTGAATTGCAGCAGAAAGCGCATGAGCAGTCCGCGTCGCGCCGGCGGCTTCAGCCGGTTGGCGCCATACTGCCGGATGCGCTCCCGCACCTGCTCCGGGGTCAGCCCGTCACTCCCTGTCTGCAAGCGCCTCAGCACGTCATCAGACGGCAGAACGTGCCAAAGCGGGCGATTATCCTGGGCCATCGTGGCGGGCTCCTGCTGTTCGTCAAAGGCGCTCATGCGTGCCACAGATTACATTCCAGGGAGCGAACGGTCTTGATCTTGGGCAAGCTCCCGTAGATCATCGTCCACCTGAGCGTAAACCACCGAATATTTCCTCCCGGCCCGGGGCCGGACATCTCAACAGGCTATAGGGATCGTACGATGAGCGAGGTCAAACACCACCGGCTGCTGATTCTGGGCTCCGGCCCCGCGGGATACACCGCGGCCGTCTACGCGGCACGCGCCAACCTGAAGCCGGTCATCATTACCGGCATGCAGATGGGCGGGCAGCTGACCACCACCACCGACGTCGACAACTGGCCGGGCGATGTGGAGGGCCTGCAGGGCCCCGCGCTCATGGAGCGCATGCGGGCCCACGCGGAACGATTCGGTACCGAGGTGGTGTTTGACCATGTTCATACCGTTGATCTCAAGCAGCGACCCTTCCGGCTGCAGGGCGACAGCGCCGTCTATACCGCCGATGCGCTGATCATCGCCACCGGCGCCAGCGCCCGGTACCTGGGGCTGGAATCCGAACAGGCCTTCATGGGCAAGGGTGTTTCCGCCTGCGCAACATGCGACGGCTTCTTCTATAAGAAGCAGAGCGTGGCCGTGATCGGTGGCGGCAACACCGCCGTGGAGGAGGCACTGTACCTCTCCAACATCGCCGACCACGTTACCCTGGTCCACCGACGCGACGCCCTGCGCTCGGAAAAGATTCTGCAGGATCAGCTCGCCGAGAAGGTCAACGCGGGCAAGGTTTCCATCATCTGGAACCATACCCTGGACGCGGTGCTCGGCGATGCCACCGGTGTCACCGGCGCCAGACTGAAATCCACCACCGACGGCTCAACACAAGAGCTCGATGTCGCAGGTGTCTTCATCGCCATCGGCCACACGCCCAACACTGGAATATTCGAAGGCCAGCTCGACATGGCCGGCGGCTACATTCGGGTGAAGAGCGGGCTGGAGGGCAACGCCACGGCGACCAGCATCCCCGGCGTATTCGCCGCCGGCGACGTTATGGACCACGTCTACCGCCAGGCGGTAACGTCCGCGGGCACAGGCTGCATGGCGGCACTGGACGCCGAGAAATACCTCGATCAGCTGGAAATTGCCGGCACCCCCGCCGGCAACAAAAGTGTCACCGCCTGACCATGGCCAGGCTGCGTTGGCGACGACGACGCCGTGAAACCGGGAATTGCATTGAAGGCACTGGCACATGGCCTGTGAAAGTGGTTCACTTGAGATTACGGAAAAGTAGCCCCATGCTTTAAGGAGCCTCTGATTTATGCCCATCGGGCTCCTTAAGGGCGATTCGTACGTGGGCCTCCCGGAGTGGAGGTTCCACGGCCATGAACCAGCTACAGGGTCACGTACAAGGAACCATGTTTACAAGTACTCTCGATCCCCGAGTTGTCGAGCGTTCACGCGAAGAGCAAGTGAAGATAGACGAGAAAGCTGCACAGCTTGCGCTTTATTATTATGAGTCCTGCTCGAACTGCATTCGTGTCCTGCGAACCATCGAGCGGCTGCGGCTGAAGATCGACCAGCGCAATATCCGCACCGTACCGGGGTTTCGCAAGCAGCTTATTCACGGAGGCGGTCGCGCCAGCGTGCCGTGCCTGCGGGTCAGAAAACCCGACGGCGAGCTGGAGTGGATCTACGGGCCGAACGCCATCATCGAGCACCTGGAAAAGCGCTTTTGCTGACGCAAGCCTGAGCTACAACGGCCAATCGTAATCCATGGTCAGCGGCGCGTGGTCGGAAAAACGGTCCTCGGTATGGACGCCGGCCTCGCGCAGGGCAGCCGCCACACCGGGCGTGGTCACGTGGTAATCGATCCGCCACCCCGTGTTATTGGCCCAGGCCTGGCCCCGGTTCGACCACCAGGTGTACTGCTCCCGGTCCGGGTAGAGCGCCCGATAGGCGTCCACCCAGCCCATACCGTTGAATACCTCATCCAGCCAGGCCCGCTCTTCCGGAAGAAAGCCGGAGTTCTTCTGATTACCGCGCCAGTTCTTGAGGTCGAGATTGCGATGGGCAATGTTCCAGTCGCCGCAAATCACGTACTCCCTGCCGCTTTGCCGCCAGTCACGCAGCTTCTCGCTAAAGCGGTCCATGACGCCGAACTTCACCTGCTGACGCTCGTCCCCCGAAGAACCGGACGGCAAATAGAGTGAAATGACCGAGAGGTTGCCGTAACGCGCCTCGATGAACCGACCCTCGGCATCGAAGTCGTCCCAGCCCAGCCCCTTGATGACCGCGTCGGGCTGCAGGCGCGAATAGATACCCACGCCGCTGTAGCCCTTTTTCTCCGCCGGGTGGTACCAGGTCTGGTAGCCCTCGGGGTAGAACGATTCATCCAGCTGGTCCTCCTGGGCCTTGATCTCCTGCAGGCAGACCACATCCGCGTCCTGCCGCTTCAGCCAATCGAAAAACCCCTTGCGAGCCGCGGCGCGAATGCCGTTGACGTTGAGAGTAATAATGCGCATCACTATGCCCGATTGTTATCGATTTACGCGCTCATACAGCGCCGCAATCCCCTGCCCGCCGCCAATGCACATGGTCACCACCGCATACCGGCCACCGGTGCGGGCCAGCTCGTACAGGGCCTTGACGGTGAGATTGGCGCCCGTGGCCCCGATGGGGTGGCCCAGGGAGATACCGGAGCCGTTGGGGTTGACCTTGTCCATATCCAGCTCCAGATCCCGGCACACTGCCAGGGCCTGCGCGGCAAAGGCTTCGTTGATTTCCCAGACGTCGATCCGGTCACGGCCCACGCCCGTGCGTTCGAGCAGCATCTTCACCGCGGGAACGGGGCCGATACCCATGTACTTCGGATCCACCGCCGCCACCGTGGCATCCACCAGGCGCCCCAGCGGGGTCAGGCCGGCGCGTTCCGCGGCGCCCGCTTCCATCATCGTGACGGCAGCGGCACCGTCGTTCAGAGAAGACGCGTTGCCGGCGGTAACCGTACCGCCATCGCGTTTGAACACCGGCTTCATCCTGGCCAGACCGTCCAGACTGATATCCTCACGGGGGTTCTCGTCTGTCTCGAACACCACCACACCTTTTCGGGTCTTGATCTCCACAGGCAGAATCTGTTCCCGGAAACGCCCCTCAGCGATCGCATGCACGGCACGCTGATGACTCTGCGCGGCCAGGGCGTCCTGATCCTCGCGGGATATCCCCCATTTCCCGGCGATGTTTTCGGCGGTAATCCCCATGTGGCATTTGTCGAAGGGGTCGGTGAGCGCGCCCACCATGGCATCCAGCATGGTCCCGTCCCCCATGCGCTGGCCCCAGCGTCCGGTAGGCAGCCAATAGGGCGCCCGGGACATGGCATCCGCACCGCCGCCGACCACACAATCCGCCTCACCCTTGCGGATATAGTCCGCGGCACTGACAATCGCCTGCAGGCCGCTGCCGCATAACCGGTTCAAGGTCAGTGCGGGCGTGGAGTGGGGAAGGCCGCCGTTGACCGCGGCGACGCGGGACAGGTACATGTCCCGCGGCTCAGTGTGGATCACATTGCCGAAAACCACGTGCCCGACCTGCTCGGGGTCGACGCCGGCGCGCTTCACGGACTCTCTGAGCACCGAAGCCGCAAGATCTCCCAGGGACACGTCCCGGAGACCTCCGCCGTAGCTTCCGATCGCGCTACGCACAGCCCCGGTTATCACCACTTCGCGCGTCGTGCTCATGCCGGCCTCTCCTTACTGTCTGACTGCCCGCGGAAAATAGCCCGGGTTGAAGGACATTGCCCGCGAAAGGGAGACGCATTGTAGTGTCGGTGCTGCTTGGCTGTCGAGATGGGGGAAGGCCGCCATACACCTTCGGATATTGGCAAGATCTTGATTGCGCAAGGCCAGTCGGTCAGAATGTTGCCCCGATTGAGCGCCCCGGCGCTTCCCGCCCCGTCGCTTGCCTAGCGCCCGTGCGAGCAGGTCATCCGCATCCAGTCAGGGGTGCCAGTGATGGCCGCGAGCATCCGGCAGACAGCCGACGCCCGACCCTCGTCGGTACAACGGCGGACGGTTTATACTCTGGCCTGGGTAACTGGGCCACGTTGCCACGTCCCGTGGCGCCTGATCGGCAAACGGGAATGCAGGATCAGAAGTTCTGCACCGAGTGGCTTTACGATAGCAGGAGGACGCATGACCGGACACATCAGTTATCCCAGCAGCGGCGAGAAGATCAGCGTCAGCAATGGCAAGATCCACGTACCGGATAACCCCATTCTAGGCTACGTGGAAGGCGACGGTATCGGCCCCGATATCACGCGCGCCTCGATGCGGATATGGGAAGCGGCGGTGGCCAGCGCCTACGGCGGCAAGCGCAAGATTCACTGGGCCGAGCTGTTCATGGGCGAGAAGGCGGCCGGCATGTACGACGGCGACTACTTCCCCGAGGAAACCAAGGCCGCGCTGAAGGATCTCCTGGTCTCCATCAAGGGGCCTCTGACCACGCCGGTGGGCGGCGGCTTCCGTTCCCTCAACGTCTCCCTGCGCCAGGATCTCGACCTGTATGCCTGTGTCCGTCCGGTCCGGCATTATTCCGGCGTGCCCTCCCCGCTGAAGAAGCCCGAGGACGTCGACGTTGTAATCTTCCGTGAGAACACCGAAGACGTCTACGCCGGCATCGAATTCCAGTCCGGCACCGACGAGAATCGCAAGCTCGCGTCGTTCCTGCGCGATGAAATGGGCGCCAACTTCTTCGACGATGCCGGCCTGGGCGTCAAGCCGATCTCCGAATTCGGTTCCAAGCGCCTGGTGCGCAAGGCCATTCGCTACGCCATCGACAACAATCGGGAAAGCGTCACTCTGGTCCACAAGGGCAACATCATGAAGTTCACCGAGGGAGCGTTCCGCACCTGGGGTTACGAACTTGCCCGCGAGGAGTTCGCGGATCAGACCATCACCGAGGAAGAACTTTACAGCACCTACGGCGGCAAACGCCCCGAGGGCAAGGTGGTGATCAAGGACCGCATCGCCGACATCATCTTCCAGATGATGCTGCTGCGCCCGAACGAGTTCGACGTACTTGCCACCATGAACCTCAACGGCGACTACCTCTCCGACGCCGTTGCCGCCGAAGTGGGTGGTGTCGGCATCGCCCCGGGCGCCAACATGAGCGACAACGTGGCCGTCTTCGAGGCAACCCACGGCACCGCGCCCAAATACGCCAATCAGGACAAGGTCAACCCCGGTTCGCTGCTGTTTTCCGGCGTGATGATGCTTGAACACATCGGCTGGCAGGAAGCCGCCGACCTGATCACCGCCGCCTATCAGGAAGTAGTGAGCAGCAAGATCGTCACCTACGACTTCGCCCGCCAGATCGAAGGCGCATCCGAGGTGAAGACCAGCCAGTTTGCCGACGCCATCATCGATCAGATCAACGGCGGCCTGGATATCGACAAATACCGCGAACAGCGTGTGCAGGCCATCGAGAAGGATCGCAAGGTCCGCGAGATGCGCCGCGTATCCTCACCGCTTGAGGAAATGATCGCCTCCGGCCGCATCCCCCACACGGTAGGTGACCTGATGAACCCCAGCCCGGTCTCGGTGCCGCCGGAGACCACCGTCGAGGACGCCATGCACCTGATGCGCGACAAGCACATCTCCAGCATCATCGTGCGCCCGGGTGCGGACGGCCAGTGGGGCATCATGACCCAGCGCGACGTGCTCAGCCGCATCGTTTCCGCCAGCCGTGCGCCAAACAGCGTCAAGGTGGGGGAAGTGGCCTCCAAACCGCTGGTTACCGTGCCGGTGGACATGACCCTGCACGACTGCGCCGCCAAGATGTCTCACTCCAATATCCGCCGCGTCGCGGTAACGGACAAGGACCAGGAGCCTGTCGGAATCATCTCCGACACTGATATCTTTGCCAGCGTGGAGCAGTTCGGTCTTCCCGAGTAACGGGCTGAAGTGGGCTGAGCCAGGACCTGCCCGGCTGGAGCAATCAGCGCTCCGGCCGGTGTTGCGTCCGGCCCGACCGGAAGCAACACCATTCCAGGGAGAGATGCATGAGCACCAGAGAGTCTGATCTTCCCTTGCGGGAGAATATCCGCCAGCTCGGTGACCTGCTGGGCCAGATACTGAAGGAACAGGGCGGCAACGATCTGTTCAATACCGTGGAGACCGTGCGTAATCTGGCCAAGGAAGCGCGCGCCGGCAGTCATGAGGCGGCGGCGCGGCTGGAACAGACCCTCACCGGCCTGGAAGACGGGATGGTCATGCCCATGGTGCGGGCATTCTCCCAGTTTCTGAATCTGGCCAATATTGCCGAGCAGCATCACCGGGTACGTCGCAGTCGGGCGTGGGCCATGACGCCCGAATCTCAACCGCTGAGGGGCTCTCTTGAAGAGGCTTTCGAACGGCTGGCGCAGGACGTCGACCCTGATCAACTCTATCGGGCCGTTTGCGACATGCAGGTGGGTCTGGTGCTGACCGCCCACCCCACCGAAATCACCCGCCGCACGCTGCTGCAGAAACATAACCGCATTGCCAGCCTGCTCGATTCTCAGGACCGTCTGGACCTCACGCCCGAGGAAACGGATGACGTACTGCTGTCCCTGAAGCGGGAAATCACCGCCTCCTGGCTCACTGACGAAATTCGCCAGCGCCGCCCCTCTCCTCTGGACGAGGCCCGCTGGGGGTACGCGGTGGTGGAGCAGACCCTGTGGGATGCCGTTCCTCGCCACGCCCGCCGGCTTGATCGCACATTGCGCCAATACACCGGCAAGGGCCTGCCGCTGGATGTGGCCACCATCCGTTTTGGTTCATGGATGGGCGGTGATCGTGACGGCAACCCGCGCGTTACCGCCCGCGTCACCCGCCAGGCCTGCCTGCTGGCCCGCTGGATGGTCGCCACGCTCTACGAGAAGGAAGTCAACGCGCTGATCAGCGAACTCTCGGTACAGTGCATCGACGATGATCTGCGCGAGCAGGTCGGTGATGCCTGGGAACCCTACCGGGTCCTGCTCAAGCGCGTTCGTGCCCGTCTGCGCCTGACGCTCCGCTGGGTGGAAGCGCGGCTGGACGGTCGCACGCCGCCCGAAGGCGACATCTACCTGCATACCGAGGAGCTGCGTCAGCCGCTGCTGGACTGCTACCACTCCCTGCACCGCTGCGGCGCCGGCGTTATTGCCGATGGCCGCTTGCTGGACCTGCTGCGCCGCCTGAGCTGTTTCGGCCTGACCATGATGCGCATCGACATTCGTCAGGAAGCAAACCGCCACAGCGAGGCCATCAGCGCGATTACCGAGGCCCTGGGACTTGGTAGCTATCTGAAGTGGAGCGAGCAGGAACGACAGGATTTCCTGATTCGCGAACTGAGCAGCAGGCGTCCGCTCACGCCCCGCGGATTCGAGCCCGTTGATGATGTAAAGGAAGTGCTGGACACATTCGGTGTCATTGCTGAGCAGGGGCCGGAGAGTCTCGGCGCCTACGTGATATCCATGGCCTCGAAACCCTCGGACATCCTCGCGGTGGAGCTGCTGCAAAGGGAAGCCGGAGTGAAACACTACCTGCGGGTGGTGCCACTGTTCGAAACGCTCTCCGACCTCGAGGGCGCGGAAGAAAGCCTGGAACGGCTGCTGACCAACGACTGGTATCGCGAGCGCATCCAGGGCCGGCAGGAAATCATGATCGGCTATTCCGACTCCGGCAAGGACGCCGGGCATCTGACCGCCGCCTGGGCGTTGTATCAGACCCAGGAGCGGCTGCTCGCCTGCTGCCGCCGCAACGGTGTGAAACTCACCCTGTTCCACGGCCGCGGCGGTTCCATCGGCCGTGGCGGCGGCCCCACGCACGCCGCCATTCTATCCCAGCCCCCCGGCTCGGTGAACGGCAGCCTGCGGGTCACCGAGCAGGGCGAGGTCATTCAGGCCAAATTCGGCCTGCCGGGCATCGCCCTGCGCAACCTGGAGCTCTACACCACGGCGGTACTGGAAGCCACCCTGCTGCCGCCGCCGGACCCGAAACAGGAATGGCGGAAGGTAATGGATCAGCTGTCCGGCGTGGCGGTGAAAACCTACCGTGGCATGGTCCGGGATACCGAAGGCTTCGTGGAGTATTTCCGCGCTGCCACGCCGGAGCAGGAGATTGCCGGCTTGACCATCGGCTCCCGACCCGCCCGGCGAAAGACCGGCGGTGGCGTGGAAACCCTGCGGGCCATTCCGTGGATCTTCAGCTGGACGCAGACGCGCCTGCTGCTGCCGGCCTGGCTGGGCGTGGGTGAAGCACTCACCGAGGCGAGCAAGAACAATCTCACCGACGAGTTGCGCATCATGTTCCGGGAGTGGCCGTTCTTCCGCGCTTTCGTAGACATGGTGGAGATGGTGCTGGCCAAGGGTGACCCGGACGTGGCTGCCCAATATGATCGCCGACTGGTGCCGGAAAATCTGCAACCCCTGGGCGAGGACCTGCGCAGCCGCTTTCGCGAGACCCTGTCCCGGGTGCTGGAGATCAGCGGCAACAAGCGCCCGCTGGACGATTTCCCGGTGGTTCGCCGTTCCGTGGACGTGCGCAACCCCTATGTGGACCCACTCAACCTGTTGCAGGTCGAGCTGTTGCACCGTGTCCGTCACGGCAACGAGGAAGATCTGCGCAAGGCATTGATGGTGGCAATCAACGGCATTGCCGCCGGCATGCGAAACACGGGTTAATCACCAGGGACGGCTATTCACCATGCTGATCGGCACTCGGAGCGCTCACTCATGACGGCCCCCGCCTACAAGTCGGATTTCATCACGTTTGCACTCGAACTCCGCGTGCTTCGCTTCGGTGCGTTCACCCTGAAGTCCGGGCGGGTCAGCCCCTATTTCTTCAATGCCGGGCTGTTCAACAGTGGCGCATCGCTGGCACGGCTTGGTGAATACTATGCACAGGCCATTCTGGCCAGCGACGTGCAGTTCGACATGCTTTACGGTCCCGCCTACAAGGGCATTCCATTGGCTTCGGCCACCGCAATCGCCATGGCCCGCCTGGGCCGCGATGTGCCCTGGGCCTTCAACCGCAAGGAAGCAAAGGACCACGGCGAAGGCGGCATGCTGGTAGGCGCGCCGCTACAGGGTCGGGTATTGATGATCGACGACGTCATCTCGGCCGGCACGTCGGCCCGGGAGTCCGTGGCAGTGATCGAGTCGGAAGGTGCGAGTCTGGCCGGCGTCGCCATTGCCCTCGACCGCAAGGAGCGCGGCACGAGTGACACTTCCGCCGTACAGCAGGTAGAGCGGGACCTGGGTATACCCGTCATCCCCATCGTCGATCTAGACGATCTGGTGACCTGGCTGGAAGGCCGTGGCGACCGCAAGGCTGAACTGGACGCCATACGTGAATACCGGCAACGCTACGGCGCCTGAACGCCGGTTCAATAACATGGTGGCAGGAAACAACCACCCAGGCCCATGAACTCACCACTCTTCTGAGCCTCCGCAAACAGCACCAGCACGATCGCCAGCAGCAGAACGGCGTAGAAAAACCCCTGGTAAGCGCCGCTGGCCCCCGGCCGCCGGCGCGGCACCCCGAACTCCGCCGGGTCCAGTTCACCCCGCTCCAGGCGTTCGCTCACGACGGAACAGAAATGCCGGACCCAGTGCGGAACCAGGCCGTCACTCATGTAAGGGTCGTACCAGTACTGAATAACATTGTGGTCCGGATCACTGCCATACCAGCGCTTCCAGGCCAGCTCAAACACGTAGAATTCCGATACCTGCAGCGCAGCAGCGGCATGCCTGACATCGCCGCTGTCGTGAAATGCCGTATTAGTCGTTTCCGATGCCATGACTGCCACCCTCCACCAGGGCCGCTCCGGTCCAGTATCCTCTTTTAAGAGGCCCTGATCTATCCCGGATTCATGTTAAGGATGCTCTGATGTATCCCCGTGAGTCGCGGTTATGGATCACACTGGATGAACGCATGTGCACAAGACGGAAAACCTGCCTACAGCTGCTGGCAATCCTCGTGGCCGGTGTCATGGCGCTGAGCGGCTGCGGCGCAATCAAACGCAGCCACGATGCCGCACTCCTGCTCGCGGATGTGCAGGCCGGTACCGCTGACAGCCGCCTCAAAAGGCAAACGGAACTGCCTGCGCGCACGTCCTTAAGTTATAGCATCCATGGGCGAAACCAGGTGGCGGACCGGTATCGCTCCGGGGACTCGCACCGCGGTTCTCTGGTACTGATACATGGGTTTACCGAGGCCGGCCGACGTGATTCACGGCTAGTCGAGTTTGCCCAGAGCCTGGCACGCTCCGGATTCGATGTGCTGGTTCCGGAACTGCCCGGCCTGACCGCCATGGCGGTAGGTACATCGGAGGTCAACGAAATCGCCACCGCCTTGCGTTTCGCGGTCCAGGCGGACGGTTTCACCGGGGTCGCGGCGGTAAGCTTCGCTGCGGGGCCGACCCTGATAGCCGCCAAACAGCCTGACCTCGCCGACAGGGTTGCGTACGTTGTCGTGCTCGGCGGCTATTATGATCTGGTGGATGCCATCCGTTACGCGACCACTGGCGTGGACGCCGGCAGCAAACCGGCCGAGCCCATCCGCCAGCCCAGGCATGAAGGGAAATGGCTGCTGCTCCTGGGGCAGCTTGACCACGTGGCGGACCCTGGCGACCGCATCTTGCTGCAGGCAATCGCGGAGCGGCGGATGGCCGATGCCGGCGCCGATATCGAGAATCTCAGGGAGAAGCTGGGTGCGGAAGGCGCTGCTGTCTACCAGCTGATCACCAATCGAGACCCTGAGCGTACCGTTGCGCTGCTGAAGAGGCTGCCGGACAGCGCGCAGCAGGAGATCAAGGCGCTGGACCTGTCGCGGCGCGATCTGTCGGGCTTGCACGCCCGCCTTCTGCTCATTCACGGCCGGGAGGATCCGGTGATCCCACTCAGCCACAGCGAACGGCTAGTCAATGCCGTCGCTCCAGGCCAGGCGCAGCTGTTCATAGCCGGGGGGCTGGGCCATGTGGACGTATCACCCGGCTTCTGGGGCGGATTTCAGCTCTGGCGGGCTGCTTTCGCCCTGATGAAGACCGCCGAGGAGCACCCTCACCGACCATCCGACAACCCTGGTACAACAGTCCGGCGCCAGGAGCAACGTGAAAATGCAGGCGCTGGCAAATAGGCGACTGGCGGAGTAACGTGCTGCTTCGCACAATACATGGTTCAGCGAGGGGAATTTGAGCATGTGGGAACTGCCTGACCTGCCGGTTACCTGGCGGCCCAAGCGGCTGGTTATCGTCACCAGCGGCGGCGATGCTCCCGGCATGAATGCCGCTATTCGCGCAGTCGTGCGTACCGCCCTGGGGCATGGGATCGACGTACTTGGATCCGACCGCGGATACACCGGGCTGGTCGAGGATGAACTCCAGCCCATGGGACTGTCTTCCGTCGGCAACATTCTGCACCGCGGTGGCACCATTCTAAGAAGCGACCGCAGCGAAGCATTCCACAGGCCCGAGGTACGGGCCAGGGTCGCGGAGCAATTACGTGCGCGGAACGTCGAAGGCCTGGTGATCATCGGCGGCGACGGCTCGTTGACCGGGGCGCACCTGCTTTGCCTTGAAACAGGGCTTCCGGTCATCGGCCTGCCCGGCACCATCGACAACGACATTTTCGGCACCGAAGACACCATCGGCTTCGACACTGCTGTGAATACCGGCCTGGAAGCCATCGACCGCATCCGCGATACGGCACATTCTCACCAGCGCGTCTTTCTGGTGGAGGTCATGGGCCGTAGCTCCGGCTTTCTGGCCGTTGCCGTGGGTATCGCCGGCGGCGCCGAGCACATCCTGCTGCCGGACATGGAGCCCGACGTCGACGCGCTCGTGGAGAGTCTCGCAATCAGTAAGCAGCGCGGCAAAACAAGCAGCCTCATCGTGGTGGCCGAGGGCCACGACGATCAACTCACTCCGCGCCTGGCAAAGCAACTGAGCAACCGAGGTCACCAGGCACGCGCCTGCATTCTGGGCCACATCCAGCGTGGCGGCAGCCCTACCGGACACGACCGGATCCTGGCGTCCAGCCTCGGCGCAAGTGCAGTCGACCACCTATGCGCCGGGTACTCGGACGTGATGCTGGGCGTGCATAGCGGGAGAATTTGCACAATTGCGTTGTCTGACGTCATAAGCCGCCGCAAACCGATCCCCGACGGGGCGCTTGATCTTGCGCGCATGCTATCCGCCTGATCCGCCGGGCACAAAATGGGGGTGGTGACGCGGCGCTGGCACTGGACCCCGAGGATGGGCTGGCTTATCGTGAAAACACCCGCAACCAACCGGCAGAACGATGTCCCGATGATGCGACTGGCGAGGCATATGCCACGTATTCTGCTGCTCGTCACCCTGGCCCTTCCCGGCCTCGTCGACGCGCAGCTCTATCGCTGGGTGGATGACGACGGCCGGATCCATTACAGCGACAGCCTGCCTCCGGACAGGGCATCCGACGAACGCCGCGAATTCTCGCGCAGCGGCCAGGCTCTGCGCGACGTCGAACGGGCGCCCACGGAAAGCGAGATACGCGCCCTCGAAGAAGCCCGCAGGGAGGCCGCCCGCACCCGCGCCGAGGAACAGGAACAGCGCCGCCGGCAATCCGAGTACGACCGAATGCTGACCGTCACATACTCAAGTGTTGGGCAGTTGGAGGAAACCCGGGACGAGCGGATCGAACGGATAAGGGCACTGGTCAACGCCTCCACCATCCGTCAGGAACGTTATGATGAGGAAATAATCAGCCTGCGGGAACAGGCCGCCCAGGCGGAGCGCCGTGGCACGGGTGATGCGGAAGAGATCTACCAGCGCCTGGAGACGGCCCGAGAGCGGCTTAAGGAGGAGCAGTCCTACATGAACGCTCAGAAGGCGGAAATCGGCCGCATTCAGGATGAGTTTACAGCGCACATAAGCCGGTTCAAGGAGCTCGGCACCGTCGAATGACCGATACCTATGGTTCGCCCCCCGGGCCATGGATCAGCGTACCTACCCCGGAATCCGTGAACAGCTCCAGCAACACCGCGTGAGTCACACGGCCATCGATAATGTGCGCCGAGCGGACGCCGTGCTGTACAGCCTCCAGCGCACAGCGAATCTTCGGCAACATGCCGCCGTGTATCGTGCCATCCGCTATCAGCTCCTGCACGCGGGCCGCGTCCAGACCGGTAAGCAGATTGCCTGCCTTGTCCAGCAATCCCGCGGTATTGGTCAACAGGATGAGCTTCTCGGCCCGCAACACCTCCGCCAGTTTGCCCGCAACCAGATCCGCGTTGATGTTGTAACTGCGGCCGTCGTCTCCGACGCCGATGGGGGCAATCACCGGGATAAACTCGCCCGCATCGAGCATGTCCACCACCGAGGCGTCGATAGACGCCACCTCACCAACCTGCCCGATATCGATTATCTCTTCCGGCACCGCCACGTCCTGGCGCTGCGCCATGGTGATCTTGCGGGCACGGATCAGGCCGCCGTCCTTGCCGGTCAGACCCACGGCCCGGCCGCCCTGGCCATTGATGAGCTGAACGATTTCCTTGTTTACCAGGCCGCCGAGCACCATTTCCACCACGTCCATGGTCTCGGCATCGGTGACACGCATGCCGTCGACGAACCGACTCTCCTTGCCAATGCGCTCCAGTAGCTTGCCGATCTGCGGGCCACCGCCATGCACGACCACGGGATTGAAGCCCACCAGCTTCATGAGCACGATGTCGCGGGCAAAATCATGCTTCAGAACATCGTCCACCATGGCATTGCCGCCAAACTTCACCACGATGGTCTTGCCCTGAAAGCGCTTGATATAGGGGAGCGCTTCAGTAAGTACCCGCGCCACCTCCGCGGCGGCAGCCCTGCTATTGCTCATCGGTGATTCCGTCTGTGTTGGGTCAGAAACTGGTATCCAGACCTGGCCGGACCGTGTCCAGCAAATCCCGGAAGGCCTGCTTGATGCGCTCGAGCGCCGTTTCGTCATCCGCCTCGAAGCGCAGCACAAGGCAGGGCGTGGTGTTGGATGCGCGGACCAGGCCCCAGCCGTCCGGGAAATCCACTCGCAGTCCGTCAATGGTGGTCACCCGGGTATGGGGAAAGCTGGCCTTGCCCACCAATCGGCGAATGAGTTCCGGCGGCTCACCTTCCTCGAGATGAATTTTCAGCTCGGGGGTGCTGACCGTTTCCGGCAATTCAGCAAAGATCTCCGTGCTGCTTCGGCTATCCATGGACAGGATCTCCAGCAACCGGGCGGCGGTATAGATACCATCGTCAAAACCGTACCAGCGGTCATTGAAGAAAATGTGCCCGCTCATCTCACCCGCCAGCGGCGCACCGGACTCCTTGAGCTTGGCCTTGATCAGCGAATGACCGGTGCGCCACATCACCGGCACGCCGGCGTTCTCGGTGATAATTCTCGCCAGGTGCGCGGAGCACTTGACGTCGAAAATGATGTCGGCGCCGGGTTCACGCCCCAGAATATCCATTGCGTACAGCATCATCTGACGATCGGGCCAGATTATCTTGCCACTGGCATCCACCACGCCCAGCCTGTCGCCGTCGCCGTCGAAGGCAAGCCCGACGTCGGCTTCCTGCACGCGCACCGCGTTGATCAGCGACTGCAGATTGGCGGGATCCGACGGATCCGGGTGGTGATTGGGGAATGTCCCGTCCACGTCGCAGTAAAGTTCCTCGACCTCGCACCCCATGGCCCGCAACACGTCAGGCGCGGTTTCGCCGGCCACGCCGTTGCCGCAGTCCACAACAACCCGTAGCGGCCGGTGCAGACTGGCATCGTCGACTATGCGGGCCAGGTAATCCGGCACCACGTCCTGCCGCCGCAGGCTGCCTTCACCATCCACAAAGTCCTCGCGTTCGATCCGCGCATGCAGCGCCGCGATGGCATCGCCGGAAAGCGTCTCGCCGGCAAGCATGATCTTCAGGCCGTTATAATCCGGCGGATTATGGCTGCCGGTCACGACCACGCCGGATCCGGTACCGAGATGATGCGTGGCGAAATACATGACCGGCGTGGGGACACGGCCGATATCGATGACATTCATGCCGGTAGCGCGCAAACCCTCCATCAACGCATCGGCAAGATCCGGACTGGAAAGTCTGCCGTCCTGCCCGACAACGATATCGGTTTGCCCACGGTCAACCGCCTCACTGCCGATCGATCGCCCGATGACGCGGACCACATCAACGGATAGTCCCTTACCCACTACGCCGCGAATGTCATAGGCGCGGAACAGGGTACGGTCAACAGCGACCGCCCCCTGTTCCAGCGTATTCGCAGGCATGCCGGATTTCCTTTTAGGCATTTCTTCCTCCACGTCAAGGCCAGTGAGTAGATCTTTCAAATTCGGTTCCGTCGGGGCGCCGACGGATTTTGTGACCCGGCCGCGACCCTTCTTACCGCCGGCACGACCTTCGCCGCGGCCTGCCGCCTTGCTCGACGCCGCGTCTTCCGCCTCGGCCGCATCCATCAGGGTGCCGTCGCGAAGACCAGGCAGAATAGCATCCATCGGAATGCCGAGTTCACGCAGAACAACGGGGTAATCCGGCTTCAACTCGCCGCGGGCGGCGTCCAGCGCCATTTTCTGCCAGGCCAGGGCATCGGTTCCGACGCGCCGTCGCAGCGTCGAGAACACCAGCAGTATCACGCCGCCGAGTGCCAGTAGCGCGCCGCCGGCAATGCCGATCAGGAGTGGATCCGCAAACGTGGCGGCATTCGGGGAATGTGCCGCGGGCACATAGCCCAAACGCCAGGGTGTGCCCTCGACAGTGGCCTGCCGCCCGGAAACACCGGGCGCCGCGGCCTGGCCGCTGCTGAGCACCGGCGACAGCTGTCCGTCACCGGAACGTTGCTCCAGCACCAGGTAGCCGCCCCCGGGCGCCAGCCGCAACTGCTGAGCCAGCCACCGTTCCGGGTAGCTGACCACCAGGTGGGCTGCAGCAGCACCATCGACGATCAGCGGCTGAACAAAATGGACGTTAGTGCGATCATTGCTTAACCGGTGCAGTTCGGGAGGCGGGGCCTCGCCGCTCCGCTCCGCGGCACCGAGCATTTCCAGCAAAGCGTAGCCTATCGGCGGGTTGGCGGTGGGGGCGATGCGGCTGAAGCCCCGAGGCAGGATCATTGTTCCGGCGGCACCGGGAAATGCGCGCTTCAGGGAATCTGGCAGTTCGCCGCTTTCCACCAACTCCGACACGAACGCCCGATCAGCGGCAAGTGCCGCCATCTGGCGCTGCTCCCGGTCCACCGCCTGGCGCAGATTTGCGGCCAGCAGGCTGACCGCCGTACCCGCCTCGCGCTCCAGGAATTCGTTCTGACCCTGTTCCGTGAACAGCCGGGACAGGCCGATAGCAGCCAGTACCACCACGGCCGCCAGCATGAACAGCAGCAGTGCAGCCCGATAGACCGACGAATGCCGCGACACCGCCTTCCGCGCCGCCGGAGCACGCTCCTTATCAGCCTGATCTTTTCGCGATCGCGGTCGCTTCATGCCAGCAACTCCCTTCCCCGGTGGCCGCCGTAATCGGCCGGGCACCTCATTATACGCACAACAAAACCGCAACATCCGGGACGGACGCCTGACGGGTCGGGCGCCGCCTTCGCACGCTGCCGGTCACGCCCTGCCCGTGTGCCCGAAACCGCCGGCGCCACGCTCGGTGACGGAGCTGAATTCCGTTACGTAGCTGAGAGCAACCTGCACCACGGGCATGAACAGCAGCTGTGCAATGCGCTCGCCCGGATTGACGGTGTATGGCTCTATACCTTCGTTGATCAGGATCACACCCACTTCGCCATGATAATCGGAATCCACCACGCCCAGCCCCTGGGCAACGCGAACACCGTGCCTGAGCGAAAGGCCGGAACGGGAGGCCACCATGGCGGCCAGCCCCGGATCCTGAATATTGATCGCGAGGCCCGTGGGAAACAGGCGTCGGTCGCCCGGTGCCAATGTCACCGGCTCCGGCGTGCACGCCCGCAGGTCGATACCCGCGGCGCCATCGGTGGCGTAGTCCGGAACAGGTACCTGGTCGGTTCCCAGCATGTCATTAACGATCCTGGCTTCAATGCGTCTTCTCATACAATCCTCAAACAATGCATGGTTTTGTAGATAGGCTCAGCCGATCATTCAGCGCTGCCCACGATAACGCTCCGCGACCAACCGCATCAGCGCGTCCGCCAGCTGCCGCTTGGGCGCCGGGTCCAGGGCCTGTTCACCGTCCGCCCAGCGCACCCAGAGGGCGTTGTCATCGGACTCGAAACCGGAGCCCGGCTCGCCCACCAGGTTGGCGGCAATCATATTCAGGCCCTTGCGTCGTCGCTTGTCCTCGGCATGCGCCTGCAGATCGTTGGTTTCGGCTGCAAAGCCGACTGTAAAGGGAGGATTATCGCGGGCCGCCACATCGGCCAGGATGTCCGGGTTACGGATCAGATCGAGGCTGAGTGTGCGTTCGCTTTTCTTGATCTTGCGTCCGGATGGCTCGGCCACCCGGTAGTCCGCAACAGCCGCACAGCCTATGAAGATGCCGCAGCCGGGCAGCGCCTCCATGACGGCCTCATGCATGGCCACGGCTGTTTCCACATCAATGCGCCGGACGCCGCGTGGCGTGGGGAGGTTGCACGGCCCGGCGATCAGTATCACCTCGGCACCCATGGCCGCGGCGGACGCCGCCAGAGCGAACCCCATCTTGCCGGAACTGCGGTTACTGATGTAGCGCACCGGATCAATCGCTTCGCGCGTGGGACCGGCGGTGATCACCACGCGCTGCCCGGATAGTAACGGCTCCGCAAAGAGGCCGGCGAGTTCGCCGACCAGTTGTAGCGGCTCCAGCATGCGGCCGGAGCCTGTCTCGCCGCAGGCCTGATCCCCCTCGCCCGGACCAAATACCTGCACGCCACGCTCCATCAGCAGGGCCGTATTGGCGCGTGTGGCCGGGTGTGCCCACATCAGCCGGTTCATGGCCGGCGCAACGGCCAACGGTGCGTCGGTCGCGAGGCACAGAGTACTCAGCAGGTCATCGGCGTGGCCGTTGGCAAGACGGGCGATCAGATCGGCGCTGGCAGGTGCAATCAACACCGCCTCGGCCCAGCGCGCCAGCTCGATATGACCCATGGCGGCCTCGGCATCCGCGTCCAGCAGGCTGGTGTGCACCGGGTTGCCGGACACTGCCTGGAAGGTCAGCGGACGTACGAACTCCATCGCACCGCGGGTCATCACCACGCGCACATCCGCGCCGGTGTCCCGTAGACGACGGACCAGATCGGGGCTTTTGTACGCAGCGATACCGCCGGATACGCCGAGGATGATGCGCCGCTGATTCAATGCTGCCATGGCAGTGATCCGTATGCTCTCCGGAGCCGCCAAGTGTACGGGATCGGCGTGGCGAAGCGTACCTACAGCAACCCTCGCTCCGCCAGTGACACCGGCTCGCCGTCGCCGATGACCAGATGGTCGAGCAGGCGGATATCCACCAGAGCCAGTGCATCGCGGAGGCGGTGCGTAATGCGCTCGTCCGCACGGCTGGGCTCGGCCACGCCTGAAGGATGGTTATGGGCGACGATAACAGCGGCGGCATTAAGCGTCAGCGCCCGCTTTACCACTTCCCTGGGGTGTACGCTGGCGGCATCTATGGTGCCGCGAAACAGCTCCTCAAAGCGGAGCACCCTGTGCCTGTTGTCCAGGAACAGACAGGCGAAAACCTCATGGGGATGGTGACGCAGGCGCGATTGCAGAAAGCGCCTGGTGGCACCGGGGCTGGTGATGGCATCGCCACGCTCGAGTTCATGCTGAAGGTGACGTCGGGCCATCTCCAGAACCGCCTGCAACTGCGCATACTTGGCTGTGCCAAGCCCAGGGGACTCGCAGAAGCCGGCCTGATCGGCGTCGAGCAACGGGCGCAGGCCGCCGAATCGCGACAGCAGGTCCCGCGCCAGATCCACCGCACTGCGGCCGCGAACTCCGGTACGCAGAAAGATCGCCAGCAACTCGGCATCGGATAAAGCCTGAGGCCCTCTCGCCAGCAGGCGCTCGCGCGGCCTTTCCGCCTCGGGCCAATCGGTTATCGCCATCAGTCACTCCTTCCGTGGAACTGAAGAACAGGCAAGAAAAAAGGCCCCCGGCGACAGGAGCCTTCTGATAAGGAGTCGCGCTGAAGCCGTTACGCCATCGCTTCGCGAAGCTTCCTCATGGCATTCTTCTCAAGCTGCCGCACGCGCTCGGCGGAGACGTTGTACTGATTCGCCAGCTCCTGCAGCGTGGACTTGCTCTCATGCAGCCAGCGGCGCTGAACGATATCGCGACTGCGCTCATCCAGCTTCAACAGCGCTCGCGACAGCGATTGCGTCTGATGGTCGTCCCAGTCCTGGTGCTCGATCTGTTCAGCCGGATCCGGCTGATGATCCGTCAGGTAGGCGGACGGCGAGCGGATCATGCCGTCCTCGTCATCCGTCTCGGGTTGGGGGTCGAACGAAACATCGTGACCGCTGAGACGGGACTCCATCTCCATCACGGTCTCGGGCTTGACGCCCAGATCCCTGGCAACCTTCTGAACTTCATCCTGAGACAGCCAGCCCAGCCGCTTCTTGGAACTGCGCAGATTGAAGAACAGCTTGCGCTGTGCCTTGGTGGTAGCCACCTTGACGATGCGCCAGTTGCGGAGGATGTATTCGTGGATTTCGGCGCGAATCCAGTGCACGGCAAACGACACCAGCCGTACTTTCACCTCCGGATCGAATCGTTTCACGGCCTTCATCAGACCGATGTTGCCTTCCTGAATAAGGTCCGCCAACGGCAGCCCGTAGCCTGAATAGCCGCGCGCGATGTGCACCACGAAACGAAGATGCGACATGACCAGTTGGCGAGCAGCGTCCAGATCCTCGCAATCACGATAGGCCACCGCGAGGGCCTGCTCGTCGTCAACACTCAGAACGGGTATCTGGTTGACGGCGTGGATGTACGCATGTTCGCTTCCCGCATGCAGCGGCAGCTTGTTGAGGTTGACGGTTGCTAACGCGGTCGCCATCTCTATGTCCCCCTGAGGTTTAGACTGGGTATTTTAGCAGTCTCACTCTTGGAGTGCTAACAGCACTTAAAGTTCCGCGTATGAGTATAGGTATAGGGTTCCGACAAGGCCATGGGAATAGATCAGTGTCTCCCTAGGTCATTTCGGTTCAATGGCGGCCAGATGTCTCCCCACTGCCAGCCAGGACCCTACCAGCCCGAGCATCACGCCGGAGCTTATTACGGCGAGCATGCCGCCGGCGCCGAGGCCCTGAAGCAGGGGGGCGGTCTGATAGAGTCGCGCCAGGTCCGCTGCCGGCCCGGCCAGCGCCAGTCTGACCACCTCCACCAGCAAGGCGGCCAGCACTCCGCCGAAAGCGCCGTACCACACACCCTCGTACAGAAACGGCCGGCGTATGAAGGCATCGGTGCCGCCGATGAGCTTGGTGATGATGATCTCATCGCGCCGGTTCTCGATGGCGAGCCGGATGGTGTTGCCCACGACCAGTATCACGGTCACCGCGAGCAGTCCCGCCACCAGCCAGATCGCACGGCGCAGCAGGTCCATGACGGCGTGCAGACGCTGCACCCATTCCAGGTCCAGGCGAGCGGTTTCCACTCCGCTCAGCGCGCCCAGTTCCTGGCTCAGGGACTGCAGGGCATCCGCCCCCAGTTCGGCCGCGGGTACCACGATCACCAGCGGCGGCAGTGGGTTCTCATCCAGCAGATCAAGTGCCGTATCCATACCGGATCGCGCGCGAAAATCCTCCAGGGCGGCGTCCGGCGTCACCACGTCCGTGGATCGAACATCATCACGCAAACGCAGGTCGGCAGCCAGGCTTCGATAATCCGCCTCCGCCAGGCCGGGCGCCATGAAAAGCGAAACAGTGGCGCCGCCATCCCAGTCCGCCGTTACCCCTTCCACATTCTGCAGCAGTAGCAGAAACACGGCGGGAAGTGCCAGCGCAATACCCAGCACCGCGGTGGTCATGGCGCTCGCCATGCGCGTTCGTGACAGGCGCCCCAGGGCGCCGACCGCGGCGCGGCCATGGGCCTGCACCCAGCCGGCAAGCAACCGGCCGGTGGCGGAACCGCTGGCGGCACGGCGTGGTTGCGCACGGGCACGGATGCTCATTGGCCGCCCCCGCTGGCGGAATCATCGACCAGCTTGCCGTCGCGCAGGCTCACACGGCGATGCCCCAGGCGGCGCACCAGGTTGAGATCATGGCTGGCCACCAGCGTGGTGACTCCCACGCGATTGAACTGCACGAACAGCCCCATGATCTCCTCGGACAGCTCCGGATCGAGGTTGCCGGTCGGTTCGTCGGCGAGCAGGATCGGCGGGCGGGTCACGACCGCACGGGCAATACCCACTCGCTGTTGTTCACCGCCGGAGAGGGTAACGGGGTAGGCGTGTTCGCGTCCCAGCAGGCCCACCTTGTCCAGCGCGGCGCGCACACGCCGGCCGACGTCTCGGTGGGATATGCCGGTAATAACCAGGGGCAGGGCAACATTATCGAACACGGTCCGATCATGCAGCAGGCGGTGATCCTGAAAGATCATGCCCACCCGACGGCGAAGATGCGGAATACGACCCTTTCCCAGGCGGGAGAGATTGATCCCGGCGATGACGATCTGCCCCCGGCTGGGGCGTTCCAGCAGGGGGATAAGCTTGAGCAGCGTGCTCTTGCCCGCGCCGGAAGGCCCGGTAAGAAAGACCATCTCGCCCTGATCCACCTGCAGCGTGAGGTCGCTCAGTGCATCGAAGCCGCCGGGGTAGCGCTTGCTGACGTTATCGAACTGGATCATGCGTCATTCCGGCGCCGCGCCCTCGCTGAGCACGTCCCCCAGCAGGGCGTCAACGAATTCACCGGCGTGAAACGGCCGCAGATCGTCCACGCCCTCGCCTACACCGATGAAGCGGATCGGCAGGCCAAGTTGCTGGGCGATCGCGAAGATCACACCGCCCTTGGCGGTGCCGTCCAGCTTGGTCAGCACCAGCCCGGTCACGTTCACGGCCTCGCCGAAGTGCCGCGCCTGGGACAGGGCGTTTTGCCCTGTACCGGCGTCCAGCACCAGCAGCACCTCGTGGGGCGCGGTTTCATCGAGCTTGCCAATGACCCGCTTAACCTTGCGCAACTCGTCCATGAGGTTGCTCTGGGTGTGCAACCGGCCGGCCGTGTCGGCGATCAGGACATCTGTCCCTCGCGCCCTGGCGGCCTGCAGAGCGTCGAAAATCACCGAGGCGGAGTCGGCGCCGCCATGCTGCGCGATCACGGCAATCCCGGTACGCTGCCCCCAGCGCTGAAGCTGCTCCACGGCCGCCGCCCGGAACGTATCGCCGGCCGCCAACAGGATGGACTTGTCCTCGCCCAGCCAGCGGCTGGCCAGCTTGCCTATGGTGGTGGTCTTGCCGACGCCATTCACTCCCACCGTGAGAATAACAAACGGCTTTCGGGAGACATCCGGCTCCAGAGGTGCCTCACAGGGCTGCAGTATGGCCACCATATCCTCCCGCAGCGCGGCCATGAGCGCGGCCATGTCACCGAGTTCATGGCGACGCATGCGGGCAACCATGCCGTCGATTATGCGGCTGGTGGCATCGACCCCGACATCGGCCATGAGCAGCCGCGTTTCCAGCTCCTCCAGCAGGTCGTCGTCTATGGTCTTGCGGCCGAGAAAGGCGGTTGCGAGGCCTTCGGCAAGGCCGTTGCGTGTCTTTCCCAGCCGCTCGCGCAGCCGCGCAATCAGACCCGGGCGCGCCGCCTCGGTCTGAAGTTCCCCGGGCGTCTGATCCGGTTTGTCCGTCTGTTCGCCATTTCCCCGGCGCTTTCTGAAACCTAACATCGATAGCGTGGTCCTAGTGTGGTGTGCGTATCCTAACACTGTCCAAATGCGCAACGAATCAACTGCCGGGTGACAAACGCATGAGCATCTCCCACGCACTTTCCCGAACGGTCCTCGCGGTCTGCGCGATCATCCTGTTTACCGCACCGGCGGCACAGGCGACGGTCACGGACGTTCATGAATATACGCTTGATAACGGCATGCGGCTGCTGGTGAAACCGGACGCCCGGGCACCGGTGGTGGTCAGCCAGCTCTGGTTTCCGGTCGGTTCCAGCTATGAGCAGCCCGGTACAACGGGCGTTTCCCATGCCCTCGAACACATGATGTTCAAGGGTACGGAGAATCGCGAGAGCGGCGAGTTCAGTCGCATTATCGCCCGCGAGGGCGGCCGCCAGAATGCCTTCACGGGCCGCGATTTTACCTCCTATTTCGAGCAGCTAAGGGCCGATCGCCTGGAAATTGCCCTGGAGCTTGAAGCCGACCGCCTGGCCAATATTCGCTTCGATGCCGATGAGTTCGCCCGCGAGATGGAGGTCATTAACGAGGAGCGCCGGCTGACGGTTGACGACAACCCCTTCAGTGTGGCCCGGGAGCGGTTCAACGCTCTGGCGTGGGCGACCAGCCCCTACCGGCAGCCCATCATCGGCTGGCAGGAAGACCTCGATCAATTCACCGTGGACGATCTGCGCGACTGGTATGCACATCATTACGGCGTCAACAACGCCATCCTGGTGATCGTTGGCAATGTGCAGCCGGACGCGGTACATGACTTGGTGAAGAAACACTTTGGCGGCCTCGAACCCCGCCCCGTGCCGAAGACCAGAGCACGCGCCGAAATCCCTGGCCTGGGCGAGCGCAGGGCGGTGCTGCGGGTGAAGAACGCCACCCCGTATCTGATGATGGGCTATCACGCGCCCTCGCTCGGCACTGCTGAAAACCAGCGTGAATCCTATGCGCTGAGCCTGCTGTCCAGCATTCTCGACGGTGGCGAGAGCGCGCGCCTGCCGGAACGCCTGGTCCGCGGCAGCGAGGTGGCCAGCTCCGTGGGCGCCGGTTACAGCGGCATCACTCGGCTGGACACGCATTTCTCACTCGTGGGCAGACCCGGACCGGACGGCAGCCTCGATGAGCTGGAGCAAGCCGTGCGGGCGGAGGTCCGCCGCGTCATCGAAGACGGCATCACCGAGGAAGAGCTTGAACGCGCCAAGATCCAGGCCCGTGCCGATTATGTATACCAGCTCGATTCCCTGTTCTATCAGGCCATGGAGATCGGCATGCTGGAGACAGCCGGCATCGGCTGGGAGACCATGAACGCGTTTGAAACGGCCATCGCGCAGGTAACGGTGGAGGATGTTCATGCCGTCGCTCAGCGTTATCTGACCGACGACAGGCTCACCGTGGTTCATCTGCTGCCGCGCGATGACGATTCGGTCGCGTCAGCGCCAACCGCCGGCACTCCCACCACTCACGGCTCAGGACACTGATAACAATGCACCGCATCATCAAATTCGGCCCCCTGTTTACCCTGATGCTGACCCTGGCGCTGGCGTTGCCCGGCCAGGCCGCGAATGCGGAAGGGCCACGTATAGAGCAATGGACTACCGGCGGAGGCATCGAGGTTTACTTCGTTCGCAACGACGCCCTGCCCATAGTCGACCTGTCACTGCTGTTCGATGCCGGCAGTGCCCGGGACGGAAATCTCCCCGGCCTGGCATCCATAACCAGCAGCCTGCTGTCGGAAAGCGCGGCAGGAATGGGCGCCGGGGCGATCGCCCGCCGATTCGAGGATCAGGGCGCGCGCTTTTCAGCCAGCAGCGGCCGCGATAGCGCGTCCGTCAGCCTGCGCAGCCTCAATGATCCGGACACCCTGAGCGGCGCCATGGGTGCCCTGGCCGACGTCATCGGCCGCCCGGACTTTCCGGAGACTGCGGTCGAACGTGAGCGCCGGCGGATGCAGGTCGCCCTGAACATGGATCGGCAAAGCCCCGGCGCCATCGCCAGCCGGGCATTCTGGGAGACCGCCTACGGTGATCACCCCTACGCCATCCCGCCCGGAGGCACCGAGGAAAGCCTGTCGGCCATCAGCCGGGAGGATATCCTCGGCTTTCATCGCCGCTACTACGTGCGCGCCAATGCGACCCTGGCGGTGGTGGGAGCGATCAGCCGGCAGGAGGCTGAACAGCTCGCACACGTGATCGACAAGGCACTGCCAACGGGCCAAGAAGCGACGCCCATGCCGACCGCGCCCATGCCTGACGAAGGCCAGGTGGTACGCATTGCGTTCCGCTCGGCACAAAGCCACATCGTCATGGGTCAGCCCGGTTACGCCCGCGGCGACGAGGCACACTTCCCTCTCTACGTGGGTAACCATGTGCTTGGCGGCAGTGGCCTGGTATCACGCCTGGGGGAGGAGATGCGCGAGGAACGCGGGCTGTCCTACAGCGTTTCCAGCCAGTTCAGCCCGATGAAGGCCAATGGGCCGTTCATGGTCAACACCCAGGTCCGCAGCGACCGTACCGATGAAGCGCGCGAGGTGCTGCGCGAGAACCTTGCCGAATTACGCGACACCGGCCCTGACGCGGAGGAACTCGACGACGCCATCCGTAACATTACCGGCAGCTTCCCGCTGAACCTCGACAGCAACAACAAGATCGTTGGTTATGTAGGCAATATCGGCTTCCATGGCTTGCCGCTGGATTACCTGGACACCTTCACCCGCAATATCGAGGCGGTCACCTCCGAGGCGGTTCGCACCGCCTTTGCCGAACGGCTGGACCCTGACCGCATGATCACCGTCATTGTCGGCCCCGAGGAGGACGAGGCCGACTGACAGCCCTCACGCCACCGTGTAAAGTCTGGCCACGTTCTCCGTCACGATGGAGCCTTCATACCTTGGCGAAACACGGAACCCGGCAGATCAGGATTATCGGCGGCCGCTGGCGTGGCCGCCGACTGCGTTTTGCCGGTGTACCTGGCCTGCGGCCAACCGCCGATCGCAACCGGGAAACCCTGTTCAATTGGCTGCAACCCATGCTGCCGGGCGCGCACTGCCTGGATCTGTTCGCAGGCAGCGGCGCCCTCGGGCTGGAGGCTGCTTCCCGTGGTGCCCATCGTGTCACCCTGGTGGAGCAGGCCCGGGATGCCGCCAGGCTGCTGCGGGAGAACGCCGATTTGCTGGAGGCGGACATGGTGGAGATCAGACAGATGGACGCCCGGCACTACCTGAACGGCCCGCCGAGCCCCATGGATATCGTTTTCCTCGACCCTCCTTTCGGCAGCGGCCTGCTGACTGAAACCTTCGCATTGCTCGAAAACAACGGATGGCTGGCACCTGCCGCACGCATCTATCTGGAGACGGATCGCAGCGAGGGCCTTCCTGTGCTTCCGTCTGGCTGGAGCCTGTTGCGCCAGCGGGCGGCCGGACAGGTGGTCTACGCCCTTGCGGGCCGGGATAGGCCCGACTTTTTGCAAAGTGCGGATCATACTGGTGTGATGTAGGCGACCAAGCGACCCAGCGCCGCAGGCAGGTTGTGAAATTCGCCTGCCGACGACTTGCGAGCGCGCGTGCATTTCAGGGAATATCCGGGTTACATACAGTGATTACGGGTACCGAACGATGAGACGGAATCAGAGTGATGACTATAACCGCGATCTATCCGGGCACCTTTGACCCCATCACCAATGGACACATCGATCTGGTGGAAAGGGGCTCCAAACTGTTCACGACCCTGATTGTTGCCGTTGCGGCCTACCCCAGTCCGTCCAAGAAACCTGCTTTCAGCGTACCGGAACGCCTGGAAATGGCGCACGCCGCCCTTTCCCACGTCAAGAACGTCGAGATAACCAGCTTCAACACGCTGCTGGCCCAATTCGTCACCGATCGCGGCGCCCAGGTGATATTGCGCGGTTTGCGCGCCGTGTCGGACTTCGAGTACGAATTTCAGCTGGCCAGCATGAACCGGCAACTGGTTCCCGATGCGGAAACCATCTTCCTTACGCCCGCGGAACAATATTCCTATATCTCCTCCAGCCTGGTTCGTGAAGTAGCGACGCTGGGCGGCGATATAAGCAAATTCGTCACGCCATCCGTCGCCCTGGCACTCAATAAACGGCTGCGGAGCTGATCTTTCTCCCCGGCAATGGACCGAATACCCATGCAACTGGAAACGAAATGTGTCCGGCGGGCTACTACCCTGGTGTTGGTGATCCTGCTGTTTCTTCCCGCCTCCCTGCTCGCCAGGGAAACACCGCCGGGGGACGCTGTGGCCACCGCCCATCCACTGGCCACCGACGTTGCCCTGGAAATACTCGATGCCGGCGGTAATGCCTTTGATGCCGCGGTAGCTGTAACCGCGGCCCTGGCCGTGGTGGAGCCGTACGGCTCCGGCCTCGGCGGAGGTGGGTTCTGGCTGCTTCACCGGGCGGAAGATGGCTTCCAGACCATGGTGGACGGCAGAGAGACCGCTCCCGGCGAAGCCACCCATGATATGTACCTGGATGAAGTCGGCGATGTCCGTGACCGCGCCTCGCTGGACGGCGCCCTGGCGGCGGGCATCCCCGGCACGCCCGCCGCACTGGTTCACCTGGTGGAGAACTATGGCCGCTTGAGCCTTGCCGAGAATCTGGCCCCTGCAATTCGATACGCGAGGAACGGCTTCGAGGTTGGACCGCATTACCGGCGAATGGTCCGGTTCCGCATGGATGCTCTACGCGCCTCGCCGGATGCGGCAGCCGTTCTGCTCAAGGATGGCGACGTGCCCCCGGAGGGCCATCGCATCGTCCAGTCGGACCTGGCAGACACTCTGGAACGGCTGGCGACGTCTGGCCGTGAGGGTTTCTACCGCGGTGAGACCGCACGCATGCTCGTAAAAGCGGCACGCGAAGGCGGCGGCATCTGGCGACTGGAGGACTTTGCCGACTATACCGTGGTGGAACGTGAACCCATTACCGGCAGGTATCACGGCATCCGTATTACCGCTGCGGCGCCGCCGTCCGCGGGCGGTATTGGCCTGGTGACCATGCTTGGCCTGCTGGAGCCCTGGGATCTGTCGGCCATGGACGAAGCCTCGCGCATTCATCTCGCCGCGGAAGCCATGCGCCGGGCCTATCGCGATCGCAGCCTGTACCTTGGAGATCCGGATTTTACGGATATCCCGCTACGGCGATTGCAGAGCGAAGACCATCTGCGACTGCTTCGCGAGGACTTGCGCCTGGACCAGGCCACCCCCAGCGACAGCCTGGCCGCCCCGCCGGACGGCACGGGTGAAGACACCACGCATTTCTCGATCATCGACTCCGACGGCAATCGGGTGGGCGCCACTCTGTCCATAAACTACCCGTTCGGTTCCGGTTTCATGGCCGCCGGCACCGGCGTGCTGCTGAACAATGAGATGGACGATTTCGCCAGCCAGCCCGGCAAACCCAACGCCTATGGCCTGGTTGGAGGAACCCGCAACGCGATCGCACCGGGCAAGCGCCCGCTGTCCAGCATGACCCCGACATTCCTGGAATCCGAGGACAGAATCGCGGTACTGGGCACGCCCGGGGGCAGCCGCATCATCACCCAGGTACTGCTGGCCATTCTCGCCTTTGCCGAGAATGAGCCTCCGGAAACCTGGGTCAGCCGCCCCCGGTTTCACCACCAGTACCTGCCGGACCGTATCCAGCACGAGCCCGGTGCCATTACAATCGAAACGCGAAACGGCTTGCGGCAACGAGGCCACTCCGTGGTACCCATGACCCGTGAGTACGGTGACATGCAGGCGGTATCCTGGCATCGCCGGGACAACGTCATGGAAGCCGCCAGCGACCCTCGCGGCGGTGGCCGGGCGGAAACGAGAGTACGCAATTGATACACCATACGCGTTTGACAGAGGCGTATTCGACATCGACAAGGGGATACAAGGCATGTTCAAAGCACTACGAACCGCAGGGCTTGTCCTGCTGCTGCCGCTGATATGGGTCCCACCCGCGTTATCCGCCGCGGAAAATCTGCCGGCACCGGAAAAGGTGGTGGAAGACGTCTTCGATCAGGCGGTGGATGCGTTCATGGATAACCGTGAAGCTGTCGGCAAAGACCCACGGGTCGCGTACGAACTCATTGACGATATCCTGTCACCGCACGTTCACTTCGAGCTCATGACCCGGCTCATTCTGGGCAGAAACGCCCGGGATGCCACCGACGAGCAGATGCAGCGATTCATCAGTGCCTTTCGTGAAAACACGATTCGTACCTATTCCAGCATGCTCTCCGAGAACGTCGATACCGTGGTGCGCGTGGTGGAGGGCAGCGGCAAGGTCGTGGACATCTCTCCCGCCGGCGAACCGGATGACCGAGGTCGCGTTACCGTCCGTACCCTGCTGCATGTGCAGGACAACCCCATCCCGGTGATTTACCGAATGATCGCCACGGACGACGGCTGGCGGGTCTATGACGTGGTCATCGAGAACATCAGCTTCGTCACCAATTACCGGGAAGAATACGGCGGTGCCATTCGCCGTGACGGCATGGACCAACTGATCAGCCGGCTGGAAGAGCGCAATCGGCAGGCCTGGCGCGAATAGGCCGGTGGGCCATGGATCGTCTCGGTATTAGACTGCTTGCTGTCCTGATCACCGTCGCGCTGGCTGGCGGCTGCGCCACGCGGCCGCCGGAACGGACCGACAATCTCTGCGAAATCTTTGATCACCAGCCCAACTGGTACGATTATGCGCGCGAGTCCGAACGACGCTGGGGAACGCCCATTGCCATTCAGATGGCCTTCGTCAATCAGGAGTCAACGTTCCAGTCCAGAGTCCGTCCGCCCCGAACACGGCTTCTGGGCTTTATCCCCTGGCGCCGCCCCTCCAGCGCCTACGGCTATGCCCAGGCACAGGATCCGGTCTGGAGCGAATACCTGGCAGCAGAAGGTAATCTCTTTTCCCGGCGCACCCACATGAAATATGCGCTGGACTTCATCGGCTGGTACAACCACAACACCCACCGCCGGGTCGGCACCGCCAAATCCAACGCCGAGCACCTGTACCTGGCCTACCATGAAGGTCATGGCGGCTATCGCAGCGGCCGTTGGCGCAATAAATCCGGCGTGCAGCGATCGGCCCGGCGCGTCACCGAGCACGCCGCCCGCTACAGCCGGCAGCTTGAAACCTGCGAGCACCGCTTCCGCTGCCGTCGTTTCTGGCAGATCGGGCCGTTCTGCAACGATTAACCCACTCTCTGAGCACGGGCAGACGCATACGCTTACTGCAGGCAAAAAAAACCCCCCGGGTGGGCACCCAGGGGCAAGGGTTACGCGTCAGGGTGGGCGGACGCGTTGCTTTACACAGGCAGCAATCGTGCCATCCGTATAAATTCTTGTTTGCTCAGAGAGTTGTTGAATAATTGGCAGGTCGAGAGAGGATCATCTCGTCCCCATCCAGCGACAACCAGAAGAGGGATTAAGCACTTTAATTTTAAAACCAACTACTTGCGAAGTCTCCAACAAGAGACAGCGCCAATCAGGCCTGCCCGGACTCCAAAGCCTCCAGATAACGGCGGAGCCGCACGCGAACCACCGGGGGCAAGCCCAGAAAGGCCAACCCCAGCCGCACACCCTGTTCGCCGTTAAGCCGCATGAAGGGTGCACGATTGCAAACGCGCAGATCCGCTTCCACGCGCGGACCGTCCGGCAATTCGAGAACACACTCGCCCAGTTGCCGAACGGCGGCGTAGTCCTGACCGGCAAGCAGACCCAGCCCGCCCAGGCTCAGATCCAGCGCCTCTATGGACTGGCCATCATGTTCACCATCCGCGGTGCCGACATGCAGGCAGGCGGACGACGGCAGCGGCACGCGGAAACCGCTACGCCGGCTCAATCGGTAAACCGACTCGGGCATGCTTACCGCAACCGTCAGTTCCTTGCGGAGCAATTCCGGCCTGCCACAGGCGAAGCGAATACTGCAATCGGGCAGGTTCATGACACAGACCGCGGCATCTTCATCCGTCGCCGCCTCCAGCGCCGGCTGCGCATCGGCTGGCATCCGCAACAACAGCCGTCCGTTTCCGTTGTCGAGTTCCACCGCTTCGAGTTGAACGGTCATGCGCGCTCGACCGGCGTTCAGCCAGAGCGCTGCCGACCCCGGGCGGCGAACCAGCGTTTGCAACAACCCCGCGATCTCCGTGGGGTTGGTTTCCAGCAGATGTCCCGGCGTTGCGTCAGCCGCGCTGTATTCCATCATTCCCCAGAACCCCTTGCTCAATCATTATTACTATTGTGGTTAAACCAGAACCATGCCCTGAACATGCGATTACGTCCAGTAACTCAGATCAGCCAGAGCCGGCCCATACGCATTGCCGGAGCCGCGCCTGGAATCAGATCCCGCAACTGCCAACCTACCGCCAGCATGATCAGCAAGGTGCCCATCACACAGGCAAACAGGTGACCGAGCCGGCCTCCATGCAAACGCAGACAGATACCATACGCCTGGTACAATACCCAGCCCCCCCATCCCACCAGCGCAATGGCCAGCCAGCCCAGCCACGGCACCGGCGCGATGATCCGCGCCAGGGCCCAGGGCACCAGCACCAGGCTGACGCCAGCCATCGCAGCGTCGAAATCGGCGCGGCCGTCGAAAACCTCCGCGAGCATGGTACCCAGCCATGCCATCGCCAGAGTTCCGGCCAATGATACCCCGAACAGGTATATTCCCCACGCCGGGAGGCTGGGCACGCCCGCGGCGGGGATCGAGGGCGGAAACACATACAGCATCAGGATCTGCAATGTGATCGCCACGGCTATCACCGGAATGCATCCCAACAGCAATGTCCGCCGCCACGGCGGGGGATCATGCCTGATAGCCAGGCAGGCAGCACCCGGGCTTCGGAACACGGCGTACAGGGCGGACCAGGGAACCATCAGGCTGAGAATGCAGTGACCAGAGAAGCGCGCAGTTTACCAGTGACGGTGTTTTCATAGCAGCGTCGATCTCGACATTTCTGATATTTTCGGCATTCCGGCGCCAATCTCATACACTCATACAAATCGGCCACCGGCCGTGCGGCACCTGAAACATCAAAAAAAACGGAGAACGTCATGAATCCATTCGCGGAAATCACGGCTCGGGGGTGGGGCCTGCTGGTCGCCCTTGCGCTGATCGTCGTGGGCACTCCATTACATGTTCAGGCAGACAACGGCAAACCCTACGAGATCTGGGCACTGGATCAGGGTACCCACAAGATTCATGTCTACGACGCCGACCTGCGCGAGGTTTCCCGTATCGATCTGGGTGCTCACGGCGCCGAGGTTCCGCACATGATCGATTTCACGTCGGATTACCGCTTTGCCGTGGTCGCCAATGTCGCCACCGGCAACGTCGCTCTGATCCGCACCGAAGACCACACCGTGGTCGACCTCGTGCAGACCGGTCCACGCACGCACATGGCCGGCATCAGCCCCGACGACCGCACCGTGCTGACAGACGTCATCGGCAACGCCGACAATCACCGCGACGGCAAGATCGTTGAACTCAGCCTGGACGCGGATCGGCAGCGCCTCAGGATTACCCGCGAACTGGTCATCGCCAATGATCCGGTATTTCGCAGGAAGGCGGACAGCTTCAAGGACGTTTCCGCCATCTGCCACGACTACAGCGCCGACGGCAGCCGCGCATTCGTCACGCTTGGCCCCAGCCTGGAAAACGGCGGCCTGGTTGTGGTCAACACCCGCAGCCTGACGCTGGAACGGGCCTGGGGGCCGGGGGAAATGCAGGTCAACTGCGGCACCATGCTGACCCCGGACGGGCGTCACATGATGGTCAACGGCGGTGGTCATGACACCGGGCACTGGTTCGCCATCGACACCGATACCCTGGAAATCGCCAGCCAAGGCGGCAGCGAGGGCACCGACGCACACGGCGTCCGCAATCTGCCAAACGGCGAAGAGGTCTGGATGGTCAACCGGGGAACATCCAACGGCATCGTGCTGAACGCCCGTACCCTGGAGCAGGTGGATCGCATTCAGGACACCGGCAAGACACCGGACATTCTCGATTTCTCGCCCGACTCCCGCTATGCCTTCGTGACCCTGCGCGGCCCCAACCCCGTCTCCATGCCGCACATGGCCAAAGGTGAAACACCCGGCTTCAGCGTCATGGACGTGGCAAGCCGCGAGGTCATCCGGATCGTACAGCCGGCGGCCAACAACCCGGACAGTGACTTCCACGGCATCGGAGTTCGCGTGCTGCGCTGATCGGTCAGAGTAAACCGACAGTACCCCCGGCCCGGCCTGCCACGCAGGCCGGGCACTGCTGATGCGGTTCACATCGGAACGCGTGCCCAGGGAGCCTCTGATTCAAAAAGTAAACGCTGTTCGCAGTCCAGAAAACTGTGCGGCTGTACAATTGCTGGCGACGCGACTCCCGGCGACCGTGCAATTGCGAGACTAGGAGGCGTTAGGGACTGACGTGAATTTGCAGGAGCAGGACATGAAACCAGACGAAGAAGGCTGGAGCGTGGACGGGCCCAGGGCCTGCCATGGAAACGGCACGATTATCGAATTTGCGGGCGACCCGGCATCCAACGATTTTCAGATGACCCCGGCGAAACTTCCGGAAGGTATCGACGCGCTTGGTATCGCGCGTCTGCTGCGGCAGGGTGCTGACGCGTACCGCAGACATTTTGCCGGACAGCAGGACTACGAGAGTCCGGCTGGTCAGCAGACGGAACCGAAAGACGCGCGCACAGTGAAAGTCACTGTCAAGCGCAAGCGCGCCATTTCGCGGCCGGGTCAGGGGTAGTTTTTCGAGATGATCCCCACACCCCCTGGCAGGGGGTGTGGGATTGGACTCAGTTGAGCGTTTTCTCGACCTCGGACCTCTGCCTGGCGCCTCGTTCCGAACCGGCATGCCCATTGTCTTCGACGTCCGGTCCCGCATCGGGGTCGGCGTCCGACGCCGTATCCGTCAGCACCGGCTCCCGCCGCTGGGCTTCTGGCTCCCGGACGTAGTCCAGCGCCTTGACCGGCTCGTCGTCCGATGAGCGGCTCTCACCCACGAACTGACCGCCGGGCTCGATCACGAAAGCCTTGCTGGAAACCTCGCCGAGGACCTTTCCCGTCGCCACGATTTCCAGGTGATCGCAGTCCACTCGGCCGCGTATCTGACCGCTGACCACGATTCTGCTGGCACGAATCTCACCTTCGAAGCTGCCGGAGGCGCCGACGGAGATGTCGTTCTCCGACAGAATCCGCCCCTCAACGCGGCCGTCGATATGCAGATTGCCAGACAGGTCGAAATCACCGGTAATGCTGGTGCCCTCGGCGATGATGGTGGTGCCGCCGCGCGGCCGTGGCTTGTCATTGCTTCCGAACAGACCCATGTGATTATTCTCCGTTGCTTCTTCCACCTGGGCGGTCGCAGGGCGCAACCCCTCGACTGCAAGGGTTTTTATAGTATCGCGGCGCTTGGCCCTGAACTGTGCCGGACTCCGCAATTGGCCTACGGGCTGATTGAATGCGAAATCGCAACCTCTTGATGCTTTAAGGAGCCTCTGATCTATTCCCATGGAGCTCTGGCTTTGCAGCATGGGAATAGATCAGAGGCTCCTTAACGCTGGCAGTCCGCACAGAAATACGTGGCGCGCTGGGCGATGACCTGGCGGCGCACAGCCACTCCGCAGGCCGGGCAGGGTTCCCCCCCGCGCCCATAGACCCTGAGTTTCTGACGGAAATAACCAGGCCGCCCCTCGCCGCCGACGAAATCCCGCAGAGTCGTGCCGCCGGCGGCAATGGCCGCCTCCAGCACCTGCCGCACGGCCTCGGCAAGGCGCCGGTAGCGTGCCAAGCTGACGCGGCCGGCGCTGCGGTCCGGGCGTATCCCGGCCAGGAACAACGCCTCGCTGGCATAGATATTACCCACGCCCACAACAATATGGCCGTCCATGAGAAAGGATTTCACGGTCACTCGCCTGCCTCGCGACTGGCGGTACAGGTGCTCGCCGGTAAACCTGGGGTCCAACGGCTCCGGGCCGAGGCTGTCCAGCAAGGCGTGGCCGGCGCCCGCCGGTATCCAGTGCAGGCTGCCGAAGCGGCGCGGATCAGTGTAGCGCAGGCACTGGCCGCTGCCGAGGAGGATATCCACGTGATCGTGACGGCCGGGAACGGGCCAAGGCGGCGGCAGCACCCGAAGGCTGCCGGACATGCCCAGGTGCAGCATCAGTGAGCCGGCCGCGGTACGGAACAGCAGGTACTTGGCCCGGCGGTCCACGGTTTCGACCCGCAGGCCCGGCAATATTGCCGCAAGGCCCGGCGCCACGGGCCAGCGCAACCGAGGCTCGCGAACCTCAAACCCGGTAATGGATTGTCCGGCCACATGGGGCAGAATGCCCCGGCGGGTGGTTTCAACTTCAGGTAGCTCGGGCATGATCAGGGTGCCTCGGAATCGGCGCCGGTGTCGGTCAGCCTGCCGTTCATCAGATAGGCCTTGCTGGCGGGGTCGAACACATAGGCAAGCCCGCGCTCGGCATCCACCAGGCGGCGCTCGCCGGATTCATTGGCGGGCACCAGCCGACGTACGCTGCCATCGGCGAAATGGAGGCTGACGGGAGCGTCCGCACCTGGCTGCCGCCGCACCTGTTTCACCACCAGCGCGCCCGCCGCCTGCCAGTTTGCGGCCAGGCGCTCGGCGTCGTCGACCCCGGTGCCGTCGGATTCGACGCGCCAGATACCGTCCTCTCGCGCCAGCACGTAGGCCGGCGTCTTTACCCCCACAAGCGCCATGCCCGGTGGCACCAGGCGGCGGTCGATGAAATTCCACCACGGGCCTTCCAGTAGCGGGCCGATCGTGTCCCGTACCAGGTGGATGCGATTACCGGTCTGGATGTAGCGCAGACCGTCAATGGGTTCGGTGCCGCCGTACAACAGCACCTGTTCGTTCAATTGCAGGCGGGCCCTGGGCGGATCCAATCCAAGCCGTTCAGGTTCCAGATCCTCCATCGGGTAGCTGACCGAGCTTTGCGCTATTGCTGCTTCGAGGATCTGCCGCACATGGAACTCGCTGGCGGGCAGGCGCTCCGGCGTGGTGATCCACCAGTTGCCGGCTTCGCGGCGCAGGTGCAGGTCCTCCTGATTGCGGCGCTGGACCACCAGGGTGTCGATACGATCCGGATCCAGTTCCAGCAGCGCGGCGCCCGACGGCTCCCGTTGCGCATACCAGGCGACCGCCGCCAGCGCCGCGACCAGCAGCAAGAGAACCAGATTGAGCAACCAGCGCCCGCGCATCAGGCCCGCCTGCGCCGCCACCACAGGACGCCCGCGACTGCCAGGAAAAGCGCCGGCAGTACCAGCAGGAAGGCGATCCCGATAGCCATCAGTGTGCGCTGCTCGAAATCCAGGCGCTGATCGGGAGCCGCACGGCCATGGACGTCTACCAGTCCTTCCCCGGCGGACAGCCAGTCCACCAGCCGCAGCCCCAGCTGCAGGTTCTCGCCATTGCCGAGATAGGCATTGGAGAGGAAATCCGCATCCCCCATGACCACGATGCGCTGCTCGGCGGAATCGTCCCGGTTGCCGGCTGCCGGATGCGGACGACTAAGGCCCAGGCCGACCGCCAGCGGGCCCCGACGGTCTCCTGCATCGGCGTCGAACTCCGGCTGCTCGGGTTCACTGGTGTCAGCCCAGTGCCGCGCCTCTGTCATGATCAGGGGAGATACGTCCCAGGGGCGGTCTCCGGAATCGCCATCATCCCCTTCCCCCTGTTCATCGCCACGCGGCTCCAGCGCCCGGGCACTGACAAACAGCGATATCCCGTCCAGTTCCCGCAGGGCCGGGTGCCGGGAGTTGTTGCCCAGCGCCAGCATCCGGGGGTCATCCACACCCAGCAGTTCCTCGGCACGCGGTTCCACAATCACGCCGGGCAACAGCGTCAGCGCCAGCCGCCGGGCAAGAAAGCCGAGCCGCTCGTCATCCTGGTCGTCCACTAGCCATAGCAGATTGCCGCCATCGTCCAGGTAACGTTCCGCGAGGCGTCGCGTGCCGGGCAGCCAGTCGGTGCGCGGTCCCGCCACCACCAGCATGCTCGCATCCCCGGGTACGTCCTGCCCGACATCGATCGGCTGCAGTTGATGGCCTCGCTCACGCAGATACTCGCCGAAGGAGCCAAGATCATGGTTGGCCTGCCCGAGCAGGCTGCGTTCGCCGTGCCCGGTAATGAACACGATCGGACGGCCGTCACTGCGCAACAGGCGCTCCAGGGCGGCACTGAGCCTTGGTTCACTGGGTACGCGGATGCGCTCCTGGCGGCCGCGGTATTCGAGAATGATCTCGCCGGAGCCCTCGATCCCGAAGTCACGAACCAGGTCCGGCCTGCTGTCCGGATTGACGGCACGGTAACGCAGATCCGGTTTGTGCTGCTGATAGCGGGCCGCAAGGCTGTGCACATGATCCGCCAGCAGGTCGTCTGGCCGCACAAAGGCGACCATTTCCACTGGCTCCTCCATGCGTTGCAGCAGGGTCACCGTGGCTTCGGAAAGATCCGCCCGCCCGGCAATGCTCCACTGCGCCGCGATCTCGAAGCGCGTACTCAGCCAGGCCGCCAGCGCCAGCAGCAGCAGGAAGCTCACGGCGAAGACCAGGGCATGTGCTCTGAGCAGGAGTCTTGAACGTCTGTCGATTCGCATCAGGCCGTCAACTCTGCATCCGCAGAGCATCAAGCCTGCGGACCGTGAAAACCAGGAAGCCGGTAATCAGCAACAGGAAGTAGATCAGGTCCGTGGAACTGACCATGCCCTGTACCAGCGGCTCGTAGTGGCTGAGCAGCCCGAGGTACTGGGCCAGCGCGTCCTCCCGGCCGGCCATGGCCTCGCTGCCGGCATTCAGCCCCATCAATGCAACGCCGATACCAACGGTCAGCGCCGCTGCAATAGCCGGCTGCATGGTCAGGCTCGAGGCATACACCGCCACCGAGGCGAGCACCCCGCCCAGCAACAGCACACCCACGAACGCGCTCAGCAGCCGCCCGGTGTCGAGCGCCGTCCCCAGTGCCAGCGTCAGCGGCATATACAGCCAGGGCAATGCAAGCAGCGCCAGAAACGCAAAGCCCGCCAGGTACTTGCCGATGACGATATCGAGCATGCCCACGGGTGATGAATACAACAGTTGCAGGCTGCCTGAGCGCCGCTCCTCGGCGATCAGGCGCATGGCCATGAGCGCCGCGCCCAGCAGCAAGGCGCCCAGCAACAGCATGCTCCCGAAGAAGGGCAGCACCACGAGGTCGTTAACGCCCATGGGGCTGTTGACGCGGACAACCAGCGGCTCGTAATGACCCCGGTACTGCTCAACCAGCAGCAGGAACCACCAGGCGCCGACCAGTTGCGCCAGTGCCAACACCAGCCAGGCCATGGGGGAGAGCAGGATCAGCTTGACCTCCCGGGCTGCGATGCGCAGGGCCATCATGCCGCCGCTTCCCCCGTGGTCAGTTCAAGGAACACCTGCTCCAGGGTACGCCGATGGCGAACCGCTTCCCGCAGACCCCAGTCGGCCTCCACCGCCCGAGCCACCAACGCATCAATATCCAACTCGCTGCCGACGGTCACCGAGAAGGCGCCGGCGCCGGCGGCGTTCACATCGTGCACACCGGCAATCCGTGCGAGGTCTTCTGCGGCGGGAGGCCGCGCGAACCGCAGAAGCAAGCGCAGGCTGCCGTCTTCCCGCGCTTCCGGCTCCCCTGTATAAACCTGGCGGCCTTCGTGGAGAATAACCACGCGGTCACAGGTGGACTGCACCTCCGGCAGAATATGGCTGGAGAAGATCACGGCGTGCCGTTCGCGCAATTCGGAAATGAGGCTGCGAATCGCGCTGACCTGCCGCGGGTCAAGGCCGGCCGTGGGCTCGTCCAGCACGATCAGCGCCGGCTCGTGCACGATGGCCTGGGCAATGCCCACCCGCTGCTGATAACCCTTGGAGAGATTGCGGACAAGACGCCCCGACACATCCGAAAGGCCGCAGCGGGCCATGGCGCGCTTTACCGCGGCGGCCTGGTCCCGACCCGGCAACCGGCGCAGCATGGCAGCATAGCGCAGATACTCGATCACCGACGTGTCCGGATGCAGCGGCGGTATCTCCGGCAGATAACCCAGCGACTGCTTTGCCAGTAAAGGTGCATCCAGCAGATCCACCCCGTTGATGCGGATGCTGCCCCGACTCGGAGCCAGCGTGCCGCAAATCATGCGCAGAGTGGTGGTCTTGCCGGCGCCGTTAAGGCCCAGCAGCCCCAGCACCTCGCCTCGCGCGACGGTGAGATCCACCTGGTGGACGGCATCGCGGTCGCCATAGCGCCGGGCCAGATCCGAAACGTCCAGTAAGGGTGTCGCGTTCATCTGCGCTCCAGTCACGGCAAGATCAGGTAAACGACCATAGAGGCCCCCCCGAGACATCACAACCCCGGCATCAGCAAACGCGGTAAGATAACCGTGGCAACCTTCCATGGACAACAGATCTGCATCCGGTGTTTCCTTCGCGCATACTGGATAGCCGAAGACTTTAGGAGACACTGATGTATTCCCATGGTGTACATTCCGGGGATCGGAACAGACTCCGCATCACGTTTGTGAGACGGGGTTCGACGAACCGGCGGCACAGTCGGCCATAATCGGGCATAGACGGTCAGGAAGAAGACCGCGATGGCTATCACCGCCTTCAGAGGAGCATCCATCCGTATGATTTACGGCTTTTTCCAACTCCCGGTCTGGGGTTACATCCTCGTAACCCTCGCCCTGACCCATTTCACCATCATTGCGGTCACCGTGTACCTGCACCGACACCAGGCCCACCGCGGGCTGGAGTTGCACCCCGTGGTGTCCCATGTATTCCGTTTCTGGCTCTGGCTGACCACCGGCATGGTCACCCGGGAGTGGGTGGCCATACATCGCAAGCACCACGCCTTCTGCGAAACCGAGCAAGACCCCCACAGCCCCCAGGTCAAAGGCTTGAGCGCCGTCTTGTGGCGCGGCGCCGAACTTTACGGCGAAGCGGCTGGCGACCGGGAGATGCTGGAGCGCTACGGCCGCGGCACCCCCGACGACTGGATCGAGCGCAATCTCTATAGCCGCCGTTCCTACTGGGGCCCCACACTGATGGCCTTCATCAACCTCGGCCTGTTCGGCGTCGTGGGAATAACCATCTGGGCCGTGCAGATGCTGTGGATCCCGTTCTGGGCCGCTGGCATCGTCAATGGCGTGGGCCATTTCTGGGGCTATCGCAACTACGAGCCAAAGGATGCCTCCCGCAACGTCTCGCCGATCGGACTCATCATCGGCGGCGAGGAACTTCACAATAATCATCACGCCTTTCCCGGTTCCGCCAAGCTCTCCAGCCGGCCCTGGGAGTTTGATATCGGCTGGTTCTATATCCGCAGTCTGTCTCTGCTGGGCCTGGCACGTGTGAAGCGCGTGGCGCCCACACCGGTATTACAGGCGCCGCGGCCAATTGTCGACAGCGAAACCGCGACGGCAGTCGCCAGCAGCCGTCTGCACGTGATGGCGAGCTATGGCAAGCAGGTTCTGCTACCGACCCTGCGGCTGGAGCTGCAACAGGCGGATGCGTCATGCCGCCTGCTGTTCCGCCAGGCACGCCAAGTCCTGCTGCGAGAGGCCAGCCTGATTGACAGCCGCGCCAAGGAGCGGCTTGACGCCGCCCTGGACCGCAGCCGGCAGTTGCGTGTGGTGTATGATTTCCGCGAACGGCTGCATGGCTTGTGGGACCGCTCCATCAACACCCAGGAGGCGCTGGTGCAACGCCTGCAGACGTGGTGCAACGAAGCCGAGGCCACCGGCATCCAGGCGCTGCAGGATTTCTCGGCGCATTTGCGCGGATACGCCATGGCAAGGCCGAGCCTGACCTGAGCCAGGGATTTCGGCAATAAAAAACCCGCCAAGGCGCTGACCGGGGCGGGCTTGGGAGGCGGTATCAGGTAATTGCTTACTTGATCTTCGCTTCCTTGTACATCACGTGCTTGCCGACAACCGGGTCGTATTTCTTGAACTCCAGTTTGTTCGGCGTGTTCCGCTTGTTCTTGTCGGTGGTGTAGAAGTGGCCGGTTCCGGCACTTGATACCATTCTGATCTTGTCACGCATGGCTCAGCTCCTCAGCATTTCTCGCCGCGGGCACGGAGATCGGACAGCACCTGATCAATACCCAGCTTGTCGATGATCCGCAGACCTTTTCCGGAGATGCGCAGCCGCACCCAGCGATTCTCGGATTCCACCCAGAACCGATGATGGTGCAGGTTCGGAAGGAACCGGCGCCGCGTCCTGTTATTCGCGTGGGAAACGTTATTTCCCGTAATCGGGCGTTTACCCGTGACCTGACACACCTTGGACATTGGTACCCGCCTCCTGGTTCAAGCGGTGACGCGCCGCCGGGATCTACCCGGGACGCAGGAAGTGGCGTTTTATACCAGCATGCGCGAATTACTTCAAGGAGGAAGGCATGGAATCGCCCCTCAACGAAGTTTGCAAAGGCCTATTGAATTCTTTACGGGAGCCTCCATTTAGCGGGTTAGACATGTTGAACAACCGTTAAATCAGGAGGTTAGAAATGGCTATTCGTCGTTATGAACCCTGGAGCCTGCTGAACCAGCTGAGCAACGAAATGAACACACTGTTCGATCCCCGAACCGCGCCGGCGGGTGATGGCACCACCATGGCAACCAGCGACTGGGTGCCTGCCGTGGACATCAGCGAGGAAAAGGACCGTTACCTGATCCAGGCCGACGTCCCCGGCGTCGACCCCAAGAATATCGACATCAGCATGGAGAACGGCATTCTCACCATCAAGGGTGAACGCAGTTCAAAGCAGGAGGTCGAAAACAACGGTTACAAGCGCGTAGAGCGCATCTACGGCAGCTTCTACCGGCGGTTCAGCTTGCCGGATACGGCCGACCCGGAGAAGGTTTCCGCCAGCAGCCACAATGGCGTGCTGGAAATTACCATCCCCAAGCAGGAGAAGGTTCAGCCGCGGCGCATAACCGTGCAGGGTTAATATACCTGGCGGGGCGCTACGGCGCCCCGCCCTTCTGGCTGAACGTCAATTACGGGACAGCATGAAATACAAGGATTACTACAAGATCCTGGGTGTCGAACGCGGTGCCGACAGCGACGTCATAAAACGCGCATACCGTCGGCTCGCCCGCAAATACCATCCGGACGTCAGCAAGGAACCGGATGCCGAAGCGCGTTTCAAGGAGGTCAGTGAGGCCTATGAGGCACTCTCGGACCCCGAGAAACGAGCTGCCTACGATCAGCTCGGCGCCGGTTTTCAGCAGGGACAGGATTTTCGCCCGCCTCCGGGCTGGGAGTTTCACGGCCACGGCGGTCCGGCCGGTTTCGGGCAGGGTCAGGCCGACGAGACTTTCAGCGATTTCTTTGAATCACTGTTCGGCGGCGCCAACCCGTTTGCGGACGTTGGCGGTTTTGAAAGCCGGGTACATGCGCGACACGGCCGCGCCCGCGGAGGCCGGCGGCAGGGCGGTAGCCAGACCGCGGCGATTACGATCAGCCTTGAAGACGCCTTCCACGGTGCTACCCGTACCGTCTCCCTGAGCAACGGCCAGGGCGGCAGCCGCAGCCTGCGGGTTAAAATCCCCGCCGGCGTTACCGAGGGTCAGCAGATACGCCTCGGCGGCCAGGGCGAATCAGGCAGCGGCGGCGGTCAGGCCGGCGACCTTTATCTGAAAATCAGCATCGCCCCCCACCGGCAGTACCGGCTGGAGGGCCGCGACGTGCACCTGGAACTACCGGTTACCCCCTGGGAAGCCGCGTTGGGTGCACAGTTGAAGGTTCCCACCCTGGGTGGCTGGATCGACATGAAAATTCCGGCCGGCTCGCAGGCGGGCAAACGTTTCCGGCTACGGGGTCGGGGCCTGCCGGGCAACCCGCCCGGCGATCAGTACGTGACCCTGCAGATCGTGGCACCCAGGGCGGAGACTGAAACAGCGCGGGAGCTTTACCGGCGGATGCAGAAGGAAATGCCAATCAACCCCAGAGGCAATCTGACCGTATGACCAGACCCGGAGGATATTCTCACATGCGCAAAATTGCCGGCCCGGTACTCGCCTTGCTGCTGCTGCCCTGGTACGCCTTTGCTCATTTGCCGGTGGACGTGGACGGCGCCGAACTGCCGACACTTGCACCGATGCTGGAAAGAACCACGCCTGGGGTAGTCAATATCGCTACCACCGGTCGCGCCCGGATCCGGGAAAACCCGTTGCTTCAGGATCCGTTCTTCCGACACTTCTTCGACTTGCCGGAACGGCGGCGCGAGCGGCAGACGCAAAGCCTGGGCTCCGGCGTCATCGTGGATGCGGAGCAGGGCCACGTCCTCACCAACCATCATGTGATAGCCCGCGCCGATCAGATCACCGTGACCCTGGCTGACGGCCGCGAACTGCCCGCCACCCTGGTCGGCAGCGACCCGGACACCGATCTGGCGGTGATCCGCGTGGATGCCGACGATCTTCATGCGCTCCCCATTGCGGATTCGGACGCCTTGCGCGTCGGCGATTTCGTGGTGGCGATCGGCAACCCCTTCGGGCTGGGCCAGACTGTTACCTCGGGCATTATCAGCGCTCTGGGGCGCTCCGGGCTGGATCTGGGTGCCTATCAGGATTTCATACAGACCGACGCCTCCATCAATCCGGGCAATTCCGGCGGCGCCCTCGTCAACCTGCGAGGCGAAGTGGTGGGGATCAATACGGCCATCCTCGCGCCGGCCGGCGGCAATGTGGGTATTGGCTTTGCCATCCCCATGAACATGGCGCAGGCCATCATGGCTCAGCTCATCAAGCATGGTGAAGTACAGCGCGGTCAGCTCGGGATAAGCGTTCAGGACCTGACTGCCGAATTGGCCGAGGCCTTCGGGTTGAATCAGCAATCCGGCGTGGTCATTACCCAGGTCCTTTCCGGCTCACCCGCGGAGCGCGCCGGACTGGCCGCCGGCGACGTGGTGACCCGCATTAACGACCGCAACGTCCGCAATGCCACGGAATTGCGCAACGCCATTGGCCTGCTGCGGGCGGGCGAGACCGTCAGCCTCGACATTCTGCGCAATGGCCGCCGACGCGTGGTCGAGGTTGTCATTGAAGCCATGGAGACCGCCACCCTCTCCGGCGAACAGGTATCCCCGCGCCTGGCCGGTGCCGAGTTCGGCCTGACCGAGGTTCGCACGCGCCAGGGCGGCCAGATGCGGATAGCGGTCATCTCGCTGGAGCAGGGCAGCCCGGCGCAGCAGGCCGGCCTGCGCGAAGGCGACCTGATTCTGTCGGTGAACCGGCAGCCCGTAGCCAGCCTGGAGGAGTTTCGCAGCCTGACCAATGGCCAGCGAGAGTTGCTGCTTCATCTGCAGCGGGGCGCGGGGGCGTTGTTTCTGCTATTGCGGTAGACGCCGGCAGCGATAATCAGCGCAAGGAGAACGCGACCGGCACGGTCAGCGCCATCGTATCGCCGCGAACGTCGTCCGGCATGGGGGGCAGGGACACCCGTTGCAGCAGGTCCTGAACCTCGTCGTCCAGCAAGCCGTGCCCGGATGACTCGTCGACGGACACGGACGTGACGGATCCGTCGCGCCGAATCCGGAAGCTCACCAGCACGGTACCTTCCATGCGACGCATCCGTGCCTGCCTGGGGTAGTTCTTCGATCGGTCCAGCAACGCCCTGAGCTGATTGGCGTAATCGTTAATTGCCTCCGGATCGCCCACCACGGTGTCCTCTGCGCGAGGCGTCTGCTCGGGATCCGGCACAGGCGCGTCCTCCCGACCCAGGGGAACTGGTGTGGGCTTCGGTTCTGGCTCGGGCTCGGGCTCGGGCTCGGGCTCGGGCTCGGGCTCCGGCTCCGGCTCCGGCTCGGGCTCCGGCTCGGGCTCCGGCTCGGGCTCCGGCTCTGGCTCGGGCTCTGGCTCTGGCTCTGGCTCGGGCTCCGGCTCCGGCTCGGGCTCGGGCTCGGGCTCTGGCTCTGGCTCTGGCTCCGGCTCGGGCTCGGGCTCGGGCTCGGGTTCCGTTATGGGCTCTGGTTCTCCATCCGCGACACCTTCCGTCGCGGTAAGCCGGATTTCGATACCGGCCGGTGGCGGCGGCTCGGGCTCCCGACGATCCCCCCGCCAGGCAAGCGCCACCAGCCCATGCAGGAGCAAGGCAGCCGTCATTGCCACTATCCAGTGCCGGGAACGTATACGGAGCATTCGGTTCAACTCTCCGGCGAGGTCAGCAAAAGTACGCTGTCGGCACCGGCGTTGCGCAGCGCATCCATGACATCAAGAAGAAACGTCGCTCGTACGCCGGCGTCTGCCTTGAGCGTAAGCCGCAGCATTTCATCCTCCCGCAGGCGGGTCCTGACGGTGTCCGCAAGCACCTCCATCGCGATGGCATCACCTTCGAAGGCGAGCCCGCCCGCGGCCGAGATGGACAGCAACCCCTCCTGGGGCTCATCGGCACTCAGTCCCTGCCGGGCCTCCGGCGGATCGATATCGAACGGATCCGGCGCCGACAGGGTGCCGGCCAGCATGAAGAAAATCAGCAACAGGAAAACAATGTTGATGAGCGGGATGATCTGCTCGCCCTGCTCCCTGCGCTCCGGCTCCGGCATCCGCATCAGCGCGCCTCCCGGCTCAGGGTGATCCGGTTGCCTCCGGCTTCATTAAGGTGCTCGACAACCGTGACTATCCGCTGCAGCGTCACACCGTCATCCGGCCTCACAACCACGGTGCGCTGCGGATCCGCGGCAAACAACACGCGAAAGCGTGATACCAGGGCATCGGAGTCAATGCGATCACCGTCCACTTCCAGGCTGCCGTCGGCCAGTACACGAACGACCAGCGTTTCGCTATCCGCCGCCGGCGCCCGACCTTCTCCCGGCACGCCCAGGCTGATCGACTGCCAGTTGGAAAAGCTCGATGCCAGCATGAAGAAGATCAACAGAATGAACACAACGTCGATCAACGGCGTCAGCCCGATCAGCTGGCGCCGGCGCCGCTGTCCTGTTTCAATACGCATCGGCCCGGCGCTTCTGCCTGAGCGGCGTGGGCAAATGATCCACATCCGCGGCCGCAATATCCGGAACACGGGTAAAGACCTGGGTAACGGCATCTTCCATCTCATGCCGGAAACGATCGATGCGCCGCTCCAGCCAGGTCAATGCAGCCACGACGGGGATGGCCACCGCCAGCCCGACCGCGGTGGTGAGCAGGGCCTCCCAGATTCCGCCGGAAAGCAATGCCGGATCAACCCGGCTGCCTGCCTCCTGCAGACGGCGGAAGGCCTCGATCATTCCGAGCACCGTGCCCAGCAGGCCGAGCAGCGGGCTCAGCGTTCCGATGACCTCCAGCCCCCTGAGGTGGCTGCGCAGAGGCTCGAGGTAGCGGGCGCCGATCCTGGCCACCTCTTCACGGACCAGGCTCTCCGACAGGCGCTGATCACTGCGCCCGTGCACGGCCGCTTCCATGACACGCGCAATGGGATTGCGGGCGGCGCCCAGCATGGCAAGCGCCTCCGCGCGGTCGCCGGCCGCCAGTGCGGCAATCGCCTGTTCGGTGAAACGGGTATCGCCCAGCCTCAGGCTGGCGAACTGCCAGAGCTTGAGGACGATAATCGCCAGCGCCACGACGGACATGGCCATGAGCAGCATGACCACTGGGCCACCCAGGTCCAGGAGTGCGCCCAGCCGCCCAAGCCAGCCGTTGGTCGTCGCTACGAATTCCGCGGAATCAGGCATGTCAAGGTCTGCCTCCGTGCCAGGCATGAGGAAATCAATGAGCTTACAAGCTTATTGCGGATGCGAATCGTTTGCAATAACGCCCTGTCCGGGGGACCGCTTGCGTCGACAATGAATGTCTTCTCGCGCAATGACAACCGGCACAGGGCTGCGATGCCGATTTATGAATCACCCGCCCTACGGTAGAATGCCCGGCTCGCACATGGCCAACCGGTGTACGGAGTAAATCGATGACGGAACTGAACCTGGACCAGGCGCGCTTCAATATGGTGGAGCAGCAGGTACGTACCTGGGATGTACTGGACCCGCGCGTGCTGGACATCATGGACCAGATTCCCCGTCATCTGTTTGTACCGGACACGCGCCGGAACCTCGCCTACTCCGATCTGCAAATGCCCATCGGCCATGGCGAGGTGATGCTCGAACCCAAGCTGGAAGGGCGCATCATGCAGGCTCTGGGGCCAAGCCCGTCCGAGCGGGTGCTGGAGATTGGGACCGGCAGCGGCTTTTTCACCGCGTGTCTGGCGCATCTGGCCGCCCACGTCACCAGCGTCGAGATCCACCCGGAATTCTCCGAAGCGGCCGGTGACCGTCTCGCACGTCAGGCCATACGCAACGTCACTCTGGAAGTTGGCGATGCCGCCCGTGGCTGGGATGACGGCCGCCGTTACGACGCCATCGCCGTGACCGGCTCGCTGCCGGAACTGCACCAGGGCTTTCATCAGTCACTGACCATTGGCGGACGCCTGTTCGTGGTGGTGGGCGACGGCCCGATGATGGAGGGGCTGCTGATTACACGTGTGGGCGAGGATCAGTGGTCCACTGAAAGTATTCTGGATACCTTCGTTCCGCCGCTTATTAACGCCCCCCGCACGCCCCGATTCACCTTTTAAGGATTGCCGATATGCCACAGGTCAGCGCACCCACCGACATCCGCACGCGAATCGACCAGAACGAGCCACTGTTTCTACTGGATGTTCGCGAGACCTGGGAGACAGAGATCTGTCGGATTCCGGGATCGGTAAACATCCCGATGGGGGAGATTCCGGCGAGGGTTGCGGAAATTCCCACCGACAAACCGGTGGTCTGTATATGCCACCATGGCGCACGCAGCCTGCAGGTCGCGCATTTCCTGGAGCAGAAGGGCATCAACGGCGTAGTGAACCTCACCGGCGGCGTGGAGGCCTGGGCTACGACGGTGGATCCGGAAATGGCGCGGTATTAACACTCGCGCGCCCGGAAATCTGAAGGGTGTCGGAGGCGGGGGCCGATCCCGGACCGTCTGCGGCATGGACGCCGCAGACGAGCCTACAGGGATGTATCTACGGCGTGTCCGGGATCGGCCCCCGCCTCCGACACCCATGCTATCCGCAAGCCCCCACCACGGCAAAACCAGCCAGTGTCTCCTTAAGAGCCTTCCTTCACACCCATCCAGGCATTGGCGTCTTCGACGACGCGGTCCACCTCTGCCAGCATCCGCTCCACCGCACCCCGGTTGGCCTTTACCAGATCCAGGGCACGACCGCCCATGGTCGCGCGGCGCTCGGGGTCTTCCAGCAACTCGGTAACGACGTCGGCCAGCAAATGCGCATCCACCACCTGCTCGCAGCCGCCCGCGCGCAGCAGTTGCCGGGTGATCTGAGCAAAATTGAAGGTGTGCGGTCCCACCAGCACCGGCAGGCCCAGCGCAGCCGGCTCCAATAGATTGTGCGCGCCCATCGGCACCAGACTGCCGCCCACGAAGGCGACGTCCGACGCCGCGTATAGTACCGGCAGCTCACCCATGGTGTCACCGAGATAGATATCCGTCTCCGGGGGGCAGGGAACGGCATCACTCCGCCGGCACACACGATATCCCCGCTCCCGGCACAGGCTGTACACGGAGGTGAAGCGATCGGGATGCCGGGGCACCAGAATGAGCAATACTTCGGCCACACTGCGGCGTATCTCTTCATGCGCGGTGAGAATCTGCTCCTCCTCGCCCTCCCGCGTACTGGCGGCGATCCACACATGCCTGTCATTGCCGAGCTGCCGACGCAGGGACTCACCCTGTTCACGGGCACTGGCGGGAATCTGCTGATCGAACTTCAGACTGCCGGTCACCACAACCCGCCGCGGCGGCGCGCCGATTTCCCGCAGCCGATGGGCGTCATCGGAACTCTGCGCACAGATACGGTCGGGGCAACTCAATACCTCGGTCATGAACCGCCCCAACCGCCGGTAGCCTCGCGCGCTCCGCTCGGACAGCCGCGCATTCACCAGCAGAAACGGAATACCGCGTTGCCTGATGGCGTGGAACAGGTTGGGCCAGAGCTCCATCTCCACCACCAGTGCCAGGCGGGGCCGGGTGACGCTGAAGAAGCGAGCCACGGCGTGAGGGAGGTCAAACGGCAGATAACAATGATGGACGTCTTCACCGAAAAGATTGTGCACCTGCGCGGCGCCCGTCGGCGTCATGGTTGTAACCAGCAGCGGCTGGCCAGGGTAACGCCCCTGGATCTGCCGGATGAAGGTGGCCGCGGCCTGCACCTCACCCATGGAGGCGGCGTGGATCCACAGACAGTCCCGGGGCAAATCGCCGCGCAGCCACCCGAACCGCTCACCCCAGCGACCGCGGTAATCGGGCTGTCTCAAACTGCGCCAGGCCAGATACCCGAGCACCAGCGGGCTCAGCAGGTATAGCAGCAGGCTGTAGGCCAGCCTCATTGCGCCTCCAGGCCCCGCATACGCATGACCGGCGGCGTGTCCATGAGTTGATCCAGCCGGGCCGTGACATCATCAAGTGCGATCAGCGACATGGCATCCGGGCGCCGCACTCTGCGACCCCATGCGACCTCCGCCACGCCCTTGCCCCATTGCAGGCGCACCGCATCCGGGTAGCGGTTAACCACCCACTGACGGCCCAGGTAGGGGCCGGTGCGCTCGGGATTGGAGGTCGCATAGAGACCAATTACCGGCGTGCCCGCGGCCACCGCCATGTGAGCAGGGCCTGAATCAGGCGAGATCAGGACGGTGGCCCGCTCCAGTACGGCAAACAGCTCCTTCAGGCTGGTGCGGCCAACCAGGTTGGTGACCGGTACACCCGCCTGACGCGAAATCGCCTCGCCATAGTGTCGCTCTTCTTCCGTGGGGCCTCCGGTTACCAGCGTGCGCAGACCGTGTACTTCATGGGCGTGACGTGCAACGGCGGCGTAGTCTTCGGCCCGCCAGTTGCGAAAATTATTCAGCCGCTGGCTGCTGCAAGGGCTGATCACCAGTGCGCCCTCGCCGTGGGGAATGTATTCGACCGCGCGGTCACGCGCTTCGTCCGGCACCGGTATGTCCCAGCGCAATACCCGCTCATGGATGCCCAGCGCCTCCAGGAAGTCGAAAAAGCCGTCCATGACATGCGCATTCCGCCGCGGCGCGATGCGCCGATTGATGAACAGGCGGTGCATGTCGCGGCTGCGACCGGCATCGAAACCAAGACGTACGGGCGAGGCAATCGCGCGCGAGAGCAGACCGGCGCGCAGCGCAACCTGCATGAGCAACAGGGCATCGTAACGGCGGTGGCGCATCTCGCGGCGCAGGGCGCGCAAACCTGGCAGACCGGACTTCTTGTCGAAAGTGATACACTCGATGCCGTCGAGATCGCCAAGCAGGGCGGCTTCGGTGCGGCCCATGATCCAGGTGATGCGGGTCTGCGGCCATACAGACTGCAGCGTTCGGATCACCGGCACCATATGACAACAATCGCCGATGGCCGACAGACGCACTATACACAGACGATCGGGCGGATCCGTGAATAACAACGGCGTTTTATGTTCCATCCTGTCACCCTGAAGCGCGGCTCCACCTGGCTGATCCATGATGCGGCCCCCCCCGTCCCCATTGAGGACTGGTTATTCGACGCCGAGGAGCTGGCGGCGCGCGGCATGATTGCTGGTTGCAGCCAGGGCCGCCGAAGCGCCTGGTTCTTTCACCATGCCGGCATGCCACTGATTCTGCGCCACTACTGGCGCGGTGGCATGGTCGCTCGTTTAACCGCCGATGTCCACGGCTGGCAAGGGCTGCGCCGCACCCGGCCCTACCGCGAGCTGGAAATGCTCCATGCGCTGTGCGCGGCGGACCTGCCCGCACCCAGGCCCGTGGCCTGTCGTCTGATCCGGCGCGGTCTGTTTTACAGAGGCGACATCATCACCGTTACCATCGCCGACAGCCACACATTCGCCCAGCACATCATGGATGGCGGGCTTACGCGCGAGGACTGGCAGGCGGTCGGCCGTACCATCCGCCGTTTCCATGATCACGGCGCGCATCACTCCGACCTGAATGTACGCAATATTCTGCTGGATACACAACGGCGGGTCTGGCTCATCGACTGGGACCAGGGGCGCTTGCGCGGTACACGCGGCAGTTGGCGTCAGGACAGCATGGACAGGCTACGCCGGTCCCTGTCCCGGGAGTCCACGCTCGAGCAGGCCGCCCTGCGGCACTGGGATGCGCTGAGCGCCGCCTACCGCTCGGGCTGATCGGCACGAATGCGCTGCACGATGCTGCTGGTGGAGACACCATCGACGAAGTCCAGTATGACAACCTTGCCTCCCGCCTCCCGCACGGCCTTGCCGCCAGCGATTTCCTCGACGCTGTAGTCTCCGCCCTTGACCAGCACATCCGGCATAACCGCGCCGATCAGGCGCTCCGGCGTCTGCTCCGAAAAGGGCACCACCCAGTCCACCGATGCCAGACCGCCGAGTACCGCCATGCGCTGATCCAGCGGGTTGATCGGCCGGGACTCACCCTTGAGCCGACGGACGGAGTCATCATCGTTCACCGCCACAATCAGGCGGTCACCCAGTGCGCGCGCCTGGCGCAGATACGCCACATGCCCCGCGTGCAGGATATCGAAGCAGCCGTTGGTCATCACCACGCGTTCGCCACGGGCGCGCGCCTGCGCCACTCTATCCAGCAATGACGCCTCCGTGACCGACCCAAAACCGGTGTCCGGCTGGCTGTGAAGCGCGTTATGCAATTCAGCGACGGTCACCGAGGCCGTTCCCACCTTACCCACCACCAGACCGGCGGCGATATTGGCAAGGGCCGTCGCCACGGGCAGTTCCGAACCCGCCGCCAGGGCAGCGGCCAGAACCGAGATCACCGTATCGCCCGCACCGGTAACGTCGTAAACCTCGCGGGCATTGGCGGGCAGGTGCAGGGCAGCAGCGGTGGAAGGCACCAGGGTCATGCCCCGTTCGCCGCGGGTTACGAGTACCGCGCCCAGGTGCAGCTCGCGCAAAAGGTTACGTGCCCGGGCCTCAACGGCGGCATCATCCGCGCATTTGCCCACCACGGCCTCGAATTCTCCCAGATTGGGCGTAAGCACATCGGCCCCGCGATAGACACCGAAATCCTGCCCCTTGGGATCGACCAGTACCCGCCGGCCGGCTTCCCGTGCCGCGCGAATCAGTGCCGGCGCGGCAGCCAGCGTACCCTTGGCGTAATCGGACAGCACCACCACGTCCGTGGATGACAGCAACGCATGGTAGTCTTCATCCAGCGCCGCGGCCTCGCTCGCCTCGAACGGGTTCTCGAAATCCAGTCGGATCAGCTGTTGGCGACGGCTCAGCACCCGCAATTTGCATATGGTGGGGTGTTTGTCCAGCCGCTGAAACCGGCAGGTGACCTCGGCCTCCTGAAGCTTCTCCTGCAGCCGATCGGCGGCGGGATCGTTACCGGTGAGCCCCAGCAACGTCACCTGCCCGCGCAATGCCGCAATGTTCAACGCCACGTTGGCGGCGCCGCCCGGACGCTCCTCAAGCCCCGATACCCGCACCACGGGCACGGGTGCCTCCGGCGATATCCTGCCGGTATCGCCGTACCAGTAACGGTCCAGCATCAGGTCACCCACCACCAGCACGCGCGCCGCGGCGAAATCCGGAATAATGATCTGCATGACGGTCAAGGCCCTCCCGGTGAATGACAGGCATTGTAAAGGAGCCTCTGATTCATTCCCATGGAGTTCCTAAAGGAAGCACGCCCCGCAGGTCCGCTCCGCTCGCCGCACCCGCATGACATCCATGCTGATAGAATGCACGCCGTCGACAGGAGGAACCGTGGCAAAGACGCGCAGAGGCCGTTTTCCGGATCACCCGCTGCACCCATTCAACTGGGGGCAACTGCTGACGCTCGCCATCGTGTGGGCGCTGGGCCAGCTTCCGTGGCGCATGGCGCTTGCGCTGGGCCGTGGTCTTGGGCGCATCGGCTACTACCTGGCCCGTACCCGCCGCCGAATTGCGCGCCGCAACCTGGAGTTGTGCTTCCCGGCGCTGGATGATCAGGCCCGCGAACGGCTGGTCCGGGAGAATCTCATGTTTACCGGCAAGGGCCTGGTGGAAATGGGCCTGGCCTGGTACGGCGGCCCGGCGGTGGACCGCATACCGCTGGATATCCACGGTATGGAGCACTTGCACGCCGCACAGGCGGACGGCCGGCCGGTGATACTGCTATCCGGCCATTTCACCTGCGTGGAGATGGCCGCACGGTTGCTCAAATCCCACGTCAAGCTCAGGGCTATCTACAAACCGGTCGAAAAGAAACCGGTCCTGAACAGGGCCATGGAGCGGGCACGTCGGCGTGTAAACGCGGACATTGTCCCCCGCGACGATGTCCGCAGCATCATCCGCACCCTGAAACAGGGCATACCCATCTGGTACGCAGGGGATCAGGATTACGGCCTCAGGCACAGCGTGTTCGCGCCCTTTTTCGGCATTCCGGCAGCGACGATTACCGCGCTGACCCGCTTCACGCGCATGAGCAATGCCCGCGTGGTGCCGCTGTTCTTCTACAGCAGGCCAGACCACAGCGGCTACGAAATCATCATCCAGCCGGCATTGGAAGGTTTTCCAACCGGCGACGATGTCACCGACGCCACGCGCATGAACCAGATAGTCGAAGCGGCCGTCCGCCGCCATCCCGCCCAGTATCTGTGGATTCACCGGCGCTTCAAGCGGCAGGAGGAGCGGGGCAGAAATCTGTACGCAACAGAACGCTGAGCCGGCATGTACCGGACTACGGATTGACTGGCCGTCGCTGACCGGGCCGGGAAACGCATTACCTTCATACGGCACGCTGGCACTGGCGTTGTATCACCAGTTCCGGCTGCTGCAACATGGGAAGCTCACCATGTCCCGATTCCAGCCGGGCACGTACCGCCGGAACAGCTTCCACCAGGGCATCCGCAAGCCGCCGCACTTCGCGCGCGACGAATGGTGGGCGGAGTCTGCAGTCGCGTGCCAGCGCGGACCAGTGCATGGCGGTTATCCGGCCGGGGTCTGATTGATCACCAACAGCCATGGCCATTCGGCGGTTCAACTGTGAAAACGCCCTTGTGCACACCAGATCGAAGAACGGCGCAAGGCGCCAGCGGTCGGCCCCAGGCTCAACCTGTACAAATGCGAGATTCTTGGCGTGCCCGTCAGAGTTCCCGGCAAGAAAATTGAATATTTGCCAGCGTAGGAGCGAGCGGACGTCTTTAGCAGGCGCCTCGCTGATATCGCGCGTCCACCGCATGCAATCAGCAAAGGACGGCCCTCCGTCTGCTTCGTACTTGCGTGAGGGACGATAGCCTGCAACCTGGCACAGATCCTCCTGATGCAGACGCACGATCTCGCCCCCGTGCCATCGGCGATCAAATCTCTCCACCACCAGGTAGCGGAGCTTACCCAGCGTACCGAGCCATGTCCTGGGCACGGAAAGCCCTACCTCCGCTGCCAGTCCGTTCAGAAACGCCTCGTAAACCGGCACGTGCCGCCATCCAGGAAGCTCGAATTTGAGGATATGGGACGACGCCGACGCCCCCTGCGGAAGAGAGAAACGGCCGCCGTCAAGAAAAACGGGGCATTTGTCCTGGGCACCCGCGAGGGACAGGCGCGGATATATGGCATGGCCGCTGTCCCGGTGGCGAAAAGCTCCCTGCCCGCGCTGAAGCACCAGTTGTTCAAACGCTTCCCCTGTGAGCGCTTCATACTCCCGTTCACCAGGCGGATCCTGCTCCACCGGCAACACACTGAGTGCGCCGGCGCAGTCTCCACCGATCTCGCGCAGCAGTACAAAATCGTCATCCGCCACGCGCAATGCGCGAACGATGCGCTCCCGAGCGCCGGCCTCGGGGAGAAGATTGGCAAACCACGCGTGAGCAATGCCGTCATTGGGCGGAAAACGTTCCGAGCGTAGAGGAAGAGTATGGGAAAGTGGAAAACCTTGCTCCACCCAGTCCTTATTGTAGCCGAAGCCAAGCCGATCCTGCGCATCCCGCCACAGGTGACCAACAAGGGTGTCACCGTGCCACACGTTAAGGCTGTCAGGATCAATCACGCTCGGCCTTCGCAAGCAATTCGTTGACCCGGGGTGCAAGCTGGCGCGGCACCACGTACACCTCGAGCCCCATTGTTGCCAAGGCTTCAAGCACCTTGCCAATCTCGGCAGTAGGTTTACCGCGCTCAAACTCGGAGAGGAATCGGACGCCAAGCCCCGTCAGATCCGCAAGCTCCTCCAGAGTGATGCCCTGGCTCTTGCGATGACGGCGCACTATAGAGCCCAGCTCTGCCGGGGCCCTCACCGGGTTTTGTGCCTTGTTCATTTCACTCACGACAATCCCGTACGGTACAATTTGCACCCGCAAAGCCTAAAGCCAGAAAACATGTCCCGAACGGGAAAATTACCACGGAACTCCCCACCACGTCCATGGAAACATCCCGTACGGGGTGATACCGACGCCCGGCGACAGAAGAGGAGGTCAGACAGGCATAAGCGTTTACGCGGTACTGTAAAAAAGCAGCGACGCGCTGACCGGTTGGCGAAGGCCACAAGGACGAGGACCTGTACGCGACATGAAACCGGTGTCGACAGAGGCCGGCTTCCTACCAAATTACCCTCTCACTCCATTACACTTCGGTTACAGATCCGCCGGAGTGATTGTTCTTTGTCCCACACCCTCGTATCCACCCGACTGTTCCATGGCCCGCGCTATTGGGCGATGCTCAACGGCGCCTATTCCGACGGGACAATTCCGCTTGTCCCCGATGCGCTGGATGCCTGCCTTGATGCGTCGGAGCAGCGTTTCAGGACACACCGACGCTCGACCGTGGCACGAACCTGGCTCGGCGATCACCACGTCGTAATCAAACGATTCAACCTGCCGGATACTCTGACCAGGCTCAAGCGCATGGTGTCCCGCACCCCCGCCCGACAGTCCTGGATCAATGCACAGCGCCTGCTTGCCATGGACATCGCGACACCGACGCCCATCTCCTGCGTGGAGCGGCGTTACGGACCATTGCGCGGCGAGTCCTATCTGATTACAGCGCATGTTGTCGGATACGGGCTCGATCAATTTTTCTCCGATCCGGCCATCGACGATGCGCGCAAGACCAGGGTCGGGGAAAAGGTGCTGGAGATCGTCGCCCGGCTGCACAGGTCCGGCTATATTCACGGCGACCTCAAGGCACGCAATATCCTGGTCAGGAACGATCAGCCACTGATGATCGATCTTGATACCGTGGAATACAGATGGTTCCCGGGGCGGTTGCGGCGCGGCATCACCGACGACATCGACCGGCTCATGAGCACGGCCATGTCGGGTGACCGGTCATTCCTGTAGCCTCCCGGTAGTGGACACCGGTATCATCCGTCTGATCGACCACTTAGGCATGCGCGCAAGGTTGCTTCGTGATCATCTCCCACCGGCATCGATTCATTTTTCTGCATGCCCCGAAAATGGCGGGGAGCGCCATCAAGGTCTCTTTGATGCCGCATCTGGACCCGTAGGATCTTATCCTTGGCGTGCTGGACGATGCGCTGATGCAGGGCGTCTGGCCGAACCGGCAGACTATTCGCCACGTACTTCGCCCGCGCAGCGTCGCATGGTTTCGCGAGGCAGCCCTGATCCCCTTCCGCGGCAGGCGCGGCCTGGCCGGGTTCATGAACTGGGCAATCAAGCGGCATTTTCGCGATGTCCACGGCCTGGTCACCCACTCAGGCGCCGAACAATGCCGAAAGGCCTTTCCACGGGAGTTCGCCAGCTATCAGCGGTTCGCAGTCACAAGGAACCCCTGGGACTATTTCGTAAGCGCCTATTTCTGGAGATACCGCAAGCTGCCGGAAGCTGAACGCCCAGGGTTTGAAACCTTTGTGCATGCGGTATACCACGATCTGCCGGATCATCGTGGCGCTGAGTTTCGTCGCAAGCTCGGCGCAAGTTTCTACTTTTACGCCGACGGCAGTTATGCGCTGACGGACATCATCCGATTCGAAGACCTGGAAACGGATTGGGCACGCCTGGCCGGGAAGATCGGCCTGCCGGACGGCGCGCCATTGGCTCGCGCCAAGATACGTACACGTCGGGACAGGCCGTACCGTGCACTGTATAGCGACGAAACCCGGCCGATGGTTGCGGAGTTGTGCGCCCGGGAAATTGCGCAGTTCGATTACACGTTCTGACCCAATGACGCCCGCCCGGGAAACACACTTTCGTGATGATCGTTGATCGCGGTCCGGCGGACTTGCGGCGGATACCAGAAACTCACCGCCAGCACGGCAAACAAAAGAATCATGATCGACCGACCACTGGTATGGCCCACCCGAATCTCGAAAAGTAGCGCAAGCGAGGTCATCAGCAACCCGGCAAGGGCAAGCTGAATAACAACGCGCCGCTCGGGATAGCGGCGGGCCACGGCCAGCGCTCTACGCACCAGCAGGTAGATGATGGCCCCCAGTGCCAGCGTACCAATCACTCCCACGCCGACAAGCAGTTCGAGATAAATGTTGTGAAAATGCGCGCGCCTTCCAAGATGATCGTTCAAATTCTCGTTCAGGCGACGCATGCCGCCAATACCCCAGCCGACCACCGGCCTCGCCGCAACCGCTCTGATACCTTCTTCCCACAGGAATACGCGGATTCCCAGTGAAGCGTTGAATTCATAGATCTGTTCGGAGTCCAGTTCCATGACCGCTTTCAAGGTCTTCGATTGACCACCAAGGCGCTGTTCATAGGCCCGCCCGCCGTCCAGTGTCACGACCGCCGTTACGGTAACCACAGCGACCAGCGCCAAGACCCCGAAAGGCAGCAATGACTCACGCCTTTTGAAAGCACGCACCATTTCCAGAGCACCAAAAACGGCCAGCGTCAGCGCCGTAGCGCCCCAGGTAGAGCGAGTCTGGGAGCCATACAGGGCGAGCAGAAACAAGCCCCCAGCCAGCGCCAGTAACGGGGCCGCCAATCTGAAATGCCATGAATCGCGACGGCTCACCAGAAACAGGCGCATCGCCAGCAGCCAGCAGCCGATCAGGCCCGTCGCCGCCATGTAACTGACCTCGCCCTGGATCGTGCCCCAATATTGTCGATTCGATATTCCGTCCTTGATCAGGCCGGTGACGTTGATCGCATCAAGAATGCCGAGCGCAAGGCTGAGGCCGACCACCCCCAGCAACCAGGGCATCTGCCTTGGGAATCGTGCTATCCACCATGCCATCGGCAGACTTATCAGCCCTGCGGTGCGGGCGATGTGCGTCCAGTGCGGATTTCCGGATTCGTTCAACTCCGGGTGGTAGTGAATGAAAACCAGCGACTGCACCGTAAGATAGGCCAGGAAACCGGCCATCAGCCAGAACACCGGCAGCGGCCTGACGGCCTGCCAGAAGTCGCGACCGGCCAACACCGTGGCAAGCAGTATCAGGCCCGCCGACACATTCACGCCGGCAACCGACGGGCCGATGGACAAGCAGAAGCCGTACAGTCCGATCAAGGCGATGACCGGCGCTATACGCTCCGATAGGGTCAGTTTCAAAACATGGGAAGTGGTCATGAAATCTCAGAATACGTAACCAAATGCATCGATTTCGCGAGCGCATACGCGGGCGACGCGCTCCCGATCCGCAGGCCCCAGCAGTTCGCTGTAGTGTTTTCCTTCTTTGCGATAACCGCCTTTGGCACGCTGCTCCGGCAGGGCGATATTACCGTCGATTCCCAGTTCCTGTCTAATTTCCTCCAGCCCTTGACTGAGGCTCTCATAGAGCACGACCCGGTCTACGGCGATCTCATCGCTGATGGTGTAATGCCCCCAATTACTCAACCAGTGGGGCTTTTCCCGCTCCAGGTACTTCAGGTATTCGCTGATATCGGGGAAATCCGTCCTGCCGCCGCGCTCCCAACGATGCTTCTGCCAGAAATAGCGTGAAACGGCGTGATCCCAAGGGTTTCGCTCAAGTGTGAACTTATAGTAGCCGGAAAATACGTCCGGCGTGACCATTTGCCGCAGCTCCGATACGGGTGTATGAGGGGCAAAACGCTGCGCCCGCTCAAATCGGAACAACAGCTTGCGCCACTCCCGCCAGCCACGATGCTCCACAATCGACTTCTGCCAATTGCTGGGACCAGTTCCGCCTTCACGGGCACGCAATTCCTCGTCTCCCGACTTTTCGCTAAGCGTCGTAACCACATCGTCAGGCCCACAGACACGGGAAAGCCCGATTTCGACGCTGCTGCCGGCGGTCTTCCGGGTCTTGATGAAAATGAAACGGTGACGGTGGCAGATGATCACGAGACGGTTCCGAAGTTGCGGCAGCGGTATCCCCGCCTGCGGGAGTGTTACTGTCAGAAGCCACCTTGGCAAGCCCTGGAGGCGGATTTTCCAGGTTCCGCAGCTTAGAACCACTGACAATACCCAGATGCGCTTGCATCAGCCAGCGGATACGGGTTGCTGGATCGCTTACCCGCTCTGTACAATCGGCGCGGACAGACCCGGGCACAGGGGGCAAATTCTGCCGTCACGCTCGGCAACGCCCAACTTGTGGGGGAGCACGGAAAAGATCTGTGTCGTGCTCGGGACCGCCCAGAAGGTCGAAGCGGGTTCAAGCCCCTACCGCCGCGAGCACAAGCTCTATCTTGAGCAGACTGGGACCAGCGGCGGGGCTGCACGGTCACCGATGATTCCTGTTTTGTAAACAGCCAAAGCCCCATGAGCGATCGAACCAGTCAGATGGATACACATTCTCGCAAGACCCATAAAACGGATTCACTCCTGTATCTGCACATCGGATTCCCAAAAACAGCGAGCACAACACTTCAGCGAGCAATTTTTCGAAATGACCCTGCGATTTGCTACCTCGGAAAATCTTCTCTAAATAAAAAAACGGATGCCGTCTGCACCAAATTTCTAGAATCCCTTCTTTGGTCATCATCACGGTTTTGGGAAACTCACGGACAAGCTACAGCCGCCGAATTAATAGCGGCAGCAGACATCATCAACCCCAGCTCCGGGTCAAAGCCGGTAGTTATCTCGGCAGAGGAAATACTCGCTTCCACATTTCCATCACTACAGGTGGCAATGAGATTTCATCAGGGACGACTTGTTGGGCTTGACCCGGACGTCCTAATAGAAAGACTTCGCGTTTTTGCTCTCCATGGCTGGACCGCAGGGAAGATCCGGATCCTTCTCACAATCCGACGTCAGGACCATTTTCTTGCCTCGTATTTCGCTCAAACCTTTTTGTGGCTTCATAAATATGGACTTAATACTCTCGAAGCATTCGCAGAAAAAGTCACTGATACAAATTATTACTCCATGGGCGGTTTGACTCTCAACTACAGCGAACTCATCGACCGCTTGGAAGAGGCCCTTGGACCCGGGTCTGTAGACGTCATTCTGTATGAAGACCTCCAGAAAAATCCGCAGGAAGCACTAAAAATCATCAGCGGATCAACAGGAATCAACATGGATTCCGCAATAAAGGCTCTGAAAGCGACCAGCTTCAAACTGAGAAAGAGTGAAGAAAACTCCTGGAAAGTTAACCGCTACCAAGGAAAAGGCCTATTGAAACATGCGCTTCAGCACCTGTCACGAACGTTGAAAAGACAAGAAAATCCACGGCTGGTTACCCTTACCGATAGCTTGTCGATGGCCATTATGGAGCGATACCACCAGAGCAACCAACGGATGGCGGAACGGCTTGGCCGTGACTTAAGGAGCCTTGGATACATCTCTTAGCAGCCCGCGGACGATTGAGGCGAATCTCGATGCTGGATAACCCTGCCGGTATTCACACTAATTCTCAACCGGCGTGACCTTGCCCGGTGGAAAAGGACATCCTGATGGCATCGCCTTCGAGATCTCCAGTCCACCTTGACGACCAGACCCCCGTCGAGCCCAACACCAACCAAGCCTATGGATATTCGCAAAGAGGGGAAGCAGAAACATGTCTATTTTCATGAATTATGAAGGAATCAAGGGCGAGTCCTCGGACCACAATCACAAGGAATGATCGAAAGCCACGTGCGTATCGCGCTTCAGCGCCAATGGCGACTTCAGCACAACGGTGGACGTCAAGCAATCAATGCACGGCAACTCCGACGACGACGGGGCCTATACCCGTTATACGCGTTCGGACTGGAATCGAATGCACCTGGACCGGAATCCGAGCGAGAACCGCTCCAGGTACTGGGAGCGGTTCTCGCTCGGATCGCCGGAGACTTTCCACCACTACGTGCGGACCCGGATCAAAGCCCTGGCCTGAATGGGGGCTAACCGTGAAACAGAGGTAATGAGTAAATTATGAAACATCCAGGCGATTGTCGGCTGAATGTTACTCGCTCGAGTACGCCGATGCCCCGTCGCACGCTTGCTCCCGGTACCCCAGGCGGGCCAGGCGCGCGGTAGATTGCCCGGCAAACTCGACCAGTTCCGGATCACCGCGATAGGCATATGCCCGGCTGCCATCGAATTTCGCGGCGATGGCATGAATGGCGGAGTCGTCCGCATTCAGTCCGCAGAAATCAATGATTCGCCGCAGATGCGGAACGGGATCGGCAAGCAGATCCTCATAACGCAGTTCCAGAGCGCGTTCCCCGAGTGCCTCCACATGGTGTCGCGCCCGCGCAGTATAGGCTTCCCACAGATCAAGCCCGCCGGCGAGCGTTGCGCAGCGCATGGAATGTGCAAACCCGCCACGCTTGGGTGCAAGGGGATTGTTCAGATAACGTCGCCTGGCCTTCATGAATCGCGCTGCCGAGGCCTCAACGGCAGCGCTTCGCCGCACCCGCAGGCTCTCCGCCACATCCACGCCGTGGCGCATGATATGCAGCACCCGGGCATCGGGGAAGATGTTCAGCCAGACCGGAAGCGTGTAGCTGTTGCGCGGGTCCTTCCAGCCCCAGGGTTCGCGAATGTTCTGCATGGAGCGGTACCGCAACCAGCGCCGCAGGCCCAGGTAACGCCAGCTGGCGGGTCCGTCCACCACGCCGGCCAGATAATCCTCGACATAGCCCCGGATCCGGGGATCCGCGAGCAGGGCATCAACACCCTCGGGGCGCTCCCATGTGGCGCTGGATTGCCTGAAGATCCAGTAGTTAAGGGCGTTGGTGAACCGGCATTCCTCATTGCGGGTGGTTCCACGGCCCATGTAGAACCCGAAGCCCTGCAGCACGCGGGTCAGCATGCTCGTGCCGGAGCGGTGCATACCGATAATGATCACGGGAGGCTTGTATGACACGGCTTAATCCTGCAGGCCCATGGCCCTGAGGTAATGTCGCGCTGCGACGTCGACGTCATGATCCCGGACTGCGTTTTTCAGCAACTCCGGCTCTGGCCTGTTTCGCAGGGTATCATTGATGGCGGCCGCCATTGCCGCGTCGTCCCCGACCGCCACCAGTGCACCTATGCGCCCGTTCTGCAGCACCTCGGCAGGTCCGCTCGGGCAATCCGTGGAGACCACGGGGGTCCCGCAGGCCAGCGCTTCCACGATCACCGCGGAAGCGCCCTCGCGCCTGGATGCCAGAACAAAAATGGCGGCCCGGGCCATGTGCGGGTAGGGATTGGCATCAAAGCCGGGTAGTGCGACGTCCTCCGCCACGCCCAGTTCCCTGGTCATGGCCTCCAACATCTGCCGGTCACGCCCCTCTCCGAGGATGATCAATCGACATGGTCTCTCTCGGCGCAAACGCGCGAATGCCCTTATCAGCGTGGGAAAATCCTTGCGCGGCTCCAGGGAGCCCACCCCGAGGATGACCGGCACATCCTGGTTCCTATACCAGGGATGTTCCACCGGAACCGAGGCGAGTTCACGAAAACGGGCATTGACAATGGGATTGGGGATCACGTGCAGACGCTCCGGCGCCACGCCGGCGATGGACATCAGATCGTTCCCGACCCCCTGGGACGGCGTCACCGCCGCGTCGGCCATGGGATACCAGCGCCGCATGGAAGCGAACAGGGCATCCCGGGCGCGGGGCTTCATAGTTTCGCCGGTGGCGGTAACGGACATGCCCATGCGGATCGCCACCCGAGTATCCACGCCGGTGATGCGCCGCGCCAGCAAGGCTGCACGGTTCAGCTGATGATTCGCCGTCAACAGTGCCTCCGGCCGGTAACGGCGCAGGTACCAGATCAGCGCCGGCATCACCAGTTTCTTGGTACTCACAGGCAATCGGAAGACCTTGATATTATCCGGCAAGTCATCAGGAATTGCCGGACCGTGCCCCCGTATCACCAACAAGTGAAACTGTCGGTTCACCCGGCCGAACTCAGGCAGCAGGTTCGCCACCACACGATCAACACCGCTATGGCCGGAGGTGGCGAATAGCAGAGCCTGTCTGCGGTGAGCACCGGATTCTCGTTCGTTTTGATTGTCTTGCATACGAATTCCCGGCACCGGCCTTATCCCGCCCCCTCACCGATATGGTTTTCACTTGGATAATCCAGCCCCAGAACCCGGAGATATTCGCGACCAATAACGTCACTGCGGAATCGTTCGGTCGCGGCCTCTAATATGGAACGCTGTGGTGGTCGATCCAGCATCTGCAGTATGCCCGCGGCCATCGCTTGAGGATCATCCATGGGTACCAGCGGGCCATAACGCCCTTCGTCAAGAATTTCGGCCGGACCGCTGGGACAATCCGTAGCCACTACCGGGGTACCCACGGCCATGGCTTCAATGAGCACATTCGGTAACCCCTCATAGCGGGAAGACAACACGAAGACCGCTGCGCGAGCCATGTAGGGCAAAGGATCGGCTACGTAGCCCGGTAAATCCAGCGCGTCCGCAATACCAAGCTCATGCGCCAAGGCGTCCAGTTCCCTCCGGCGTTCACCCTCACCAAGGATCACCAAGCGGCAAGGCCGCTGCATTCGTACAAGTGCCAGAGCGCGCAGCAGAGTGGGAAAGTCTTTCTGGTCCGACAGTCGGCCAGCGGCCACCAGCACTGGCATAGCAGCGTCAATGAACCAAGGATGATCAACAGGAGCTCCCGCCCGTTCGGGGAAATCCGGCGTCACCGTAGGGTTAAAAATCACCTCAACCCGGGAACTAGGCAAGCCGAAGTGGTTATTCAAATCCTCAGCCACTCCATGGGAATTGGCGATCACCCCGTCCGCCAGCGGATAAAGCCAGCGTGCCATGTGTCGCTTCAGGGAGCGGCGCATGGTATGACTGAGTGTATTGGTCACCTTGATAAACACCGGCACGCGCGGCCCACCAAGCAAGCGCGCCAGAATAGCAGCTTTAGCGGCGTGATCTTTTGCGGTCAGCAGAGCATCCGGGCGGGATTCGCGCAGGTGACGAATCAAGCGCGGAATGGTATCGAGCTTGCCCCGCGTCATTAGATCCACAATCCGTACGGCACTGGGAAACTCCTCCGGATACGGCACCTGCCCCCCTCGGGTGAGTAAAAATTCCACTTCCACTCCAGCAGCCAGGAACTCGCGACAGAGGATGAGCATTTTTCGCTCGATCCCGCCCCAGGTTTTCAGGGGGGCGAGAATGGATAGCCGTCGGCTGGGCATTTTACGTCCCCTCTGGCACTCAGGCATCAATCCGACGATATGCCGCATAGAGATGGGCCAGCCTTTCGTCTATGAGCCTGTCGATGTGTGCGATTTCCTCTGCATCCAGGTGTTTGGCGTAACCGCCGATGCGACCCTCACGGGTCTTGTACGTGGATTCATCCTTCGCATCGCGGGGAGCCATGGCACGGCTGCCAAGCGCATTGCTGGACTCCAGTTTCCGCATGTTCTCGAACCGACAGAATTCCACCGCCCTGCTTATGGTCTCGTCGCTGACGTTTTCCAGTCCGATGAAGTCCACCGCACGACGCAATTCCCGTTCCGTATCGGCGTGCATGTCCTCATAAGTCATGAGCAGAAAGTCGGACGGGATATGGCGGTTACGAGCCCAGATGTTATAGAACTCGATATTGGTTTCGATACTGCCCACGGGTTCATACACGTAATCCTTCAACTCACCTTCGTAGTTGTAGTTACGCTTGGTCTTCTGGAAGTAGGCCGAGACCGTCACATCCCGGGGGTCACGGACCAGGAAGAGCACCTTCCGCCCGGCATACTCCTGCTTGTCCCGGTTCAACTGTTCAACCCGCTGAAACTCCGGGCCGCCGTCATGATGCTGGAGTATCAAAGGCACGCGCCGATTCTTCTTGTGGTAGTCACGCAGCCGAAGCGGGTTACGCAACTGGATGCCGTATTGCTCCTCCATCACCTTGGAGAGCATCAGCACCAGCCAGGTACGGCCACACTTCGGAAAGGACAGAATATGAACATCGGCAGTACGCCGCAGCCACCAGCGACGGATACGTTTCAGTGGTTTCATCATTGCCCCTGGCCTCGCAGATATTCACCAACGTGACGCGCCCGGATCTCTTTGGAAGGCGCCGGACTGTAGCCAAGGTGGATCAGCGCCCAGCGCAGGGACGTGGTGCCGGTCTTGTGAAAACCTATGACGAAAACCTTGGGTGAACGCATCTACCACCACCTGCCGGGTGCGCACAGCTCGCGCAAACTTAAGGAGCCGTACCTGGGAAAAGGCGGACGCTATCACTATTTGATAAAAAGGTCTAAGCCCTGAACCCAGGACCCGGCCCTGCGCCCAACTTGGTTGGGCCATGTAACCGGGAAACCCGGCTGCGATATACTCCGCCCTCACCGATATGCCAGCGCCGGAGGCGGGATGCTGATTTCCTACAGCAGGAACTTCCTGTTCGTACACATAGCCAAGACGGGCGGCACCAGCGTGCGTGCGGCTCTGCGGCGTTACCGCTGGGGAAGCTGGTACTCGATCCCGCTGGCGCTGGCCAGTGCGGCGAGCCAGGTCACCCGGCCCCGTCACAAGCTGGGCCTGAAGTTTCCTCGCCACGCGAAGGCGGTGGCAGCGCTGGAGATGCTGCCCGCGGAGGTCTATCAAGGGTTCTTCAAGTTCGTGATCGTGCGCAATCCGTGGGATCTGCAGGTGAGCTCGTATCATCACATCCTGCGCGAGAAGCCGGAGGTGCTGGCGGGGGTAAGCGATTTCGGGGATTTTTTACGCCGCAAGTTCGACCCGGAACGCCCCTACGACTACATGCTCGACATCTCCGCCGAGCTTCAGCACGAATACATCACCGATCTGCGCGGCAATGTGATTGTGGACTTCATCGGCCGCTACGAGAACCTGGCGGAGGATTTCCATGCCATTTGCCAGCGCATCGGCATCCCCACGCCCGAACTGCCGCACCTGCGCAAAGCCACGGACCGCAAGGACTACCGCAGCTACTACACGGACGCGCTGGCGGAGATGGTGGCCAGCCACTACCATCGCGATCTGGAAATCCTGCACTACACCTTCGACCCGCCGGCCTGACGGCCGGCACAGGTCGCCTGAACTTAGCCTTCCCGGCGGTTCAGGCGAATGATCTCTTCATCGTTCGGGTCGAAATCCCGGAGCGTGTAATGCGCGCCACAATACGGGCAAATCGCCTCGCCGGTCTTGTGGATGGGCAGATACACCCTGGGGTGCGAGTTCCACAGGTACATGCCCGGCATGGGGCAGGACAACGGCAGGTTCTCACGCGAAACCTCGTAACGGTTGGACGCGTTGGGCTGAACCAGATCACCGCGGTCATGGGTTTGCGGATCAGGCACTGGTTACCTCCTGAACAAGGGTCAGCCACTCGGGATGCTGTTCCCGGCGGCCTTCAACCTGGTCGAAATACATCTTCTGCAGACGCTCGGTAACAGGTCCGCGACGACCGTTGCCGATGGGACGGCCGTCCAGCTCGCGGATCGGGGTTACCTCCGCGGCCGTACCGGTAAAGAAAGCTTCGTCGGCGGTGTACACCTCGTCACGCGTGATGCGCTTCTCGCGCACCGGCAGGCCGATCTCCTCAGCCAGGTGGAAGATGGTGTCGCGGGTGATGCCTTCCAGCGCGGAGGTGAGATCGGGTGTGCACAGCTCACCGTTGCGGACGATGAAGAAATTCTCCCCGGAGCCCTCGCAAACGAATCCATCCACATCCAGCAACAGCGCCTCGTCATAGCCGCAGTCCTCGGCTTCCTTCAGCGCCATCATGGAATTCATGTAGTTGCCGTTGGCCTTGGCCCGGCACATGGTGACGTTGACGTGATGGCGGCTGAAGGAGGAGGTCTTAACCCGCAGGCCGCGTTCCATGTTCTCCGCACCCAGGTAGGCACCCCATTCCCAGGCCGCAACGATGGCGTGCACCTTCAGGTTGTGGGCGTGCAGACCCATACCTTCCGAGCCATAAAACATCATCGGCCGGATGTAGGCACTCTTCAGCTTGTTCTCCCTCAGACTGGCGAGGATGGCCTCGTTGATCTGCTCCGGGGTGAACGGCGTCGGCATGCCAAGAATCTTTGCCGAGTTGAACAGCCGCCGAGTATGTTCATGCAACCGGAAGACGGCGGTACCGTCAGCGGTATGGTAGGCACGGACACCTTCGAAAACACCCATGCCGTAATGCAGGGTGTGCGTGAGCACATGCACCCTGGAATCTCGCCAGGGTCGCATTTCGCCGTCCATCCAGATGACGCCGTCGCGGTCATCCATCGTCATTTAACCATCTCCTCAGTATTCGCCGATTACGGCCCCGGGGATCCCGTCGGCTGTTCGTCTTCACCATCAACCATCAGGCGCTGCCATAGGGCAGCGACTGCGTCTCGCGTCTCGGTCAGATCGTCCGCGGCGATGACGGCGGACTTCTCCTGCAGCATGGCCCGATGAACCCTGGACCGATAGGCCCGGTAGGCATCGGCCAGCAGCCCAGCCTCGTCACGGCTTAACCATCCGGATTCGCTGAGTTCGCCAAGCAGCCGGATATTATCTGTATAGCGGAGCAACCTGGGCGCCTTTCGCGCGCCCGAAAGGACGCCATATTGCACCATAAATTCGATGTCCGCGATACCGCCGCGGTCCTGCTTCAGGTCGAACTGATCCGCGTTCCGGCTGCCCTTGGTGCCGCGCATGCGCTCGCGCATCTCCCGAACCTCGGTGCGTAGGGTCGCGCTGTCGCGGGGGCGCAGGAGTATCTCCCGCCGCACGGCCTCGAAGCCCTTGGCCAGTTCCGGATCACCCGTGACGGAGCGGGCGCGCACCAGCGCCTGATGTTCCCACGTCCAGGCCTTGCCGCGCTGGTAGTCGGCATAGGCCTGCAGACTGGTAGCGAGCAGGCCGGCGCGGCCGCTGGGCCGCAGGCGCGTATCGGCCTCATAGAGCACGCCGCCCGCCATGGTGGCACCAAGGATATGAATGACGCGCTGCGCCAGGCGAACGAAGAACACATTGTTATCAACGATGCGCTCGCCGTCGGTCTGCTGTTTGTCGCCGCGGCTATCGTGAATGAAGACCAGATCCAGATCCGAGCCGTAGCCGAGTTCCAGGCCTCCCAGCTTGCCGTAGGCGATGATGCCGAAGCCCGGTTGCACCGCTTCGCCGTCGACGACGCACCCTGGACGGCCATGGCGGCCCTCCAGGTACTTCCAGGCCAGGTCCAGCACCTCAGCCAGCACCACCTCGGCGATATCAGTGAGATAATCGGACACCACCATCAACGGCGTGACACCGGAAACGTCGGCCGCGGCAACCCGCAGGGTATTGGCCTGTTTGAACTGCCGCAACACTTCCATCTGCTGCTCGAGATCATTCTCCGGGTACTCGTCCAGCCGTTCGCGCAGCTCCCTGACGAGCGCGGCGCGCTTCAGCGGCGCATAGAGCGTGCGGGGATCGAGCAGCTCACCCAGCAGCACCGGATATCGGCTCAAGTGCCGCGCAATCCAGGGGCTGGCGGAGCAGAGCTTCACCAGCTGGGACAGGGCCATGGGGTGTTCGACCAGCAGGGACAGGTAGGTCGTGCGGCGGACAATGGCTTCCAGCAGATCCAATATGCGAGCCAGAGTGGCATCGGGCCCTTCGGCACCGGAAACGGCACCGAGCAATAGCGGCATCAGGCGGTCGAGCCGCTCGCGGCCGTTGTCCGTCAATGCGCGGCAGTGGCTGCCCTCGCGGAAACTCCGCAGGCGCTTGTCGGCCTGCTCCGGGTCCTCGAACCTGTTCTCTCTGAAGATGGTCACCGCTGCTTCCGCGTCCTCCTGCGCCCAGACATCACCAATCTCCGGGGTCTCATGCACGGTGGCGGCGTCCTCGGCCTGGGGCGCGTTGAAAACCTGCTCGAAATGATCGTGCACATGCCGGCGCAGATTGCTCAAGGCCGCGTGATACTCATCCCAGCGCTCAAAGCCCATGCCAAGCGCGAGGCGGAGCCGGTCCACGGGATCTTCCGGCAGATCGTGGACCTGCTGATCGTTGATGGCCTGCAAGCGGTTCTCGCTGCGGCGCAGGAAATCGTAGCCTTCCAGCAGCCCGCGCACGGCAAACCCCGGCAAGGCGCCGTGCTCGCCGAGGTACTCCAGCACCGGCACGATACGCCGCAGCTGCAACTGTTTCTCGCGGCCGCCGCGAATGAGCTGGAAGACCTGGCCGATGAACTCCACCTCGCGGATGCCGCCGGCACCGAGCTTGATATTGTCCTCCAGGCCCTTGCGCTCCACCTCCCTGGCGATCATGCCCTTCATGTTCCGCAACGAGTCCAGGGCGCCGTAGTCGAGATAACGCCGATAGATGAAGGGGCGAAGGCGCACCAGCAGCGCATCGCCGGCTTCGCGGTCACCGCCGACAATGCGTGCTTTGACCATGGCGTAACGCTCCCATTCCCGGCCCTGGCTCTCGTAATAGGTTTCCAGCTGGTCACTGCACATCACCAGCGGCCCCGATTCGCCGTAGGGCCGCAGTCGCATGTCCACCCGGAACACAAAGCCGTCGACGGTCTGCGCATTGAGGCTATTGATCAGCTTCCGACCCAGCCGGGTAAAGTACTCCTCGTTGGCGATAGTCTTCGGGCCATCGGTTTCGCCGGGTTCGCTATAGCCGAAGATCAAGTCAATATCGGAAGAGTAATTGAGCTCCTGCCCTCCCAGCTTGCCCATACCGAGCACGAAGAAGGTTGCCTCCTCGCCGTCGGCGGCGCGCGGCAGACCGTAGCGTTTCTGAACAATCGGCTGCAGGCCGCGCAGCGCGGCGTCGATGCTGGCCTCGGCAAGCATCGAGAGGTCGTGCAATGTTTCATCGAGCCGCACCCAGCCGGCCAGATCCCGCCAGGCAATCCGCACCATCTCCCGGCTGCGGAACTGGCGCAGCTGGATGTTGAGGGCGTCTTCACCGTCCACGTCCTGCAACCGCTGCGTCAGGCGCTCGGCCATATCGCCCTCGGCGTAGGCCGTTTCCAGGTCACCACTGCGTATCAGATCCGGGAGAAGGTCCGGATCCCGCAGGCAGGTGCGCGCGACGAATGGGCTGCAGGACCAGACCAGGGGCAGGGATTGCAGGGCAAGGTCGGAATCCGGTAGATCCGTCAGTTCCATGTAGTCGGACAACCACTCACCGACCTGCTCGCGCAGGGCGGTGGGCAATCGGGACATGGCGCGGTCGATGAGATCGTTGGACACGTTGCGTTTCCATTCTTGAGGGTTCAGACGACAAGGTAGCGCGTCCTGATTGAACCACAAAAAAAGCCCCGCCGAGGCGGGGCTTTCCTTCAGGCACCTGGATGATGCCGGACGGCTTACATCATGCCGCCCATGCCTCCCATTCCGCCCATGTCGCCCATGTCCGGGCCACTCTTCTTCTCTTCCGGATGCTCACCCACCATGCACTCGGTGGTGATCATCAGAGAGGCGATGGAAGCGGCGTTCTGCAGCGCGGTACGCGTCACCTTGGTGGGATCCAGAATACCGAACTCGATCATGTCGCCGTACTCGTCGGTCTGGGCGTTGTAACCGTAGTTACCCTTGCCTTCGAGCACCTTGGCCAGCACCACGGCGCCGTCCATGCCGGAGTTGCCAACGATCTGGCGCAGCGGCTCCTCGATGGCGCGACGAACGATGACCACACCCGTTTCCTGGTCCTTGTTGTCCACCTTCAGGCCGGTCATGGCCTTGATGGTGCGCACCAGGGCCACACCGCCGCCGGGCACGATACCCTCTTCGACGGCGGCACGGGTCGCGTGCAGTGCATCTTCCACGCGCGCTTTCTTTTCCTTCATTTCAAACTCGGTGGCGGCACCTACCTTGATGACGGCCACACCACCGGCCAGCTTGGCGACACGCTCCTGCAGCTTCTCCTTGTCGTAGTCCGAGGTGGCTTCCTCGATCTGCGCCCGGATCTGCTCGACGCGGCCCTTGATGTCCTCGCTGCGGCCGGCACCGTCGACAATGACGGTGTTTTCCTTGGTGACCTGGACCTTCTTGGCCTGACCGAGGTCGTCCAGCGTGGCCTTCTCCAGGCTCAGACCGACTTCCTCGGAGATCACGGTACCGCCGGTGAGCACGGCAATGTCCTGCAGCATGGCTTTACGGCGATCACCGAAGCCGGGCGCCTTCACCGCGGCAACCTTGACGATGCCGCGAATGCTGTTGACCACCAGGGTGGCCAGGGCCTCGCCTTCAATGTCCTCGGCCACGATCAGCAGCGGACGGCTGGACTTGGCAACATTCTCCAGCACCGGCAGCAATTCGCGGATGTTGGAGATCTTCTTGTCGCTCAACAACACGAAAGCGTCTTCGAGCTCGGCGCTCATGTTCTGCTGGTTGTTGATGAAGTACGGCGACAGATAACCGCGATCGAACTGCATGCCTTCCACGACATCAAGCTCGTTTTCGAGGCCGGAGCCCTCTTCAACCGTGATCACGCCTTCCTTGCCGACCTTCTGCATGGACTCGGCAATGATCTCGCCGATGGAGGTGTCGGAGTTGGCGGAAATGGTGCCGACCTGAGCGATGGTCTTCTGGTCGTTACAGGGCTTGGAAAGATTACGCAGTTCCTGGGTGGCAGCGACCACTGCCTTGTCGATACCGCGCTTCAGGTCCATCGGGTTCATGCCGGCGGCCACGGCCTTCATGCCCTCGCGCAGAATGGACTGCGCCAGCACGGTGGCGGTGGTGGTGCCGTCGCCGGCGATGTCGGAGGTCTGGGAAGCAACTTCCTTGACCATCTGCGCACCCATGTTCTCGAACTTGTCCTTCAGTTCGATTTCCTTGGCCACGGACACGCCGTCCTTGGTCACGGTGGGGGCGCCGAAGCTTTTCTCCAGGACCACGTTGCGGCCACGGGGGCCGAGAGTCACCCTGACCGCATTGGCCAGGATATTCACACCCGCGACCATGCGGTGGCGGGCATCATCACCGAAGCGTACGTCTTTTGCTGCCATGTTCGTAATTCCTCTGATATTCGGTTGTTACGTAAAACGGTTGCGGGGCGGGGTCGCCGGGGACTAGCCCTCGATCACCGCCACGATGTCGTCTTCACGCATGACGAGCAGTTCCTCGCCGTCCATCTTGACTTCGGTACCGGAGTACTTGCCGAACAGCACCGTGTCGCCAACCTTGACGTCGAGCGGCTTGATCTCGCCGCTGTCGGTGGACTTGCCCTTGCCGACGGCAATGACCTCACCCTTGATCGGCTTCTCGGTAGCGCTGTCCGGGATCACGATGCCACCCGGCGTCGTGCGTTCTTCTTCCATGCGCTTGATGATCACGCGATCATGCAACGGACGAATATTCATCTGGATTCTCTCCTGGGGTGTTGATTGATCTTTTAACCTGAGCGGGTGTTGTTAGCACTCACCGCTGGTGAGTGCTAATCATAATCACGGATCAGCCACTGTCAATAGCAAGTCTGCTCTGTCGACCAACTATGCTGCCCGGCGTGTGGTCGATGTGGGGCCCCCACTGGTACACTTCAAGGGCCAGGGTGCCCCGGGCAGCCCCGGGTCAAACGCACAGCCGGAGATACACCAGACATGAGCACCGAGCATCTGGTCGGACTGGCCACCTGCCCCAGCATGGATATCGCCACGGAAATCGCCGACACGCTGGTCGACGACTGCCTGGCCGCCTGCGTTAACATTGTGCCGGGCCTGGTCTCGGTCTATCGCTGGAAGGGCGAGGTACACCGGGATCAGGAATGGCTGCTGCTCATGAAGACAACACGACCGGCCTGGCGCAAACTGGAGGAGACCGTTCTGCGCCTGCACCCCGATGAACTTCCGGAAATAATAGCGGTCCCTGTCACAGCCGGCCTGAATGACTACCTGGCCTGGGTGACTTACCAGACCGCCGGCCGGAACGGCTGATCGGGCAGGCACATAAACCAATGAACAACACCCGTTCCCGCCTTACCCGAGGGCTGTCGAGATACCCATGACCCGCGCGCTGTTCCACGGCCTCTGCCTGCTGTTGTTGCTTGCCGGGTTTTCCGCGCCGGCCGCGGCACAATCGCAGCCCGGTGCAACCGGCGAAGCCCCCATCTATGACGACAACCGCGGCGGCGGGAGTCTGCTCAGCCTGTTTCGGGGCAGCGGCGACGAACTGTTACCGCCCGAACAGGCATTCCCGTTTTCCGCCGAACTGGTTGGCGACGATGTCATCATCGCCCGCTGGAACACCGCCGATGGCTACTATCTCTACCGTGACCGGCTGAGCTTCCAGGTACAGGGCGCGGACATCGCCGGCTACGAGCTGCCGGCCGGCGAGCAGAAGGACGACCCCAACTTCGGGGCCATGGAGGTTTACTACGGCAGGCTGGAGGTCTACATCCGCCTGGCCGAGCCGGCTGCCGGTGACGTCGTTCTCACCGCCGGCTATCAGGGCTGCGCCGATAGCGGCCTCTGTTATCCGCCCATGCATAGCGAGTTCGACATGGCCGGCGGTACCCGGACCGCCGGTGTCAGTAGCGGAGGGGGCGGAGGAGGCATGCCGCTTCAGGCCGGCGACCGGCTCGGGGCGCTGCTGAGCGGCGGCAACCTGCCGCTGATTCTGGCCGGCTTCTTCAGCGCCGGCTTGCTCCTGGCCTTTACCGCCTGCCTGTACCCGCTTATCCCGATACTCTCCGGCATCATTGCCGGCGACGCGCGTCGCAACAGCGGCAGAGCGCTACTTCTATCCCTGATCTTCGTCCAGGCCACGGCCCTGACCTACGCCCTCGCGGGCGTCGCGGCCGGGCTCAGCGGCTCGGCGATCCAGGCGGACCTGCAAAGCCCCTGGGTACTTGGCAGTTTTGCCGCGGTATTCGTGGCCCTGGCGATGGCAATGTTCGGCGTCTTCACGCTGCAGATGCCTGCCGCCGTGCAGACACGGCTGGACAACCTGGCACGTCGCCAGCGGGGCGGCACCTTCATTGGCGCCGGCATCATGGGCATGCTCTCGGCACTGATCGTCGGCGCCTGCTCCGGCCCGGCGCTGGTTGCCGCGCTGGTGTTCATCAGTAACACCGGCGATGCATGGCTGGGCGGCCTGGCCCTGTTCGCCATGGGTAATGGCCTGGGTTTACCCCTGTTGCTGCTGGGCACGGCGGCCGGCCACTGGCTGCCGCGAGCCGGGCCATGGATGGTCACGGTCCGCCGGGTGTTCGGCATTGTCTTTCTCGGCGTCGCCATCTGGATGCTCGACCGCTTTATCCCGGACCAGGTGACGCTCGGTCTCTGGGCCGCGCTGCTGATCGGCACAGCGGTCTGGCTGGGCGGCCCGTTGCGAGCCGCAAGCGGCGGCCTCGCGCCGAGGGCCCGGCTATTCGTGAGCGCGGTGCTCGTTATCTGGGGCGCGGTTCTGCTGGTCGGTGCCGCGTCAGGCGGGCACAGTTTCTGGCAGCCTTTGCAACCGCTGGTGCAGGGTACCGGCCAACAGCAGTCCGTCTCCTGGCAGAAAGTCGCCACGGTGGATGAACTTCAGGCTGCCGTGCGCCGGGCAAGCGCGGACGGCCGCAGCGTCATGCTCGATGTCTATGCGGACTGGTGCATCTACTGCGTACAACTGGAGCAGAGCACCTTCCCCGATCCCGCCGTGCGTCAGGCCACAGCCGACAGCCTCAAGCTAAAGGTGGACGTCACCGCCATGAACAGCGCCGACAAGGCGCTGCTCAGCCACCTCAACGTATTCCTGCCGCCGGCGGTGATTTTCTACGGCCCGGACGGCCACGAACGGCGGGACTACCGGGTGATCGGTTTCATGCCGCCGGAAGAATTCAGCCGCGTGGCCGGCCACGCGCTCAGGACGGACACGCTCTGATGACACGCTTTTCCACTCCGCTGCTGCTTGCACTTGCCGTGGTCCTGGGCGCCGGCGCCGGGATAGGCGGCTATTTCGGCTGGCAGGCCTGGGCAGAGCGCGGCCCGGAACAGCGCCCGGAATTCACCCTGCCGGACCTGGACGGCGAGGAACGCAACATATCCGAGTGGGACGGCAAGGTCGTGGTACTGAACTTCTGGGGCAGCTGGTGCCCACCCTGCGTGCACGAGATCCCCATGTTCGTGGATCTCCAGGACGCGTATGGAGATCGTGGTTTGCAGTTCGTCGGCGTGGCCGTGGACCGGCTGGCCGACGCCCGCCGTTTCCACGACGAGCTGTCCATGAACTACCCCAGCCTGATCGGTGTACACGACGCCAACGAGATCGGCGAACGTTACGGCAATGAACTCGGAACCCTGCCCTATACGGTGATCATCGACCGAGACGGCTTCATCGTGCAGAAGTTCGCCCGTGAAGTGGACCGGGAAACCCTGGAACCCGCTATTCTGCCGCACCTCTGACACGCGCTCAGCCATCAGAGCACCCCTCGCGGCATCACGAAATGACGGCTTCGTCACATCCTAACCCGTAACAAACTGCGGCGAACGTCCCAAAAACGGCGGGGATATGTAGACACCCGCAAACGTTTCCTTCAAACTCTTTACTGGTGCCCGCCGGATGATTACCGGCGGCTTGTCGTTTGGGGGGTACATGCGCAAGGTCCTGGTGGTCCACGGACCAAATCTGAACCTGCTGGGCTCCCGTGAGCCCGCCGTATACGGCACCGACACGCTGGACGCCATCAACCGGCGCCTGACGGAACGGGGCAAGGGTCTGGGGCTGAGCATCGATACCTTCCAGAGCAATGGCGAAGGCGCATTGGTGGACCGCATTCACCAGGCATCACGTGACAGTGTGGAATTCGTCATCATCAACCCGGCGGCCTATACGCACACCAGCGTGGCGCTTCGGGATGCTCTGCTCGGTACCGCACTGCCCTTTATCGAGATACACCTGTCAAACATTCATGCGCGCGAGGCCTTTCGCCGGCAGTCATGGCTGTCGGACGTAGCCGCAGGCGTCATCTGCGGCTTCGGGGCTCATGGCTACGAACTCGCCGTCGACGCCGCCGCGCACTACCTGGCAGCAAACAAGAGATAGGTCGTTCATGGATATCCGTAAGATAAAGCGCCTCATCGAGTTGCTGGAAGAATCCGGCATCAACGAGATCGAGATCCGGGAAGGCGAGGAATCCGTCCGCATCAGCCGCGGCAATGGCATGCAAGTGGCGCAGATGCACGCCCCCATGATGCAGCAGCACCCGGGCATGTACGCCGCGCCGGAACCTGCCGCGCCGGCAACACCCGCCCCCGATCTGACCGAAGAGCCGGAAGGCGGGCTGCCGAACGGACACAGCGTCCGCTCGCCGATGGTCGGCACCTTCTACCGCGCGCCGGCGCCGGGCGCCAAGGCCTTTGTCGATGTCGGCCAGCGGGTCAAGGTGGGCGATACGTTGTGCATCGTCGAGGCCATGAAGATGCTCAACCAGATTGAATCCGACAAGGAAGGAACCGTCGCCGCGATTCTTCTCGAAGACGGCCAGCCGGTGGAGTACGACCAGCCGCTGTTCATTATTCAATAACCCGGATCACCCCCATGCTGGAAAAAGTCCTCATTGCCAACCGCGGCGAGATTGCCCTCCGCATCCTCCGCGCATGCCGTGAACTTGGCATCCGCACCGTGGCTGTTCACTCCAGCGCGGATCGCGACCTCAAGCACGTGCGCCTGGCCGACGAGACCGTCTGCATTGGCCCGGCTTCATCCGCTGACAGCTATCTGAACATTCCCGCCATTATCAGTGCCGCGGAAGTGACGGCGGCGGACGCAATCCACCCCGGATACGGCTTCCTTTCGGAAAACGCCGATTTCGCGGAGCGCGTAGAGCACTCCGGCTTCATCTTCATCGGCCCGCGGGCGGAAACCATTCGTCTCATGGGCGACAAGGTATCGGCAATCAAGGCCATGCTGAAGGCCGGCATTCCCTGCGTACCCGGCTCCGGCGGGCCGCTCGACGAGGACGAAGGGCGCAACCTGCGGCTGGCGCGGGAGATCGGCTACCCGGTCATCATCAAGGCCGCGGGCGGTGGCGGCGGCCGCGGCATGCGCGTGGTGCATAACGAGGAAGACCTGCTGGGCGCCGTGTCCGTTACCAAGAACGAAGCGCGCACGGCGTTCGGCAACGCCACCGTGTACATGGAAAAATTCCTCGTCAATCCCCGCCACGTGGAGATTCAGGTGCTGGCGGACAGCCATGGCCACGCCATCCACCTGGGCGAGCGCGACTGCTCGATGCAGCGCCGCCATCAGAAGGTGATCGAAGAAAGTCTGGCGCCAGGCATAACGCCGGAACAGCGCGCATTCATCGGCGAACGCTGTGCCGAAGCCTGCCGGACACTCGGTTATCGCGGCGCGGGGACGTTCGAGTTTCTGTACGAGGACGGCGAGTTCTACTTCATCGAAATGAACACCCGTATCCAGGTGGAGCACCCGGTAACCGAACTCGTTACCGGCGTCGACCTGGTGAAGGAACAGATCAACGTCGCCGCCGGCATGCCGCTGCGCTACAGCCAGGAGGATATCCATTTCACCGGCCACGCCATCGAGTGCCGCATCAACGCCGAGGACCCGGTCAAGTTCCTGCCCTCGCCCGGACAGATAACCCAGTATCACGCGCCGGGTGGCCCAGGCATCCGCGTCGATTCGCATATCTATACCGGTTATGTGGTCCCGCCCTATTACGATTCCATGATCGGCAAGATCATCGCCTGGGGCGACAGCCGCGAATCCGCCATCGCGCGTATGCGTACCGCGCTGTCGGAGGTGGTGATCGGCGGCATCAAGACCAATATTCCACTGCATCAGGACATTCTCGCCGACCCCAACTTTCAGGCCGGCGGCACCAATATCCATTATCTGGAAAAAATGTTGCGGGAGGCCTGATCACGCCTCTACCCCGGCGGTCACGACCGACCGGGTAGAGGCTGCGGAATGCACTGTTGCGTAAGCACGACGTCTTGAAGCCAGGCACATCAGGCTTTCTAATAGGCTCACCGGAAGAAACCCCTGCCGGAGCCACCAGAATCACCAGGAGACGACCAATGCTTCGCCGCTGCGCTATTGCCGCCATGCTGTTTGCCGCCACCACCGCCGCCAGCCAGGCTTCGGAACTCGAGTTTGCCGTCAGCGACGAAATGGCGGAGGTACTGGCTGCGGGGCGCACCTCGCCAGACGCCAGCCAGAACAGCCGCTTCGGCGGCGGCATTCTTTTCAACGACGAAGACGACCTGATGGGAACCCTTTTCCTGCAGGTGAACAACCGTGGCTCGGGCCGCTGGCAACCGGTGACCTTCGGTGTCGGCGCCAAGGCCTATGTCGCGGACCTGGACAGGGCCGACAAGACAGTCGGTGCGCTGGGGCTCGGAGGCGATATCGGCATCGGCATCCCCGCCGGCATCCCCATGTCGATCATACTGCAGGGCTACCTTTCCCCCACGATCACCACCAGCGGTAACGCCAAGCGGGTCACTGACGTCATGGTCCGGCTGGAAGCGGAAGTCACCCGCGGCGCCCACGCCTTCCTGGGCTACCGCCGCATCAAGGTTCACTCCAACGAATTCCGTGACACCTTGATCGATGATGGCCCGCACGCCGGCATCCGGCTGCAGTTCTAGGAAGAGACCACCCTCCGGCGGCAATCACGACCGCCGGAGGTCATGCGACCGATCACCCCACCATCAGCTTCACTGCCACCGCGGCCAGGAATATCGCAAACATCCGCTGCAGCGCCAGCTGAGGCAGCCGATGCGCCAGCCGGGCACCCAGGGGTGCCACCAGCACCCCGGCCAGGGCAATGCCGGCCACTGCCGGCCAGTAGACATAACCGGTAGTCAGGGGTGGCAGCGCGGGGTTGTTCCAACCGGTGACCATGTACCCGAGCGTGCCGGCGGCGGCAATAGGGAAACCGCAAGCCGCGGACGTGCCCACCGCCTGCCGGATCGCCACCCCGCAGCGGCATAGAAACGGGGTCGTCAATGCACCGCCGCCAACGCCCACGAGGGCGGATAAGAGGCCGATCGCGCTGCCGACCAGCAGCAGCCCGGCCGTGCCGGGCAAGGTGCCGGCAACCCGCGGGCGAAGATTCAGGCCCATTTTCACGGCCATCGTCACCAGAAATACGGCAAACACCAGCTGCAACAGCCCGGCGCTCATGCTGTCTGCAAGGTAGGCTCCCAGCAGGGCGCCGCCGACGATACCCGGAGTCAGCCGCAAGGCTGCCGACCAGAGCACGCCGTCATGCCCCCAGTGGGCCCGGATCGATGACACCGAGGTAATCATGATCACCGCCAGCGAGCCGGCTACCGCCATGTGCATCATGACGTCGGCGGATACGCCCTGGGCCGTGAACACCAGCAACAGCACCGGCACGATCACGGCGCCGCCGCCCACCCCGAAAAGGCCCGACAGAAAGCCCGACACACAGCCGGCCAGCAAATAAATCACGATCGCGCCCACTTCACCCCCCCGGTGCCGGCAACAGCGGCCACCATACCGCATTTGCGGGCCGAGAATGGCGGCGACAGGCGGCCCATAGGCGGTGCAATGCCAACGCATGCGCCTGCTTCCATTACAATGACGCTCTCACTTCAGGATTACGCGCCACAGGAGTAATGAAATGCGTATGCAACGCGTCTGTATTCTGGGAGGCACCGGTTTTATCGGTGGCCACCTGGTCAACCGGCTCCGGGAGGACGGCATCGACAGCCGGGTATTGACCCGCAGCCGCGAGCGCAACCGGCATCTGCTGGTGGTCCCGGGGCTGGAATTGATCGAGGCCGACATTTTCGATCGCGACGCGCTGGTTGAGCAGTTTACCGGCATGGACGCCGTCATTAACCTGACCGGCATTCTCAACGAGAAGGGCTTTGACGGCAGTGGTTTTCGCCGTGTCCACGTCGACCTGACCCGCACCGTTATCGAAGCCTGTCATACGGCCGGAGTCAGCCGTTTCGTGCAGATGAGCGCGCTGGGTGCCGACGCCGAAAACGGCCCCAGTCACTATCAGCGCAGCAAGGGCGAGGGCGAGCGGCTGGCACTGGAAGCCCAGGCCCCGCATTTTGCGGTGACCGTATTCCGGCCCTCCGTGGTGTTCGGCCCCGACGACAGCTTCTTCAACCGCTTCGTCAATCTGCTGCGCATGGCGCCGGTGTTCCCGCTGCCGACACCCAACGCCCGGTTTGCCCCGGTTTTCGTCGGCGATGTCACCGAGGCCTTTGCCCGCTGCCTGACCGAGCGCGCCAGCTTCGGCCGCAGCTACGAGCTCTGCGGGCCGGAGGTCTACACGATGCGGGAGCTGGTGGAGTACACCGCGCGTATTGCCGGCCTCAAACGCATCATCTTCGGCTGCGGCGATGGCCTGTCGAAACTGCAGGCACGGGTAATGCAACGGGTGCCGGGCAAGCCGTATTCCATGGATAACTACCTGTCAGCAACCGTGGATAACGTCTGCAGCCATGGCGGACTGGCGGATCTCGGCATTCACCCGACCGCGATCGACGCCGTCGTGCCGGGCTACCTGTCATCGCGCCGCACGCGCATGCAGTACAACCAGTTCCGGCGCACCGCGCGGCGCTGAGGGTGACATGACAGCCGACACCACCACACACGGACTCGACATCTATCTGGTCGGAGGCGCGGTACGCGATCAGCTGCTCGACCGCCCCGTGACCGAGCGCGACTGGGTCGTCGTCGGCACCACGCCGGACGAAATGTTGCGCCGGGGATTCAAGCCGGTCGGCAAGGATTTCCCGGTATTCCTCCACCCTCGCACCGCCGAGGAGTACGCCCTGGCGCGCACCGAGCGCAAGACCGGCCCCGGCTATCACGGCTTCACCATGCATGCGGCCCCGGACGTCACCCTGGAGCAGGACCTGCAGCGACGGGATTTGACCGTCAATGCCATGGCGCAGACCCCGGACGGCGCACTGGTGGACCCCTTCGATGGTCACACGGATCTCCGCAACCGGGTTCTGCGGCACGTGTCCGATGCCTTCGCCGAAGACCCGGTGCGCATCCTGCGGCTGGCACGCTTTGCCGCCCGTTATGCACCGCTCGGGTTTCAACCGGCCACGGAAACGCTGGCGCTGGCGAGCCGCATGGTCGACGACGGTGAGGTGGACAGCCTGGTGCCTGAACGGGTATGGCAGGAACTGTCACGGGCGCTGGGCGAGGATCGTCCGGATGTCTTCATACGCGTGCTCCGGGACTGCGGCGCGCTGGCCAGGCTGTTTCCCGCACTGGATGCGCTGTTCGGCGTCCCTCAGTCACCCGAGCATCACCCGGAGATCGATACCGGTGAGCACACCCTGCTGGTGCTTCAGCAGGCCGTGCGGCTGGGCGGTGGCCTGGATGTGCGCTTCGCGGCCCTGGTCCACGACCTGGGCAAGGGCGCCACACCCCGGCAGGAATGGCCCCGCCACCTGCGACATGAGCACCGGGGGGTACCTCTGGTGAAAGCACTGTGCGAACGTTACCGCGTGCCCCGCAACACGCGGGACCTCGCCGTGCTGGTGACGCGTGAACATCTCAACTGTCACCGAGCCCTGGAACTGCGGCCGGACACCATTCTGCGCCTGCTGGAATCGGCGGACGCCTTTCGCCGGCCGGAGCGCTTTCAGCAGTTCCTGCTGGCTTGCGAGGCAGACGCGCGCGGGCGCACCGGCCTGGAGGAGCGGCCCTATCCTCAGGCCGAACGACTGGCCGAGTGCCTGGCCCGTGCGGCAACCGTGGATGGCGGGCAGTTTGCGAAGGAAGGGTTGCAGGGCAAGGCCATCGCCGAAGCGGTGCGCCGCGCACGGCTGCAGCAAATCGGTGAAGCGCGCGGCGCGATAGTCAGCCGGCCACCGCCCGGGACGGACGGTCAAGACGGAAAAGAGTGACCTCACCGGACAGACCGCGGATTTTCGCATACCGGGGGTCGGAGCAGGTCATGCCTTCGACCTCGCCCAGCGCCTCGCGCACCGCATCGGAAACCACGATATCCATGGGCTGGGCATAGCCGCAGAGCCGTGCGGCCAGATTGACGGTATTGCCGATCACCGTGTAGTCCAGATGCTCGCCGGTACCGATATTGCCTGCCATGACCGGGCCTACGTGGATGCCGATTCCCAGCGGAATCAGCTCCGGCCCGTCTTCGCCGGACATCTCCCGGCTCGATTGCATGATTTCCAGGGCGCAGGCGCAGGCGTTGCGCGCCATGTTTTCACCGTCGAAGACCGCCATGATGCCATCGCCCCCGAACTTGTCCACATAACCGCCATGGGCATAGACGGATTCAACCTGAGCACCCAACTGACGGCTGACGGTGGCGAACAGCGTCTCCGCCGGAATGCTCTGCGCCATCGCGGTAAAGCCACGAATATCGGAAAACAGAATGCAGGCCCGCTGCTCCTCCGGCGCGGGCAAGCCCTGCCCCGGTGCCACCGCCTGCAGGATCTGCCGGATCCGCGGAGACACGTAGCGGGCCAGATTGGCGCGCACCCGCTCAAGCTCCTGGGCGTAGAGCGTCTTCTCCATCAGGTTCTTGAGCCTGGCTTCCAGCACGATCGGCTCAAGCGGTTTGCGTAGCACATCATCGCAGCCGGCGGCATAGGCCCGACGCCAGAGCTCGCGGTCTTCACTTTCCGTGGCTGCAAGCAGAGGGGTCAGGTAATAGCCGGGCTCCGCTCGCACCAGGCGGCAGAGCTCCACACCGTCCATGGAGGCGTCCTCCAGGTCCAGCAGGAAGGCGTCGAAGGTATCGCGGCGAGCAAGCTCCAGGGCGGCGCGACCGCTTTCGGCAACAATGACGGCATGCCCATCGGGCTCAAGAATAGCGCGCGCGACTGCCACCGATGCCGGAAGGCCGTCCACCATCAGAACACGACGCTGTTCGCCATTGCTGCTCATTGCTGACAAGTCCACCAGACTCCCTGGTCACGGCCCTATTAAACACCAGGTGATATCAGGCCGCGTACAAAAATGATCCGTTTCAGCTTATTCGGCGATCCTGATCAAAGCCGATGCAGGTAATTATACAGGGAAAAGCCGGATAATTGCCCTGGCAACTCCCTCCCCACCGCCAGCACCTGGAAGCGCTCGCCCATTTCCCCCGGCATCATCAGCGTTTTCGCCTGCTGAGCCAGCCGGACCTGTTCCAGCGTGCCGATCTCGGCGTGCGTCTGCAAGACCTCCGGCAATCCAGCCCCCATCAGAAAGTGCGCCTGGGATGTGTAGCCGACCACCTCCAGCCCGGCGGCAAAGGCGCCTTCGGCGGCAAGCGTGAAATCGACAAAGGCCGTGATGTCCTGCAAACCCGGCAACAGCAGTGCATCGCCATGGGCGCGGTGCCGGTAATGGCACATGAGCGTACCCTCGCGGCGCTCGGGCAAGTAATAGTCAGGGCGGGGGTAGCCGTAATCCACGATCAGCGCCACGCCCGCTTCCAGCGCATCAGCCAACGCGCCCATCCAGCCCGCCAGTTGGGGGCTGAACTCGGAAATATAATCCGCGGGCAGCGCTCGGCCGAGATCACCCTCGAGGGCGGCAATTGAATCGGTAAGCGCGGTGTCGGCGGGCTGTTCAGCCCAGGCAAAGCGATTCTTCTCCAGGGTGACGCCCAGTTCCGCCACGCCATCCGCCGTGCGGTGAAAGCGCTGCACCGGCAGCGCGTCCGCGACTTCATTTGCCAGCATCACGCCGCGTATGGGCGTCTCGGGCAAGCGGTCCAGCCATTGCACGCGGCTGGCAATGTCAACCGGCAGATCTTGCAGCCGCTCCTGCTGCCGTGCTCGCAGCGTGCCGCTGCGCTCAAGCAGCAGATAGCGGGCCGGCAGGGCATCCATGCGCTGCAGTTCCTGCAGCACGTCCACCGCCAGATCACCGTCTCCAGGGCCGAACTCGAGAATGGTATCGCCGCCGCAATCCGCCAGCACCTGGGCGCACTGGCGCGCCAGGGTCCAGCCGAACAGGGAAGAGATGACGGGCGCGGTGATGAAATCACCGGCCGGGCCGAACCGCCTGGCGCCGGCGCTGTAGTAGCCGAGCCCTGGTGCGTACAGGGCCGCTTCCATCCAGTCATGGAAACTGATCCAGCCGTCGTTGGCGGTGATGCGTTCCCCCAGCCGGCGGGCCAGCCGACGACAATGTTCCATGGCATCGTCGGACGGGGCCGGCCAGTCGGCCGGGAGCTGGCCGGGATCAGGATCGGGCGGCGTCATGCTTGCTGACCATCAGCGTCTTCCGGATCAAGCCGAATGCGTTCCAGGGGATGGGCGGCGGCGTCAAACCCCGCCCAGAGATCGCTATAGCGTACACCGAGCGCCGGGTGGCGCTCGTCAGGCGCGATATCGGCCAGCGGCCGCAGCACGAACGCATAGCGCGTAATATCACTTCTCGGCAGCACCAGGCGGCCCTCGTGCAAAATCTGATCGCCATAGGTGAGGACGTCAAGATCGAGCGTGCGGGCAATGGCCTTGTCCCGGGTTCGCACCCGGCCGTGGTCGGCTTCAATGCGGCGCAGGGTGTCGGCCAGCTCCATGGGTGCCATGGAGGTATCCAGCCCGACCACCAGGTTGTAGAAGTCATCGCCGGTGAAGCCCAGGGCCTTGCTGCGGTAAACCGGCGAGATCACCAGCGGGCCAAACTGTGCGCGCAGAGTCCCGAGTGCCAGGCGCACCTGCCGGTCAGGGTCAATATTGCTGCCGATGCCCACATAAACCCGTACCATGGTCAGCCCCGGCTGCCACGCTCTATGATGACGCCGACATACCGCGCGTTCGACACGGCGCCGGGCTTGCGCAGCTCCAGCCGCAGCCAGGGCACGCCGTAGTCCTGCACGAGGTGCGCGGCGACGCGCTCGGCCAGCGTTTCCAGCAGCCGGCAGTCCGCTTCCACTACCAGCCTGGTCACGGACGCGGTGACCGCTGAATAATCCAGTGCGTCCTCAATGGCATCGCTGGCAGCGGCGGGGCCGCTTTCCGTCCCCAGTTCCAGGTTCAGTATCACTTTCTGCCGCACGCGGCGCTCCCACGCGTGCACGCCGATGATGGCATCCACCTGCAACTCGCTGATCGTTACAATGTCCATAAGGAGCGCTCTGAACTTCCGATAAAGGGGGTCAGATGATACCGGCCCGGCCTTGCCTCCGGCCAGCCCCGATGCTGCCGCGCTTGACCCACCGCCTCCGCAGCCGTTCAATACCGCCATGATTGTGGACATACTCTTCGTCGTCGGTGCTTACCTGTTCGGCTCCATCTCAGCCGCCATCCTGACCTGCCGCCTGCTCGGCCTGCCGGACCCGCGTCAGCAGGGCTCGGGCAACCCCGGCGCCACCAACGTACTGCGCCTCGGCGGCCGGATGCCCGCCGCCATGACACTGACGGGGGATTTTCTAAAGGGAACCCTGCCGGTGTCTTTGGCCATGGCGCTGGACATGGCGCCGATCACCGTGGCAGGCGTGGGCCTTGCGGCCTTTCTCGGCCATCTGTTCCCGGTGTTTTTCGGCTTTCGCGGCGGCAAGGGCATTGCCACCGGGCTGGGCGTTCTGCTGGCCTGGTCCTGGCAGGCGCTGCTGGTAACCGGAGGGGTCTGGCTGCTGATGGCGGCCATGTTCCGGTATTCCTCCCTGGCCGGCATGACCTCCTTTTTACTGGCCGCGGTCTGGCTATGGGTATTCGGCGCCCCCACAGCCGTCGTTGTCGCCATGCTGCTGATCACCGCCGCCACCCTCTGGCGCCACCGCAGCAACATCCGCAACCTGATCAACGGCACCGAGAACAAGATCGGCAGAAAAAAAGTGGGCTGAAAGCCGGTGTGTTACGCAGCCTCGCCCGCCGGCGCCGTGAGACCGGCCAGCGGCCACCGAGGCAATACATCAAAGGACAGATCCCCCCGCTCACCAGCCTGCAAGCGCAACCAGCCCGCATACGCGACCATGGCGCCGTTGTCCGTACACAACTCCTGGCGGGGGTAATGCACCGTGGCCTTTTCCGCTGCCGCCATCTCCCCCAACCGCCGGCGAATAGCCTGATTCGCACTGACGCCGCCGGCCACCACCAGTGCCCGCGAACCCGCCTCCTGCAAGGCCCGGCGGCATTTGATCGCTAGCGTATCGGCAACCGCGTCCTGGAAGGCGCGGGCGATATCGGCACGGGCACCCGGGTCGCCCTCATGCGCGAGCACGGTATTGCGGGCGTGGGTCTTCAGGCCGCTGAAACTGAAATCCAGGCCGGGCCGGTCGGTCATCGGCCGAGGAAAACGGAATCGGCCGGACGCACCCTCCCGCGCCAGTTTCTCCAGCGCCGGCCCACCCGGATAGGACAACCCCAGTAACTTGGCCGTCTTGTCGAAGGCCTCACCGGCGGCATCGTCGACGGATTCGCCCAGCAGCCGGTAACGCCCCACCCCGGCGACCTGCACCAGCATGGTGTGGCCACCGGAGATCAGCAGCGCGACGAACGGAAAGGCCGGAGGAGATTCCTCCAGCATGGGCGCGAGCAGGTGGGCCTCCATGTGATGAATGCCAACGGCCGGAACATCCAGTGCCCAGGACAGGCTCCGTGCAAACGAGGCGCCCACCAGCAATGCACCGACCAGGCCCGGACCACGGGTGTAGGCAATGCCGTCCAGGTCCCGCCGGCTCATTCCGGCTTCCGTCAGCACCTGCTCCACCAGTGGCAACAGCTTGCGCACATGATCCCGGGAGGCCAGTTCCGGCACCACGCCGCCGTAGGCCGCGTGCAACTCCACCTGACTGTAGACGGCGTGGGCAAGCAGGCCGCCCTTCGACGCATAGACGGCCACCCCGGTCTCGTCACAGGAGGTTTCTATTCCCAATACGCGCATCTGCTCAGCACTCCCCAGGGCATGCGATCAACATACGGGCAAGTGTAACTCGAAGCGCCTTCAGCAGCTTAGCGAAGCGCGTATGTTGTATTCACGGCAGAGCCCGATTAGAATAACGCGCCCACACCGGGGGCCCGGCTTACCGGTCAACCAGGCAATAAAGAAGGTGAACGTCCGCATGCCGAATGTGAAGGTGCGAGAAAACGAACATTTCGAGGTGGCCCTGCGCCGCTTCAAGCGGTCCTGCGAGAAGGCCGGCGTCCTGTCCGAAGTCCGCCGCCGCGAGCATTACGAGAAACCCACCCAGGTGCGCAAGCGCAAGGCTGCTGCCGCTGTAAAGCGCCACCTCAAGCGCCTGTCCCGCGAGACCCAGCGCCGCGAGCGTCTATACTGAGTTTCGCAGACACTGTTCCGGAACCTCTTCAATGAGCGATAACGGCGAACTCAAGAACCGCATTCTCGATGCGGTCAAGGTTGCCATGCGCGCGGGCGACCGCAAGCGCCTGGGCGTGCTGCGCCTGCTCACCGCCGCCATCAAGCAGCGGGAAGTGGACGAACGGATCACTGTCGACGACGACCAGGTGATCGCCCTGCTCAGCAAACAGGTCAAGCAGCGCCAGGAGTCCATCAGCCAGTATGAGACGCATGGCCGCGACGACTTGGCGGCACAGGAACGCTACGAACTGGAGATTATCCAGGAGTTCCTGCCGCAGCCCCTGTCCGATACCGAGATCGACGCACTGATCGAACAGGCCGTGACCGACACCGGAGCGGCCTCGATGAAGGACATGGGCAAGGTAATGGGCCTGCTCAGGCCAAAGCTCCAGGGCCGCGCCGACATGGCCGCCGTCAGCGCCCGCATCAAGGCCCGCCTGGGCAGCTGAACCGCCCCGAATTTCAGAAACGCCGTCACGGATAAGCCGACCGCGGTCCATCCGCAAATCAACCGCGGCGTTTTTCTCATCTCGACAGTACGCTAAATTGTTCGGCAGACCCTGCCGGCCGTAGCGGCCCGGCCGGGCACGTGACACGCAGCCATACCGGAGATCCATGGCCGGGCTCATTCCCGAACCATTCATAGACGCCTTGCTGAACCGGACGGATATCGTCGAGGTGATCGGTGCGCGGCTGACCTTGAAAAAGGCCGGGAGCAACTACCAGGCCCTCTGCCCCTTCCATACCGAGAAAACGCCATCGTTCACCGTCAGCCCCGGCAAGCAGTTCTATCACTGCTTCGGCTGCGGCGCCCACGGCCATGCCATACGCTTCGTCATGGAATACGACCGGCTGGGCTTTCCGGAGGCCGTTGAGGCGCTGGCCCGCCATGCCGGCATGGAGATCCCCCGCGAAGCGCAATCCCAGACCGACCCCGGCACCGCCGAGCTTTACGAGCTGCTTGGCAAGGCGGCTCAGCAATACGGCCACTGGCTGCGTCAGCACCCGGACAAGCGGCGCGCCGTGGATTATCTCCGGCGCCGCGGCCTGAGCGGCGAGATCGCCGCGCATTACGGCATCGGCTACGCGCCCGCCGGCTGGGACAACCTGTTGCGCAAACTCGGCGACGAGGAACAGATGGTCACCGCCGGATTGGCCATCCGCAATGACAAGGGCAGAATCTACGACCGCTTCCGTGACCGCGTGATGTTCCCCATCCGTGACCGCCGGGGCCGCACCATCGGTTTCGGCGGCCGGGTACTGGACGACGGCGAACCGAAATACCTCAATTCACCCGAGACCCCCGTATACCACAAGGGGCGAGAGCTCTACGGCCTCTACGAATGCCTGCAGGTAAGCCGGCGCCCGGATGAGATTCTGGTGGTGGAGGGTTACATGGACGTGGTCGCCCTGGCGCAACACGGTTTTGCCAATGCCGTGGCAACGCTTGGCACCGCGACCACCACGCAGCAGGTGGACCGCCTGTTTCAGACCTCCAGGGACGTGGTGTTCTGCTTCGACGGCGACCGCGCCGGCCGGCAGGCGGCCTGGCGGGCGCTGGAGAACGTGCTGCCTGCCATGCGCGACGACCGTCAGGCACGCTTCCTGTTCCTGCCCGAAGGCGAAGACCCGGACACGCTGGTGCGTCAGCAGGGTGCCGACGGCTTCCGCGCCCTGCTGAAGGACGCCACGCCGCTCTCGGAGTTTCTGTTTCGGGAACTGGCCACGGACACCAATCTTGGCAGCGTGGACGGACGCGCGCGGGTCATCGAACGTGCGGCGCCGATGCTGAACCGGGTGCCGCCCGGCGTTTTCCGCGACCTGCTGGCGGAGGAGCTGGCAAAGCGCTCCGGCGTAAGCCATGGCCATCTGGAGGCGGCCATGGCCGGGCGCGAAACGCCAACCGAACCACCACTCCGCAACAACCCGAAACGCGCCGCTGATGCACGTCAGCGGCGCACTCCGGTACGCATCGCCGTTGCCCTGCTGTTACAGCGGCCTGCTCTTGCCACCCTTGTCGGCGACCCCGCACGGCTGGCACCGCTGGAAATGCCCGGAATATCACTTTTGGTGCAATTGCTTGAAATTCTGCATGACGACCCGCATCTAAAAGCAAGCGCGCTGCTGGAGCGTTTTAGCGGGACTGAGCACGAGTCCGCAGTCTGGAAGGTGGCAGCGTGGGACCATATGGTTCCCGAGAACGGCGTCGAGGAGGAATTCCTCGACAGCATCAGGAAACTTGAATCCGCAGTAGCGGACCAACGGTTGCAGTACCTGCACCACCGGCTTGAAGCCGGTGACATGTCCGCGGAGGAACACCAGGAATGGCTGAGGCTATTGCGCGCCAGGGGTTCCTGAACACCACCAGCATGAACGGTGGCAATACTTTATATTGCCGCTATAATTGCCTGTTTAATTTCGGCCTTCCGCAATTCACCGACCTCCGGGTAGCGAGCGGTTTATGAATCAGGATCAGCAGTCTCAGATCAAACAACTCATCGCCAAAGGCAAAGAACAGGGCTTCCTGACTTACGCCGAGGTGAACGATCATCTTCCGGATGACATCGTCGATCCCGAACAGATCGAAGACATCATCTCGATGATCAACGACATGGGCATCACCGTACATGAGGTGGCCCCCGATGTGGATACGCTGCTGCTCAACGACTCGGCCGTCACCAATGACGACGACGAGGCCGCTGAAGAAGCGGCGGCGGCGCTTGCGGCCGTAGATGCCGAGTTCGGCCGGACCACGGACCCCGTGCGCATGTACATGCGCGAGATGGGCACCGTGGAACTGCTGACCCGGGAAGGCGAAATCCTGCTCGCCAAGCGTATCGAGGAAGGGCTGGACCAGGTCGTCACCGCCCTGGCCGCCTATCCGGAATCCGCGCGTCTGCTCGTTGACGAGTACCAGAAATTCATCAACGAAGAGCAGCGGCTTAGCGACTTCGTGGCCAACTTCCGCACCCCCGACGACGAAACCGCTGTCGCCAACACCGGTCCGGAAGACAACACCGCGCCAGTCGCCGTCAATGCGGCATCCGCCAACGACGACAGCTCCGACGCCGACGACGATGACGATGACGACTCGCCTGCACCCGACACCGGCCCGGATCCCGAGCAGGCACGGGAGGTGTTCTCGCGCATCCAGGAACTCTACGACATCACCCAGGAAGCGCTGGCCGCCGACAACCGCAAGCAGGTGAAAGCCCTGCGCGCGGACATGGCCGCCATGTTCCTGGGCATCAAGCTCACACCGCGCGTCATGGAGCGTCTGGTCATCCAGCTGCGTTCCGCCGTGGAGCGCATCCGCCACCAGGAACGCGTGGCCATGGAAGCCTGCGTCAAGCGGGCCGGCATGCCCCGCAAGGCATTCCTCAAGTCCTTCCCCGGCAACGAGGCGAGCACCGTGTGGCTGGACGACCTGCTCAAGGGCAGCGACCCCTATGTGGAGCGTCTCGCCGAAGTGCAGGAGAAGGTGCGTTACGCCCAGGAACAGCTCGGCAACATCGAGCGCAAGACCGGGCTGGATATCGCCGAGATCAAGGAGATCAACCGGCGCATGTCCATCGGCGAGGCCAAAGCTCGCCGCGCCAAGAAGGAGATGGTGGAAGCCAACCTCCGGCTGGTAATCTCCATCGCCAAGAAGTACACCAACCGCGGTCTGCAGTTCCTGGATCTGATCCAGGAAGGCAATATCGGCCTGATGAAGGCCGTGGACAAGTTCGAGTACCGGCGCGGATACAAGTTCTCCACGTATGCCACGTGGTGGATCCGGCAGGCCATCACCCGCTCCATTGCGGACCAGGCCCGCACCATCCGTATCCCGGTGCACATGATCGAGACCATCAACAAGCTGAACCGGATATCCCGGCAGATGCTGCAGGAGATGGGCCGCGAGGCCACGCCGGAAGAACTGGCCGAGCGCATGGAAATGCCCGAGGACAAGGTCCGCAAGGTGCTCAAGATCGCCAAGGAACCGATCTCCATGGAGACGCCCATCGGCGACGACGAGGACAGCCATCTGGGGGATTTCATCGAGGACATCATGGTCATGTCCCCGATCGACTCCGCCACCCGCGAGGGCCTGAAGGAAGCCGTGCGCGAAGTGCTCGGCGGCCTGACCCCACGCGAGGCCAAGGTGCTGCGCATGCGTTTCGGCATCGACATGAACACGGACCACACCCTGGAAGAAGTCGGCAAACAGTTCGACGTCACCAGGGAGCGCATCCGTCAGATCGAAGCCAAGGCCCTGCGCAAGCTGCGCCACCCGACACGCTCCGAGTCCCTGCGTAGCTTCCTCGACGAGCAGTAACCGAAGGCAAAGACCGGACAACCGGCCTTTGCCCCACGGTAACCTCACGCTATACTCCCGCCCTGCGGCGTCTCACGTCGCAGGGCGTTTTCATCCAGGCGGGCTCCCAACCCCCTGGCGCGGCAATTCAAAGGGCCTGTAGCTCAGTTGGTTAGAGCAGGGGACTCATAATCCCTTGGTCCCAGGTTCGAGTCCTGGCGGGCCCACCATAAAATCAAAGTGTTGCGGGCAACATAAAATTACGGGCCCGAATATGTAGACGCCAAGTAGACAATTCGAGCGATTCTCTTCTGACCCCATCGAAGAGCCTCGGCCCGACGCGAACGCCTATTCCTGTTCAAACTCTGAGACTCGAGACGTAGACCTTCCCACACACACATCCAATTAATACTTGCGCGATTGCAGTGGAATTTTTCCGTGCGGGTACTTCTGGACTGGTGAGGACTACCCCTCTACTCAAATCGCTGTTCATATATACAGGTATTATCAAATATCTGCTACTATTCGGATCGAGGGCACTTGCTGAGCATGATTTGAGCAGGCGCCAGCGATTGGTGGGAGAATGGCTGTGCCGGAGACCAAAGACGGTCACGACCGTGGCAATAGGCTACCCTTGTGGCTCAGGGGCTTGCTACTAGTAACTGGCGCAGCACTGGGCACTGCGGCCTTTCTGGGGCTTGTTACATTGCTGGTGGGACACCCAATACAGGATGCGTTCGCTTCGGCACATGGGTTTTTGTTAGCTGATAACCTTGAGCAAGCTTCCAAAACAGACCTGCTAGACCTCCAGAGATTGATTGCCAACGGCTTCGTTCTAACGCCAGAGAACGTTGTTTCTCAGATGGCGGTCTACTACAGCGGCGTCATTCAGACTCTTGTCATCATTATGACTGTGTTGGGCGTCATTGCATTCACTTATGTACGGACCGTGTCTGTAGACCGCGCCGAAGATGCCGCAGAACGAGCAACTGAAAAATCTGTAAGGAGATTCTTTGAATCCCAGCGTTTTCGTGATCAGGCTGAGGATATGACCGAGGCGGCGACAGAAGACGAGCGTTTGCTGGTGCGCCAGTATATAAATGACCTCGATGACCGCTTGAGAGCCTGGTCACAGTGGACTCCAGAACAATTGGATGAGTTGCAAGAGCGCTTACTTCAGCTTGAAGGGCGCGTCGCAAGTCAAGACGAAGAAGAGGGGCAAGGGGCCGACTTGCAGTTGCGGGAGTGAGGTCACTACAGATTAGAGGAATAGAAAATGGCGGTAATCAAGAGACGTCCAGACCGAGGTAGCGTTGCGTCGCGCAATGTTAGGCTTGCCAAGCCTTCATCGTCCGTAACAGCAGAGGCGATACTGAAGAGTGCTGCCGCCAATGGCATTAGAACGGTCCCTCTAGACATAGACAAACTAGTTCAGGCCTACGGCGTCAGCTTGAAACGCCGTCCGCTAGAGGACGATATATCCGGGCATTTGAAGGCTGGGGACACCGGCTGGATAATTACGGTTAATAGCCTTCACCACCCACGCAGACAGCGCTTCACATTAGCACACGAGCTTGGGCATTTTATTTTGCACAGCGGAGGAGACCATAGGGACTTTGTCGATAAGGCCCTATTCAGATCCGACCAAACTTCACCCGAGGAGACCGAAGCAAACAGATTCGCAGCCGGCCTACTTATGCCTTCAGAAGAGTTCAAACGCTTCGCCAAGGATCAATCCTCTAAAGTTGAAGATATTGCAGAATACTTCGGTGTATCTGCGCTTGCCGTTAGGGTAAGGGCCAAGGAGCTTGGATTCAAAGGCCATGGGCTCAATTGATAGAGAGAAGAAGATGCCCTTTGAAAGCCTTTATGTACCAATAATAAAGACGACGGATGCGGAGCTCAGAGGATATGAAGAGCTATCTGGTTCGGTAAAGGATAGGGTTTTTCCAGTCTTCGAGCTCACAAAATCCCGCAACACTAGCCGTGTGCCTGAAGGCGATATAGCTCGCCGGATGAGCCGTATTGAAGAGGTCGTTGGAGAACGTCCGTTTATACTTGACATAACGACTCATGAAAGCCTGATTAATAGCCAAATTGAATCGCTTCTGGTGGAAGATGACGGCTTTTCTAATTGGTACAACTTTCTCTGCCAGTATGACCACATGCAGATTTGTCCAGTCGTTCATGCATACGAAGATGAAGACCTTCGCTATGTAGTAGATTCAGCTCGTAATTTGCAACGAAAGTTTGGCCAAGTCGCCTTCCGAACCGCCAGTAGTGATGCGAATAGTGTACGGTACCTTCAGGCTATCTATGATGGAATTCGTAACACAGAGAATGTTTTTCTAGTGCTTGACTGCGGATATATCGGCCATACAGAAGCAGAGCTCAGAGATGGAAAGAACGAGGCTGTTGCTCGACTTAATGAAGTTGCGGCGCTCGCCCCCCCAGGTGGAGTGACAGTGGCTAGCTCAAGCTTCCCATCGTCCGTAGTCCAGCACCCACATGGCGAAGACCACTACGGCGAGTTACCCATGGAAGAGGTAGCGCTTCACAGAGCCGTAGCTGCGGAGAGCGCCGTTCCTCTGACGTATGGAGACTTCGCCTCGATTCACCCCTTCCGCTACCAGGTGCGCGGCGGCACCTGGGTTCCTCGGATTGATGTGTCCTTGGATGAAACTTATCTCTATACCCGCTATAGACGCGAAGATGGTGGGTACATTCGCGCTGCTAAAGCAATGCTCGAGACAGACTGGTACGAAAGCGTAGACTGTTGGGGTGACAACCAGATTCAACAAGCGGCCGCAGGTGAACCTAATGGGTTAAGTCCTTCATTCTGGATTGCGGTTAGACTCAACACACATATTACCAGAAAGAGCTCTGGTGCCCCTCCATGAAACTCCGCAGCACGGCCGGAGGAGAGTTGGTAAGAAAGTAAAGATCATCTGGATGAGTTACTTGCCCGCGATTCTTCATGAACGCCTCATATTTTGGAAGCGAGCGCTTAAAAAGACTCCGGTACGCCATCTGTCTCAACTCATCAACAGTTGCTTTATCTGCCAGATGACGTCGAAGCGAAGCTACATCTCTCCCAAGCCGTGTTCTTTGAGTACCATAATTTCGTACTACTTCTACGAGCTCATCACGAGTTACAAGACTCACGAGAGGATACTTCCTCAGCATCCGACGGCGGATCGGATTCCTTACGACGCCGAATGCTCCACCCTCGAACGCGATAATACCAACACTCCTCGGAACTTCGGCTTTCACGGATTTTATGTGCTTTGGCGTTGTGACGACGACAAGCTTTTCGAAACAATCTTGATAATCTTTTATTTGCCCAGAAAGCTTGTCCAAGTTGTCAAGGTCTCCCTTAATTTCATAAGCTGTACAGGCCTCTCCAATGCTAATGAGATCAGCACGCCTTCGACCATCCGCAAACGGCACCTCACAAGATATAATGGCCTCATCCCGGCGCTGCAGGAGCAAATAGTCTATTAGCTTAGCTTTCAGGTTCTGTTCCCGCATCCCCCTTCCCTCTATAAGGCCTTTTCGCTTCCATATGATTAAGCCACTACATTGATCGGCAATGAATCACCAGTTTCACCCCTCGGCACGGCTCGGCCCGAACCGCAGTTTACCACGGCGTCTCGCGCGATGGAGCTGATGGGTAGACTGAATACTCAGTTCCTGCATGGCGACGCCGACGCCAAGATGTGAGAAGAGATGGGCTTGAGTCTAACCTAGGTACTGTATGGGGTCCCCCCGTACAGTTATTGACAGAACTCCAAGGGGAGTTGGAACCGCCGAAGGCGTCGGTATCGCTGCGACCGGCGTATTGGGGACAGGGACCGCTCGATTCTCGCTTTGGCATAATTTCCCAGAATCCGCGCGTTGGAATCGTCAGCCCGGCATGCTCCAATCCGAACGGCTTGAGAGGGGCCGGCTCTCCGTACCGATTGGCAACCAACTCCCCAGTCTGAGTCATCCACCACTCAAGCCGGGCAACACGGACCGGCCACGCGGCCCGCTTGCCGATGGGACCGCCCATAGCCCGCACATAGGCCGGCCAGTCCGGCTTATCCGCCGCCTGCCGGAGTTCCTCTACCAACCCTTGGTGCTCCCCCTTTAGCCGCCTGGCTTCGCGCCACACGCCAACCGGCGGGCCACCCACTTGCTGGAACTGCGGGATGCCGTGGACAGCGGCCCAGGTAACCGCGCGCTCAGCGACCGCGCCGGGATCTATTCCGGATACCTCCTCCGGCGCCTGCAGGTCGTCGGCGCGGAGGGCGAAGCCGTCGATATTCTTGGCGACGTCTTCGCAGAGATTCCAAGGCAGCAGCTCATTGATGCGGTTGATCGCACGCGCGTTGATCGGCTCCAGTACGGCCCATCCGCCCCGTTGCTGTTCCGGAGTCAACGCTGGGGAGCTTGTGGGCGTGACTCCGCCGCGATCCAGGCGGAGTTGCTGCACCCACCTGCGCATGACGGACTCTTCAATGTTCACCGCCTTACTGGCCCAAGGCCCGATAACAGAGCTGCAACAATGCTTGGCCATCCTTTCCGCCTGTCTGCTCACCGAGGTAGCATCGGTGCCGTTGGTTGCCGAAGATCATCATGGCGTTACCGGGGCAGCTGCCCGCGCCTGTTGGGGGGGGTGATGTAGATAGCGGGGCCGAGGAGCTGCATCTTCTCTTTCAATCCTCGTCTTTCACTTCGTGGCTCAACACGACCCGGTTTCTACCGCCGTGCTTGCCGGCGTATAGCGCCTCGTCAGCCTGGTTGATCAAGGCGTCCAGATCCGTCTGTTCGCCGTGAACCCCGGCGATGCCGATGGTAACGGTCAGACGGTGCCCGGACATGCCCTCCGTCATCGGTAGTTCCGCGACCTTCCTCTGCAGGCGCTCCGCCACCATTTGTGCGTCCTTCCGACGCGTCTTCGGCAGGGCCACGATAAATTCCTCGCCGCCGAAACGTCCGATCACATCCTGGGGCCTGAGGGATCGCTTGCAAGTCTCCGCGATCGCGGTCAGCACCCGATCGCCCTGGCTGTGCCCCCAGGTATCATTGATGGTCTTGAAATGATCCACGTCGATCATGAACAGGCTGAAGGGCGCTTTTTCGAGTCGCGAATGTCGAAGCATTGCCTCGGCGCGCGCCATGAAGTGGCTGCGAGCGTCCAGGCCCGTCAGCTCATCCCGTTCGGCAACCCAGCGCAGCTGGGTCTCTAGCGACTTTCGGTGAGTGATTTCCTCGATCAGCTGCTGGTTCCGCACACGCTCTTCCTGAAGGAGCGCGAACTGCTTGCGCTGCAGCGTTTCCAGGCGCAGCAGCGCGAAGAATCCCACGGCGTTGGCCATGACCACCAGCAGCAGGATGCGCAGGGTGACCACGGCAGAGATGTCGGCCACCGTCACTGCCGTGGTCAGGAAGCCTACGCTCAGGTAGAGGCTGGCGATGGCCACCACGGGCAGGAGATTGGGGATCAGCAGGTAGAACGCCATGATGGCCACCAGCAATGAGGTGACCTGAGTGGGGAGGCTCTCGGGCCGTAGGGGCACGATCAGGATGATGCCCGTCGCCAGGATCCAGAGGGGCAGGGCGTGTAGCCAGATCCGGCGGTTATAGTCGCCCGCGCGACCGATCAGGAAGGCTAGAACCAAGCAGGAGACCACCACCATCAGGCGCATGGCGAGCAGCAGATAGAGCTCCGTGCTCACGCCGGTGTAGTGGTAGTCGGAGATGGCGAACATGCCGAAGACCAGCGCCGCCACGCAGATCGCCACGCCGGACTCGAGCCGCACCCTGGGCGCGATCTCCCGGCGATACTGCGCCTCCCTGGCCGTTTCGCGAAACTGACCGCTCAGCGGGTGCAGTAGGTATCGTATGGTGGGTGACGACACAGGCCGACTCTCCCCGTCCTGTAGTGAGTGAAGACTTCACCGCTTTGGCCTTAGAGGTGAGCGCCCCTCCTGCCGGCCTGGTGCAATATAAGCGTTTCAAGGTTGAAGTGGTCAAGTGATTTTGGACACTTGTCTAGGTTCTTCACGCCCCGGCTGCTTCTGCAGCCATGGGCGTCTTGTAGTCATTGAAGCTGTGCGGTCTCACTCGGTTGTAGTAGTGCGTCAGATAGCGCAGTACGTCGGCCTTTGCGACGTCCGGGTGCGCATAGCCGGTTGCCGGTATTCGTCCCAGAGTGTCCGCGCGATGCCCCGACAAAGCTCGCGGTCAAGCTGACTCTGGCGGTTCAGGGGCTCCGCTTCATCTGGCTCAGCAGGCGCCAACCCATGGCCTCAAGCAGCGCGGCCGGAACCTCCATGCCTTTATCCCGCGCCCACGCAACAACCTGGCGTGCAGGAAACGTTTTCGTCCGGCCTTCCTTGCGTGTTAAATCCGCCCACTTGGAGAAATAAAGCAATATAAAAACCAACTGTTGACTGCCATCGTGCCGCCTTCATCATGTGTCAACGTCAGCCACAGTGGTTGCTGTCGTGAGCTTGCTCATCCTCGTTGTTCCGGAAACAGCCCCGGCATCCATCTTGATGCGAGTTTGGCGGGGAAGGCGAGGCGCAAGGGCGCGCGGGAGCTTTGTGAGACCAGGACGTCGCGATCGATCAGAGCGGAGGTAATGCGGCGTGCCTGACGATCGCCGGTGCCAAGCAGGGCGGCGACTTCGCCTCTTGGCAGTTCGCCGCGGTACAGGACGGCTTCAAGGATATTGCCGGATTCTGGCGGCAGACGGTCGGCGCGGATTTCCTCTTCGGTCCAGATCAGGATGCGGTCGCGCAGGCGGTCGGGCTGACCCGACTCTTCCCAGTAGCATGGCGTATGACATCTGGCGGGCGACCGGTGAGCCCCCCTTCGTCGATCCATTTCCTGACTGCGATATGGGCCTTGGCTTCAAGCTGGAAATTTCGCTTGAACAGATCCGCGCTGTAATCGTTTTTCAGTGCGCGCTCAATATCGACCGGATGCGTATCGTGCCCCTCGATCAGATTGCTGTAGTAGCAGTTCATCGCACGGACCAGGTCAGCCAGGGCGGTCTGTAGGCCCTGTGGCAGGCTGCGGCGGAATCCGGCAGCGCGCTGGGCAAGCTCCAGCGCCAGATCGGTCAGGGCCGTACGGTGCCGTGAATCGCCGCCGACGAGCAGCGGCTCCATCAGGCCGATCCTCACCACGATCCTCTGCGGCTGCGCCAGAAGCCGCAGAAATGTCCGCTTTGATGGCCGCTTTTCTCGTGGCCGGTTTCGGGTGCGTCCGTCCGCACGAGCGCACAGCTGGACCGGGCTCTATCGCGGGCGCGACCGAACCCTCGCCTTGAGCCACGGACACCAGAGTAACGGATTCGATCTACGCCTTTGAAGTAGCCGCAAGAAGACTCAGCCCTAGACCGATAAACGTTGCACCTGCAAATTTTCCGAACAATCCATAGTTCACTCTGCTGACAACTTTCGCCTTGGCCTTTCCGACCAGGAGCGCACAGCCATATAGACAGACAACGGATAGTGCGATCAGGGTTGTTACCAGGATGCTGAACTGTTCAAGGAGTGGACTGGAAGTGTCCAGGAACTGAGGAAATAACGCCATCGTGAATATAATGGCTTTGGGATTGGAAATGGCTACCAGAAGGCCTTGCCGATACATAACGAAAGCGCTATCTAGCTCATCGGGGCTTTCCGTTACGGTTAATCCACTGACACCTTTCAACCAAAGCTTCACGCCAAGATAAACCAGGTACGCCGCGCCAACGGCTTTGACAAGCAGGAAAATTGTCGCCGAGTATGCGACAAGGGCGCTTAACCCGAGGACGGATAGAATGGACAGGATCAACAGTCCGGTAGCATTTCCGCCAATGGTCGCAACGGTTTTTGAAGGACCTAGGTTGAAACTATGGGTTGCTACCAAAAGCATCGCCGGCCCTGGCGTAATCGTTGCTACTAGAGCAATAGAGCAATATAAAAACCAACTGTTGACCGTCATCTTGCTGCCTTCATCATGTGCCAATGTCAGCCACAATGGTTGCTTATGTATAATTGGAGGTGGGTGCAGACAGGCTGCTCCGGTGGGTGCCCCACGCGTGAAGAGCAAACCGGGTTGCGACTACTTCCTCCTTGACCGGGAAATCCATTCTGCCAATCTTCGGATCATATAGATTGAACTCACGCCTGTGGGCTCCTGACCTAGACAGCGACTAAATTGTACCGTAAGCGTCCGGAGTTAACGCATAGACAGGCCTAGTGATTGCTCTTGTTTTGAAGGATCAGGCTTCGGCAGTGCCTGGGGCGGCGAGCTTTTCGGCGAGATTCCAGGCTAGAAGTTCATCGATGCTGTTGATCGCATGCGCGTTGATCCGCTCCAGCACGGCCCTGAGATAGGCAGATGGATCGATTCCGTTGAACCTGGCGGCGCCGAGCAGACTGTAGATCAATGCTGCACTTTCACCACCACGATCCGTACCTGCGAAGAGGAAGGTTTTCCTCCCCAGGGCGACCACGCGCAGTGCCCGTTCAGTCGCATTGTTATCGATCTCCACGCGCCCGTCCGCGCAGTAGCGCGTCAGCGCATAGCGTATTGCCTCGGCCATGCCGGACTTTGCAGACAGTTTGCGCAGCTTTTCCCTGAACCAGACCTCCATCTCCGCGAGCAGTGGGCCGGCCCGGGCCTGGCGCACGCTTCTGGAGACGGGTTTTTCCGGTTCCACGACGCCCGTTAACACTTCGGACTTCGCCCCCTCGGTTTCCATCTCCTCGATGGCCAATTCAAGCTGCGCGACACGGTGGGGGAGCTCCAGGTCGCAGGGACGGCGGGAGTGCGTCAGTTTGACAAGCAACACCCTCTAGACGACACTCCCTGTGCGATCTTCTAAAAATATACATTCTACCGAGCCTATAGAATATGTGATTTGCTATATTATATAATATTCTCGCCCGTCTCTAGTTAAAGGGCGGCCCTTCCACCGAAGAGGAATCTGGCAATGGATAATAGTAAGACGTTCGTAGCGGCGGTCGTTCAGGCAGCGCCGGTCTTTCTCGACAAACAGGCGTCAATTGCCAAGGCATGCGATCTGATCCTGGAGGCGTCGAAGACTGGCGCTGACATAATCGCCTTGCCTGAGGTCTTCATCTCCGGCTACCCATACTGGCTTTGGTTCAAATCTATCGCGGATGGGACCCCTTATTCGATACGCCTGTTCGAAAGCTCGATTCAAGTTCCCGGGCCGGAGACGGAGGCACTGGGACGCGCCGCTCGCAAGGCAGAGGCTTACGTTGTAATAGGTGTGAACGAAGTCGATAACAAGGCGCTCTATAACACGTTGCTATTCTTCGACCGTAGTGGCGCCCTGATCGGAAAGCGTCGCAAGCTCAAGGCTACATATGCCGAGAAGATCATCTGGGCCGATGGGGACGCTAGCACCCATGAGGTCTACAGCACGGATTTCGGCGTACTCAGCGGCTTGATCTGCGGAGAGCATGCAATGGCCCTGCCTGGGTTCAGCCTTTCGGCCATGGGCGAGCAGGTCCACGTTTCTAGCTGGGTCGGCTTTTCCAGCTGCTTGGCGCAGGACCGTCGGGACGCCTTCCGCACGCTTAGCGAAGTTGCTTCCAAATTCCACGCAGTCTCGTTTCAATCGGCGGTGCTCTGCACGCAATCGCTCGTCGACGAGTACACATTGGAGGTTATGGGGCATCCACCAGAGATGGAAGTGGGCGGCGGCTGGAGCGCGATCATCGCGCCGGGTTCGGGCAAGGTGCTCGCAGGGCCGTTGATCGATGACGAAGGCATTATCAGCGCCGAAGTGAATCTCCGCGACGCTATTCCTTACTACATCAACAGAGACGTGACCGCTCAATACTGGTCACCATACTTCAACCTGTCGGTCGATCGAACTCCGCATACTTCGCACAGATCGAAGGATGCCACTCCGCGCACGACTCAGAAAATGGAGCCGCTTTCCAGAGAGCAAGATACTTCGGCCGAGACAGCGGAAACGGCCATGGCGGACGAGCGCTAGGCTCATCCCATTGTTAGATGTCGTATAAACAGGAGTAATGAAGGATGTATAGAATAGCCAACGCAAATCGGTTCCTAGCGAGTCTGCTGGTAGCGGCCGCTACCGCCTCCATATCGGTCGCTTCAGCGGCAGAATTTACCATGAAGCTCGGCGTGGTACCGACGAACGAGTCTCTCCATCATTACATCGAGCGGTACGCGGAGCTGATCGAGGAGAAGTCAGAAGGTCGTATTGCGGCGGAAACCTACCCTGGTGGGGCGCTTGGGAGCATCGAAGGCCAGATCGAAAACGTTCAGCTGGGCGTTCAACAGCTCATGGCGGCACCATCCGCTTTCGCACGGGGAATTGATGTTCGCTATGACGTCGGTGATGCCCCCGGGCTGTTTGAGGATTTGAGCCACGCTTTTCGCTCTTATCAGGATGAGGAATTTCGGGAGCGGTTTCTGAATCTGGCTAATGACAAGGGGATTACCGGGGTCAGTATGTGGGTATATGGCCCGACATCCTTTGCGACTCGGTTCCCGTTCAACACTCTCGAGGACCTACGCGGCAAGCGCATTCGCGTACTGGCGACGCCGCTAGAGGCTGAGGCGATGCGGCAGGTGGGCGCAACCGGCGTGCCGATGCCCTTTACCGAACTAGCGGTAGCAATGCAAAACAGAAGCATCGACGGCGTTAGAAGTTCCTATGTTGGCCTGGTCGGGATCGGCGCCCAGTCCACGGCGAGCCACCTGACACTGACCGATGACGGCATGATACCGGTCGTTGCATGGGTATCCACTGCCTTTCTGGAGAGCCTGCCGGAGGATCTCCAGAAGGTTGTTCTAGAGGTCGGCCGACAAGTCGAGCAGGAGATGCAGCCGATCGTCGAGAAGACCCACGAGCGCGCTATGGCCGTGTGGAAGAAGGAGAACGTCCAGATCATCGAACTGAGCCGTGATGCGCGCGAGGAGCTGATGAAAAAGCATCGTGAGGCGGGGTCGCGGATCCTGGCAAGTAATGATGCCACGAGGGAGCTATTCGAAGTTATGCGACGCGCGGCGGAGCGTCATCGCCCTAATTAAGCGGTGCGGTGCTGGGGCAGGCGGTGCGCTGCCCCAGGCGTTTCGGGCTCTGCCGGCGCGGTAGACTGAGGCAGCGCTGTTCTGAATTCAGACGATTGTTCGCAAGGCGTGGGAGCGTAAGTGGGCGTGACCAGAGATTTTACACTGAAAGGCGTGTGGTTTTTGAATCGGGTGTTGGACTGGGTCACGTGGCCAATTATGCAGCTCTGCGAATTGGTCCTGGGTAGCCTTTTATTTGCCGCTGTCGCAATTAACGTCGCCAATGTCGTGGGGCGTTATGTCCTTGGGTCATCGCTTGGATGGGCGGAAGAGGTTCTAACCTACTCCATGATCTGGGGTGTGTTCATTGGCGGCATTTTGGTTACGTTAAAGAACGACCATCTATGCGTTGATCTACTGGCGCAGTACCTGCCTCCTCTGGGCCGGCGCTTGCTCGATATACTGATTCTTTTGGGGCTGATCGGCTGCTGCGTATACGTTGCGCGGCAGTCCGAGCAGGTACTCGCGTTATTCAGCCGCACTGGTCAACGTAGCACCGTGGCAGGTTTGCCGATGGTCTGGATACATGGTGCCATTATGGTGGGTTTTACGATGATGGCCATCGCAGGCGGGCTCCGGCTACTGCGAGTCGCCGTTGATTCTGCCAACATCGCTCTTTGCGGGCAGCCTTTGCTGCGCGATCACGCTCAGCGAGGACTTTGACCTATGAGCTGGGTGCTGTTCGGCTTGCCACTACTTTTGTTAGCCCTAGGATTCCCGGTGTTCATTGCCCTACTGGCGGCTGCGGCGGTCACGCTGACGTTCTTCATGAACGTCCCGGGTGTGGCCGTGCATAGGGCGCTGTTCGGCTCGATGGATACGTATGCCTTGTTGGCCGTCCCCTTTTACCTGTTCGCCGGGGAGTTGATGGCGCGAGGGTCGATGTCCCGCCGATTAGTGGATTGGGCAATGAGCCTGATGGGCGGCATGCGTGGCGGATTAGGTTTGGTGACCCTGAGTGGGTCGACTTTCTTCGGCGCAATCTCTGGCTCCTCGGTGGCGACTGTGGCCGCTATCGGCCGCTTAGTGCAGGCGCCCTTGGAAGCTCAGGGCTACGACCAGAGGTTCGGGCCTGCATTGGTCGCCGCTTCCGCGGCGGTGGCCCTGTTAATTCCGCCTTCTATCGCATTAATCCTTTATGGGATTGCGGCACAGCAGTCGATTACGCGGCTGTTCGCGGCGGGGATCCTGCCCGGATTGCTGATGTCCGTCGTGCTGGGCGTGTACATTTACATTATGGCTCGCGTCAAGGGACTCAAGGCCGTACGCCCGTTCGAAGGGAGAGCATTCGTTAGAGCGTCTGGCCAATCCTCACTGGCGCTGGGGATGCCGATTATAATCCTGGGCGGTATCTATTTTGGGGTGTTCTCTCCAACTGAAGCTGCCGGCGTCGCTTGTGTATACGCCTTGGTGGTCAGTTGCGGTATTTACCGTGACGTCAGCTTGCGAGCCGCCTGGGATACCGCCGTGCAGTCTATGTATCTGACCTCCCAGATTCTGATAATTGTCGCCGCAGCGGGAGTATTCTCTTGGGTGATGACGACGAACGGCGTCCCGCGCATGCTGGCCGGTGGCATCGCCAATCTGGACATCACCACTTGGCAGTTGTTGATCGTGATAAATCTGCTGCTGTTAGTCGTGGGTTGTTTTATCGACACGCCTTCGGCGATCCTCCTACTGACGCCGTTATTGCTGCCTATTGTCCAGGCTGTCGGCGTGGATCCAATTCATTTCGGCATAATCATGACCATGAACCTGTCCATAGGCCTATTTACGCCGCCGTTCGGCCTGAACTTGTTCGTCACCCAAGCACTGATGCGTCCGCGGCCGAGCGACTTGTATCTTGGCGTGATGCCGTTCGTGGCGGTTAGCGTTCTCGCCCTCTTAATCGTAACCTTCATTCCGAGCATATCGCTGGCGCTGTTGCCGTATCTGTACTAACGCCGGCGAATGCTGGTACCGACACTCAGTTACCGGTTAGTGCGCGATCTCGCGGCGGCGAAATGGCTTGACCACGTCTTGCTATCGCCTCCTGAAGGATATCGCGATAAAAATTCACATGCGAACCTATGGAGGCCAGGGTAAGCACTACTGACTCCTCTTCGAACACGCATTCCAGCAGGGTATGCTTTTTCTACTTGGCAAGCTTCCAGGCGCACACGCTGGGGCATTTTCCGAACTTATATTCGGCTACCTTGCCAGCCTTGATGTCTTCCAAACCAGTCTTCAAGTCGCGGATGAACGAAAACGGTAAATCCGGGTTTTCCTCAACAAGTTTGCCGATTAGGGCCCAGTGTTCGATTTGTTCGGTCGCGGAGCGCTGCATATCCTTGCCACACACCTTAATGAAATCGGATTCTGGAACTATACAGCCGCACTTCCAGCCGTGAAGGCGACCACCGCACCACCTTCCGATCCGTCCATCAGGTTCAGCGTTCTTGCAAATGCGGCGATGGCGCCTTTCAGTACGCGCTCCATGTTTTTCCGTTCATCATTCTCCGCAGTTGCGGGATGATCACTGGCGATGCGTAGATGCACCTGTGCGGCGAAGCCGCTTTTCGCAGTCAGGTCGCGCGCCGCCATAATACCCTCCGTCGCCGAACTGTGTTCAACTCCCCGGGCCTACTTCAGTGCGGTCGCCGTGGTCATGCCCACTTGCAGCAACATGGAGCCGTCCTCCACTACAAACTCCTGCCACTGCGCACAGACGTCGCGCTCCAGCGCGTCGCGTTTGGCCTCGCCGGCCTGCGCCGCCGCCTCAGTGAGCGGCGTGCTATGGATGTATTGCCACAGGAAGTCGGCTGGCGCCGGGAGACGAAGGGTCCTGGGCTTCGCCTCGACATCGACTTCCCGGAAGCCGGCGCTGCGCATGAGTTCGGTGAGTTCATCGACATCGTGCATTGAGAATACGAGATCAGCGAACGACGCGACGTCCGGGCTCAGGTGATGGGCCAATGCATCGGTCATGATCGCGAACATGGGCGGCTTGGGCCCGGGCAAGGTGACAAAGGCCCGTCCGTCTGCAGCCAGAACCCGCCGCATTTCGCGCAGCGCGGCCAGCTTGTTGGGGACAAACTGGAGTCCCATCTGGCAGAGCGTGACATCGAACGCCTCGTCCGGAAGCGGCATCGACTCGGCACTCGCTTCGTACCAGTCGATTGAGACATCGGGTGGGGTCTGCGAACGGGCCACCGCCAGCATGCCCGGGTTCACGTCCAGGCCGGCAACGGCGCCCGCGGCGCCGACGCGCTCCGCCGCGAGCCGCGTCACGACTCCGGTGCCGCATGCGACATCGAGCACGCGCTGGCCCGGTTGAAGACCCGAAATGTCGATGAGATCTTCGGCCACCGGCGCACCGATGGAAGGGACAAAGTAGCGCTGGTAGTTTTCGGCAGGGCTACCTCCATAGGACTTGCCGTAGAATTGCTGAGTCATGGTATTCCTCCTTTTCCTTGGGGCTACGCGTATCGTAGAAAGGAAAGGAGAAGCTGCGCATCGCCCGAATTCGCCACATCTTGCAGGTGATCATATGGTCAGAATTGACCACATGAGTCCGCTCAGACGAGCTTGTGCTTGTGGGCGAATGCGCTGGCCGCGGTTCGGGACGTGACGCCAAGCTTGTCGAAGATATTACTCAGGTGACGGGCAACGGTGTGCTCGCTGATGCCGAGCGCGGTGGCAATCTGCCGGTTGGTCTCACCAGAGGCCACGAGCAAAAGCACCTCCTGTTCGCGGTCCGTCAGGGCGCTGGACGGACCAGCATCCCGGGCGGCCATCAGCCGTTCGAGTTCGACCAGATCGGGCGCGGCACCCAGCCGCTCGAAAACGGCATGTGCGGCGTCGAAGTGCATGCGCACCGTCTCGTGATCGCCGAGCCGTTGGCAGACCCGCCCGATGAGGACCCGCACGCGCGCGGATTCGTACGGCATAGCAAGTTGCTGCCAAATCGTCCACGCCTCGCGCAGGAGGGCGAGGGCCGCTTTCATCTTGCCCTCCGCGAACAGAACAGCACCGGTGGCCTGGGCGGACGTTGCCAGGAGGAACGGGGCGTCGAATGCCGCAGCGATCCGCGTCAGCTCGTCGGCGGCCGCACGTGCGGTCTCGAGATCGCCGGTGGCAATCAGGATCTCGACGTAGGGCCCAAGTAGCTTGAGGCGCGACGATCCAGCGCCCGGTCCCTGCAGGCTGCCGGCGGAATCAGCGATACCGCGGATTGCAGAGGCAGCGGCATCGGGTTTGCCCTCGGCCAACAGGAGCAGCGACACGCCGGGCTGCGGTTCACACCCGTTTCGCCCCGCCTCGCGGTACATCTCGTTAGCCTGCGCAAACTCCCCGCGCAGACGGTGGAGCTCGCCCTGCTGGTAGCAGGCGCGCCCAACGACGGGTTCCGCCCTGGCGGAAAGATGGTCGCGGGCATTCACTACCTCGGCGAGCGCTTCGGGCCAGTCGCCCTTCCACTGCAGAATTTCGGAGCGATGCACCAGACACTGGCCGCGGTAGGGAACCAGATCGGGCTGGGAAGCACACCAGGCGTCGAGTTGCGTGGTCCATTCCCGCGCACGGGGGAGATCAAAGATGCGTTGGCAGGTCAGGATGACGGCGCAATAGATGATCCCGGTCAGCACAGGCGACACGTCCCCCGCCGTAACCGCCACCATCGCCTCGTCGAGCCGGGTGACGCCTTCGGCGCTCTTGTGCGACTGAATCAGGCTCTGGCCCCGGCCGAGCAGGCCCAGCGCCAGCAGATCGAGGTCTCCGAACTGCTCGGCAAGCGCGATCGCCTGCTCGAAGCTGGCACCGGCACTCTCGGTGGCTCCCTTACCCATCGCCAGCAGGCCGGTTACGATGAGCCCGTATCCCTGCTCACCGCACGCATTTTCGCGGTCCTTGAGTAACCGCTGAGAACGGGCGAGCCAGCCGGTGCTGCGGGCCATCTCGCCTCCAAGCAACAGGCTCAAACTGAGCCAGAATCCGCATCGGGCGGCGCGTTCTACATGTCCCTGGTCGATGAGTTGGTGGTGTGCGCGCGTCCAGATGGCGGTTGCGTGGGCGTCTTCGCCGACGAGATACGCAGCCGTGGCGAACCATTCGAGGTCTGCGGGTTCGAGGGGCTGCTCGCGGTCCGCTGCGGAGAACCGCGCGTACGCGTCCCTCCATTCCTGCCGGGCGAACGCCTCTCGCCCCTCAATGATCGCGGGGGTCGATGCCATAACCCCTTTTATCACACTCGGATGGCGCCGCAGAGCTCCATGGGAATATATAAGTGTCTCCTTAAACCGCTATAGTGCGGGTCTGGGGATGGTAGTCAGGGGGAAAGCACCATGTCAGCCTTGCCATACGTGCTGGGCGCACTGCGGCCCGATGACACCGTGGACGACGATCCGCAGGAAAGCCGGGAGTGGCTCGACGCGCTCGCCGCCGTGGTGGAGCACGAGGGCGCCGAGCGCGGAGCGTTCATCCTGGCACGCCTGCTGGAAGCCGCACCGCACCTGGGGCTTGCCACGCAGTTGCCGCTGACCACGCCCTACCGCAATACCATTCCGGTAGAATCCCAGCCCGCCTATCCGGGCGACCGCACCATCGAGGAGCGGCTGGCCGGCATCATCCGCTGGAACGCGCTGGCCATGGTGGTGCGCGCCAACCGCGCCCACGCCGAGCTGGGTGGGCATATTGCCAGCTACGCTTCCGCCGCGGATTTGTTCGAGGTGGGCTTCAATCACTTTTTCCATGCCAGCCGTGGCGACGGCCCCGGGGACCTGGTGTTCCTGCAACCGCACTCGGCCACCGGGGTTTATGCTCGGGCCTTCCTGGAAGGCAGGCTGACCGAGGACCATCTCGACAGTTATCGCCGGGAATGCGCCGGCGGCGGGCTGTCGTCCTACCCGCACCCATGGCTGATGCCGGATTTCTGGCAGTTTCCCACCGGCTCGATGGGTCTCGGCCCGCTGCAGGCCATCTACCAGGCGCGCTTCCTGCGCTATCTGGACCACCGCGGGATTGTGCCGGCAGGGGCTCGCCATGTCTGGGGCATCTTCGGCGACGGCGAGATGGATGAGCCGGAGTCAGTGGCGGCGCTCGGCCTGGCCGCCCGCGAGAAACTCGACAATCTCACCTTCGTCATCAACTGCAATCTGCAGCGGCTGGACGGGCCGGTGCGCGGCAATGGGCAGATCATCCAGGAGCTGGAAGCATTGTTCCGGGGTGCGGGCTGGAACGTGATAAAGGTGCTCTGGGGCTCGGACTGGGATCCACTGTTCGCCCGTGACCGGGAAGGACGGCTGCTGCGCCGGCTGCACGCGACGGTGGACGGACAATTTCAGACACTCGCCGCCACCGACGGGCGCTTCAACCGGGAGCACTTCTTTTACAGCGACCCGGCGCTGAAGCGGCTGGTCGCCGATATGACCGACGAGGAAATCGATCAGTTGCACCGGGGCGGCCACGACGCCGTGAAGATCCACGCGGCGTACGCGGCGGCGCTGCGCCATCGCGGACAACCCACGGTGATTCTGGCAAAGACCAAGAAGGGCTTCGGCATGGGCCATTGGGGCCAGGGGCGAATGACCAGCCACCAGCAGAAGAAGCTCGACGAGGAGGCGCTGCTCGCCTTCCGGGACCGATTCCACCTGCCGCTCTCGGACGACGACGTAAAGGCGCTGCGCTTTCACCGCCCGGCGGCGGATTCCGCCGAGATGCAGTATCTGCATGCGCGCCGCCGTGCCCTCGGCGGCTACCTGCCCTCCCGCTGCAGCGAGGCGCCCGCACTGCCGGTGCCGGAACTCGAAAGCTATGGCCGCTTTGCCCTGGAGGCGGACGGCAAGCCGATGTCCACCACCATGGCCTGGGCGCGTCTGCTCGCCGGCCTGCTGCGGGACCGGAACCTCGGCCCGCGGATCGTACCCATTGTTGCCGACGAGGCGCGCACCTTCGGCATCGCCAACCTGTTCCGACAGATCGGCATCTACTCGCCTCTTGGTCAGCTCTACGAGCCCGAAGACGCGGCCTCCATGCTCGCTTATCGGGAGGATGTACACGGACAGATACTGGAAGAAGGCATCACCGAGGCCGGCGCGCTGGCCTCCTGGATCGCCGCCGCCACCGCCTACAGCAATCACGGCACGCCGATGCTGCCGATGTACATCTACTACTCGATCTTCGGCTTCCAGCGGGTGGGGGATCTGATGTGGGCGGCTGCCGACCAGCGCGCCCGGGGCTTCCTCATCGGTGCCACCGCCGGCCGCACCACGCTCTCCGGGGAGGGCCTGCAGCACCAGGACGGCAGTAGCCATGTGCTGATGGCAACCATCCCCAACTGCCGTGGCTACGATCCGGCGTTCGGGTACGAACTCGCGGTGATCATGGACGAGGGCATGCGGGCCATGCTGGAGCGTCGGGAGGACGTATTCTTCTACCTTACGGTGATGAACGAGAGCTATCCGCAACCGAGCATGCCGACGCATGTGTCTCGGGACGATATCGTCCGTGGCCTGTACCGGTTTGCAGACTTCGGTCCGATCGATGGCACCCCTCGGGTGCGCCTGCTCGGCTCCGGCACCATCATGGGTGAAGTGCAGGCCGCGGCGGAGCTGCTGGCCGAGGATTGGGGTCTGGCTGGCGAGATCTGGAGCGTCACAAGCTATAGCGAGCTGGAACGCGATGCCCGTGCAGTGCAGCGGCGCAATCTTTATGCGCCGACGGTGGAGCCGGAGACCAGCCATGTGGCACGCTGCCTGTCAGGCGACGCACCGGTTGTCGCCGCAAGCGACTACGTGCGCGCGTGGCCGCAGCTTATCGGCGGACACCTCCAGGCGCCGTTTCGCTGCCTCGGCACTGACGGCTTCGGGCGCTCGGATACGCGTGCCAACCTGCGCCGGTTCTTCGAGGTCGACCGCATTGCGATCGTGATCAGCGCCCTCGGGGCGTTGGCCGAACAGGGGCATATTGATGGCGCGCGCGTCGCGGAGGCCCTGGATCGATACGGGCTCGCCTGAATATTACGTTTTTCGAGGGCAACAGGGGGACGAAATCCATGAGCAAGCCCAGGGTACTGGTCACCCGGCGCCTGCCGGACGCCGTGCAGGCTCGCCTGCGGCGCGACTACGACGCCACGTTCAACGACGATGACCACGTCTTCGACCGCGCCGAGCTACTCGGCAAGGCCGAGGGGATGGATGCGATCCTGCCCTGCCATACCGAGAAGTTCACTGCCGACGTGATCGAGACGCTGCCCGATAGCGTACGCATCATCGCCAACTTCTCGGTTGGCGTGGACCATGTCGACCTGAATGCGGCCCGGCAGCGCGGCGTTGTCGTCACCAACACGCCCGACGTGCTTTCCGATGCCACCGCGGAGATCGCACTGCTGCTCACCCTTGGCGCCGCGCGCCGTGCCAGCGAAGGTGAGCGCCTGGTGCGGCGCGGCGGCTGGACGGACTGGAGCCCGAGCTTCATGGTCGGCACCCAGGTCACCGGCAAAACGGTCGGCGTTGTCGGCATGGGCCGTGTCGGACAGGTGGCGGCACGACGGTTTCAGGGTTTCGATATGCGGGTGCTTTATCACAACCGCCGGCGGCTGCCGGCGGACCAGGAGCGGGGCGCCGTCTTTCACGAGGACCTGGACCACATGCTCGGCCAGGTCGACTTCCTGTCCCTGCACTGCCCGGCCACAGAGGAAACCCGCGGCCTGCTTAACGCCGAGCGCATCGCCCGCCTGCCGGACGGCGCCATCGTGGTAAATACCGCCCGCGGCGCGCTGGTGGACGACGACGCGCTCATCGCCGCCCTGCGCTCCGGCCGGCTGGCCGCCGCCGGCCTGGACGTTTTCAATGACGAACCCGGCGGCGACCCGCGCTACCGTGAGCTTGAGAATGTGTTCCTGCTGCCGCATATCGGCAGCGCCACCCACGAGACCCGTGCCGCCATGGGCGCACGCGCGCTGGACAACCTGGACGCGTTCTTCGCCGGCGGCACCCCCGGCGACAGGGTCGCGTAGCGCCCTGCCAGTCGGCAGGGTCAATGGAAACCCTTCAAGTCAAGATCAGGGATCCAAATGCATGGTTTACGGCGAGGTGTTACGCCCAGGGATCGAGCAGCCCCTTGCGGATGGCGTAGCACACCAGGCCGGCTGTCTGGTGGATATCGAGCTTGTTCATGATTCGATTACGGTGTGACTCCGCGGTCTTGAAGCTGATATTCAGCATGTCGGCGATCTTCTTCGTGGTGTGTCCTTCGGCCACCAGTTGCAGTACCTGTCGCTCCCGACCGGTCAGCGTATCTTCAGGAATGTCGTTCCCGTTCAGGTAGGCGTCGACGACCGTCACCACCACACCGGGGCTCAGGTAGACCTTGCCGTGCATGACGTCCTCGATCGCCTGAGCCAAGTCCTCCGCCGCCTGCGTCTTGAGGACGTAGGCGCGGGCACCTGCGCGCAGGGCCTCGAGGACGTAGGACTGGTCCGCGTGCATGGTAAGCAGCATCGCCTTCACGGTCGGCACGTGACGCGGAATCTCACGGATTGCATCCAGGCCGTTGAGCTTGGGCATGGAGAAGTCCACAAGAGCAATATCCGGCTCGGTTTTCCGTATCGCCATCAAGGCGGCATGGCCGTCATCGGCTTCCGCGCAGACCTGATGGCCATGCCGCTCGAGCAAGGCCCGGATGCCTTCACGTACGATCTGATGATCGTCGGCAAGCACAATTCTATACCCCGTACCCATATGTCACCTCGGCAATGGAATCTCCATTTTCAGGCACGTTCCCTCGCCGGAGACTGAAAGGATGTTCAAGTGCCCCCCGAACGCGTTGAGCCGCTCGCGTACGCCGACCAACCCCAGGCCATCGCCACCGCGTTGCGATTCTCGACGTCTGACGTCGAAACCCTGGCCATCGTCCCGTATCGTGTAAACAAGGCAATTCCTGCCATCGTCTGCCATCAGCCGAATGGATACCGTGCGGGCATCCGCATGGCGGATTACATTCTGCAACGCCTCCTGGGCGATGCGATACAAGGCGGTCTCCAGTTCGCCGGAAAGGCGTTCGCGAGAGTCGGCGTCGACGAGGATCTCGAGCCCGCTGCGTTTCCCGGCTTTTTCGGCAAGCTGCTCGAGGGCCGGCGCCAGGCCAAGGTCGTCAAGTACCGTTGGCCGCAAGTCGTGGGACAGCTCCCGGAACTCTCGCTCCACATCGTGCAGGAGCTTTATCACTGATCGAATCTTTTCCGCGATCTCCGGGGTAGCCTCCTCGGCTACTGCGTTGAGCCGAAGGTGCGCGGTCGTCATCAGTTGGCCGGATTGATCATGCACAGCGTGGGCGAAACGCCTGAGTGCATGCTCCTGTGCCTCGTTGATACGTCGCAAAGCGATATTGGCGTCATTGGCATTGTGATGCGCCATTTCATAACAAGACAGCGCCTCATTGAAAATCAGCGTCGCGCGCCTTGCGAGATCAGGCCCCTCGGCGCCATGGGCAAGCAGGTCCGAAAGTGCTTCGTGGTGCAGGGTTGCCAATTCCAGCAAGCTGAGATTCTGTGACAAGGCCTCCCGGCCAAGCTTATAGGCCGCATGAAGTGCCGATTCGGCGGATACACCCTTGTAATCCGCCAGCAGGCCGCGGTAGCGTTCCGCGATTTCAATCGCAGTTTCCTGCATGGCCACACTTCCTGTAGCGCGCGACCAGGACAAGCGCATCGTCCCGCCGCATTCGGTAAGTGTCAATGATGTGGTTGGCAAGGGATCTCGGAGTAAACCGCGTCGGCAATCGATCGGCAAACGACGGGCGTATTCCATCCGTCGTCACGATGAACGTATCGCCAGGGCGCAAGGTTCGTTGGACCGGCTTCAGGTACGCGAGCCGATCTCCCACCACGCCGGACTGGACAAGCAGGGGGTGATAGCTCGCCATTCCGCTCCGATCACGACTGATGATCATCCCGCTGACGTTGCCGATACCGAGCCATTGCATGGCATTGCTCTGCACGTCGAAGACCGCGAGGCTGAGGGCTGCACCGCGTGTCTGACGTAGCCTTTCGTGACACTGTTTGAAAAGTTGTGGCAGATAATCCTCGGCGTCTTCCGCGACCTGGCTGTTGCCGATGGTATCGATCACTGCATCAGACAGAACCGCGGCATCCTTGCCATGACCGATCGCATCCACCACGCCGAAGATGAATCCCTTCTTCGTCGATGCAAACAGCATCCGGTCACCACAGACATCTTCTCCCTCACAGGGCACGGATGCGGCAGCGTATTCAACGTCCGGCAATCTTACCGTTTCCACTTCGTCACCATGACCGTAGTGCCTTCGTTTCGTGACGTCTGGATATCAAATTCGTCCATGATCCGCCGGACGCCCGGCAACCCCAGGCCCAGACCTCCGGAGGTGGAGAATCCTTGCAGCATTGCATCGTCGAGATTGGGAATTCCCGGCCCCTGGTCGCAGACGATCACCAGAACCCCACGTTGCGCTCCGTTGGTCGCCACATCGATGATCAGTTCACCCTCCCCTGCATAATCGATGATGTTGCGCGCCAGCTCGGAGACCGCCGTGGCGATCATGGTCGCCTCGTTGGTGGACATTCCGATGGAATTGGCTACTTCCCGGGCCTGCTGGCGAGCACTAACGATTGCCTCGCCATTGGCAATTGGCACGCGAATGCCGGTTGCGGACTGCAGATTATCCACGTCCGTTCCGGGATGCCTTGTTGAGGTACTCGAGCCCTTCCTCCAGGTCGAGTCGCGTCGTCACGTTCTCCAGGGTGATACCGAGCTGCACCATAGAGAACGCGACCTCCGGCTGGATGCCGACGATGACAGTCTCCGCGCCACGCATGCGAATCATGTCGGAAAGGTCCCGAAGCATTCGTGAGGCGAATGAATCGAGGACGTCCAGCGCCGTGAGATCGAGGATGACGCCACGCGCACGGGATTGCCCCACCTTCCCTACCAGCGCCTTACTCAACTTCTGGAGGTCGACGTCCGTAAGCGCTGACTCCACGGTGGCAATGAGAATCTCCGATTGTTGCAGAATCGGTATCACAGTATGCGCTCTTGATAGTGATGGGATGGCCTCATGACGACTCCAGCGACGACTCCTTCTCCGGAACGACCTTGTACCCCAGCAGCTTCTCCGCTTCCTCGATGCCTCCCTGCAGGTCGCCTACTGTGTTCATCTTGCGAAGGTCCACACCGATATTGACCAGCGTTTGCGCAATCTCCGGAGAAAGACCGGTAACGATGACCTTGGCGCCCAGCAGCCGCGATGCCTCGACCGTTTGCACCAGGTGATTGGCGACATGTGAATCCATCGCCGCCACCCCGGTGATATCGATCACCACGACGCGGGCGCGGTTGGTCCGGATGCCGTGCAGCAACTGTTCCGTCAGCTGGCGGGCACGCAGTGGATCGATGACGCCAATGATGGGCAGGATCAGCAGGCGCTCTCGCACCTGCAGCACCGGCGTCGACAGTTCCCGGATGGCCTCCTGCTGCGCGCCGATGATGCGCTCGCGCTCTTTGACGAAGCCAACTGCGACGGTATTGGCGATGCGGTTGGCTGCCGGCTCATAGGCGTCGAGAATCTGGTTCAGCAGATCGAAATCGGAACGGTATTTCGCGAACAGGGATCGCGCCAGAACGTCACGCAACAGCAGCACGATACCGACCACTTCGTCCGTTTCCACGCCGCGGGGAATGATGCGTTCCGAGAGGTTGCGCGCATAGGCCTGCAGCGCCTCGAAAGTGCCTGTCTCCAGCGCCTCGACATAGTTGTCGTATACGGAGGTTGCTTCGGCGAACACCTCTTCGTTTGTCATCGCGGTGAGCAACCGTGCCTGGGTAATGCGGCGTGCCCACTCTTCACGCAGGCCGGTGCGGTTGTCGCGCAGATGCGCGACGAGCTCCCGCAACAACGTCACGGCGGAAGTGGATGTCCGCGCACGAGACGATATTTTCCTGTTTGTCGTAGCCATGTACCCCTCACATTTTCACTTTTAAGTAGTGAACCGTATCCGTACACCCTGCGCCGCGTCAGCCGAAATCCGCCACGCCCACCGAATCTGCGGCGGGACAGGCGCTGATTGCTCACTATATGCAATGAATAACGGATAGGGAATCCGGTAATACCCGCGAATGGAATCAGTGATTTACCTGATTGAGCAGCCGGAAAGCCTCAAACGGCCAGCGCCGGCAGCGCATTATCGATTCAGTGATATCACTGATGCGGATTCATCGAAATCACCACTATTCGCTCTTCAGGTCGGCTTCTAGACTGGTCGCAAATCTTTCAGGAAGACGATCATGCCTAATAGAAACCGTCATTTCCGAGACACGAAAACGCTTTTCCTGCTGCCTGCGGCAATCGCCGCCGGGTTGTTACTGCTGAATTGGGTTCCGCCATCCGCGCCGATCCTGTCATCGCTGTCGCTGCCGTCGCTGACATCAGGGGCGGTCGACGTCGAGGCGGACCAACGGGACCATACGCCTGGACAGGCATCATTCAGGACAGCGTCGGAGCCGGACAACGCGGATCGGTTCGACAGCATGCCGCGCAACATGGAATCCAGCTTCGTGCACGCGCTCAGCGAAGCGCTTCCGATACCCGACTTAATGGCCGAGCAGGCCGAGAAGGCTGTCAGCTTCTGGTTCGGCGCCGATAGGGAAGCGCGGTTCATCAGACAGGATATGACGGCGCATGCCCGTGAGCGCGCTCGAATCATGAATGAGCTGCGGATGGGCATCCGCCACGGCATCGCCCTGGATGGTGATGATCTGGAAGAGCGCCGGCAACGGGTCATGGATCTCAACGATGCAATTCTGACGCTAGGGGATGTATTGCTCGGACTGGAGGATGGGCCGAGGCAGACCCCGCAATTTGGCGCTGCCAACGACACGCCCCTCGCTGATAGTGGATCGTCCTGGGACCAGTACCGATATGGTCGCGGCTACGGCTATGAATACTGATACAGCCGTAGACACTACAAGATCCGCAGCGGCTAATGGGGCCGAACTCCGCAACGGGGTGCCCGCCTCCGCCGCGGCAGCGGGAGCCGAAACGTCCGGCGCGGCGCGCGAAAGAACAATTGCGCCGACCAGCAAACGTACGTTGATCGTAGGAGAGGGGCGGTTGGCCCGCGATCTGGTCAGGGAGATCAACGCCCGGCCCGGTTGTGGATACAAAATCGTTGGCTCCATTGGCGAAGGAAGCACCACCTCGACAGACTCGGCGGGCGATTTCCCGGTAGCGCCGCTCGATGATGCGCAGCGCATCATCGACACCCTGCAGCCGGATCGAATCATCGTAGCCCTGGCGGAGCTGCGAGGACGCCTACCCGTGCGCCAACTGCTGGAGGCGCGGATTTGCCGCGGCGTTGATATCGAGGAGGGCGTGGAGGTCTACGAGCGACTGACAGGCAAGCTCGCCATCGAATTGTTGACGCCGAGCAGTGTGATCTTCTCGAGAGATTTCCGGCCATCCCGCTTTTCGCTGATCATGGCGCGCGGCATGAGCATCATCACGTCATTGATCGCGCTGATCGGCCTTGCACCGCTTATGGGTCTGATCGCGCTGGCGATAAGGCTCGATTCTCCAGGGTCGATCCTCTTTGTTCAGGACCGGATAGGGATGGCGGGGAGGCCATTCAAGCTATTGAAGTTTCGCACCATGCGACCCGATGCGGGGCACCAGTCCGAATGGGCTCGAGACAATGACCATCGCATCACTCGGGTGGGGCGCTGGCTCCGAAAGTATCGCCTTGACGAGTTGCCCCAGTTCGTCAACGTCCTTCGTGGTGACATGAATCTCGTGGGCCCACGACCGCATCCAGCGTCAAACTTCGAGTTGCTCGCGATGGCCTCGCGTAATACGCCGGAGTGCGGAGTACAGATCCCATACTATTCGCTCCGCACGATGATCCCACCCGGCATCACCGGCTGGGCACAGGTTCGATACCGTTATGCGAACAATCTCGATGAAGAGATTGAAAAAATGCGCTACGACCTGCACTACGTCAAGCACCTGTCACTGAGTCTGGATCTGCGCATTCTCCTGGAAACCGTGAAAATTGTCCTGGCCGGCAGTGGTTCGGAGGACCCCGAAGAGGCGCTCACGAAGACGCCTGATTAATGCCCCGAGCCTGCCCGGGGCGCGCGCGCCTCCCGCGTACCCCGGGCTTTTTTACTCGCACTACCTCGCTTCGATCCAACTAAGTCCGACAGGCTCCCAGCCAGTCAGATAGTAAAACCCTATCCAAGACGTCAGGTGACACTCCGCAAGCCGATCCCTACTATTGCCCGCTTGCATTTTCCGCGTTGAACGGCGATCCGGGCTTCGGTCCGCGGCGCTCGATATGCCATCCAGATCACCAGCCCCGTGCCAGCAGAGAATATCGCCATGAGCTCCGCGCCCCGCGCTCCCGAACAGCGCTCCGACGCCGACGGATTCGGCAGGACAGACGGCCCGGCAGCAGCCCTTGCCCGGCTAACGGATATCATCTCGCGCTCGGCAGCGGATCTCCCGACGAGCTCGGCACTGCATGGCATCCCGCATCTGCTGACGCGGCACCAGTCCATGGGGCTTGCCTTTGATCAGCTGCGCACGCTTTCCCAACAGGCGACCGACACGCTCACACGAGAGCTGGCACGTACCTGCCTGGGCCTTACTCAGGAACTGAGGCGGGAGTATGAATTCTTCGGTGGCTTACACACTCTCTACGACACGATTACCTCGCTGCCGGAGACCGTCGACGCCGGTGAAGCCAGAGCAATCTGCGACCGCGCCTTTCTTGACGTGTTCAAGTGCGTCAACTACCGCATCGAAGGCATGCACAATATTCCACGATCGGGCGGCAATATCATTGTCCTCAATCACCACACCGTGCACACGTACTACACACTGCCAAACAGTTTCCAGCTAACGCTGGATACCCATTTCGTGAGTTCCTTCCTGTCCTATGACATTCGGGGAACGAGCCCTTTGCGGGCAGTGCGGGAGAGCCGCGCAACCGAAACCGCACATAACGCCTACTATAACCGGCTAGGGCATTTGATCGTGAAGGCCCCCGGCTCGGATCATTATGACCCTGAATCACGAAAAGCCCGAAGAGAGGCCTTCTTCCAGGAGGCAAGGAACGTTCTCCTTTCCGGAACGGACATTCTCATCTGCCATGAAGGCACCAGTTATGCCAGCGAAGACTCACCCGGGCCATTCAGATCCGGTGCGTTCCATCTGGCCGCTCAAGTTGACCCGGAACCATTGATCGTTCCTGTTGCAATAGCCAATTTTGACAAGCGCCTTCCGTACCACACGCTCGGCGTGCACATCGGGAAGCCATTCCGGGCCTCGGAAACTGTTAACACCAATAACAAAGTCGATATGGCACATTTCCTGGACCGCTTCCGTCAGGAATACAAAGGGCATATCGAGAAAGCAACGCTTCTGTCCACCAGGAAATAACCGCACCACAAGGAAGACCAATGTTGCCAAACAGGGCTTTTAATCTTACTTTTCTGATCCTGGCCATCAATTTCTTTGTACTCGGTCTGTTGAGCACAATCATCGGCGTATCAATTCCTGAAATAAAAGCTGACTTTCAAATCAACAATGAACAGGCTGGCGCGCTCTTTGTCTACTGGTCGGCAGGGTTCTTCATTGGTGCCTTTTTCGGTGGCAAGGCCTTCTATGTACTCAACATAAAGGCGCTCTTCATCGTTGTATCTCTTGCCTCGATCACGTGCCTTTCCGTTCTCTATGCCACAGACAACATCATTGTTTTTGGCATAGTCTCCTTTCTTTTATCTTCTTTTCTAAGCACGTTGCTGACTGCCGGGCACGCGGTTGCAGCGCGCATAAACAGCAGGAACAAGGCTGCCACAATCAGCATTCTCGACTTTACCGTCAGCATGGGCAACCTGGCCACGCCGTTACTGATCAACTTTGTTTACCGGTCCAATGTAGAGCTGTTTGACTGGCGATCCATCTTTGCACTCTCGGGCATACTCTTGCTCATCTCTGTCATCCTGGTTCTGGCCAACCGGTTTGATTCCTTCAAGCTCGACAAGGAGGACACCTTTACGCGTGGCGCAGGTTACCTGCGCGTCATCTTTACACCCGTATTCTTCTCCTTCATGGTCGCCTGCTTCTTCATGCAAGCCGTTGAATGGGGTCACATCGTGTGGTTCGTTACGTACGCCAGCGAGGGCCTTCAGCTGACGGCGAACGAGGCGCGGGAAGTCTTTACCTACTTCCTGGGCGGCATGGTTATCGCGCGCTTTCTGAACGGGGTTTATCTTGCCCGACGGTTCAAACCATCCCTGTTGCTCATCACCATGCTTGTATCGGCGACTGTCGCCTCGTTCATCATTCTTACCGTCGCGGACGTGATGCTACTGAGCATTTTCAACTTCGCGTTCGGCTTCGGCTATGGCGCGGTATTCCCGTTGCTGCTGGGGTTATCCATGGACGTGGAGCCCCGTTACAGCGCTCTGCTGTCCGGCATCGGGCTGATGGCCGGGACAATAGGTGCGCAGATCGCGTCCTACCTGATCGGCTTCCTGTCCGAGAACGTCTCTATCAACTATGCCTACGGCTATGTCTTCTTCTCCATGGCCGCGCTTTTAATGTCATCGCTGCTCTTCATCGGGCTTCAGATCCGGGCCTCGCGGTTGTCGGCCGATCCCGAAACACGGATCGCCAAACCAGAAGCAGCTGAAGGCTGATCAGGCAGGCAATAGACCCCACCTTTCCGTTTTATGGCTTCAATAAAAGGAGATACAGCCATGACGCTCGGCGACATCACAAGCGGCTACTGGAGAATCGCTCCCAGGGGGCATGAGCATGTGTTTGATGTGTCCCTTATCGGCGAGGGCGTGCTTTCAGGGAACGTCTACCTTCACGGACAGCACGACGGGGAGAACCAGCAATTTCGCTTCGTCGCCGCAGAGGACGGTTACTACCGGATCGAGGGACGACATGACGGGACGGTTCTTTCCGTTCGCCTTGATTATGCTGACGAAATCCCCAACAACGTCTGCCTGCTCGAACGCCAGGACAGTGATAATCAACTCTTCAGACTGGAAGAGGCGAACACGGGGGAAGACGCGGGTCCCTACTTCGCCATTATCGCCAAGTACGCCGACCTGGCGCTGTGCATCGAGGAGTTCACCCTGCCGGACGGCAGGCAACGGCTGAACATCGTGGCGCGCCCGGACAGGAACCTGTTCGCCCTCAAGCGGGCTTGAAGCACCAACATCAGCTGCGGTGTCATGCCGTCACAGCCTATGAGTACCCCCAGCCGCATGCCGTATGGGGGTTCATCGCAAGCTTCAGCAACTCCCGGTAGAACGCCGCCCAAATACGATGGTCGTTCTGCGCATGGCTGCTTGGAAAAACCCGGATCTGCCGAGGACACCGCAAATGATTGGCAATGGCAAAGACCGTCTCAGGCGGAACGACATCATCTTCAAGCCCCACCCCTATCAAGGTCGGGCAGCTCACGCGCGGTGCAAAATGCACGGTGTCAAAATACGATAACGTTCTTAATACCGCCTTCTCCGCCTCCGGGAAACTCTGAATATACTGCTTCAGCTCCAGCGCCGATCCATTCCCTGCCAGCTGAATTCGCTGCTCCTGCCAGCCAAGGCTTGGCACTCCGGCAACGACCATATCGGCACTACGGGCAATAGCCGCTGCCTGTATCGCCATCGCGCCTGCAAAGCTGAACCCATAATAAATTGCGCGATTGCCATTCAGGTCGAGAAGATCGTCGACCGCCCTATGCGCTTGTATGTAATCGCAGACCGCGCCCTTGAGTATGCTTTCTTCAGGATCCATTATTCCTGTAAGAATGTGACCACTCGCCGATAAAGAGACGCCATCGGCAGACCCCCCGAAACCGCGTGTATCAAAACCAAGCACGTTCACGCCGCGCCTGGCCCAGGACGACTGCATCGTGCAGGGGGCATTGTAGCCGTTTGTATGTATGACCAGCGGCGCCGGCCTGTCCCATAACAGCAGGTAGCCATGAATTCTCACGGCAGCGAGCGACGTAAATGAAACGGCATACCGAGTAAGGCCGGGGCGGATTATCCCCAATTCCTTCCATTCCACCTCACACGGTACTTGGTCAAGCTCCCCCAGGACGTTCTTCCAGAACAAATCAAAGTTGCCCGGCCGAGCAATCAATGGTTTCAGGTTTTTTATCTGTTCTAACATTCACAATGTTTATTTGCGTAAATGGAATTGTCAATTTTAGCACGGCTTATTTCTTCCGTGATGCGTAGTTTTCTGATTTACTCTTGCTTCACATCCGCAACGATAATAATTCCGCTGTACCCTCAAAGCCGTAAGTCAACTGTGCAAAACGCTAGGCAAGACCTCACCCAATAGGCAGGTGACAAAGAGGCGGAAACTAAATACCCTCGCACATCTCGTCTCACAGCGAAATGGCCGCTGGACTTTCCGTTCTCGGCTCACATTCCTGTTCTGCGCTTCATTGATAGGCTTTGCACTATGTACGTACCCTTCCATACCCTTGAGAATGTGGCCGACGTACGCATTTCACAGGCTGCGGAATCGATCGATGACAACGGAATCGTCATAATCGATAATGTCGTGCCGACGCCTGTGCTTGATACGCTTCGAGAACGTATGGAGCTCGACACATCGCTTTTGCTGGCGCGGGGCGCGTGGGGAGGCGCGGGCCAGATCAAGGGGCATATACAGCAGTCACCCCCGGTAACGGCTCCGTTTGTACATGAGACGATTGTATCCAACCCCGTCATCATGCCGATCATCAGAGAGGTGCTTGGCGACGGTTTTTTCATGACGCTTTACAGCGCCAATGTGAACACCATCGGCAGTTCACCGCAGCGCCCACATGCGGATGCGGGTCACCTCTGGTTCAATACGGGAGTGCGGCGAAAACATCCCATCTACCATCCCGCAACGACATTGGTCGTGAACATACCCCTCATCGATACGACACCTGAAAATGGAAGTACCGAGGTCTACCTTGGCAGCCATAAAAACACCGAGGTCGAGATGTGGGTTCCCGAAGCGCTGCTGCACAAGTACGCGTGCCGACGCGCCAACACTACAAAGGGCAGCGTCATCATTCGGGACATTCGCACCTGGCACAGGGGCATGCCCAATCATTCGACATCCAACCGGCACATGATCGCGATGATCATGAATGTATGGTGGCTTAATCGAGCCAAGAAGAACTACTTTCACGTATCAGCACGGGACGCGTTCAAAACACCGTATTTTGATCCAAACGCCGAATTCCTCGATGTGGAAATCGACCCGACATCTGCCCGGGAAGATTACTTTCAGATCCCTTATCTGTTTGAAGGCAGGCATGTTCATGAGTGTCAATAAATCCGGCGCGCTGTCCAGCGCAAACCCAACTCGGGCGTCAGATCTGCGGTGATAACCAGCGAGGCCCGCAAACGGCCCCTCCGCCCTAGATCGCCCCGTTCCTGTCGAACTGAAGGTTCATCCTGTTGGCGATAACCACCGCCTCGGTACGGGTAGTGGCCTTGAGAGTCCGCAGCACCAGCCGCAGGTGGTAACGAACCGTACTTTCTTCAATGCCCAGGGTGCGCGAGATCGCCTTGTTTGGCTTTCCCTGTAGAACCAGATAAAGCACGTCGGCCTGCCTCCGCGTCAAGCCAAGCTCGGACAGGGTGGTGGTGTGTGCCGGGGTATTCGCCGCGGAACGCAAGCCGTGTTTAAGGAACAGCTCCGCCGGGAGGTAGGTCACGCGATGGGCGAGCATGAAGCGCAATGTGCCAAGCAACAACTCAGCGGAATGACTCTTTGGAATAAACCCCCTGGCGCCGTTCCTGATCGCCTGAAGGGCTACTTCCGCGTCCTCCGTGCCGGATATCACGGCCACGGGCACGTCCGGGCACTGCCGTGTCAGTGAACGTAGCTCTTCCAGGCCACGGGTATTCGGTGCCTCAAGATCCAGGAGGATCAGGTCGGAAGACCGTTCAGCCGCCACCGTGACGACGTCCCGGCACCCGGAAACCTTGATGATCTCGACCTGCGGATGGAGCCTTTCGAGTAGCGAAGCAAGGCCATCACAGAACATCGTGCCATGATCCACGAGCAGCACGTTCACGGCATCGGCCTCACATGAAGACAGTGCATGCAGGGGGTTGCGGGTTCATTTTGAAAGAGTAATCGTTACCATTGTTACCGCATATTACACGGGTTTGGCAATTCATTCACAGGCGTTAACTGATATCGCCAATATGAGTTGAATTACAGTCAATCCGTTTGAATTATCATCAACAATTTACCGGATTATTAATGACTATTTCATTTCCCAGACGTTGGCCGGCGCGCTTTCCGGACCGCATACAGCTTTATTCATTGGCCACGCCGAACGGCCAGAAAGTCAGCACGATGCTGGAGGAAACGGGGTTGCCTTATGAGGCGCACCGCATTGATATCGTTAGCGGTGAACAGTTCGATGAAAGTTTCATCAAAATCAACCCCAACTCCAAGATCCCCGCCATCATCGACCCCGACGGCCCGGACGGTAAGCCGGCGGGGTTCATGGAATCCGGTGCCATTCTCATGTATCTGGCGGAGAAGTCGGGCCGCTTTCTACCGCGGGATTCCGCGAGGCGCTGGGAAACGCTTCAGTGGCTGTTTTTCCAGGTAGGCCACATTGGCCCCATGTTTGGCCAGTTCGGTCACTTCTACAAGTATGCCGCCGACAAGACCACCGATGATTACGGCGTGACGCGCTATACCGCGGAAACCCGACGCCTGCTGGCCGTTCTGGAGCGGCGCCTGCAGGGACGCGATTGGATCATGGGAAGCGAACTGACCATTGCCGACTTCGCCATTGCACCCTGGGTCAAGGGGCTTGATTGGTACGACGGGCACGACGTACTGGGAACCGACGCGTTCGAGCGCGTGGTGGCCTGGCGAGACCGCTTTTATGCCCGCCCGGGCGTTCAGGCGGGCATGACCGTGTGTGCGTAAGCATCATGCCGTTCATGTTGTTAATCGCGACCGACCAACCGTAGGACGATAATCAAGCCGCCAGGGGCGGGTCGAGCGCCCCCGGCGCTCGGTTTCTATTCCAGCCTTTCCAGTGCCAGGGCAATACCCTGGCCGCCGCCGATACAGAGTGTCACCATGCCTTTGCGCTCTCCCATGCGCTGCATGGCATGCAGCAGGCGCACGGTCAGGATCGCGCCTGTTGCGCCAATCGGGTGGCCATGGGCGATGGCGCCACCCTCCGGATTCACGATGTCTTCGGCAAACCCCAGTTCGCGCATGACGACCAGCGCGATGGCTGCAAACGCCTCGTTGATTTCCACACGGTCCAAATCGGCGATGCCCCAACCGGCCCGTTCCAGGGCCATGCGCACAGCCGGCACCGGGCCGATGCCGAACTTGCCGGGTTCCACCGCGGCTATGCCCCACGACACCAGGCGCGCCATTGGGGCAAGGCCCTGCTTCTCGGCCCAGTCACGGTCGGCCAGCACCATGGCGGCCGCGGCCGAATTTAGGCCGGGGGCATTGCCCGCGGTAATTGTGCCATCCTCGCGGAATGCCGGGCGCAGCCGCGCCAGCGCGTCCACGGTCGCCTCAGGCCGATTGTGCTCATCTTTTGCGAACACCACCGGTTCTTTGCGGCTGGGCACCTCAACAGGGACGATTTCGGCGTCGAACAGCCCGTCGGCCTGCGCCTTCGAGAACCGCTGGTGCGAGCGGGCCGCCCAGCGATCCTGATCTTCACGGTTGATCCCATGCTCTTTCACCAGATCCTCGGTGTGCCAGCCGGAATGCTTGCCCGAGAAGGCGTCGTTCAGGCCGTCGAGGAGCATGGAATCCAGGATCCGGCCATCACCCATCCGGTAACCCCAGCGGGCCTTGTCCAGCAGAAAGGGTGCCCGGTCCATATTCTCCAGCCCACCCGCCACACCGCAGCGCGCATGGCCGAGCAGGATCTCCTGCGCGACGCTGACCACCGCCTGCGCACCGGAGCCGCAAACCCGGTTAACCGTCATCGCAGGTACGGACACCGGCACGGTCCCGTTTATCGCCGCCTGTCGGGCGGGATTCATGCGGTTACCGGCCTGGACCACATTGCCCATGGCAACGGTATCGACGGACTCCCCGGTGATGCCCGCCCTCCGCAGCGCATCCTTGATGACAGCGGCACCCAGATCAACTGCCGGAACGTCCTTCAGACTTCCGCCGTAGGTGCCGATGGCGGTACGTACCGGGCTACAGAGGACACTATCGCGTGACATGATGAAAACCTCGTTTCTCCAGTGAACATCCGGGTCCGGATGCTGCCGATTACAAAGTATGGCCTTTGCTGGAACGGCGTGCCTGATCTGGCGCAGGGTCAGCGCAGGAGCCTGCGACACCTTCCCGGTACTGACTCCGCACGCGATGCCGAATCGGCCGCGGCACGTACCTGGTGTCCCTAGGGGTTATTTTTAAGCATCCGCCGGCGCTCCCATCCGGCTGCCATGAACTAGTGTTTTGACATGTCGCGCAAAGTACTTAACGGGAGTCATCATGCTAGCAGCCAGAGAAACCGCCACTGCGTTGGGACGGGAAGGCGCCGGAGCAGGTGCATCCTGGAGCAGCCTCTTCATGGGGGCGATTATCGCCCTCGGGGTGATCTTCCTGCTCACACTGATGGGCGTCGCCCTCGGCCTCACCATTGTCGATCCGGCCAGGGATGCGGATCCGCTTGCGGGCATCCCGGTGGGCGCCGGAATCTACCTTGTCATAGTTCACCTCATTGCCATGGCCATCGGCGGCTACACCGCAGCCAGACTGGCGGGGTCCGCATGGCTCACGCGGGCCATCCTGCACGGTGCAGCGGTCTGGGCGCTGGTTTCGTTCCTGATTCTGATGCTTGCGACCACCGGGGTTGGTTTCCTGGTCTCCGGCGCCGCCGCAGCCGTTACAACGGTGACCGGCGGTGCGGGGCAGGCAATGGAAGGCCTTATTCCCGAGGACATGGGATTGCCCGATCTCGCCAGCGCCGAAATGGTAACCCCCGACGATTTCATCTCCACCCTGCCGCAGGAGACGCAAAATAGCCTGCGTGACCAGAATGTGGGCGTTGATCAGATTCGCGATGCGGGCGACGATGCCATCGGCCAGGTCTTCGGCCAACAGGAGCAGCGGGAGATGCAGCAGGCCTTCATGCGCACCGCGATGGCGATCATGCGAGATCCGGCGGCAGCGGACCAGGCAATCAACCGGCTCACCAACGAGCTTACCGGCCCAAACGGCGTACTTTCCGAAGATGACCGTCAGCAGGCGGCGCAGGTAGTACAGATCAGGCTGAACCTGTCACAGAATGACGCCGGTGCCATTGTCGAGGGCTGGCAGCAACAGATGGAGCAATCGGTGCAGGGCGCCCGGACATCGCTTGAAGGCGTTCAGCGCCAGGCCACCTCGGTCGCCCAGGATATCGCGGACGCGGTTTCCGCCGCCGCCTGGTTCATCTTTATCGCCTCCCTGCTCGGTCTGCTGGCGGCCATCGGCGGCGCGTGGCTCGGTCGTCCGCCGTTAGTAGCGCCGGATCGCGTGTAAATGGACAGCGCCATCGCCAATGACAAGGCGCCATCAGCCTCGCTGCGAACGTATGCCAATGGCCGCCAGCAGCGAGGCCGCCGCCGCGTACACGGCGAAGGCTCCGGCCAGGCCCGAGGGCATGACTCCGGCGTCCAGAAACACGCCGGCCAGCACCGGAGCCAGCGCCGTGGTCATCACCATGCATGACTGCGCGACGGCACGTATCGACCCTAGATGGGTGGTGCCGTATAGCTCGGCCCACAGCGACCCCATAATGGTTCCCGCAGCGCCCACGCTCAAGCCCGCGCACGCCAGGTAGACAGGCGCCACCCAGTCACCGACCGCAAGGCTCAACGTCGCCATTCCAAGAATCATCGGCACGAGGTAATAGGGCACCAGCCGTCTGGCACCCACGCGGTCCACCAGCGGGCCGGTCGCCAGCAGCACCAGCAGATGCGTCACGGCATACCCGGTAAAACTGTAGGCCAGCCATCGCAGGCTCCAACCCTGTTCCACGGCCAGCGGGACCTGGTGGATGAACAGTGCGGTAATGATGAACGGCGGTGCCATGACCGCGGGCAGCAGGGTGTAGAACAACGGATGCCGCAGCACCTCGGAGAGGCGCCGGTCACGCTGATCATGGGCCTGTTCGGACAACTGTCGACGCATCTCGTGGTCGGCCTGCCGGCGGTCGTGCCCTCGCAAAGACGCAAGAGCCAACGGCAGCATGATCAGCACCATCACGCCCGCGGCGGCGGCCCATGTCATCCGCCAGCCGGCCGCGGCGGCCGCCGAGACCATCAACAGCGGCATGATGCCCTCGGCGATGGGCAGGCCCATTGCCGCAATGCTGACCGCCTTGCCACGGCCGGCCTCGAAATAGCGGGCCATACTGGTCTGCGCGACATGCACCATCAGCCCCTGGCCGGTGAGCCGCAGCACGAAGAAGGCTACGGTCAGCATAACGACACCCCGGCTGCCCGCGAGCAGCGCACAGCCGACGCCGGCGCCCACCAGAACCACGGCGGTCATGCGGCGCAGATCGACCCGATCCACCAGCCTCCCGGCCCAGATCAGGGTCACCGCGCTGGCAAGGGTGGCCAGCGAATAGATCAGGCCGAAACTGGCGTTGGTCAGTGCAAATGCTTCACGCAGGTGGCCGCCGAAGAGCGATAACACAAAGGTCTGGCCGACGCTGGAGAGCCCCACGAGCAGTACACCGAAGCCAAGAAAGCGCCGATGCGCGAGAATGAAGCGGAAATAGTCCAATGGGGTCTACCGATATCCTTCGGGACCGGGAAGGATATATCCGACCATGTGCTGATTGCCATACCGGGCAGCGGATGCAGTATCCTCCGGTCTCGCGCCCGGTCGGAAGCCGGGGGTCCCGACTACCGAACATCACGGGCATTTACTCAACGTACAGGCCATGACTCACAACCATTCACGGGAACCGCGCCCCTGTCCTCTCTGCCGTTCGCCGCAGGGAGAACCGTATGCGCAACTGCGGCGGCGGCATTATTTCCTGTGCCGCATCTGCGATCTGGTCTGGCTTTGCCCGCAACAGCGGCTCGATGCGGAAGCGGAGCGGGCACACTACGACACCCACGAGAACAATCCGGCGGACGTCGGCTATCGAACGTTCCTTGAACAACTGGCAACGCCGCTGATGCAACGCCTTCAGCCCGGCGCGGATGGCCTGGATTATGGATCCGGCCCCGGACCGACCTTGTCGGTGATGCTGGAAGAGCAGGGGTTTTCGATGCGCCTGTTCGATCCGCTTTTTGCTCCGGATAGCGGCGTACTGGCGCGGCAGTACGATTTCATCACCTGCACCGAAACGGCGGAGCACTTCTTCTCGCCGTCCGACGAATTCGCCCGCCTTGACCAGCTGCTGCGCCCCGGCGGGTGGCTGGGCATCATGACGGGATTCCGGCCTCCGGCCGATGCCTTCGCCGCCTGGCACTACGTGCGGGACCCCACGCATGTCTGTTTCTACAGCGTGGAAACCATGGCCTGGATCGCCCGCCACTACGGCTGGACGCTGGAAATGCCCGGCAATAATGTCGCGCTCTTCCGCAAGCCCGGCTAAAGCCCTCCGTGGCGGCTTCGATGAGCGCTGCTAAAGCCGCAGCGGCTCCACCTGCACGGCGCAGATCTTGAACTCCGGGATCTTGGCGAGCGGATCCAGGCTGGGGTTGGTGAGCAGGTTGGCCGCCGCTTCGCGAAAGTGCATGGGGATAAACAGCGTGCCGCGGGCGACCGCGTCCGTGAGATTGGCTTTCAGACTGACACTGCCGCGCCTTGAGCGCACGCGCACCCAGTCGCCATCGGCCACCTGCAGGGCCGCTGCGTCCTGGGGGTGCAGTTCCACGCGCGCCTCGGGGGCGATTGCATCCAGCGCCGAGGAGCGTCGGGTCATCACGCCGGTATGCCAATGTTCGAGCTGCCGGCCGGTGTTGAGGATAAAGGGCCAGTCGTCGTCGGTCAGCTCCGGCGCCGCCGCGCTCTCGGCAGCGACCAGCCGCGCGCGGCCGATCGGGAAGGTATCGCTGAACAGGACTTTCTCCCCTTCGGATGCCGGATCGGGGCAGGGATACCAGCGCCCACGGTCGCCCAGCACCGCATGGGAAAGGTTCTTGTACAACGGCGTTGCCTGAACGAATTCATCGAACACGGCCGAGACGTCCGCGTAGTTCATGGCGTACCCCATGCGGTTTGCCACCTCGCAGAGAATCTCCCAGTCCTGCCGCGCCTCGCCCGGCAGCCCGCGCACCGGCCGGCCGATCTGCACGCGGCGATCGGTATTGGTGTAGGTGCCGGTTTTCTCCAGGGCCGAGCTGGCCGGCAGTATCACATCGGCGAATTCGGCGGTCTCGGTGAGGAAGATGTCCTGCACCACGAGGAACTCCAGGTTCGAGAGCGCCTCGCGGACCTTGTTGATGTCCGGGTCGGACATGAAGGGGTTCTCGCCCTGGCAATACAGGCCGCGAATCCTGCCGTCCAGCGCGCCGTGAGTGATCTCCACCGTGGTCAGGCCGGCACTGGCGGATAACGGCACGCCCCACAGCTGCTCGAAGCGGGCGCGCACGCTGTCGTCCGTCACCGACTGATAACCGGGGTAGTACATGGGGATGAGCCCGGCATCCGAGGCGCCCTGAACATTATTCTGGCCGCGCAGCGGATGCAGGCCCGTGCCGGGCCGGCCGACATTGCCGGTCAGCAGCGCCAGGGCGATCAGGCAGCGCGCATTATTGGTGCCGAACACATGCTGGCTGATGCCCATGCCCCAGAAGAACATCGCGGTGGCGGCGCTGCCGAGCGTGCGCGCAAAGCGCACGATCTCCTCCGCGGGTACGCCGCATTCACTGCCGGCCAGCGCCGGAGTGTAGCGGCTGGCGACCGCGCGCAGGTCCTCGAAGCCCTCGGTGCGCGCGGCGACGAAGCCGCTGTCGTAAAGCCCCTCTTCAATCAGCACGTGGAGCACGCCGTTGTAGAAGGCGACGTCCGTACCCGGTCGGATCTGCACGTACTGCTCGGCGAAATCGGCAATCGGCGGGCGGCGCACATTGACCACCAGCAGCTTCGTGCCTTTCTCGGCGGCATCCTTGATGAACGAGGCGGCCACCGGGTGGTTGGCCGTGGGGTTGCAGCCTGAAAGCACCGCGACGTCGGCATTCTCCACGTCCCGCACCACGTTGGTCACGGCACCGGAGCCGAGGCCCTCGATCAGGGCGTACACGGATGAGGCGTGACACAGGCGCGTGCAGTGATCGACGTTATTGGTGCCGAACACGGCGCGCACCAGCTTCTGGAACAGATAGGCCTCCTCATTGGAGCCCTTGGCGGAGCCGAAGCCGGCAAGGCTGTCGGCACCGTGTTGTTGACGGATGTCGAGCAGCCGCCGCGCCACCAGATCCAGCGCTTCGTCCCAGCTCGCCTCGCGGAAATGCGGCAGTACCTCGTCGTAATCGACAATACTGCCGGGCTTGCGGGGGCCGCTGCTGTCGGCCTTGGAAAACGCGCTCAGCGGGCCTTTCGGGTAGCTGGTCTCGCGCCGGATCAGCGGTCTGGTGAGTCGCTGGGGATGGGCCGCATAATCAACGCCGTAGCGCCCTTTCACACACAGCCGACCGGCGTTTGCGCTGCCGTCGCGGCCGCGGCCATACAGCACCCGGCCGTCGCCGTCGGCAACGTAACTGACCGCGCAGCCGACCCCGCAATACGGGCAGACGGTCGCCACCTCGTTAACCGGCACCGGCGTTGCGGCGGTAACGGCTGAACCTGTAAAACGCTTCATGCCCCATCTCCTTCGCCGCGCCGCAGCCACAGACCGTGCACCGCCTTGTTGGTCAGCGCCCCGGTGGGGCAGACTGCCACGCATTCGCCGCACGACACACAGGTGCTCTCGGCCATGGCCGCGTCCAGGTCGAAGGCGATGCGTGCGGTGTAACCCTTGCCGGTGCGGGTCATCACATTATTGTGCTGGATCTCGTCACAGCCGCGGATGCAGCGGTCGCAGAGTATGCAGGCCTGGTGATCGACCGCAATCACCGGTGAGGACTGGTCAGCGCCTCGCGGGCAGCCCTCGGCACCATCCGGCAGATCGACCGCCTCGATACCGTAGCGGCGTGCCAGCGCGTAGAGCATATCGTCGCCGGTGGTCGCCTCGCGGGCGCTCTCCGCCGGCTGCTCGGAGAGCAGCATCAGGGTGAGCATGCGCCGGTGACGTTCGACGTCCGCACTGTCGGTGACGACCTGCATGCCGTCCTCGCAGGGCCGCACGCAGGCGGCGGTGAGATTGCGCTGGCCGGTATCCACCACGCACAGGCGGCAGGCGCCCACCGGGCGGAGCCTGGGGTCATGACAGAGTGCCGGGATGTCGATGCCGAGCGCTCTGGCGGCATCCCAGACGCTGGTACCGGCCGGCACCGAGATGTCGCGGCCGTCAATGGTCAGGTTTACCTGTTCCGCGCTCATGCCTGGCCCCCCTTCAGCGCCTGTAGGGATGAATCGTCAGGGAACGTCCGCAACGCGTCCACCAGCGGCAACAGGGCCACCTGGCCGAGACCGCAAATGGAAGTTTTTGCCAGCGTCTGGTGCAGTTCGACAAGAGAAACGGAGGTCGTCGGCGCAGCGCCGGCACGCACCTGCTCGACCATCTCCACGGCCTTGTGGCTGCCGATCCGGCAGGGCACGCACTTGCCGCAGGACTCGTTGCGGAAGAACCGCACCTGGGCGAGGGTCATATCCAGCAGATCCCGATGCTCGGCCACGAACACCATGGCGCCGGTGCCGAGTGCACTGCCGGCTTCCTGCATGGCGTCGAAATCCAGCGGCGTATCCAGTCTGTCCGCCGGCAGAAAGGCGGTGGACGCCCCACCTGGAGAAAAGGCCTTCAGGGCGCGGCCGTCGGCCATGCCGCCGCAGCGCTCCAGCACCTGCCGGGCGGTGGTGCCCCACGGCACGCAGTGCACGCCGGGGCGGGCGACGTCACCGGAGACACTCACAAACTTGAGTCCCTTGTAGTCACCCGCGCCCTGTGCGGCCCACCAGTCGGCGCCGTGGCGGCAGATCGCGGGCACCGCCGCGAAGGTCTCGACATTGTTGATCAGCGTCGGCTTGCCGTACAGGCCCGCGTTGGTGGGGAACGGCGGCTTGTTGCGCGGTTCGCCGCGCCTGTCTTCCAGGGCCTCCAGCAAGGCGGTCTCCTCGCCCATGATGTAGCCGCCGGGCGAGACGAACACCTCGAGATCGAAGGCGAAGCCGCTGCCGAAGACCGACTCGCCCAGCGCCCCCGTCCGGTAGGCCTCGCCGATGGCGGTTTCCAGTGCGCGCCGGGCACGGCCGTATTCATGCCGCAGGTAAACGATGCCGCGGCGGGCGCCGATCACCCAGGCGCCGATGAGCATACCCTCCACCACCAGGTGAGCGTGGCTTTCGAGGATGACGCGGTCCTTGAAGGTGCCGGGCTCGCTCTCGTCGGCATTGCAGATCACGTATTTCTCGTCACCCGGGGCACGGCGCGTGAAATCCCACTTCATCCCCGTGGGGAACGCCGCGCCGCCGAGCCCGCGCAGGCCGGCGTCCTTAAGCGCCTGAATCACCGCGTCGGGGCTACCGGCATCAATCAGGTCACGGACGCTGCCGTAGTGCTCTTCAGCCGCGCGGTACGGATCCGTGAGTCCGCGCTCGGCCTGGTCCGGCATGGGCGCGTCCGGCAGCGGCTGATCGCCTGTCGCGCAGGCTCGAATCCGCGCGGCCGTACCCTGCACGGGATGTTCGTTGATAGCCGTTGCCGGTGCCTGATCGCAGAGCCCGAGGCAGGAAACCTCGGTCACCTCTACATCCTGCCGGTCACTCAGCGCCGCACGCACCTGATGACAGTGATCGGCACCTCCCGCCATACGGCAGACCACATCACGGCAGACCTGCACCTGCACGGGCGCGCCCGGTTCCTTGCGGAAAACGGGGTAAAAGCTACGCAGCCCCTGCAGACGGTAGAGCGGGACGTTCTCCGCGCGCGCCAGCTCACGCAGGCTGGCATCGGTTACCGCTCCACTGGATTCCTGCAGCGCCATCAGGGCTTTCAATAGGCGCATGTTTCACCTCTTGGGGGCGCCCGAGGCGCCCCGCCGTAGTCATCAATTATGCATGTTGCTTCGGATTCAACGCCTACATGCGCGAGCCGACGAAGTTAACATCAACACCAGATAGAGGCCATGCACCATCGGCGGACGATTTGACGGGCGGCCCCTTTTCCCCGGGTCCGGCTGATTTTCCCTGTCCCGGATCGGCTACATCAGCCACGCACGGCGCGGAAAACTTCGATACTTGTGACAGAGGATCCCGTCTGCCACGTCAAGCCTGATTCAACTCCTGTGGATGAAGCGTTCGCCCGTCCGTTCGACAACTGAACGCCATTCGCTCGGCTTGCCGGCAGGAAGCATCGCGCGCTGAGATCCATGGATGGCCATGCGTTTGATCAACCGTTATTACACGGGACCGAAGTCACTGGATGCACTGACGGAAACCGTTCCCGACGATGCCACCAGCATTCTGGTCCAGATCTACTCCCGCTGCCGCGGACCGGCTGCCGTGCGTCGGCTGATCTCGGCCGTCCGCGCGCGGTTGCCGTCGGCCCAGGTGGTCGGCATGACCTGTTACGGAACCATTGTCGGTGAGGAGGTCTCGCGACGCGACACGCTGATTTCCGTCCTGCATTCCAGGCACGTCACGATTGCCTGCTCGGCCGGCGAGGCCGGCAGCAGTGACACGGAAGACGTTCGGACACTTGGAAAGTCCCTTGCCGCGCGGGTAGCGAGCGCGGACACCCGCTGCCTTGTGGTATTCACGAACTACGACGGTGTTGAGCCCGACGCCCTGCTCGACGGCATCAATGCCGCCTGCCCCGGCGTCCCGGTGGCCGGAGGCAAGGCCGCCCAGGATCCGGACGACCCCGGTGCAACCCTGGTCTGGTGCAACGATATCGTCACGGAGTGCGGCGCCGTGGTGGTGGCCCTCAACGGCGCGGATTTGTATGCCTACCAGGAATTCAACCTCGGCGTGGAGACCATGGGCAAGGTATTCCAGGTCACGCGCGGCGAACATGGCCGCGTCATGGAACTCGACGGCGAACCGGTCGTGGAGATCTACCGCCGTTACCTGGGTCAGGATGTAGCCGACAATCTGCCCCGCAGTATTCTGGGCTTCCCTGTGGTCGTGGAACGTGAGGGAACCGAGATCGCGGTGGATGCCGTGGAGCTATACGGCAATGGTGCCATACGCTATGCGCTCCCGCTGCACGTGGGTGAACACGTGCGATTCGCCTTCCCACACGCGGAGCGCATGTTCAATGGCGCCGCCGCGCTGGGGGGCCGGCTGCGGGCGATCGGGTCCGCGGATGCATTGCTGATCTTCGTCTGCTCCTCACACTTGTGGACGCTGGGCGAGGGCGCCGGCGTGGAAACCGCCATGCTGGCGGGTATCGGGCCGGTCGTGGGTTGTTTGACCGGCGGCGAGTTCTGCCGCATCGGCAATGGCAACCGTTACCTGAACCAGAGCATGACGGTACTGATGCTGCGCGAGAAGACGCAAGTTGACCTCCCCGCGCCGGCAAGCCTCCCCACGCCGCCGGAGAACGAAACTGTCAGCGTGCACCTGCGCACGGTGAAAGTGCTGCACGGCATGATCAGCCGCATGACCAATGAACTGGCCTGCGCCAATACCGAACTGCAGCGGGAACGAGCGTTCTACCGGACGCTGATCGAGGAAATGCTCGACGGCCTTTGCCTGATCGATGCCGACGGCCGCTGCATCTTCGAAAGCCCGTCCAATGTCGCCATTCATGGCTGGAGCTCCGACGTCATCCTGGGCACTCAGGTCCTCGAAACCCTGGTACATCCGGACGAGCAGGCCGTCGTGCGTGGAATCTGGCAGCGCATGCTGAACAGCCCCGAGGGCCGCGAGCGGCTGATCACCCGCATCAGGCACCGCAGCGGCCGCTGGATCATCATTGAAGCGCAAAGCCGCAATTGCCTGGATATCCCGGAAATTCGCGCCGTCGTCACCTATTTTCGCGACGTCACCGAGCTGAAACACCTCGAAACGGAACTGCGTCGGCTGGCCACCACCGATAGCCTGACCATGCTGCCGAATCGGCGCCACTTCCTGGAGCGCGCCCGACAGGAGCAGCACCGCTCGGCACGCAACGGCACCAGCCTGTCGGTACTGCTGATGGACATCGATTTCTTCAAGCGCATCAACGACACGCACGGCCACGCCGCTGGCGATCGCGTGCTCGTCTGCCTGGCCGGGCTGCTGCAGAGCAAGATGAGAGATCAGGATGTCGTGGGCCGCATCGGCGGTGAGGAGTTCGCCATCCTGCTGCCGGACACCAACAGCCTCGGCGCGCTCATGCTGGCGGAACGCCTGCGGGTGGCGCTGGAATCCTATCGTGTCGCAGGGGCGGCGAAACGGCCGCTGCAAATCACCGCCAGCTTCGGCGTCGCCTGCCTGCGGGCCGGCGAAGGGACGATCGACCGGTTGCTCAGGCAGGCGGACGAGGCCCTGTACCGGGCGAAGGAGACCGGCCGTAACCGCGTCTGCGTCGCGGAGCGCACGGTCAGCAACGATTAAGGAGCCTCTGCGCCGTTATAACGCGCTCTCGATGCGGTCAGTCGTGACCGTCATGGCCACCGATCCCGTCCAGTGGCTTGTCAGTGAACAGCCAGTCGCGAAGCTCCTTGTCGAAGGCTGGGTCATTGCGGCGAATCCATTCCAGTGTCATGGCGGCATGTTCCTTTTCCTCATCCCGGTTGTGGGTGAGGATCGCCTTCAACGCGGCGTCCGATGTGGCATCGACACGCTGCGAGTACCAGTCCACTGCCTCTAGCTCTTCCATTAACGAGACAATGGCCCGGTGCATGTCCTTGGTCTTTTCCGACAGTTTGTCCTCGGACTCGTGAAAACCCATGCTGGCACCGCCCATTGCATTCCTCCACTTGACGTTGGTTGTACTTGCCGCAATCCCCCTGGTCAGGGCAGGAACTGTTCCTTCACGATACGTTCTTCAAGATTCTGTTCCGGATCAAACAGCAGGGTCAGCGCCCGCTCGCTGTCCTCGCGGATACTAACGTAGCGGATATCCCTCACTTCAGTGAAATCCGCCACGGCGCTGACCGGCCGCTTGGGCGCCTCGAGGATCTCGAACTCCACGTGCGCGGTGTTGTGCAGTACCGCGCCGCGCCAGCGGCGGGGGCGGAAAGCGACGATCGAAGTCAGCGCCAGAATACCGGCACGCAGCGGCAGAATCGGGCCGTCCGCGGACAGGTTATAGGCGGTGCTGCCGGCCGGGGTGGCCACCAGCACACCGTCGCACATCAGTTCTTCGAGCCGCACAACCCCATCCACCTTGATACGGATCTTGGCGGTCTGACGCGTTTCGCGTAGCAGTGACACCTCGTTGATGGCGCGGGCCTCGCGGATATTGCCGCTGGCCGTACGTGCCGTCATGTGCAGTGGTTTGATGTCCACGGGCTGTGCCGCCGCCAGGCGCTGCGACAGGCCATCGGTATCCAGCTTGTTCATCAGAAAGCCGACGCTGCCGCAGTTCATGCCGAACACCGGCTTGCCCAGCAGCATATAGCGGTGCAGCGTCCGCAGCATCAGGCCGTCACCGCCCAGCGCCACAATGACGTCGGCCTCCTCGGGCGGCACGTCGGCGTGCTCCCGCAGCAGGTCTTCACGGGCGGCCTGCGCCGTGGGCGAAGTACTGGCGACGATGGCAATGCGCGGATCGGACATGGCTCACTCTTGATTGGGTGGGCGAGCGTCCCAGCTCTCGGCGGCCTGCCGGCCGCGCGTCTGACTGACCCGCAGACAAACCACGATGGCGATAACAAAAAAAGCGGCGCATAGCAGTATGGACGCATGTAGGCCCACCGCCGCCTGCAAAAGCCCCAGGCCGAGTATACCGATCACCGCCGCCAGTTTGTTGGAAAGCCCCCAGAAACCGAAGAACTCCGCGGATTTCTCCGCTGGCGAGAAGATACCGACCAGTGCCCGACTGGCGGACTGACTCGACCCCAGACTCAGGCCGGCCAGACAGCCGACGAACAGAAACAGGTGCTGCGCTTCCCAGTCCAGCCCCAGCGACTGGTTCATGTACACCGTCACCACCGGTGTGGCCCAGATTGCCACCACGGCCAGTACCCAGAGGCTGAGGGTGCCAATATACGTCGTCTTGGCACCGATGTGATCCTGCAGAAAGCCGAACCCCAGCGCACCCAGGGCCGCGGTGATCTGCACGATGATGAACATGATGTTACGGATACTCTGATCCCAGCCGATCACTTGCGCGCCGTAGATGAAGGCAAAGGCAATGACGATATAGATACCGGCCATGGCGAACAGCACGGACACCAGGAATACCGCCAGATCCCGGAACTGACGCAGCTCCACCCATGTGGTCCGGATCCGTTTCATGCCGACCGAAAAGTAGGTTTCACCGGGCGGCAATGGCCTCGGCGTACCCTGCTCCCTGACCCAGATGAAGGTGGGTATGGCGGCAAGCAGAAAGAACACGGCGGCAAAGGGCCCGACCCAGCGAATGCGATCGAAATTCTCGGCCGACGACTCGCCCAGAAACGCCAGCGTGAAACCGGCGGCGAACAGCCCCCCCACGTAGCCCAGAGCCCAGCCGAAACCGGAAATCTTGCCCAGATCTTCCGGCGGGCCCAGATCGGGTAGAAAGGCGGCTATGAAAGACTCACCGATGGAGTAGGCGAAATTGGAAAAAATGATAAGAATCACACCCAGCAGCACATAGCCCGGCGCAACGAAGTAGAGCAGGGCGGTGGCCACGACCGTGGCAATATAGCTGGCGAACAGGAAACGCTTCTTGGTGGCGGAGAAATCCATCATTGCCCCGCAGACCGGCCCGGAGACAACCACCATCAGGTAACTTACCGCCAGCGCCAGGCTCCAGAGCAGATTGCCGAGGCGGTAATCATCGTTGCGGTCCCCCACGATCACCGTGGTGAACAACTCGCCGAATACCACGGTGATGATCAGCAGCGTATAAGCCTGATTGGCGAAGTCGAACATCGCCCAGCCGAAGATCTCCCGCTTCGAGGCCCGCACCCGCGTTACCGGACCTGCACCCGCCGATGCCACGCTCATTGGTCTTCTCCGAGTGACACGTTTCTGATCAAAGCGCCTGCCTGCCGCCTGCACCCAGCCGGTGCAGGCGCCAACCTCCATCGTGCGTCTCCGGCCGGCACATGCCGAAGCGAAACGGCGGAGTAATGTCCATTACGGTGAATCGCAGATCGTAAAACCAGACGCAGAGATCATCATCCAAAGTCTCCACGCCGTAGACCAGCGGCAGAGCCGCAAATCGCCGGTAGAACGCGAAATCGCCCTCCGCCCATACCGCGCGCGCCAGCGGATCCTGGCCGCCGTCACCAAACCGGCGATGCCGTGTCCAGCGCGCATGATCCACCGGCTGATAATCGGCCCGAAGGCGTTTTAACCATGCGGCGTCGTCGGCAGGCGCCGGGCGAGGCTGCCCGGCGAGCAGGTTGACCCGGGTCTGGTGGTAAATCTCGCCGGCTACGACCACAAGCTTCCAGTTGAACCACGACAGCGGCTGCGGGTAAGCCTGCACCAGATCGGCGGAAATGCCGCGCTCCGCGGCATAAGCCTCGCCCACGGCGACGGCCTTGCGGTACTGGCTGTACTGCAGCGCGACTACGGCGACAATCACCAGCAGCGTGCAGGCCGCGACCGCCCGCGAGCGCCGGTGCACCGACAACAGCAGCCCACCGAGCAGAATCGCCGAGAACCAGGGGTCGATAATAAACGTGCTGTTCAGTCCAGGCGCCCAGGTGGACACAGGTGCGAGAATTTGCGTGCCGTAGCTGGTAATCAGATCACCCAGGATGTGAATACCCAGGGCCATGAAGCAGACGCCGTAATAGGCCTTCCAGCTGAGTCGCCGACCACCTACCCAGGCAAACGCAAGCGCCAGCAAACCGGCCCAGATAGGCATCAGCAAAAGGGAATGGCTCTCGCCGCGATGATGGGTGAGGTAGGCGACCGGCCCGAACAGCGCGATCACGGCGTCGAGATCCGGCGCCGCGCCGGCCAGGAAGCCGACCCAGCTTCGCTCTTTCAGGGACAGGGTATTGGCGCGTGTCTGCGGAGCGGTGGCACGCCCGATCAGGGCGCCACTGATGGCGTGGGTCAGTGTATCCAGGGTCAACGCTCCAGAACGTCAGCAACCCGGTCGATCCGGGCTCTCATTAGTCAGAGGCATCCACGCGCGAGGCTTATTGCACCCGGGTCATGGCCTGGGGCCGCGGCAGCGCGCCGTGCGGGTGTCCATGCCCGCCGGCATGGCCGGGCAGCCATCTGGACAGCCTTGATGCCGCACCCAACGCCCGCCGAAGTCCGGCGCGCGTGCGCTGGTGCCGCTTTGAAGAATCACCCAGCCAGTATACAAATGTCGAGACGAATATCGCGCTCAGCACCGTCTCCTCCAGCCCCCGGTAGATGCCATGGGCGTCACGATGGGCGGTTTCCCGTAACCATTGCACGGTCCGGCTTATCCTCAGCACGGCTGGAATCTGCACATGCAGATGCCCGGGCTCGAGTTTGTTGCGGATCATCTGTGAGGTGACTTTACGGTGCGGCGCCAGCGTCCCAAGCCAGATAAAAATCAGGTGCTCCAGGCGATCCACCGTGTTCAGCCCGGAGAGCAGACCGGATTCCGCCGCCTCCAGCATGGCCGCGTCGGCACGGTCGAACCAGGCGTCGGCTATATCCTCCTTTTCCCGGAAATGTCCGCTCACCGCCTGTAACGGGATGCCGAGACGCTCCGCTACGCGATAAAGGCGCACTTGCTCCCATGCCTGCTCCTCGGCCAGCGCCAGAGCAGCGTCGACGATGGCATCGCGTTCATTGACCATTCGCTCTCCCCGCCGCTGCCTGTCTGCGTGGAAGTATAACGCCCGATGGCATTACGCGATAACGACGTCGTGCCATGCACGGTCGGCACCCCAGCTGCCGCGTGCCAGTTCGGTGATGCGCCCAAGGGCCTCCTCGGAAACCGCGGCGATATCGCCGATTTCCCGGGCGTTGTAGTGGAACACGTAGAGTCGCGAGGCAAATTCATCGAATGGCAGGGAAGACTCGCCCGGCGCTTCGCCGTTGCCGCTGGTCGCGGTGACGATACCCTGACCCCAATCCTGACGGCCGTCATTGTTGGGATTGTAGAAGTACACCCGGATCTCGCCGGCCGGGTCGATCGTGACCCGCTGGATTGCGACCGCATGCCAGCCCAGGAACACGCCTTTGTTATCGGTGGCGGCAATACCCGCGGGCTGCGGGTAGATCAGCGTGCGGCCGCCGTTGTAACCGGGATGGTAGGCGGCGTGGAACAGGCGGACAAAACCGGCAAAGTCGATGACCGCGCCGGTGGAATACTGAATGGTTGTCGCAAAGCCGCGGTGCACCCACCAGCCGTGGAACTCGGGGTTGATCCAGCGGTGGCCGTCCTCTTCCCGGCCGGCGATTCGGCGCCCCATCTCCATGTAGATCCTGTCCAGGTGGGGTACGAGCACCAATGAGACCGCATCCAGCTCGGTGTGCAGATCTTCCACCAGGCCCGAGCCTAGCTGGGAGGACTGCAGCAGGGCGCCCTCGAAGTGCATATCCACTTCGTTGTCGCGGCCCGCCCAGGTGATCAGCTCCAACAGAAAACCGGGGTCGGACTGCGCCCAGAGGCAAATGGCTCGCGCCGACTGACAGGTCGGGTTATCGCCCTGACCAACGCCCAGCGGGTGCCCCAATACCCCCAGGGTACCGGCCAGCAGGCGGTCCAGGGGAGGCACGCGGTTATCGACGCCCGGCCCCTGGTTGAGCAAGGCAACCACATCGGGATGCAATTCCAGGCCGGCAAGCCGCCATAGCCCGGGTGCCACCGGCGGAAAGAACAGAATGCCACGCTCGAGCATGGTCGCCAGATTGTAGACCGCCTCGGCCGTGGACGGTGTCACCGCCCGTTCAATGAGCAGCATGCAGAGTTGCTGGTACGCGGCCAGGCTATCCCGGCCAACACCGTCCAGCGACAGCGCCGTGGCGAGCAGGTCCACATCCAGGCGCCGGGCGGCCTCCCGCAGGAGTACGGCATGCGCCGGGCAGACCAGGCCGGTCTGCTCCATGCTCTCACCCATCGCCCGCGCCTCGCTCTTCAGCGCGTCGCCATCCAGCGTCTCGAGTTCCTCACGGTAGGCGTCGATGCTTGTTGCGCCGGCACTGCGGTCCGTGGGGCCGTTGATCGCCCTGACCAGCCTCTCGGCACCGGCATGCCGGTGCTCGCCGTGCCGCAGTACGCCCTGAATGCTCTGCACCATGCGCAGAACACGGTTTACCAGTAATGGCCGTTGCTCGAGAATGCGCTCGACTTCGCCGACCACACTGTCGAGCAGGCTGTCGCTACCGAGTTCCGCGGCCGTAAAGCGCAGCAGCCCGGCGACCGCTTCCCGCAGGTTGCGGCTGCGCTTGCGCTCCGCTTCGCTACTGGCCCCCATCAGCAGATCGATATTGCTGGAGATCACCGATTCCAGGAAGGCTGTCGCATCGTCCGCCGTCATCGACGGATGCGACTCGATACGGCCTCGGGCAATTGCCAGCATGCGCAGTTCGCTGAGCGCTTCCACACCCACGGTGAATGCTTCTTCACTGCGCAGAGAGCCTCTGGCCAGCTCCGGCACCAGGTGTTCCGGCAGCTGCCAGTCACCGCCGTAGAAAACACCGGCCGATTCCAGCTCGGGGGCCAGCGTGTAAGCGGCCTCGGCACCGCCGGGCTCCTTCAGCAGGCGTACGGCCAGCTCGAATACCCGGCCCTGATGAAGCGCCTTGGCAAAGGGCCGGGACTCGGCCACCTTGCCAATCGCCTCGCGAAGATCCCTGGTCAGCCGCTCGGTCTGCTCGGCCGTGGACACGTCTGCAGTCATTCCTCTGCCTCTCTCTGTGCGGGCCGTTGGTACATCGTGCACGGAAAAATACCGCGGTTGAAGGCTTCAGATCATTGACGCAGATCCCGAATAATAATTCACGGCTCAGACATAGAAATCGAGTTCTTCCTGATGTTTTAGCAGATCCCGCATCGTGTGCGCATCGGATCCGAAGAAGTACACCAGCCCCCAATGCGTGCCGAAGGCGGTACGCTTGGTCACCGTCTCCTCCATCGGCGGCGTCAGCTCGTGGGACTCGAAATACGGGTGCTGTTCCGTCTCCTCTGGCATTTCCAGCTTGCTCACCACACGCCGGCGCGGATAAACCCCGAAGCAGCCCGCGTGTCCCTTGGCATCCACAACCTCGCGCGGGAAGAAGGCGTTGATTTCCTCCTCGGTGGTTTTGGGATCGAACGCCAGCACCATCCCCTGGTAGGCATTGAAGCCGTAGGCACGCTCCAGCAGCTCGAAGACCTTGAACCCGGGCGGCCGGTAAGCCACCTCGCCAAAGTACATCTCGCCGTCGCTGGTAACGAAGTACTCGGGATGGACAAAGCCGAACTGAATGTCGAAGGCCTTGACCAGCTTTTCGATCTGTTTGGTGATGGCGGGGCGATAACTCTCCAGCTCCGGCGTCGCCGGCACAAACACGGAGTACCCCAGCGTCACGTACTCGGAGATATTGAGGAACTTGATCTTGCCATTGTGGATCCACGCCTCAACGGCAAACTCCCAGCCATCAAGATGGCTCTCCATGAGCACGGGAAATTCTTCATCGGGAATGGTATCCACCTCGTCCGGCGTACGGATGACGCGGTGGCCCAGGCAACCGGCCTTATCGAAGGCCTTGAGATGGATGGGATCGTTGGGATCGCCATCGAGCTTCAGCAGCGTCTGATTAACGCGCTTCAGGAAGCGAATGACGTCGCTGCGATCATGGGCTTCCTCGAAAATACCCACGCGAATGCCGCCAAGCTGCGCGCGGCGTTTCATCAGCGCCTTGTCGCGGAACAGGACGGCCTGCCCATACAGCCGCGGATTATCCATAAGCACCGAATTGATGGCACCCGCCCATTCCACTGTTTCCTCAAAGAGGGGAATGGCGACGTCAACGCCCTTGTCCTTGAGCGTCTGGGCAATCTCCATCGAGCGGTCGTTGAGGCGCTCGAAGTCCCAGGGGATGTAGGGAATATCGTGCTGCTGGCAGTATTCCTCGGCCCACGTGGGCGCAACCACCACATAGCGCCGGTCGAAGCGATCGACGGCGTCGATGGCGTTCAGACTCCAGCCCAGCAGGGCCACGTAACCTTTGTCGGGATTCTTCTCCGCCATGATTGACTCCTCGGTTGCAGGCCGCAGACCTCCCTGTCGGGCCCTGGCGTATTCAGGATGTCGCACTCGGCACACAGATACGGGCACGGGCACGGGCACGGGCACCGCCCGGCCGGTTGTGATCGGCACCAACTCAAGCATTCTGCGAGCCAAATCACCCGACTATTGTACACACTCGATCAAACACATCCGGGCAAGACCGCCACGCGAGCGAATTCCCGGGCCGGCAACGGCATAGGTACAGACACAGCGCAGGCGCGGGATTTCAACGTGACGTCAGGCGCATTTCTATGCGTCGGTTACGGCGCAGAGCTTGCTCGGTGTTACTGTCATCAACGGGATGGAATTCCGCAAACCCGGTGGCGCTCAGCCGATTAGGCGGTACCCCCTGGCTGATCAGGTAATCGACAATCGACTGGGCCCTGGCCGAGGACAACTGCCAGTTCGACGGGAATTCCTCGGTGCTGATGGCACGGCGGTCGGTATGCCCCTCCACCTGCAGCACCCAGGGCAGATCGGTGGGAATCCTCTCTGAAATCTCCAGCAGCGCCCCGGCCACCTCGTTCAACTGGCGGCGGCCGTCCTGACCAAGCTCGGCGGAGGCGCTTTCGAAAAACAGCTCGGACTGGAACAGGAACCGATCGCCAACGATGCGGATATCCTCCCGGTCACCAAGAATCTCCCTCAGGCGGCCGAAGAACTCCGAGCGATACAGGTTGAGCTCCTGCACGCGCTCGACCAGCGCAAGGTTCAGCTGGCGGCCGAGCTCCTCGATTTCGACATCCTGTTCGGCCACCGTGGATTCAGACAGCTCCAGCGCCGCGCTGACCCTGCGCAGCTGCTCACGCAGCGCGCTGACCTGCTGGTTCAACTGGTCGATCCTCGAGAGCTGTTCGGCAGACAGTTCCCTTTCTTCCTCAATAGCCTGGCGCTGCTCTTCAGTCAGGGTGCGCAGATCGCGGACGCGGGTTTCGCGGTCTTCCAGCTCGCGCTGGGCAAGACGCGTACGCTCCTGTGCGTCAGACAGCCTTGCCTCCAGGGTCAGACTGCGGTCCCTGACAGCCTCAGCGCTCTGTTCGCTCTCATCTAGGGCGGCGGCCAGCTCCCCCACCCGGTCTTCGAGCTCTTCGCGAAGCTGTCGCAGTGCGTCGATATCCTGCTGCAGGCTTGCCAGCGCAAACAACTGCTCCTCCATGGTGCGGCCGGCCCCCTCCAGCTCGGCCATCAGCCGTTCGCTGTCGGTGAGCGCATCGGAGAGCTGTTGCCGCAAGTCATCGCGCTCGCTAACCGTGACCGCCAGTTCCTCTTCGAGGGACGCGCGCTGGCGGCGCTCCATGGTCAAGGAGTCGCTCAGACTGGAGAGCTGCGCCTGCAGCCGCTCCAGGGCACGGTCACGCCCGGTGAGGGCGTCGGTCAGCACGAACTGCGCCACCATGAACAGGGTAAGCACAAACACGAACAACAACAGCAGCGTCGCCAGAGCATCCACATAGCCCGGCCAGATATCCATGCTGCCGCGATTGCGTCTGGAAGAGGAAAACACGTCGCTTACCGCTCGCCGTCAATATCCCGGCCCGGATGACGGGCCAGGGTGCGGGCGAGAAAGCGAATCTCGCTGCGGAGGGTCTCGGAGATATCGTTTCGCTCACCCTGAAGGCTGTCCAGAATCCTGCCAAGATGCTGATCCAGGCCTTGCAGACTGACGCGGATTGCGTCTTCCTCGTCACGCCGCGCGCCGAGGATATCGGCGAGCCTGGAAAGCACCGGCTGCATTTCCATCTGGCTCTTGGTGAGGCTGAGCACCATTTTCTGCTCGCTTCGACTCTGTTCGGCGAGGCTGGTCACCTGTTCCGTCAACGCAATGAGATTGTGGTCGACGCTGCGGCGCTCGTCATCCGCGCGGGCAAGCGTGCGTTGCAGTTTGTCGAGGCTGTCCGCGGTCTGCTCCAGCAGGGCCTGGATGTAGGCCGGCACGGAGCCGTCGCCCTCGCCGCCGCCGACGCCGCCACTGCTGTAGTGAGTGAGTGCGGACAGCCACTCTTCCAGGTCGTTGTAGAAGCGGTTCTGGGCATGCCCGGTCTGCAGATCCACGAAGCCCAGCACCAGCGCGCCGGCCAGGCCGAACAGGGACGAGCTGAACGCAGTACCCATGCCGGCGAGTGGCTGCTGCAGCCCGGAGCGCAGTTCGGAGAATATGCCGGCGGCGTCAGCGCCGGTAACGGTGAGGCCGCTAATGACGCCCTGGATCGAGGACAACGTTTCCAGCAACCCCCAGAAGGTGCCCAACAGGCCGAGGAAGATCAGCAGGCCAACAATGTATCGGGACAGGTCGCGGGTTTCGTCCAGGCGGGAACGGATACTGTCCAGCAAGGCCCGCATGCTCAGGGCGGAGAAGCTGAGGCGATCGTCCTTGCGGCTGGTAAGCAGGCGGATCAGCGAGCTGATTACACCACGCGTCGGCTCCCTCGGCGTCACACGGCTGGCTCGGTAGGAACGCAGCCAGGCCGCATCGGGCCCCAGCACCAGCACCTGCCTGATATTGATGATCAGCCCCAGCGCCAGCACCGTCAGGATCAACCCGTTAAATACGGGGTTGGCCAGGAAGGCGTCACGCAGTGGAACGTACAGCACTGCACAGATTGCCGCGACCGCCCCAAGAAACAGGACAATCCAGAATAGTACGCGGGTCGGGTTTTTCACACGCCTCTCCCCTGTGCCCCCCAGGGCGTTTCATTTTTCGCAGCCTAATGGCGACAATAGCCTACCGTGCCCGGACTTTCGGCATGTGACAAGGGCCAAACATGCGGAAGTTCCTGACAGATACCACGAACGACAGGATCAACGCTCCTGCCAAAGACTGATCCGCCGGCGTGGATTCATGTCGACCAGCAGTATCAACGCCCCTTCAGCAGCGGCGCGAGTACGGTAGGGGCCGGAAAACCCCTCCCGGGTCTCGATGTACCACCCTGCTCTCAGGGACTGGTGACGGGACACACGAAAAAACCGATCGCTGGAACGCGCACCGCCGGGGGCACGCGATGTAGCAGCGTTCACGGGCACCTCCCGATTCAGCGGACATGGCCAGCGCCTGGCGAAGCCCTCTCAGCCTCTGGCGCGTACCACCGGAGACTCTGGCTCGGACGGCGAATCTCCGTGCCAGTTGCTGATTCGCTTGCGTGGATTCTCGGCCCTGAGATCCGCCAGAAACAGCTCTGCCTGGAATCGACTGGGGAACGGGCCCTTGACGCCTTCGCGAGTTTCCATATACCAGCCTGCCGCCATGTCGGTGCCACCACCGACATGGAAGAAACGCTGGCTGCCGAAACGGCTGCGTGATGGTCCGGTTGCGGACATATCGACTCCTGAAAGCTGTTAATCCCTGCCGACTGACCCGATGGCCTGCAGGAAATGTTGTCCTTGATCACACTCGTTCTTTCAACCGATTGGAGTATAACGCAAGCTATAGGTCAACAACTAAATTTCGTCGCCAGTAAACAACAGTGCTTTTGCCCAGGATCCACCTGGTCCACTTCCACCTCCAGTATCAGGAAATTAGACGAAATCCATCAATTGGACATACGGTGTATACGGGAAGCGGGTTTCAGGCGCACCCTGGGCCGTGCCGCTCCCGCAAAGCGCAACCAGCGCCTGCCCCCGGCTGGCAGCTACAAAAACGACGACGAGGAGACTTCCCATGTTCAAACGGTTAACCAGTGGTTCCGTTCGATTGGTGGAACGCTATCTGCCAGACCCTTATGTGTTGGTCCTGCTGCTGACACTGGTGGTCTTTGGCGCCGGGATGCTGGTCGAGCGCCAGAGTCCGGTCGCCATGGTGGAATACTGGGGCAACGGCTTCTGGAGCCTGCTGACCTTCGCCATGCAGATGGTGCTGGTGCTGGTCACCGGTTTTGTCCTTGCGAGCACCCCATTCTTCCGCACCATTCTTCAAGCGCTGGCACGGATGGCGAAATCACCCGGGCAGGCCATTGTACTGGTCACGGTCGTGGCCATCGTGGCGGCCTGGATTAACTGGGGCTTCGGGCTGGTGATCGGCGCCCTGTTCGCGCGACAGCTGGCCCGCGTGGTTCCGGACGTGGATTACCGGCTGCTGATTGCCAGTGCATACAGCGGGTTTCTGGTCTGGCATGGCGGCCTGGCGGGTTCGATACCGCTGGTCATTGCCACCGACGGGCATTTCACCGAGAGCGTGATCGGCATAGTCGGCACCAGTGAAACCATTTTCGCCGGCTTCAACATGATTCTGGTGCTGCTTATGCTGGTGATCCTGCCGATCGTCAATCGCATGATGCTGCCACCGGAGAACGAGCGGGTACGCATCGACCCGAGCAAGCTCGAAGAGGAGGACGTGCTGCCGGAGCTGAAGAACGAGCGCCCCGCGGACCGCCTTGAGAACAGCCTGATTCTTGCCCAGGCCGTCGGCATCATGGGCGTGGTGTTCCTTGTTTACTACTTCCTGGTCAACAGCGGTTCGCTGAACCTGAACATCGTCAACTTCCTGTTCCTGTTCCTCGGCATCATGCTGCACGGCCGCCCTTCGCGGTTTCTGGCTTCCATGCAACAGGCCGTCAAGGGCGCGGGCGGCATCGTGCTGCAGTTCCCGTTCTATGCAGGGATCATGGGCATGATGGTGGAATCGGGGCTGGCGCAGACACTGTCCACCGCCTTCGTGGCCATTTCCAACCCCACCACGTTCCCGCTGTTCACGTTCCTGAGTGCCGGACTGGTGAACATCTTCGTGCCATCCGGCGGCGGACAGTGGGCGGTACAGGCGCCGATCATGCTGGAGGCCGGCGCACAGCTCGGTGTGGACGCCGCGCGCACCGCCATGGCCGTCGCCTGGGGTGATGCCTGGACCAATATGATTCAGCCGTTCTGGGCGCTGCCGGCGCTTGCCATTGCGGGACTGAAGGCCAAGGACATCATGGGCTACTGCCTGATCGTGCTGTTGGTGTCCGGGATAATTATCGGCCTCGGGCTGATGATCCTGCCGTAGGCGCGGTGGTCAGTACGGTGCTGCAGCGGCCGTCCCGCCAGGGGGCGGCCGCTGCAGCGTTGACGCAAGGCCGCCAACCGGCAGTACACCAATAAACAGGCCGCAAATTACCAATGACGTCATGCCAAACCCAGCACGCCCAGCAACCATCTCTTATCCAGATGCGTCTCCACCGCATCCGCGAGCCTGTCCAGTTGTGCCTCCCGGTGCGCCTGATAATCCACCGCACCCGATGTGTCCCTTAGCCCCGCGCGGCGCAGCAAGGCCTCGCAGGCCTCGGCATGATCGAACAGCCCGTGAACGTAGCTGCCCATAATCTGCCCGTCGGCGCTGACCGCACCGTCCGGTCGGCCATCAATCTCCAGTAGCGGGTATGCCAGCGCCGGGCCCTCGGTCACGCCGTTGTGAATTTCGTAACCGGTCAGTCGAGCGCCCTCGGGCAAAACGCGGCCGGTGACATTACGTAACTGTTTACCGGACACCAGGCGCGTTTCCATGTCCAGCAAGCCCAGGCCCTGCGCGTGGTCGGCCGCCCCCTCAAGACCTTCGGGGTCATGCACGGCAAGGCCCAGCATCTGGAAACCGCCGCAAATGCCGAGCACATGCCCGCCGTAGCGCAGATGACGGTGGAGCACGGCTTCCCAGCCCTGGGCGCGGAGCCAGGCCAGATCCGCGCAGGTGCTCTTGGTGCCGGGCAAAATGATGAGGTCGGCAGGCGGAATCGGCCGATCCGGCCCCACAAAGGTCAGTTCCACGCCGGGATGCAGGCGCAAAGGGTCGAAATCGTTGTGATTGCTGATACGCGGCAACGCCGGCACCACAACCCGCAGCGCGCTTCCAGAGGCTTTACGCCCGTGGATGGTCACACTGTCTTCCGCATCCAGAACCAGCCCCTGCAGGTAGGGCAGCACGCCCGCCACCGGCCTGCCGGTGCGCTCGGTCAGCCAGTCCAGCCCTGGTTCCAGCAGGGCCATGTCGCCGCGAAAGCGGTTGATGACAAAGCCGCGGATACGGGCCCGTTCCTGAGCAGATACCAGTTCCAGCGTGCCCACGAGCTGAGCGAACACCCCACCACGATCAATATCGCCAACGAGCAGCACGGGGCAATCCACCATCTCGGCAAACCCCATGTTGGCAATGTCGTTTGCGCGCAGGTTGATCTCCGCCGGGCTGCCGGCACCCTCGGCGATGATCACGTCATGGCGCGCCGACAGCGCCTGCCAGGCGGCCAGCACCCCGGCGCGCGCCTCGGCCTTGTAGGCGTGGTAATCCAGGGCGTGCATATTGCCGTGCACCCGGCCGCGCAGGATCACCTGGGCGCCGGTGTCGCTCTGGGGTTTGAGCAGGACCGGATTCATGTCGCTGTGGGGCGGCAGTCCGCACGCCAGAGCCTGCAATGCGGTGGAGCGGCCGATTTCACCGCCGTCCACGGTTACGGCGCTGTTCAGGGCCATGTTCTGGGGTTTGAACGGCGCCACGTTAACGCCTTGACGCCGGAGCCAACGGCACAGGGCCGCGACCACCGTGCTCTTGCCGGCATCCGAGGTGGTGCCCTGAATCATCAGGGTGGATGCCGGTGTGGTCAGAGTTCCACTCCCTTCTGCGCCTTTACCCCGGCCTGAAAGGCGTGCTTGACGACCTTCATCTCGGTTACGGTGTCGGCAATCTCGATCAGCGCCGGCTTGGCGCCGCGCCCGGTGACGACCACGTGCTGCATCCGCGGGCGGGCGACCAGATCGTCCAGCACGCGGTCCATGTCCAGGTAACCGTATTTGAGCACGATGTTGAGTTCGTCCAGCAGAATCAGCTCATAGGCGGGATCGGCGAGCATGGCCCGGGCCTTTTCCCAGGCCGCCTCGGCGGCCTGCACATCACGGGCGCGGTCCTGGGTCTCCCAGGTGAAGCCTTCACCCATGACGTGGTAGTCGACGTTATCAAGATGACGGAAGAAGCGGTCCTCTCCGGTGGTGAACCGACCCTTGATGAACTGCACGATACCTACCCGCATGCCGTGCCCCAAGGCCCGCGCCACCATGCCGAAGCCGGAGCTGCTCTTGCCCTTGCCGGGACCGGTGAGGACCAGCAGGACACCACGGTTTTCCTGGGCCCCGGCGATGCGGGCATCGATTACGGCCTTACGGCGGAGCATGCGTTGGCGGTGCTTTTCGTCGCGATCCTGTTCGCTACGCATGGTCAGTCTCCAATGAGTCAGCGGCCGGGAGTCCAGCTAAGGCCCAGGAAAACGTGCAGCCCAGGGGCCTGGAAGCTGTGTGCGGATTCGTATTCCTTGTCGAACAGATTGTCCACCCGCGCCTCGAGCGCAAAGCCGTTATCCAATGGCTGCCGATAGGCGGCGTTGACGATGCCGTAACCCGGCAGTGTGGTACCTCCATCCCGTGCTTCGGAGGCACCAAACCCTTCCACGCTCAGCACTGCTCCATTGGCCAGCGTTCGGCTGATGGTCAACGAGGCCTTTTCGTCGGGCCGGCGAACCAGCCGCTCACCGGTATCGCGGTCGATGGCCTTTTGCAGAGTGCCTGACAGATCGAAGCGCCAGGGACCGGCCATTACGCTGTGGCTGAGCTCGAAACCGCGGATTTCAGCGGAATCGATGTTTTCGGCCAGGAACGTGCCGAAGTCGAATCCGATGAGATCGTCCACTCTGGTCAGGAACACGCTGGCCCGGGTTTCCCGTATCTGATCCGGCGAACTGATGCCAAGGCCCAGCTCCGCGGACCTGGACTTTTCCGGATTCAGGTCCGGATTGCCGAAATTCGGGTAATACAGTTCGTTGGCGGTGGGCGCCTTGAACGCCGTGGCGGCGGAGACAAACGCCCTGACGGTCGGGCTGAAGGCGTAGCCTGTAGCCACGCTGCCGGTGGTGCTGCTACCGAATTCGCTATGCCGATCATGGCGTGCGGCCACTTGCAGATCGATACGATCGAGGGATGTCTGCCACTGACCGAAGGCGCCGACGGTATCCGTGGTCTCATCGAATGCGGTCTGGCCGGTCAGCCGGCTGCGGTTCAGGGTTTCCGCTCGCTCGTAGTCCGCGCCCAGGGTCAGCTGCTGCGATTCGTCCAGTCGCAGCGCGTGGATCCACGATGCCGTCTGTCGCCTGGTCTGAATGCGATCGTCACGGTCGAACACGCCGCCGGCGTTGGGCGGCGCGCGATCGTCGAGCCGGTCGAGTGCGTAGCCCAGCTGCAATGTCTGCGACCAGCCACGGCTGATGTCATGGTCAAACGTGGCCGCACCGAAGGCATTGCGCGTGTCGCTGCGGGCTTTCCTGACCGGGTCGCCGTTGTCGTAGTCGAATCCGCTACGGGCGTCATACTCCACATCCGCATCGCTGACCCAGGCTCTTAGGCTGATGGTGACATCGTCACCGAGCGGCGCCACCAACGAGCCGCTGACATTGCGTTTACGGGTGCCGCTGTCCACCTTCTCTGCCGGGCTGCGCGGCGTGCGCACCGGGTATCCGTCGGTGGAGAAGAAGGACGCGTTGAGGTTGTAACGCACGGTTTCACCACCGGCCATCCCCACTTCGCCCCGCTGGCTCTGGTTGGTGCCGGCCTGGACCCTGACGCGAGGGCCGTTCGCCTCGCGGGTGAAGATCTGAATGACGCCGCCTATGGCGTCGGAGCCGTACAGCGCGGCGCGTGGACCCCGGACGATCTCGATACGCTCGATCTGTGAAGGGTCCAGGCTCCGCCAGTTGAATTCCCCGCCGGTACCTGAACTAACGCGGACGCCGTCCACCAACACCAGGGTGTGGTCCGATTCCGTGCCTCGAAGACGGACGCTGGTGTTACCGCCGAAACCGCCGGCGCGGCTGACATCCAGCCCCGGCACCGTCCTCAGCGCATCCACCAGGCTCTGGGGCTGCAGCCGGTCAATGGTTTCACGATCAATGACGGTGACGGCCGCCAGCGCGCGATCCGCGGTCTCCGCGGTGCGGCTTGGGGTGACAACGATGGGATCAAGACGGGCAACCTGCTCCTGCGCGCCCAGGGTCAACGGCAATAGTAAACCTGCAGCACCCAGGAGCCGCACGAGGGAATGGCTTTGCATTTTGTTCTCCCGGCCATGCACACCCGCACGGCCCGATTCGGCTTTTTGTCATGCGTGGGAGGAGGTGCTGGCGGGAAGATCGCGGGCCTGGAGCTGCCGATGACCAACCCCGCGCCGCCCTCCGCAACGCTCGGTTTTCGCGGGCAGGCCGGTCTACGGGCTTGTGAGCGGAATGCATGGCATTCCCGGCAACCGCCTTCCCGTGCCGAAACACAGTGGCGTCGTGGTTACCGTTGACTCAATCACCGTTGCGGGGGCAGCGTCGGAATTCCCTGGAATCCGCGAGGCGGAGGGGCACCGACTTCCCGTTTAATCCAGCCGCAAGACTGCGGCTGGACACCTGTTGCGAGGCGCCAAATTAACAACCGTGGGTGAAACCGTCAACGCGAACGCGCTTCCGGTACGAATACCGGGGTGCCGTCGGCGGCGGTCAGCTTCTGCAGGGGCTGGCCGTAGAGCCGTTCCAGGCGCGGGCGCTCGAGCATGGCGCGGGTGTCGCCGGTCTCCAGATGGCCGTCCGGGAACATGAGCACCAGCCGGTCACAGTGGCCGGCGGCGATGTTGACGTCATGCAGGCTCATGCAGACGACCCGGCCGCGATCCGCCTCCTGGCGGAAGGTCTCCAGCACCTGTACCTGGTGGCGCAGGTCCAGATGGTTGGTGGGTTCGTCCAGCAGGTACAGGGCGGGATCCTGCGTCAGCACGGAGGCCACGGCCAGGCGCTGGCGTTCGCCGCCGGACAGGGTGGCGACCTGACGATCGGCCAGGTTCGCCATATTCACCCGTTCCAGGGCGCCACCGGCGAGCGCGTAGTCGTCCGGGGTTTCCAGATCCCAGGCGCGCAGATGCGGATGGCGGCCGATCAGGGCCGTTTCCATCACCGTGGCAGGGAAACTGTCGTGCTGCTCCTGGAACAGCAGGGCGACGCGACGGGCAATCCGGCGACGTGCCGTTACCGCCAGCGGCTCGCCATCGAGGAGAATCTCGCCGGCGGACGGCGATCGCAACCCCGCCAGCGTGTGCAACAGCGTGGTTTTACCGACACCGTTCGGGCCCAGCAGCCCCCAGCGCTGGCCTGCTTCCAGCCGCACGTCCAGCGGCGCGCCAGGGGGACGCCCGGGAATGTGGATCCGCAGGCCGCGTGTCTCCAGTACCGTCATGGTCAACGGCTCCGGTAAAGCAGGTAGAGAAAGGTGGGCACGCCGAGCAGGGCCGTAATCACGCCCACGGGCAACTGCTCGGGGGCAATCATGGTGCGGGCGAGCGTATCCGCCAGCACCAGCAACGTACCGCCCAGCAGCGCCGAGGCCGGCAGCAGCAGGCGCTGATCGCTGCCGATCACCAGCCGCAGCATATGCGGCACCACCAGCCCCACAAAGCCCACACTGCCAGCCATCGTTACCGCCACCGCCGTCGCCAGGGAGGCGGTAATGTACACCGACCATTCCAGCGCCCGTACCCGCACCCCCAGCGCCCGTGCCTGAAGCGCACCCCGGGACAGCACGTTGAGACTGCGCCCCAGCGGCAGGCAGATCACCAGCAAGCCGAGCAGCACCACCAGGCCCGGAGCCCACTCGCGGGCATGCGCCATATCACCCATCAGCCAGTAGAGCATGCCCGGTAGTTCGGCGGTGGGGCTCACCGCGAGCAGGAAGTTGATCGTCGCTCCCCAACCGGCGGCGACCACCACGCCGGTGAGCAGCAGACGGGTGGGCGTCCAGCTGCCGGTGCCGTGTGCCAGGCCGAACACGACCAGGGTGGAGAACAGCGCTCCGACAAAGGCGGCACCGGATACATACACACCGGCGAGCCCGGCCAGCATGGCAACCAGCGCCGCGACCGCGGCACCGCCGCTCAGGCCCAGCACGTAGGGGTCCGCCAGCGGATTACGTAGCAGTACCTGCATCAGTGCGCCCGCCACCGCCAGCAGGCCGCCGGTGGCGAAGGCGGCCAGTGCCCGCGGCAACCGCAGATCCATCACCACGGTGGTATAAAGGCCGGTATCCGCGCCGCTGATCACCCGGCGCAGGGCACCGAGCGGCACATGAATGCTGCCCACGGCCATGGCGACCAGCAGCGCGGCCATGGCGAGCAGGGCTAGCGTCGCCAGTACACGAAACGCGTTCATGGCCGCTTGGCCCGCGCCGCTTGCAGGTGCTCGCAGACCTGCCTTGCGCCTTGAAGTATGCGAGGGGCGTGGCGCTGCAGCAGCGATGGGGGAACGAAATACAGGTTGTCCCGCTGCACCGCGGTGAGATTGGGGAACGCCCGCCAGTCGCTGAGCCAGTCGGGCCGGTCCTCTCCCATGCCGCTGGCGATGATCACCTCCGGGTCGTTCTCAAGCACGGCTTCCTTGCCCAGGCGCGGGGTGAGGCTTTGCAGATGTCCGAAGGCGTTGCGACCGCCACAGAGCTCCAGCGTACGGGTGATGATGTGATTATCGTTGACGGTCATCAACGGCTGATGCCAGATCTGATAGAACACCTCGACCGCCGGCAGGTCAGCATAGTTGTCGCGCAGATCGCGCATCTCGGCGCGAAACGCCTCCGCCCGTCGCCGACCCTCGTCGACCGTGCCGGCCAGGCGTGCCAGACGCTCCACGGCGGTGGCTATCTCATCCAGTTCCCGGGGCTCGCTGTAATAGATGGTAAACCCCAGTTGTTCCAGGCGTTCCACCTGGGCACGCACGTTGCCGCTGCGCCAGGCAACCACCAGATCAGGCTCCATGGCGAGAATGGTTTCGAAATCGAGTTGCTTGTAACTGCCGACCCGTGGCAGATCCTCGGCGACGTGGGGGTAATCACTGTAACTGACGGTGCCGACAATCCGCTCACCGGCGCCGGCGGCGAACAACAGCTCGGTGACGTGGGGGGCCAGGCTGACGATGCGCTGCGCCGGGGCGGGCAGATCAATCACGCGGCCGGTGTCGTCCGTTACTCTGACGGGTTCCGCGGCCGCCGTGGCGACGACGATGAGGCAAAGACAGAGCAGCATCCAGCGCATGACATTCCCGGGTTCGATTTCCGCAGCCCGTGAGTCTATCCGCTTCACCCCGCCGGAGGCGATGACCGCGATCATGCGGTGGCCGTGGCCAAGGCCGCTGCCAGGCGGCGCCATTCGGGCTCGGACCCCGGCAGTCCGAAGCGCAAGGCGGCGGGATCCGCGAAGTGCCTGACCAATATGCCGCTGGCGGCCAGGGCGTCGCGCAACCGGGCGGCGTCCGGATGCGGGCAGTAGCGGAACAGGGCCGTTCCACCCTCGGCAGGGAGCCCGGCATCGTGAAGCATCCGGTCGAGCCGCTCACTGCCTGCCTTCAACCGCTCGCGGGCCCGCACCTGCCAACAGGTATCCTCCAGGGCACGTGCCATCAGCCAGCGCGTCGGCCCGGAAACCGCCCACGGCCCAAGCTCCCGTCGCAGCGCGTTGCACAGGCCCTCCGGCCCCAGCAACAACCCGCCACGGGCGCCCGCCAAACCGAAGAACTTGCCCAGTGACCGCAGTACCACCAGACCCGAATGCCCCAGTGTTGAAACCGCACTGTAAACGGGGTCCGGCTCCACGAAGGCCTCGTCCACCACCAGCCACCCACCTCGCGCGGCCAGTCGCGCCCGCCATTCCAGCAAATCACTCACCGGGACCGTCGCACCGGTCGGGTTGTTGGGCTGAATCCAGACCACCACATCCAGCTCATCCAGGCGCGCCGCCATGGACTCCGGCGACAACGGCAGCACCCGATGCCCGGCACGTTTCCACCAATGGCCATGTTCCGCATAGCCGGGCGCGGGAACGGCCACGATGCTGGCCTCGCGCAGACGCGGCAGGCACTGGATGGCGGCCTGGGAACCGGGTACGGGCACACAATCTGCACCGTCCGGCAGCGCGAGCACGGAACGAACCACCCCCTCCAGACCGTCATCTTCCTCGGGCAGACACCGCCAGACTGCATCAGGAATGTCGAGGCACGGCCAGGGCCAGGGGTTGATGCCGGTGGAGAGATCGAGCCAGGCATTCAGGGGAATACCCCATTGTCGCGACGCCGCCCGCAGGCGGCCGCCGTGTTGCGGTGCTAAAGCATCCAGAGCACACCTCCCGCGGCCAGTACCGCGAGCCAGAGCAGTACCGCGCGACGGAGCAGGGCCAGCGCCGCGCGGATTGTGTGAATTGTCGGGGCTTGACCGGTAGCGAGCCCCAGATCGGGGCGCAGCCTGAGGGTGCCATGATACGGCGCCGCACCGCCCAGACGCACACCCAGCGCACCCGCACCGGCCGCCATGACCGGACCCGCATTGGGGCTTTCCCAGGTGTGGCCCTGGCGTCCCCAGCATCTCAGGGCCTGACGCGTGGCACCGGTGAGTGCAAAGCTCAAGGCGGTTAGCCGGGCAGGCACCCAGTTCAGCACATCGTCGAGTCGCGCTGCCGCCCAGCCGAAACGCAGAAAGTGCGCCGTACGGTACCCCCACATGGCATCCAGGGTGTTTACCAGCCGGTGCAGCACGACGCCCGGCAGGCCCGCAGCCAAGTACCAGAACAGGCTGGCGAAAACCGCATCGGCGCCGTTCTCGAGCACTGATTCAGTCGTTGCGGTCGCCACACCTTGTTCGTCCAGGGTGGCGGTATCCCGGGACACCATACGCCCCACCTGCCGGCGGGCCTCGGGCAGATCCCCCGCCTCGAGGGGCTCGGCAACCGCCAGGGCATGTTCCGCGAGGCTGCGCCAGCCCACGGCGAGGTACACAACCACAACGTCCAGTAACAGCGATACCGGAGCAGGCAGCCAAAGCACAGCCACCAGGGACGCGGCCACGGGCACGGCGACCAGCATCAGCAGCGAAATCGCGCCAGCAACGCGGCCGCCACCGCCTGCAGGGTTAAGGGCCACCTCAAGCCGAGCGGCAGCGGCGCCGAACATCACCAGTGGGTGGGCGCGCGGCAGCTCGCCCAGCAGACGATCGAGAGTCAACGCCAGCAGGCAGACAAGAAACGCACTCATGGGTATCCGGAAATCGACGAACAGCCCCGCAGTGTGCCCGCGCCGCACAGCAATCGCCAGCGGAGCGACGTCTTGACAGGCACAGGAGTGCACCGGACCATCGTCCATCCTCTGAGCCGCAATCGGATTGCTCCCATGAATGAGACCCCAGCCTGGCTACAGGCGCTGCCAGCACCGGATGCATGCGCCGCGGAGGCCGCCATGCGCCGCCAGGCCGTACTCACCAAGCCGCCCGGCTCACTGGGCCGACTGGAAGCGCTGGCCGTCACCCTGGCCGGCCAGCAGGGACGGGACCGTCCCGCGCTAGACCGGGTGCGCATAACCGTGTTTGCGGCCGATCATGGGGTCTGCGCCGAGGGTGTGTCCGCTTTCCCCCAGGAAGTAACCGCACAGATGGTGCGCAACTTCGCCGCCGGCGGTGCCGCCATCAGCGTGTTGGCCCGCATCGCCGGCGCCACGCTGGAGGTCGTGGACGTCGGTACAGTGTCTTCCCCCGGATCGCTGCAGGGCGTGCTCGATGCGCGTATTGCACCGGGTACCGGCAATCTGGCCGAAGCGCCGGCGATGACCACCGCGCAACTGGAGCAGGCGCTGCAGATCGGCGAGCACGCGGCGGCACGCGCCGAGGCCGCCGGCGCGGAACTGTTTATCGGCGGCGATATGGGCATCGGCAATACCACCAGCGCCGCGGCTGTGGCCTGCGCCTTGCTGGGCGTTTCCCCGGCAGCCCTCGTGGGCCGCGGCACGGGTGTCGATGACGCAGGGCTGATCCGAAAGCGCGAGGCCGTCGCCCGCGGCTTGGCCAGGCACGGCGACAACCGCGAACCGTTGGCGGTACTGTCCTCGCTGGGCGGCTTCGAAATTGCCGCGCTGGCAGGGGCCATGCTGGGCTGCGCGCGCCGGCGTATTCCGGTGCTGGTGGACGGCTTTATCGTCAGCGTTGCGGCCCTGGCGGCAACCCGCGTGCAGCCCGCCCTGCACCACTGGCTACATTTCAGCCACCGGTCGGAAGAATCCGGGCACGGACTGGTACTCGACGCACTGCATGCGCAGCCGTTGCTGGACCTGGGAATGCGTCTGGGCGAGGGCAGCGGCGCCGCGGTGGCGTTACCGCTGCTACGGGCAGCGTGCGCACTCCATGGAGGCATGGCGAGCTTCGATGAGGCGGGAGTCGCCGATGGCGGATGAACATACGGACCCGACCTGGGTGGATCTGCTCCGGCACGGCCAGCCTGAAGGCGGTCAACGCTACCGGGGGCATCTGGACGACCCTCTGAGTGAGCTTGGCTTCGCGCAGATGGCCGCCGCTCTGGACCCCGAAGAGCACTGGGACGCCATCATCACCTCCAGCCTGCGACGCTGTCGCGCGTTTGCCGAGCAACTGGCCGATCAGCGGGGCCTGCCCCTGCACGTGGAACCGGGCTTCATGGAAGTGGACTTCGGTGAGTGGGAGGGACTTACGGCGGAAGAGATTCTCGCCCGGGACGGCGACCGCCTGGCTGCATTCTGGGCGGACAGCGTCAGGCATCCGCCCCCGGGCGGAGAACACATTAATGACTTCGCGCAACGCGTGGGGCGGGCCTGGGACCACTGGACAGCGCGGCTGCAGGGCCAACGCATCCTGCTGATTTGCCACGGCGGAGTCATCCGCATGGCCGTCGCTCACGCACTGAAGCTGCCACCCAAGGCCATGATGGCCGGGCTCAGCGTGCCGTATGCAAGTCGCACCTCGATCCGCCTGGACCATACCGATTACGGTCGGCTGAGCTGCCTCGTACACCACGGGGGCGACCAATGAATCCGCGGCCGTTGCTGCTCGCCCTGGCGTTCCTCACGCGCCTGCCCGTGCGGTTGCATGACACGCCGGAACCGGAGGAGTACGGCGCAGCGGTCGCCATGTACCCGGTGGTCGGCCTCGTATTGGGCTTGCTGTTGGTGATGGTCGCCGGGCTTGTTAATGGAATGGGCGGTACACCGTTGGTCACCGCCGTCGTCGTGGTTGCCTGCTGGGTGGGGATCACCGGCGCACTGCACCTGGACGGTCTGGCGGATACCGCCGACGCCTGGCTGGGCGGCCACGGCGACCGGACGCGCACCTTGGCTATCATGAAGGACCCGGCCAGCGGTCCCATGGGCGTTGTAGCTCTGGTCCTGCTTGTATTGCTCAAGGTGGCCGCGGTCGCGTCATTGCTCGAACTGTCGGGATGGGCCTGGCCGTTGCTGATGGCGCCGGTACTTGGCCGCTCCGCCTGCGCCCTGCTGTTCCTGTTGCTGCCTTACGTGCGCCCCGGAGGGCTGGGTGCTGCGGCGGCCGCCACGGTTTCACCGGACAGGGTGTGGGGTGTGGTGGCAGCGGCGGTGGTATTGTCGGTAATTCTGGCCGGGCTGAGCACCGGAACAATGATGGTGATTGCGGCTGCACTGTTACTGTGGTGGGCGGTGCGCATGATGCTCATCCGTCTGGATGGATTTACCGGCGATACCGCGGGCGCCACGGTGGAAGTGGTTGAGGCGGTTGTCTTGCTGGTGGCCTGCCTGATGATAGCGCAGGCATAGTGACGTGACGATGGCGTGCCGGATGGTGGAGGCGCGGCGGGCCTTGCTGGAGGATATCGCCGCGCTGTCAGGCAATTTCCAGGCTCCGATTAACGTCACGCCTCGATTGGATTGCCCTTCAACACCAGAGGACAGCCGGCGACCGACATCAACACGTGGTCCACGCGGGATGCCAGACCTTGATTGAGCCACCCCAGACGGTCGCCGAAAGCGCGCGTCAGCGGGTCCATGCCGATCACCCCCAACCCGACCTCGTTGCTCACGATCACGAGCGGATCCGGATACGCGGCGACCCCGCTCAGAAAGGCGTCGGTCGACGCCGTCACCTCCGCGTGCGATAACCCGTGAAGCAGATTGCTCACCCACAGGCTCATGCAATCGATAAGCAGGCACGCGCCCGAGCCTGCATGGGACGCCAGCACCCCGGCCAGGTCCAGCGGCTCCTCGACCAGCCCCCACGCCCTCGGCCGAAGCCGCTGGTGGCGGCGTATTCGCTCCGCCATCTCTTCATCGCCCGCGGCGGCTGTCGCCACATAAATCACCCTGCATCCGCCAGCCTCCGCCAGGCGTTCGGCCCAGTCCGTCTTGCCCGATCGAATACCGCCGAGGACCAGATTCTTGCGCATGCGATTTCCTCAACTTCGGAGCCAACAGCCCGCCAGACTTAGCGTCGCGTCGCCATGCCACGCTGCCGCAGGGAGACAACCCTGTCATCATGCAGGTAAACGTCGGTCGGCCCCTCCCGACCTCGGGGCGCGCGGCGATATACCCACCGCTCGCGAGAGCCCCGAGTGCTATCGCTGCGGCTGATGGTGTCCGGCCGCCCCCAGGCACTGACAACCTGACTGGCCGTCATTCCCGGCACCACATTGCCACGCGCCGCCTCCTGCCGATAGGCATTTTCAAGCGCGCGAAGCTCTCGCTGCCGCTCCATTTCCCGGCGGGCGTTCGCCTGGCGGCGGCGCAGGGAGGCTTCACGTTCCATCCGCCGCTGCTCGAGTGAGGGGTCTGGATTGAGCACGACCCGACCGCGGCCGCTCGGCGACGGTGCCGGATCCACCACGATCTCCTCCGCCGCGGTACCGCACGGCCGGTCGGCATAGATGACCTTGCCATCCGCACCGTCGCAGCGATAGACCTGCGCCGCCACCGGAGCTACGAATAACAGGGCGCACAGACTGAGAACAATTACACAGAAACGCCGCATGGGGAGCCTCCTTGCTCAAACCCGGTATCCCGAACCGAACAATAACCCGGCTGCGGGAAAGTCAAAACCCCTTTCCGGGCGACGCTATCAACCGGGCCTCCACCGAAATCACATTCGCTGAATGTTCGAAATGATTGCATGCCGAACAAAGCTTTTGAATACACTGAATAACGCGTTGAATACTTTCTAAATATGTTGAAATAAATAGAAAACAAAAGCATAGCTTCCGCAAACTTATCATGCTAGATTGCGCGTAATAAAAGCACACAATATACAGCAACGGAATTCCAGAATTTTTACACGCCAGGAGCGAAACTGCCGCTGATATGTACAACCCTCCGAATAATGCGTATTCGAACGTGCCGCAGCCGCGGATGAGACCGCGATTTGAGAAACGCGCCCGCCCGTCGCGTCTTCTCACCTTACGAATTCTTGTCTTTATTTCCCTTCTGCACCTTGCGCTCGTGCCACGAATGGTCTGGAGTGCGCCGGTGGTATCTTCCTATCAGACAAGCACCGAAGAAGGGTTTTCCCTGACGATTGAAGGAGCGAATTTCGGAGCAGGTCCACACATCGTCGTTTTCGACGATTTTGATAACCGATTGCCGGGTTCAACGTTGACCGACGGCCCCCCCACTATCGGGCACTGGTACACGGGCTCAACGCCGATCACCAATAGCGGCGGCGTTGACGGGAACCAAAGCGCCCTGGTACTGGACAGCGATAATACCGGCAGAACGCCCATGGTGGCGGGCATAGCGGACCCAAGCCAGCCAAGAGGGCTGAAGCTGTTCCAGGAAGTGTTCTTCCAGGTCGACATCAAGGACTTGGGGTACTTCCCGGGCCGGGACGGAACAGCAGATACTTTCTCCACCGAATCAAGTGCCAAGGATGTCTGGATGATGCTCGGCCCGCGCGGGGACAATACATCCTATTCAAAAACCGACGGGCACGACCTCATTATCCCCACATGGACCGGCGGCGGTTTCTCCGTCGGCGGCAATGAAACCCGGATGTCACCGAGCTATTGGCAAAAAGGCCTGAACGGCGATTGGGCATTTCAGGACTGGAATCAGATCACCTTCCATGCACGCCTTGACCCCGCCAACCCATACGGCGACGTAATCGCGGGCATCTTTGGGTACACCAACAATAGCGGCACGGTATTCAACCCGAGAGCAGGCAATTTCATGAGCGACCAGACCGCGGACGGCATTCAGGAAGCGGCCTGGGATCGCCTGAAGATCGGCGGATGGTACCGTGCTGGCGGAGACAACCGGAAGCGGATCATGGATAACGTGTACGTCGCGGTTGGCGACAACGCCGCGGCACGGGTGGAAATTGCCAATTCCAAGGATTATTTCGCCGCCACCCGGCGCTACATACTGCCGCATCAGGTGTGGTCATCCGGGAGGATCGTTACCCGCGCCATTGCGCTGAAGGGCGTCGATCTCCCGGGATTTTATGTCTTCGTCACGGACGGCGAAGGCCGCAGAACAACACAAGGCGTACCCGTCTGCCCACAATGCCCGAGCGCGCCAAGACTACAGATACACTGAGCCTTCCCCGCCCCGGCGCATGCCCGGACGCTGTGCGCACCATGCCGAAGGTTCCACGGTGTAAATGAGGGGACTACCCTGCGCGTCCCCCCTTGGCGCACTACCGCCGTCCGGGTCCTCCCGTCCGGACGTACAGAGCACCCGTGCTCCGGATCAGGCCGTTGGCGTCGCCGCCGGTATCGTTCGGGCCACCGTCCTGCAGCGTGAGCTGCAGACAGCGCGCTCCTGCCACCAGCCCCGGCCGGTAACGCGGGTCGCCCGCCAGGGGGCACTCCCCAGCCGCATCCCGGCTGCTCGAGTGGAGCCGGTTAGCCGTGTCCTCCACGAAATCCCGCCAGCCGATTCCCTCGTGGAAGACGAGATAACGGGCGCTTTGCGTGACCGCCACGCTGTCCAGCAACGGGATAGTCACAGCCACCGAAGCCCCGACCTTTGACATACCGGTGACTTCGAAGTCGTAGATGGAGCCGACTTGCTGGTAACCCGCCAGATGCGGCCCCGACTGCGGGGCGGGTGCGGCCCGGCCGTATTTCTTGCCGGCCAGATCGCTTCTCTGGACAGTGGCGCTGGCATGGCCCGCGGCGGATGCCGTCCAGCCCTGCCGGATCCGCAGACCGGGCATGGTGCCGAGCCACTGCCCGTCGGCAGTGGCGACGGTGCCCGCGGGTGTCGCCTCCCGGCGCAGGTAGTCGGCAAGGCCGTCGCCCTGGCTGTCACCCAGGTCCGTGCACGGGCCCGTGGCCGCGTAGGGGCAGTGGCCCAGCACCTGGAGCAGCAGGGTCTGGCGGCTATCGAGCAGCGGCGGTGCGGTGGTGGTGACGTCCACTACCACCCGGTAGTACCCGCTGCCGAGCCCCGCCGGGTCGAACACGAAGGTGCCCGGATCGTCGTCAGGCTGGTTGATGAGGACGTTGGCGGTACCGGTCCAGTCGTAGGCGTGCGCCTCCGCGGTGCCCGGTTCGACACGAACGGTCACCAAACCGCCGTCACGCAGCACCTTCCGCGTGGCAATGGGCTGCCCGTTGGCATCAAGCTGCTGGCTGGCCTCCAGGCGCACGACCGGTGGCAGGCCGTGCTCCGTGATCCACACGTGATGCGTGTTCCACGCACCGACGGCCGCGTTGGCGGCTTCCGTCAGACGGAAGCGAACGGCACGGTCCGGTGCGCCGGTATCTCCCAGCGCGTGGACGTCGAAGGTGATCCGGCCTTCGGTTTCGCCATCCTCCAGCACCAGCACACCGCTTACGGCATTGTGCTCAAGCGGGTAGTTGGCGCCTCCGTCGACGGTGTAGGCCAACTCCACCGGATAGGCGGGCGCCACTCCGTTGAGGTAGACGGTCACGGTGACCGTACTTCCCTGGGCTACCCACTGGTCGACACCGAAGTTCGCCAACGGCCGCACATGCACGTACTGGGTGGAGAAGCCCACGTTGCCATCGGCATCCACGGCCCGCCATATCACGCCATGGCGGCCGGGGGTGAAGATCGCCGTGCGATCGGGCACCACTTCAAGCGGCTCTCCGCTGGAGGACCAGGCCTGCGCCTGCCCCAGAAATACCGGAGTGAGTCGGCCGACGGCGTCCACGAAGATGTCCGCCGGCACCTCAACTTGCGGTGCGTTCGGGTCATCGCTGGAGTCACCGTCGCCGGTGTCGCCGTCTCCGGTGTCGCCATCTCCGGCATCGCCGTCCCCGGTGTCGCCGTCTCCGGCATCGCCATCTCCGGCATCGCCATCTCCGGCATCGCCGTCTCCGGTATCGCCGTCTCCGGTATCGCCGTCTCCGGTGTCGCCATCTCCGGTGTCGCCACCCGGATTACCACGGCGGACACCGGCAGGCCAGGTCGCGTCCGCGGTTGCCAAGGTGGCGAAGCTGCCGCTGTCCAGCGTGAGGACGTGGGCCTGCTCAACCACGGGCGTTTCCGGCTCGAATGGCAGGTCCAGCCGCAGGTGTGTCTGGCCGACTTCGGTGTGGGCCTCGATCAGCTCGACTGTCTTTACCGCGTAGGCCCTGGAGACGTCGTCGAGCACCAGCGAGCCGGCCGCCTGGGACTGCGCAATGGCAAGGTAGGCGATATGCCGGTTGGCCGGTTCGCCTTCGTTCTCCACCGTTCCCAGCAGGGCGGCGCTGAAGCTCTGGGCATCGGTTGCCGCCGAGCGCGCCGCCATCGGCGCCTGCCCGTCGTCGGCCGACTGCGGCGAGAGCAGCAGTGTCGGCGGCGTCTCGAACGGTGCGCTGAATTCAACGTTATGCCAGGCGCCGTCGGCGGGCAGTTCGATCACTCCCACTTCCCAGCGGCTGCCGTCCAGCAGGTGGTAATGACCGGCTTCCAGCACCAGGTACGGCAGCGTCTCCACACCTTCACTGGCGACTTCCGCATTCCACTCGACAAGGCGGATATCGAAGTGGCCGTCGGCGCGCCGGCGTGCTTCCACCACGCCCGGGCCAATGGCCCCTTCGGAGGGTGCGCCGAGCAGCAGCACGGGGGCCTCGAACGCATGGTGGAGCGTCAGCACCCGCCAGTCGGCGGCCACTTCGGCAAGGCCGGACTGACCATGAATGCCGGCAACCGGTTCTTCCGGCTCCTGCTCGTCCTCGTCATCCGTGTTGGAATCATCATCCTCGGGCGGCTCCAGGCCTTCGCCGTCCGGATCCCACCAGGGGTTAACGGTGATCGTGGCGGTCCGGGCGCTTTCCAGATGGGCGTTGGCGGCCATGAAAGTGACATCGTAAACCCCGGCGTCACCGTCCCGCGGGTGCCAGGTGAATACGCCGGTGCCGGTGCCTTGATCGACAAATGCGGCGTTGCCGGGCAGCCCAGGGGAAGACAGCGTGATCTCTCCGCCGTGCGGATCGCTCGCCTCCACCAGGAAGGACAGCTGGCCTCGTTCGTGTGTCACCCGGTCAGGCAGGAACGCGATGACCGGTGGCTGGGGCACATCCGCCACGGCGGTGAGGATGAGGGTGTAACGGCCGGTGCTCTGCGCATCGAACAAGTTGATGGCGTAATCCCATTCCATGGTCTGGTTGCGCGTTCGCGAGCGCCAGGCATTAGGCTCGCGGAGGCGCTTGCCGTCGGAGCGGATCACATCGCGGATCGCCAGCCCGCCCTGGCCGGGATCGGGCAACCGCAGGTACAGAAAACCGGGGGTCGCGGCGGTCTCCAGGGTGTAATGATGCTCCGCGCCATGCTGGCCGAGGTAGGTCAGCACGGACTGCGCGGAGTGGTCCGCCACCGGGAAGTCGTCACCGCTGGATTCATGGACGCGCAGATCAGCGCCGTCTTCGGCGAGGAAGTCGCGCACGCCGTCCCGGCCGGGCAGATCCACGAGTACGTCGCGGATCAGCCAATGGGTATTGGCCGCTTCGAGCAGGGAGGTCAGGGCGCCGCCGAGTTCATCGGCATGCGAGAACGCGGCCTGGAAATCCACGAACTTGCCGGACAGGCTGGTCACCATGCTCCAGCGCCCGACCGTTGACGCCTGCGGGGGGATATCGCCGAACCCCAGCAACAACGTGGGCGCAACCGGCCGGTCGTTGACCTGGCTGTCGAGGATCTCGAAGCCGATGGCGAGCCCTTGCGTGTTCTCGACGATGCGCGGCTGCGCCGAGTCGATGCTGACGTTACGGGCGGTGCCCTGGCCATTGTTGCGCACGCGCACGCCCAAGGTGAAGGGCTCGGGCGACTCCACCACGCTGGTGAGGGGATCGTTGGCATGCACTTCCCGCGGCAGGAAGTAGTCCAGGGTGAGCAGCGGCATGGGCTTGACGAAGATGCCGTCGGGGGCAACATCGACGTGTTCGGCCTTGCCCCCCACGGTGTAGTCGAGGGTGGCGCCGACGAAGTAGAGTTTGCCTTGCGGCAGGCCGTCCGAGGCGCCGGGGGCGGGGATGATCAGCCAGCGGATATCGGCGGCGGCGCCCGCGGCGATGGTGCCGCCGGTGATGCTGTCAATGCCGTCGAGCTGGTCCACGCGGATGAAGAACGCGGCCTCGGTGGCGTTGGGATCGGAGCTGGCGACGACCGGCAGACCGCTGGCGTCGGAGAACCGCACCTGGATCTGGACATTGTCCAGGGTCAGGGTGTCCAGGCTGTTGGTGATGCGCATCCGCGCCTCGAAGGCCTGGCGCTCCAGTGTGAGCTCCTGCTCGATCTCGATCTTGACCACGGCGCAGACTGTGTCGTCCGTTGCGCCGAAGGCCGGCGCCGCCAGTGCGGCCAACAGCAGTAGCCACCAGGCGCGGCACAGCGTGCGGCCCAGATCAAATATCCCTTTTGTCTTCATGCGTCCTGCCCTCTTGGCCGCACCGCTTCGTGAGCGGGCGGGTGCCCCCCTGGCGTGTCGGCGAACGTGGGTGATCGCCGGTTCGTATTGTTTATTGTTTATCGTGTTCGATTGGCTGGTGCCGGATCTTTCTGGTGCCTCGATTACGGCGCGAAACCAGTGAATTCATCGTTATAAATTCCCATGATGTCCTGGCTTTGCAGCGTGCCCGGCGGCAAGGCGCCGACCATACCACCAAAACCAGGTTCTTGCCACGGTACGGGACACTAGGGAGACACTGATTTATTCGCCGGTCAACCGCCCAGGTCGCGGTGCACCTTGCCGATTTCGTTGATCCGGCCGGACCGAACGCCCGCCTCTTCGCGGCCTTCGCGCGCCGGGTGAAACTCCAGCGCGCCCATGCCGCGCATTCCGATATAAAGCAGGGCGATCGGCGGCGTTGTATGCATAAGTGTAGAGGGGATGGGTGCACCGGGAGTGCCGGTCCTATCCGTCCTCGTCTGGGTGGATTGGGTTGTGAGGACCAGGCTTCGTTGCTATTTCCACCCGCCGGATTTCGCCATCAGAGACACCATGTATTTCGACTGTTTTTGGTCCGGCTCAAACACGGTAAGTGTTAGTGTGTATTCTGTTTTTGGAGCCGCATCGAAATATGTTGCCGGTTCTTCTCGCCCATATACGAATGCCCGATTCTCTCCTGCTCGCACGGCCCATGTCCACGCATCAAGTGGCGCTTTCTTTGCAAATAGAATTTTTCCGTCCGGGCTCGCCAACTCAATAGAAACCGTCGGACTTGCGGCCTTCCGCTCGATGAGGTTGTTGTTATCCGGTGCGACGATCTCAAAGCCCACCACGAAGTTTACCTCCGGGAGATTCGCAATCCGGAAAGTCCTTGTTCCCCGATGCGTTAGGTCAACCGAACCAAGATCGAGCACGTAGCGATCAGTTGCAGCTCTCGCTCCGTTGTCGATCAACTGCCCGTCTCCTGTGTAATTCGATACGCGATAACATCCCGAAAATATGACTGGAACAGCGATCATCGATCCGAATAACAATCTCATCAGACGGTTCATTTGGTTGATACCCTTCAATTAACGACGGCCACGCCGGTTTCTTCCTGCTGGCGTGGGCAGCGACGGTGGATTGTCATTGACTCCCGGGGCATTGCTGACACCAGACGGTATTCCACCCTTGCAACACTTGCTTGCCAACGTGCCGGCATAGGTATTGCTGTTCGGGCCAAGCGAGCTGTAGCCACCTACCGGATAGTTGTTGTGTGCGTTCCGCAGGCACTCATTTTGGTCATCGCATTGAAGCGCCGGACAGTCGAAACACTCGCCGCCGGTGTCTCTCGGATCGTTTATGCCGGGCACACCCTTGCCATCCGATGGATACAGACCGTACACCGTGCCTTCATCGGCAACGATGTAACAGTGCCGCTGTCTTCCGATGCTACCGGCAACGGAATTGAGCAGACGACAACACATCTTCGCCAAGCCTTCCGGATCGATCCACCTAAGCGGGTTGTTGTCCACATAGCTGTACGTATTCAGCCCGCCCCGCAGCTCGATAGGGTCCGAGGTGATGTACCGCCCGGTGCCCGGATTGTAGTATCGATGCCAGTTGTAGTGCAGCCCCGTCTCGCTGTCAAAATACTGTCCCGGGAACCGCAAGTTGTTCTTGGTGGATTCCGTCGTTACCCGTGCCTGCCCGAAAGCGCCGTACGTGGCACTCCAGAGCAGCGCGCCGTTCGCCGCCGTGATGGCCTGCGGGGTGCCCAGATGATCGTTGTGATAGTAACCGAACTGATTGCCCTGCTTGATAAAGAGCGGATTGGTGCCCCAGACACTGTCGGGCGCGTAGCCGTAGCTGGTGGTGACGGTGCCGGCGGCATCGATCTCCGCAACCAGGCCTTCCTCGGCGTAGAGGTAGTGGGTGGTGACGTCGCCCACGGTTTTCCGGATGCGGCGCCCGAAGGGATCGTAGGCGTAGCGTGCCACCAGGGCGTCGTGCTGGTTGCGCACTTCGATGAGCCGGTTGTCCACATCATAGCGGTAGCGGGTCTCCGCTCCGGTTTCCGCATGGTGCTGCAGCGTGAGGTTGCCGCTGGCATCGTAGCTGTAGTGGATGGGGCCGCGCTGCAGCAGACGGTCGTTGGCGTCGTATTCCCAGGTATGCGGGGGAGCACCGGTTGCCGTGCTGTCGGTCTCGCTCAGCCGGTTGCCGACGGGATCATAGGCGTAGTGGATGGCACGTTCCGGGCCGTCTTCACCGGTGAGGCGATCGGCGGCGTCGTAGTCATAGCCGTACTCGCCGCGCAGGGTCGCGCGGTTCAGGATGTTGTCCACGGCGCTGTAGTGGTAGGCGTCTTCCTGCACCGGGTTGGTGGCCGGGTCGAGGCCCTGGATGCGGCTCGGGCGCAGGTAGCCGTCGTAGTCGAGGTTGCGCCGGCCGCCGCCGGGCAGGGTGAGCTGTGCCGGGGCCGTCCAGCGGTACTCATCAACGGTGTAGGTACCCTGCCCGGGGAGCTGTACGCCGGTCAATTCGCCGTTGGCGTTGTATGCGTAAGTGTAGGGGTGATGGGATGGGTGTCCCGGGAGTGCGCTTGCACGGCCTGCCGGTTGTGTCGGCCGGTTCGGGAGGAGCGGTCAAGGCGGAGGGCATGGGTGTCCCGCTCCAATCAAGGCGCGGGGCGCCGTCATAAGCCGCTCCACAAACGACGCCGGATAGATGTCCGTGAACCAACTGCTTGATCAGCGCAGCACCCTTGACTCCGGGGAGGCGTCCATATATGTCCAGTAAATGCGTAAAATAAATCTGTCCCCTTTTCCCTGTCGTCCCCTTTTCCCATGTCCTCTTTTCCCAATTTTCCCTTCAATTGCTCCCTAGCCGAGAGGGAAAGACGCACCGGGACCGCCGGCAAAACGGCCGTTTTCATGGGATGGGTGTCCAGTGGGATCTCTTCAGGCTAACCATTTGGAAACAACCAAACAAACAGCAAGGTGATCGCGACTAAAAGCACAACACCTATAATCCAAACCCTCCGCTCTCTCTTCCTCGCATTCTCTTTCTGTTGCTCTCGATACTCAGAGGGAATAAATCCACCGCAATGCTCGCATGTGGCGCCATTCTCCGCAGTAAGCAAACCGCAGCTTATACATTTCAATCGACGTTTCATCTTCATAGGCGGCGGAACATACACCATAAAGGCCCATCCTTTTAATCCTCAAAAACTTCAAATAAACAGAAGCATCTGTTTATTTTTTTGCACAGATGCCGACGAAATGCCCAACATACAAGAAATAACAAATCCACCCCAATAGCAACGAAGACGATATGTAGTATTTAGTGAAGAACATTAAGTCAAAATCAACCAAAAAACCCAAAACTGGTAATAAAGCTGAAGACACAAGCACCCATAACAGCAAGAAAGCCAGTGCATGCACGCCAGCAGGAACCAATAGACATACTAATCTCTTAACAAAATCCTCCCCATCTCCGCTCGCATTCTTCCAATAACAAAAAACAACTCCGAAAATAACAACGGCAAAAAGCAAAAAATCAAACAAAAAAATGAATGCGATTTCGCTCTCTTTCTGAGCGCCTTGAAATACCAATGGAAAACCCACGACGAAGATTATTATTAGAAGATAATAAAGTGCCGCCTTTTCAGAAACTCTCCGACCTTTAAGGTCTTCTGATAGCTCGCCAATTCTGACAACATGAAACCCTTGATCCTTAAGCCTCATTTCAAAGAACCTTTTTGTAGATCACATCAAATCCTATTGGCACCCTTTGTCAACCTCGTCTCCGCCCCATTTACATTTATTAGCACACCTCTGCCCACAGGTCATCCACAATATTGGTCTGCAAAAAAAGCTCCAGTTTTTCAAAGCAGATCCACATACTGCCTCAATCACCCCGGCATCCTGCATACAATCTATTGTACAGGAGCAGTTATGCTCTGGGGGATAAACCACATGGTCCCACGGATTCGGCGTCCGCGCCTGATGTCCATCCGGATCGATATACCGCAGAGGGTTGGCTGCAGCGTAGAGATAAGTATTCAGCCCACCCATCAACCCGATCGGATCACTGGTGATATACCGCCCCGTCCCCGGATCATAGTACCGATGCCAGTTGTAGTGCAGCCCAGTCTCCTGATCATAGTATTGTCCCGGAAAACGCAAGTTGCTCCTGATCGCTTCCGTGGTGACCCGCGCTTGCCCGAAAGCGTCGTACGTGGCACTCCAGAGCAGCGCGCCGTTCGCCGCCGTAATGGCCTGCGGGGTGCCCAGATGGTCGTTGTGGTAGTAACCGAACTGATTGCCCTGCTTGATAAAGAGCGGATTGGTGCCCCAGACACTGTCGGGCGCGTAGCCGTAGCTGGTGGTGACGGTGCCGGCGGCATCGATCTCCGCAACCAGGCCTTCCTCGGCGTAGAGGTAGTGGGTGGTGACGTCGCCCACGGTTTTCCGGATGCGGCGCCCGAAGGGGTCGTAGGCGTAGCGTGCCACCAGGGCGTCGTGCTGGTTGCGCACGTCAATGAGCCGGTTGTCCACATCATAGCGGTAGCGGCTCTCCGCGCCGGTCTCGGTATGGTGCTGTAGCGTGAGGTTGCCGCCGGCATCGTAGCTGTAGTGGATCGGGCCGCGCCGCAGCAGCCGGTCGTTGGCGTCGTACTCCCAGGTAGGCGGGGGAGCACCGGTTGCCGTGCTGTCGCTCTCGCTCAGTCGGTTGCCGACGGGATCATAGGCGTAGTGGATGGCACGCGCCGGGCCGTCTTCACCGGTGAGGCGATCGGCGGCGTCGTAGTCATAGCCGTAGTCGCCGCGCAGGGTCGCGCGGTTCAGGATGTTGTCCACGGCGCTGTAGTGGTAGGCGTCTTCCTGCACCGGGTTGGTGGCCGGGTCGAGGCCCTGGATGCGGCTCGGGCGCAGGTAGCCGTCGTAGTCGAGGTTGCGCCGGCCGCCGCCGGGCAGGGTGATCTGTGCCGGGACCGTCCAGCGGTACTCATCAACGGTGTAGGTGCCCTGCCCGGGGAGCTGTACGTCGGTAAGTTCGCCGTTGGCGTTGTAGCTGTATGTGTAGGTGATGCCGTCCGGGCCGGTGAAGCTTTCCTTCAAGCCGTTCGGGTAATAGGTGTAGCTGTAGCCGAGGCTGAACGGGCCGTAGTCAACCGTGACACCGAGCAGCCGTCCGGCAGCGTCATGGTGGTATTGGGCACGGGTCTGGCCGTCGTCGTAGCCGCTCATCCGGTTGAGGTCGTCGTAGCTGAAGTTGATCTCCCGGACGGCACTGGTCGCGTCCTCGGCGCCGGCGGCATCCGTGAAGTGGCGCACTGTGAGCAGGCGGTTGTCGGCGTCGTAGGCGTAGCGGATGGCCTGGCCGTTGGGGTCGATGGTCTCGATCAGGTTGCCGTTGGGGTCGTGGCGATGCGCCAGGGCGGCGGCGTCGGGCAGCAGTTCCCGGAGTAGCCGGTCGTTGCGGTCGTACTGGTAACGGCGCAGCACGATGGCGCGCGCGTTGGTGACCTGTACCAGGTTGTCGCGGCTGTCAAAGGCCAGCTCGGTCAGCTGCCCGGCCGGGTCCAGAAGCCGTGTGGTGCGGTTCAGTGCGTCGACGTCGTATTCGGTGACTCGCAGGTCGGCATCGGTGGTGGCGAGCAGGTTGCCCGCGGCGTCGTAGCGGTAAGCCGTGGCGCGCGGCGGCGCATCGTCGGCCTGGTCTTCGCTGCGGACCAGCCGGTTGCGCAGGTCGTATTCGAATCGCTGTCGGTAGGTCGGGTAGTCGATGCCGGTGCGTAGGTTCTGAATGCTTCCGTCGGCGCCACCATATTCCATTTCAATTGTCTGCCCCAGGGCATCGATAACAGCATGCGGCTGACCATCCCGGGTGTAGCGCGTCTGCCGGGTATGTCCCAGCGCATCGGTGATGGCGATCATCCGGTCGGCGCCGTCATAGGCAAACCGGGTCGCCTCGTCGAGCGGGTTGGTGACACGCACCAGGCGGTTGCGGCTGTCGTAGTCCATGCGGGTGATCTTGCCGTGGGCGTCGGTGACGGTCACCAGGTTGCCTGCGCCATCGTAGCCGTAGTGGGTGACCAGGCCCAGCGGGGTGTGCTCGCGGGTGAGGTTGCCGGCGGCGTCGTATTGGTACTGCCAGACATGGCCGCGGGCGTCTTTCATCTCCAGCACGTTGCCGAGCACGTCGTGGCGGAGGTAGTCGGTGCGGTGGCCTTCGGCGTCGGTGCGGCTTTGCAGGTTGCCGTAGGCGTCGTAGGTCAGGGTGATGGTGGCGTCGGCGGTGCCGGCATCGCCCACCCGGTGGATCGAGGTGGTATTGCCGAACGCGTCATAGCCGTATTCGGTGATGCGCTGCTCGGGCAGGCCGGCGGCCTCGGTGGTGCGCAGGCGGTTGCCGCGGGTGTCGTAGTCGTGGCGGGTGACGACACCGTTCTCGTTGACCGCCTCGAGCAGGCTGGTGTGCTGCGGGTTCCAGGTACGGCGGGTGGTGCTGCCGTCGGGGTGGGTGGTCCGCAGGGGGTTGCGCCATTCGTCGAGCGTGGTGACGGTGCGGTTGCCGCGCTCGTCGGTGCGGGTGCGCGTGCGCCCTTGTAAATCGGTCACGGCGGTGGTGCGGCCGTCCCGGCCTTCTTCCACCACTTCGCCGTGCTGGTTGTAGGTGCGCGTGCGCAGGCCGTTGCCGCCGTCGATTTCGGTGACGGTGTGCTGCTTGGTGTCTTCGTCGTAGTAGAAGCTGTAGTGGGCGACCACGCCTTCGCCGTCGCGCACGGTGCGCGGCATGATCAGCGGCGGCTGGGTACGGTGCTGCAGGCAGCGCGCGCCGGTGTACACCCAGCGCTCTTCCGCCTCGATGAACTGCCAGCGCCCGCCCACGGCCTTGGTGCAGACCACGCCGCGCTGGACGAACTGCTCGATCACGCGGGTGTTGCCGAGCGGGTCGATGCGCTGGGTCAGCCGGCCTCCCAGGCCGTCGTAGGTGCCATAGCCGTAGCGCCAGGTCTCGCCCAGCACGTCGGTGACTTCCGCCAGGCGCCCGTCCTGGTAGGTGTAGCGCACGTCCCGGCCGCTGTAGTCGACGACCCGCGCCAGTTCCCCGGCGGCGGTGTAGTGGTAGCTGAGGATGGTGGTGCGGGCGTGGTCCTGGACGGTGCTGATGCGCCCGTCGGCGTTACGGGTGAAGTGCACGTATACCTGGTTGCGGTCGTTGTAGGAGACGATGCGCCCGGCGTGGTCGTAGTCGATGGCGTTGCCGAGGCGATCCGTCCAGCGGTAGCCGCTCTCGGTGCGGCTGATCTGTTGGCGCTCGTCGAAGATGTAGGTGGGCGTGCCGCTGCCGCCGCCGGGGCGGTAGGGGTAGCCGTTGCGCCGGATCAGCGTGGGCGCCGCGGTCACCGGGTCGGCGTCCAGTGCGTGGGTCAGCTCCAGGTCCGCCCAGGCGGGGTTGAACTGCCAGCGCTCGCCGCCGTCGAGGCGCCGCTGGTGGGTGATGAAGCCGCCCTGGACCTTGACCCGCAGGTCGATGGCGCTCTCCTGGTAGTGGGCGCCGGCGAACTCCGCGCCGGCGTCGACGATGCGGATCCCCGGCGCCGCGCCGAGCGCGTCGGCGATCAGCAGCAAGATCGATAAGGCGAGCATGCGCAGGCCGCACACTCTGCGCGCGGCTGCCGTTGCGGTCTGGATGCGTCCATTCATGGGCGTGCCCTGTTTCTGGTTATTGTCCATTCGTGTGCCTGATCAACGTCCCGCACCGGGGCCGTTGCCCGGTGCCTGGCAGCGGTTGTCGGGGCTGTCGCGGCAGGCGGCCAGGCCGACCTTGTCATCGGGTAACGCGCTGCCGCCGCCGAAGCCACCGAAGCCACCGAAGCCACCGCCGCCGCTACCGATAAAGCTGGTGCCGCCGCTGCCGCCGCTGCTGCCCGTACCGCCGGTGCCACCGCAACTGCCGCCGCTGCGGAACCAGCTGTAGCTGATGGCCTGGTCGGCCTCGGTGCCGTTGGCGCAGAGGTAGGTGCAGGAGCTGCGGCCGCGGGCCTGGTAGCTCCAGCAGCCGCCGCCGCTGGCGTCGCCGTCCGGCTCGTGGGATTTGAGCATCACGATGCGGTAGGGGATGACGATGCGCTGCTTCGCCTCGAGCCCGTCCGGTATGCCGCCCATGAGTTCGTAGCGGTAGTACTGATCATCGGGTGGCAGGCCGACGTTGAGGTTGTCCGCTCGCACCAGGCCGTGGTTGGTGATGGCGAGTTCGCCGTGGTAGACGTCGCCCGGCCGCAGGTTCGGGATGTTGACGCTCATGGGCTCGGCAATCAGCACCGGCGCGGGCACGTTGGTTTCGAAGATGGCGCGCAGGGTGACCTCGTAGCGGTCCTCGATGGTGATTTCGCGCACGCTCCACTCGACGGTGACGAGGTTGTAGTTGAGGAAGATCTCTTCACTGACGGTGATACCCGGCCGGATGTGAATGCGGCCGGTGGCCTCTTCGTGGTTGGCGGCCGTGGCGCGGAAGCGGTAGCGCCCGGCGGGCAGATCGTGGAACAGAGCTTCGCCGTTGCCGTCGGTGGTCAGCGTCTGTTCGATGCTGGAGACATCCTCGTTCTGCAGCCGGATGCGCGCGCCGGCCAGCCCCTGGATGGGGTTGCCGCCGGCGTCCAGGGTGGCGGTGTAGATGTCGGTGGCGCGGAACAGCACACTGCCCACGCCGGATTGGGTCACGGCCACGTAGATATTGGCTTCCCGGGTGGGGTGGTTGGCGCTACGGATGCGCAGTTTGAAGTGATACACACCGTCCGCGATGCTCTCGCCGGGGCTGGCGATGAGCTGGATCTTGCGCTCGTCGCCCACGTCCAGCGTGCCCTGGTTTTCCGGGGACGCCAGGTAGATCCATGCCGGCGCCTGGGCGCCCTGCACGGTCAGCAACTGCACGCGCACGTCCTCCAGGGCGGCAAGCCCGCGGTTTTGCAGGGTGATGACGTCCGCGACGCTGCCGCCGTGGGCGACGCCGGTTTCGACAAAGTTGGGCGTCCAGTGCAGGGTGGGCACGGCCTCGGTGAAGCGGTAATCCACACGCACCCGGCCTAGCACCTGATCGCCGGTGTCATCACTCAGTACATCGACGTTGACGGTGCCGTTTTCAGGCACGCGGTTGTCCGCGGTCAGGCGCAGCATCAGCGTGCGCTCGGTACCTGACGCCAGATCGGCGGGCTGGCCGAGATCGGCCTCCAGCCCTTCCGGCCACATACCTCCCGGCTGGGCGGCGGGGTCGATGTGCAGGCGCACGTTGCTGACATCGGTGGCCGCACCGGCGGCAACCCGAATGGGGATTTCCTGGGGGATATTCACGGCCCCGTGGAGGCTCGCCTGGGACGGCCGCACGGCAACGCGGCCGATGGTGAAGCCGCCATGCGCGGGCCGATCGGTGATGTCCGGGTGGAGCACGGATACCGTATAGATGCCGCTTTCCCCGGCCAGCGGCTTGAAGGTGTGGGTGAACATGCCTTCGCTGTCCGCGTACACCTGGTGGCTGCGTTCATAGCCGTTACCGGCGATCACCAGGTTCAGCGGCACGCCGCCGAGCGGCTGATCGGTGCCTCGGGCGAGCGCCTGGCCCTGAATCAGCACGGGTTGATCGCCAAAGGAGCTGGCCGGGGCGATGTCCACCACGTTGCCGTGGTAGCTGGTGTCCGACACGGTTACCTGCCGGCTGCTGCGTGGCCCATTAATGCTGACGCTCTCGGCACTGCCCAGCCGGTAATGCAGTGCATCGATCTGCACGCGGATGCGCACCTGATCCGGTGCCGCGGCGGGCACCGCGAAGCCGGTCCACACGGAGGTGAACGTCTCTCCGGCCGGTATGCGGGCCACGGTGCGGCCGTCCGCCAGGGTGATGACATTGGCGCCGCTGAATTGGCGGAAGCCGCCGGTGGCCAGCACGTTGTCGTCGGCATCGAGCATGTGGAAGCGGATTTCCCCGGAGTTCGCCTTGCCCTGGTTGCGGGCGGTGATGATTTCGATGTCGACTTCGGAGGTGTTCTCCAGCGAGAACTGCACTTCACCCGGCGCGCCGCGACGGAACTCGCGGGTGGACAGATCCAGCACCAGACCGGCGTCGCCGACAATGAGGTCTACCTCGCGCACGGAGCGGCTGCGTTCGCCGGGGTTGGGGCGTACGTCCACGGTGGTGGTCAGCCGCGCCAGGTTGGGCAGGTCGTCATGGCCGCCGAAGATCACGGGTACGGTGAGGGTCTGCCCCGGTGCCAGGTCGAACGCTTCGGACACGCCGCCGTGCTGACCAATGACGGCATGCAGCCGGATGTTGCTGGCCGCGTGGTCGCCCTGATTGCTGACCACGTAGGGCAGGCGGTTCATGATGCCGCGGAGCAGCTGTGCCTCGGCGTCCGGTTCCGCGCTGATGGCGGGCAGCAGCAGGCTTCTGGGCAGGCTCTCCAGGCCGTTGCCGTCCACGGCGATGATGGTGTAGAGACGTTCGTCGTCAGCGTAGCCGCCATCAACGTAACGGGTGCCGGCGATGCGGCCGCCGCCCAGGCGGTGGCCGGCGGCATCCGCGCCCAGGTAGAGGTCGAAGCCGTCCAGGCTCTGACTAACGTGGATCCACGTCAGCTCCGGCTTGGCATCCCGATCCTGCAGCACCTCGAAAGTGCCGACCGGCAATAGGCCCGGATTCAGGAAAGCGGAGGCGGACAGGGCGGATTCATTGCCGGCCGCGTCCACGGCGCTCACCGCGTAGGCATACGCGTTCTCCGACGGCGCGGCATCGAGCGCGTGAAGCTCCTGCACGCCCGTAAGCAACGGTTCCAGGCCATCAACAGTCGGGACTTGCAGGCCCTGCGAACGGTAGACATTGAAGGTCACCGGCAACTCGCCGTCATGGACATGCGCCCAGCTCAACCGCATGCCCTGGGGCAGGAACGTCAGATCCAGCGCCGTTGGCGCGGCGGGCGGCTGGGAGATCGCAACCACCGCCACCGGGCTGCTCATGGCGCCCACGGATTGCTGAGCGTTGTCCTCACGGACGGTGGCGACCGCGTAAAGGTATTCGCCGTCAACGGAGGTCTGATCCGTATAGGTGGTGGTGCCATCGGTGCGGGTGAGGGCGATCAGGGCATCGCCGTCGGGCGTTTGCCGGTAGAGCGCGTAGTCGGCAGCAGCCTCGACCGCGTCCCACTCCAGCTGGATCGCGCCGCCGGGGGCGGCGGTGGCGCGCAGCCCGGTCGGCGCATCCAGTGGCGGCAGGTCTCCCTGATAGACTTGAATGAACACGTCCGCCGGCAGCCGGTTACCGCGGTTATGCAGATCATCCAGCGCGCTGAATTGGAACTGCATCGCTTCCGGCTGTTCCAGACCGGCATCGGCGGGCAGCGTGAAGCCGCCGCGCCAGCGCAGTTCGTCGAGCTGGACCAGGCTGTCCATGGCCGTCTCCACGCGCCCGTCGCCCGACAGCAGATAGGTGAGTTCCGGCTGAGTGCCGGGTTGCACCTCCTCGCTGAGTGTCACGATGACCGCCACCGTGACCGGCGCTTCCGCGTCATTGCGGATGGGGTGACCAGGGGTAACGGTGAGATCCGTAACCACCGGGCCGTCTGTGTCGAACTGCAGGGTGCGGCCATCGTCGATCTCGGTGCCGCGGTTGCCCACCTCGTCACGCCCGGAGAACACCGCGTAGGCGGTGCCGGACGGCGTGTGCTCGCGGACTTCGAAGCTGCCTTCGTACAGCGTCTCCGACACCCGCTGCAGAGCGACTGAAAGCGGCACTCCATTGCTCGGGGTGATGCTGAGGAAGGGCGTGGTCAGCAGCGGTTCGCTGACGTCCAGGCGCAGGTCCACCCTGCCGGGCGCGATGCGGCCGCTGAAGGGGTCATGCGGGCCGTGCGGTTCATAGTCGATGCGCAGCACCCGTGGCGGCGTGCTGTCCGCCATGGCCGAGGCCTGGTTGGACGGGTGGCCCGCCGTACCTACCTCATTGACGGCCACGACGCGATAGTAATACCTGCCCTCCACATCGGGCAGATCGGTAAAGGCGCCGGTTTTCACCGGTTGCTGGTTGATCCGCTGGGCCGCGTCCGGCGTCTCGAAGGCATCGCTGGCGCGATAGATGTCATAGTGCGTGACGCCTTCCATGCTCAGCACACTCCAGGCGAGGCGGATTTCACCACCCGCGCGCGCCATGGCCTGCAAGCCGGCGGGAGCCGCCGGCATGGCGGTATCCAGCCAGACGGTGCGGGCATTGCCCGGCGCGCTCTCGCCACCGCGGTTGGTGGCGGTGGCGTGGATGACGTTCTCGCCTTCGTCCAGCTCGATCTGGCCGCTGAAGCGGCCGTTGCCACCGGCTGCCAAGCCGTCCAGAACCGCTGTGCCGTTGCGGTAAAGCGTGACCGAGGTATTGACTTCGGCGGTGCCTTCAACCCAGAGCAGTGCATCGTTGGTGCGGTGCCCATTGGCGGGCACGGTCAGCGTCGGCGGCTGCGGTGCACCGAGTTCGATGACCACGGATACCTGCAGATCACTGCGGTTGTCGTGGACGTCCCAGGCGGCAATCTGGAGGGTGTAAACACCGTCGTCGAAGGCGGGTACATTCCAGGCGGCCGTGTAGGTGCCGGCATTGCCGGTGGCTGTTCCCAGCACCTGGTCGTTGACCTGGAAGCGCACCTGGCTGATGCCGCTTTCATCGCTGGCTTCAACGCTCACCGTTCCGGCGGCGGTCAGCACGGCGCCCTCGACCAGCGGTTCACCGTTGAAGCGCAGGCCGCTTATTTCCGGGCCGTCCTGATCCGCCTCCGGGATCACCTCCACGGGCGTGACGGCGGTCCGCTCGCCCCCCGAGAGGTTGATGGCGGTGACGGCCACGAAGTAGGTGACGCCGTTGTGCAGGCCGGCGACGCGGGCGCTATCGCGATCAGCACCCACCAGCAGCCGCGGCGTCATGCCGGCCACATCCGTGAACGCCTGCTCGGAGACATACACGGCGTAGCGCAGCACGAGGTTGGCGGGGGTCACCGGCAACCAGGACACGTCGGCCATGCTGTGCAGGCCGGTGGCCTCGACGCCCGCGGGGTTATGCAGGTGCGTCACGCCAGTCTTGACGACGCCGGTGCTTGCGTTGTCGTCGTGGTCGTGGGTGGTGACGCGCAGGGTTACCGCCTCGGCGGCGTCCAGCGCTTCAATCCGGTAGGTTGCCTCGCCCACGGGCAGCGCGGCCAACAGCTCGCCGCCATCGGCATACAACCGGTAGCCGGCCAGGTCTTCATCCAGCGGGGCCAGCCAGGTGAACGCCAGGTAGGATTCACCTCCTTCCACCTGGAGCGATTTCACCTCCGCGGGAGCTTCCACGTCGACCGGCATCGCCGCAACCGGGTGGACGCCGGTCAGGCGGTTACCCAGCTCATCCGTGGCTACCACGGCGATGTGGTAAGTCTGCCCTCGGGTCAGGCCCTGTGCGGCATACGTTTTGACGCCGGCCGGCAGGGTGGCGGCAACGGCCGCCGAGCTGATGTCACTGAACGGGGTGGTGGAGAGAAAAACCGCGTAGTCGCGTATATCACCGCCGTTGGCCGCCTCATTGTAGGAGGACCAATCAAGGCTCAGGGTGCGCCCGTCGCCGTTGGGGTCGACGGTCACCGCCACCGGGCCCGGCGCCACGTTGCTGTAGTGCACGGTGACGGTCACCGCGACACTGGCATTGCCGGCGCGGTCCACGGCCATGAACTGCAGGGTGTTCGCGCCTTCCTGAAGCTCGACTTCGCCAGTCCAGTCCGTTTGCACCGACAGCGCTGCCAGCACCTCGCCGTTAACCAGGATGCCGGTCCCGGCTTCCTTGGTACCGCGCACCTGGAGCCAGCGGGTATTGGTCGCCTCGGGGATGGGATCAAGCACCGGCGGCCGGGGCGGTGTCTGGTCCACGGTGAACAGAACCTGCTGAGGCCCGGAAGACCAGCCTGCATGGTCGACCAACTGCATGTCGAGCTGATAAACGGCTTCGGTGAACGCGGTGTCGGCCGAAAACACCAGATGGTTGTCGACGATCCGCCAACTGCCGGAGACCAGGCCGCCATTGCGCCTCAACGCCAGGGTGGAGGCGGCCAGATCAAGCCCGCTGCCTTCCTCCACAAAGCCGACCGTCACCGCCTCCGGGGGCGTGTTCATGTAGGTGTTGTGGGCAGGGGTGATCGAGCCGATCTTCGGAGGGGTGGTATCCACCACGAAACGCAGTTCCACGGGCTCACTGTGGTTGCCGGCCAGATCCTCGGCGGTCACCGTGATGTCATTGACGCCTTCAGTAAGACTGACTGTCGTGCTCCAGTCGCTATCGCCGAACGCCACCCGCGGCGTTCCATTGACCAGAATCCGGGTACCGGCGTCGCGGCTGCCGGCGAGCGCAACCGAGAGACTGGTGAGCGCGTGTTCTTCGGGCAGCGGCGCTTGCGAATTCACCGTCGGCGGCGCCGGCCGCGTGGTATCCAGCGTGAAGGTAGTGACGAATACGTCCTGCACGGGATCACCCGGCTCGCCGTCACCATTCTGATCCATCCGGTAGCCAGAACTCGATCGGATGTCGGGGCCGATCCGCACCTCATAGATGCCTTCCATCTCCAGGGGAGAGGCAAGCCGGATGTCCAGTGCCCGGTCTCCGTCACGTAGCGTCAGCGCGTGGACAACCGCGCCCTGCGGGCCCGAGATGTTCACCTCATCGTGCGTGATGGATGCCGGGTCAAGCGGGAGCGTAAACCAGGCCGTCATCACCTCGACCGGTCCATTGCGTTCTCCGACAGGCTCAAACGCCGTAACCTGCAGAGGGTAGCGGCCGGCTTCCGTCACCACGCTACCGGCCTGGCCGTCGATGCCACCGTTATCGCCGGCGCCGCCCGCGACGCTCACCCGCTGGAGGTCGAAATCCGTCAGGCCGCCGTAGTACACGGCCACGCGGCCACCGCCGCCACCACCGCCGGTGAACCCATTGCCGCCATTGGCATGGATAAAGCCGGAGCCCGAGAGGATGCCGGCATCAATCCAGATCGAGCCGCCGCTGCCACCGCCGCCGCTGGAAGCCGCCGCGCCATCGGCGCGAATCTCCCCGACAAGCTGCAGTTCGTTCGCGATCACGCGGAGAGCGCCACCGCCACGACTTGCGGTGCTTGCAGAGTTGCCCGCGCCACCGGTGCCGAAATCCACCGGCGCCGTTTCTGACCCGAAGACAGGGTTGGTGGAGGAGGCGCTCCGGCTGGGTAGCTCGCCCCCCAGCCCGCCGTAGCTGCCGCCCGCCCGCTCCTGGGTGCCCGTGACCACCGGCAGGCCACGGCCGGAGACGTTTATGGCGGAAGTCTCATCGACATGGATCAGATCCGCCGAAATCAGCAGCCCCTGGCTATCCGCGGCCGCAGCCGTGAAGTGGGTAAGCAATCCACCGTTGATCACATGCAGCGCACCAGCGGCCCGCAAACCACCCGCCATCGTCAGCTGCGCGCCATCCAGCGTCACCGCATCGAAGGTATAATCGTTCGCCGGCAACGTCAGCCAGGCCTCTTGCAGATCCAGACCGGGTGTATCCGCCAAGCCCTCCACGCGCCCGTACGTCCTCCGCACCAGCAAAGGTCCGGCCGGCGCCACGCCATAGACGGTAAAGGCTGTCTCTGCCTCGGATTCATCACCCACCAGGCGGAACACGCCCTGTGCCGCGTCCCGCTGGCGCACGTACACCGTGCCCGCGCCGCCGTGCTGACTGTTCGGGTGGTTACCCGCACCCCTGGCGCCGCCCGGCGCCGTCACCCGCTCCATCTCGAACGCCAGCGTCCCGTAATACACCGCAACCCGGCCGCCGCCACCGCCGCCTGCCCAGTGGCCGGCGTCACCGCCCGCGGCCCGCACCAGCCCACCGCCCGAGAGCGTGTCCACGTCCAGCCAGATCGATCCGCCAGACCCGCCGCCATGGCTGGCATTCGCCGTGCCGGCCGTACCGTCGGCCAGGATCTCCCCCTCCAGCACCAGTTCCTCAGCCACCAGGCGGAACGCCCCGCCACCACGCCGGCCGCCATTACCGGCACTGCCCTGACTCACCGGCGCCAGCACGTCTCCGTGTTCGGCATTCGATTGATCACTGGCCGATTCCCCCCTGCCGCCCCGGCCACCATGGCTGCCGCCGGTGCGGAACCCCGACTCCGCCGCGGAGGGCCCACGGCCCGACACGTTGATCCGCGAACCGGCCTCGACCTGCACGCGCTGCGCCGTGATAAACAGCCCCGCGTCCGTCGATGCGGCCGCGGCCGTGTGCGTGAGTACGCTCCCGTTCACCAGATCCAGGGTGTCGGCCGTGTGCATCCCACCCGCCATCGTCAGATGTGCGCCGTCCAGCGTCACCGTGCCAAAGGCGTATTCGTACTCCGGCAGGATTAGCCGCGCCTCTTGCACGCTCATTTGCGGCGCACCAGCCATGCCGCCTTCCACGCGCCCATTTACCCGCCGCGCCAGCACGTGTCCGGCCGGCGCCACGCCATAGACGGTAAAGGCTGTCTCTGCCTCGGATTCATC
>JBBDNK010000041.1:265518-450120 GCA_040877625.1 Aquisalimonadaceae bacterium
TGCCGCCCCGGCCACCATGGCTGCCGCCGGTGCGGAACCCCGACTCCGCCGCGGAAGGCCCACGGCCCGACACGTCGATCCGCGAACCGGCCTCCACCTCCACCCGCGCCGCCGTGATGAACAGCCCCGCGTCCGTCGATGCGGCCGCGTTCACGTGCGTAAGAACGCTATTACCGATCAGCGTCACTGTCCCGAAGGTGTAGTCGTACTCCGGCAGCGTCAGGCGTGACCCCTGCAGGCTCAGGTTCGCCCCACCGGCCACGTAGTCCAGACGGCCCTGTACTTCCCGGACAGTCAGGTCGTCGGAGGGTACGCTGTACACGGTAAAGGCCGTCTCCGCCCAAGGCCGGACACCCTCGATACGAATCGCGCCCAGTGCCGCGTCCCGCTGGCGCAGGTACACCGTGCCCGCGCCGCCGTGCTGACTGTTCGGGTGGTTACCCGCACCCCTGGCGCCGCCCGGCGCCGTCACCCGCTCCATCTCGAACGCCAGCGTCCCGTAATACACCGCAACCCGGCCGCCGCCACCGCCGCCTGCCCAGTGGCCGGCGTCACCGCCCGCGGCCCGCACCAGCCCACCGCCCGAGAGCGTGTCCACGTCCAGCCAGATCGATCCGCCAGACCCGCCGCCATGGCTGGCATTCGCCGTGCCGGCCGTACCGTCGGCCAGGATCTCCCCCTCCAGCACCAGTTCCTCAGCCACCAGGCGGAACGCCCCGCCACCACGCCGGCCGCCATTACCGGCACTGCCCTGACTCACCGGCGCCAGCACGTCTCCGTGTTCGGCATTCGATTGATCACTGGCCGATTCCCCCCTGCCGCCCCGGCCACCATGGCTGCCGCCGGTGCGGAACCCCGACTCCGCCGCGGAGGGCCCACGGCCCGACACGTTGATCCGCGAACCGGCCTCGACCTGCACGCGCTGCGCCGTGATAAACAGCCCCGCGTCCGTCGATGCGGCCGCGGCCGTGTGAGCGATCCGACCGCCGTTGATGACCTGGATATCGCCAAACGTATGATCACCATCGATGGTCACCATGACGCCATCGATAATCAGGTTATGGCCCGCGTAGGTGGTATCGCCCTCGCCAATTGTCACTGACGAGGTGAAACGGGTTGTCTCGGGTTCACCGTCAGCCAACGCCGACACCGGCGCCCAGCCAAGTGCAACCAGAGCCGCAATCGCAATTGCGGCGGTTCGCTTCAAACAGAATGGATTCATGGAATTATCTTCGTTATTCGTTATAGTTTTCTAGCCAGCCACCGGCACCGAATGGCTCAATTCATCGTTACTGCAAGACCCCGACCCTGATATGCATAGCGATGGGAAACGCCCAGCAGACTGTTCTCGGGCGGCTTTATGATCCGCAACGCGATGTAGTCCGCCTGCTGGGACATGAAGACTCGCCGTAGCGGGTCCACCACATGCCAGGCACCGTCAACATGGATCTCCGCCCAGTTGTGATAACCGGGGGAGCGCACCACCTGCGATTCGCTGACGACATATCCGCCCACCCCCCGGACCGGTATGCCGTGCAGCCGTGCCAGTGCCATGTACAGGTACATGAACTCCGTGCAATCACCGCGACGATTCTCCAGTGCCCATAACGCCCCCCGATCGTCTTCGATGAAGTCCTCAGCCTGCAGGTAACCGACAACCCAGCGATAAGCCGCTTCCGCGAGATCGGCTTTTTCACGTCCGGAGAAGGCACCCGCCAGACGCCGTAATGCGGGATGCTCGATCTCCACGTATGGCTCCGACGCCAGGTAGCGTTCAATTGCGTCGACGGCGTGCGGCCGGGATATTTCGGAGACGGACAGACGTGCGCGGACGGTAATGATTCGGCTTTCGAACGGCGCCAGATCCGGCAACAAAAAGTCGAGCACGGTATTACCCACGTCATCGACGCGAACCTGGTGCTCGTGACTGACGGTTATGCTCTCGACACGCTGATGCGAGGTATCCGGGACCGGCGCGTAAAGACTCAGAACAGACCCGCTCAACGCATCCGGGCGCTCATTCTTCACCGTAAAGCTGTATTGAATGGTTCTGACTTCGTCGAATCCAGGAATGGTCTTGACCACCGCCGTTGGCGGCTCCCGGAGCAGAAGCAGTACGGTCAGCGCGGCCGCCACCGCCAGCCCAACCCCGGCCACAACGATAAAGACCGCATTCCGTGCGGGGTGCGCGTTCATCTCAGGGACTCACACGATCCGCGCGAAGGCGAGCTATCCGACCGCCTGGCAAGCAGGCCCTGGGTCATGACTGAAAATTGGCGATACCCGGATAAACCACCCGTAAGAAAGCGAACGTCACGAAGATCGGCGCCCTCCAGGTACCGGCTTAGCACACCAGTTCCAAGGCCGCTTCCGTCAATAATCAGTACTCGCTCCGACGCACCCGCAAGGCTGTCGATTACCCGGCGCAATGCGGTCGGCGCCTCCGATGGATCGACCCTGGATACCGGGTTCGGCCCAGCCATGGCGACATCGTCTTCCGCGATCACGACCACGGCCCAGTCAAGAACTTGCCGCGTGCGATGAAACTCGCCCGGAGAAAGTTCGAAATGGCGTTTGGACGAGATATCGTTACCAGCCAGGCGGCCCTGCGCCCAATCCGCGTGCAGACCCCGTGGCTCGACGAACACCACCTGCCGCCGCTCACTCCGGAGGCGCGCGCACAAACCGAGGAGTTCGCTGATATCTCCATCACCACCAAGCAAAACCAGCGGAGCCGCTTCAAGGAAGCGCCGGGACGGGATCAGGTGCGGAGGAAGATTAACCGAGCCCTGAACGTGTACCGCCTCAAAGTGCCGAGGGGAACGCACGTCCACGATAGCGGCGGTGGACGCCCCGGCCCGTGCCACCAACGCGGATGGTAAATTCAGGCAGGCCGCCCGCTGGTCAGGCTGGATGGGCGCATGCTCCGAAACAACGGGTATGACACTCGGCGCATGATTGGCGGGCACGAACGGACAATCCAGCGCCTCGCCGGACACGGCGCTGCTACCGAACAGCAAGAAAGCGAACCCGAAATACAGGAGATGAGACTTCGCCACAAGAGCTCCTTGGCGGGAATTCTTCCCTCTAAAAATCTCACCCCGTCATGGTGGGAGACTTCATCGCTCGCGCCGTGAGCAACCCTCGACCAAGGTGGCACCGGCGGACACGGTGTCACCATATAGAGACGGCAAAAAAAGATCAACGTCAAAATCGTGTTCTCTGTCGGAAGCCGCCGAACGCGCTTATAACAGCCTGCCGTACGCACTTGCGAAGGCCTCAAGATCGCTCGCCGGGCGGCCGGAAGCCTATCGGGATGCGGTTCTGATTGGGGTATACCCCGTTGGCTAATTTTTTTGAGCCTGAGCCACAGGCCGTATATTCTGCCGCGCAGGGAATAAGAACGATAACGACCAGGGAGACCGCTGAACGTGACCACGAACCCTTCCCCATCGCCGCATGAACGCCGGCGCCATCAGCGCCGCCAGCAACCCGACCGTCGACAGAACGCGGCGGCACCGGTGCGGATGGATGGTCCGCGGCTGAACCGGCCCAGCCGTTTCGAGCAGACGGTTCAGGCACTCATGCGGTACCTGTTCTGCATCCTCGGCCTGCTGTTTTTCAATATTGCGTTTCCGCAAGAGCCCCACCTGATCCCCCGTGACGTTATCAACGTCGTTTTCGTCAGTTACCTTTTCGTGAACACGGCGTCCTTCATTCACCTGCTGATTCGCCCCTACTGCCCATGGCGTTACCGTCTCCACCTGTGGCTGGACATCTGCATGGTGTCGCTGGCCCTGATAGCCGACCCCAACGACGTCCCGCCGGCAGCCCTGGCGTACATCATGGTGGTGCTCGGCAACGGCATGCGCTACGGGATGAGGATGTTCGGCGAGGCCATGATCGGCGCATTCGCGGGCGCCATGCTAGCCATCAGCCTGCGCCATGCGCCGGGCGGTTTTCACCCTGGCCTGCTGTTCGTGAACCTGTTCGGCGGGATCATTCTCATCTACGCCTACATCCTCATGACCCGGGTAGAGGCAACGCGGCTGGCGCTTCAACGCCAGAGTCACATGGACAGCCTTACCGGGCTGTTCAATCGCGGCGCGCTGGAAATATTTGCCACCGCGCTTGTCGACCAGGCAAAACAGCGCGGAGGCCAGCTCACCGTTCTGTTCGCCGACATGGACAACTTCAAACGACTGAACGACAGCCACGGCCATTCAGCGGGTGATCGGGTGCTACGGCAGTTCGGCCGCATCGTGAATGCCAGCATCCGCGGCTCCGACATCGCAGGCCGGTACGGCGGCGACGAATTCGTGGTCATCCTGCAGGGATGCACTTTGCGGGATGCTCAGCGGGTGGCCAGCCGCGTCCGGCAACAGACTCTGACCTGGGCAAAGGAGAACAAGCTCGGATTCAGCCTGTCCATCGGCATCGCCGAAATACCTCTACACGGCGATGACCTCGAAGCCGTGATGCACCGCGTCGATCAGGCGATGTACGAAGCCAAGCAGATCGACAGCGGCATCCACCTGGTATCCAACAGCGGAAACACAAATTCCGGACCACAGCGCACACAACCTGTGTAGGGCGAAAAAGCGCAGCGCTTTCCGCCGCATGCAGGGGTTGGAAAGCGGCTTCGCATGATTCTGCGTCGCTGCCGCGCGAAACACCGCGATGTGGTCGACACGCAAGCGGCTACGGCGATGGTATAGACGGACGACTGGAACAGAACAGTGGTGAGCAGTACCACACCAGACAGAATACCTATGTGGTTAGAGGCACGTTTATACAGGCTGATTGATTCTTCGGCTGAAGCTGGGTAGTTCGTGCGTCATGAGTATCTCCTGTAAGCCCGAATAAAATCAACGTCGAACCACGCTTCCTTCGAGGAAGTGCGTGGCGCGTCGGAAGGCAGATCGTAGAAATTCAACATTAACTGCATGGGGTAGGAAGGGGACTGCGTGGTCTGCGTTACCAGCTTGCCATCCACATAGAAAGCCACCCCGAAAGGCGTCCAGTCCATGCTGTATACATGCCACTCCGATACCGATATAGCGAGTTCGCCTTGGTCAATTGCGTCTCTTAGATGGGGGTCGTGAATCTTCTTTATACCGCGGCCAATCCTGGCGCTGTTGGCCTGCACATCGTGGCCAAAGGCTTCAAACAGAGTAATTTCGCCTGATTGGTCCGGGTCATCCTCAAAACCGATCAACCAGAGCGCCGCAAGGTTCCAGGGATTCAAGCTGGCCCGGGCTTTCATTTCCAGACGACAATACTGCGGCAAAAACAAACGCAGATTCGGCAATTCTTCCCGCACCTGAACGCTCTGAGAGAAACGATGCTGCCCTCGCCGGCTGCCCAAAGCGCCGGAAAAATGTCCGGTTTGAATGCCCGACACCTTCACCTCGCCATCGAACTCCGGACACCAGGGGCGCTGATCCTCACGGATAAAAAGCCGCAGACGGCTGTCTTCAATTCGATAGCTAGCCGCGGAACGCGTGAGCGAACTCCAATGCGGCAGGTAATGAGGAAACCATTTTCCTGTGTCTAACTGATCATCGTCGAAATCGTCTTCAAAAATCAGATCCTGGCTGTCTGTCCCGGACATGGTTGATATCCCTATTTGATGTGAATGGGTTCTGATCATTTGTATGCGTGGCGCATATTTAACTTCAATTGATCTATGTGCGCAACACATATAAGTTGACACCATGAAGCCAGAACGACTGCAAAACCTGATTGGCACCCTGGCGCTGACGATCTCAGACGACCTGCTGAAGGAATCTAGCCACCTGGTGCCGCGCGACGAACCTGCCGCAGCCATTGCCCTGGTTGGGCGCTCTCCGGGGTGGACCATCCGTCAACTGAGTACCGATCTGGTACTCTCCCATGCCGCGACAGTAAGACTGGTGGACCGACTGGTTGATGACGGTTTGATGCGCCGTCGCCGCTCCGCAACTGACGGACGCGCCGTCGCGCTCAGCCTGACATCCAAGGGGCAGAGCCTGTATCAAGAAATGCTTGTTCGCCGCCACCAACGTCTCGGCGAATTGCTCTCTTCCCTAACGGATGAGGAAAAGCACGCGCTTGGCGTCATCGGTGAGAAGTTACTCGTACTCATTGCCAAGACCACCGACAACCGGAGCCGCGCCTGCCGCTTCTGTGATACAGAAAGCTGCCGACGCTGCCCCTTCGACGTTGCCTTATCTACGTAACGCACTCACCCCGTTCACCTACCCTCGGTCCCTCCACGCCGTCACCCGCCCAATCCCGCGGATAAAGACCCCGCGCGACATCGCGATAAAAGGTCGAATACGGCCAATCGACAACCCGGCGTACCAATACATGCTTCAACGGGTTCACATGGGTGATCGGGCAACACCACCTACGCGTCAATACGAAACGGCCGCTTTGCACGGGCCTGTCTTACGGCGGCTCGGAAGGCGTCGATATGCTCCAGGAGGAGGCGCCTGCGGCGATCCAGCAGATTGACGGTGAAGAAATATGTGCCTTGAGGGATTCGGGTTCGGCGGTAGCCCGGCATGATGGATGAGGACTTCCGATGTCTTCATACGGCGGAAGGCGCTGCGCTTTTCCGCCCTACGCGAGCTGGCCTTGTAAGGGCTATCTGGAGAAATTTTCCCGTTCAACCGTAAGATCATTCTTTCTGAGAATAACCTCGTAGCCCGGCACCCCAGGGGGGGAGCCACGATATCCTTCTGGCGCTTCCTTTGGCCGGAATACTACGGTCCATTCTTCTTCCGACTCCATAAGAAGAACATCATATTGTTTCGGGTCAAGTTGCCGATTGGCAAGCTTCTCTAAAGCATGCCTAATAACGTCAGCATGTTTTCCCGAAATGGACGCGACTAAAGTAGGAACTAGCTTGGTTTCCATAGCAAATGCACCTAATACAATATCAAGCGCGACCAGCACTACTATGATGGTTTTCATCTCCATTTTAAGATGGTAATGTTCCTGGTCGCAGGATCGAAAACGTTGAATGCACTACTTGGTGTGCCGAGATATCTCTTATAGCCGGAAACTCCTTGTGCATCGGCAGAGATTCCGGCGAAGGCACCCGGTCCACGTAGGGCGGAAAAGCGCAGCGCCTTCCGCCGCATGGCAAAATTCACTCACCCCGTTCACCTGCACTCGGTACCTCCACCCCGTCACCCGCCCAATCTCTCGGATAAAGACCCCGCGCGACATAGCGATGAAAGGTCGAATACGGCCAATCCACAACCCGCCCCACCAGCCCATGCCTAAGCGGATTCACGTGGATGTAGTCGACGTGGGCCGCGTAATCACGCTCATCCCGGATCGTGTGCTCCCAGAATCGCCGCTGCCAGATCCCCCGTTCGCCGCGCCGTTGACGCACGGCGGACAGGAGCTCGGTTCTGGGCAGCGATTTCGCGAAAGCGATCTTGATCGCCTTCCAGCGGGACGAATAATCCGTATCGCCCTCCGGCAACGTCCAGATGCAGTGCGTGTGATCGGGCAACACGACCCACGCGTCAATACGAAACGGCCGCTTTGCACGCGCCTGTCTTACGGCGGCTCGGAAGGCGTCGATATGTTCCAGGAGGAGGCGCCTGCGGCGATCCAGCAGATTGACGGTGAAGAAATATGTGCCCTGAGGGATTCGGGTTCGGCGGTAGTTCGGCATGATCGATGAGGACTTCCGATGTCTTCATGCGGCGGAAGGCGCTGCGCTTTTCCGCCCTACGTGAGTTGGGAGCGGCTAATGGGTGAGCCCATGACTCCGAGTGTGATGAGGACACCGATCACCATCAGCGGAAGCGGCGGTCATCTTCGCCGGAATGCGCAGCATGAGCTATCTCGCATAATGTTTGCGGATAATTCTGCCGTCGGATTTGGATATGTAATAGTGGATTTCACGGCCGTGCCGTGTACGTCCTCCGAGTGTCGGTCCTTCTTGTTCATCAATTTTCGGGACAAATGTTACCGATATTTCATCGTCTTCATCACAAATTCTAACGATAAAATTATCGATCTCTTGTGATTCGTCTTCAAAATCACGGTAGGCCACCATGATTATCTGAAAATATTCTCCATCAATTATTGTTGCGCCATCGCGAGTAGAAATTTCGAATATTGGCATTGTGCACCTCATTGGAGCGCTGAGAGATGTTGTGCTGAGCGCGGCAATGAATACGGCAGTCGCTGCTCGTAGCATTATCTTAACCACTCTACAGAAGGTATTGCTTTTCGGTAAGTGCATTGTAGCCCCGAAATATACCGCCTGGCGTCCCTACATATCCACGATATTCTGATTTTCCCTTAGCTTGGTAGTCGGCCACTTCCAAATCCGTTGTGGAGAAATGACCGCTATTGAAGTGGTCTCTGCTGGAGTCTCCAGTCCGCACAATCTTGCCGTCAATGACGACAGAGTAATCACCATGCGTATGCCAATAGCCTACTTCTATAGAACCTGGGGGAATCTTTGGACCCTCCCAAGGGTTGACTCCATCCTCATCACCGATGACCGGGCCTGTGAAGTCATAACTACCATCACTATGCTTGTAGATAAGACCGCCGTACTCTAGGTTCGCGGCAATCGATTTGGGGTTGTACTTCTTCATTGCCGTGATTGCAGCGGCATCCGCCGAGCTGAACCTTCCTTTTGAATTTTTGCCGATTTCTTTGCAAGAAAGTCCAAAAGGATCGACCCAGGTAATCGGATTCGGCACATACTGGTACGGATTGACCCCACCCGCCAACCCAATAGGGTCCTGCGTCAGGTAGCGACCGCACGCCGGATCATAGTACCTGTGTCGGTTGTAGTGTAGCCCCGTCTCCTCGTCGAAGTACTGGCCCTGGAAGCGTAGCGGCTGCTCGATGCGGGTGTCGTGGCGCAGCGCGACGCTGCCGTAGCTGCGGTAGCTGACCGCCCAGGCGGTGTCGCCGTCGGCGTCGGTGAGCTCGAGCGGCGTGCCCAGGTGGTCGAGGTGGTAGTAGTAGGTGGTCTCGCCGTCGAGCAGCGCCACCGGGCGGAAGGTGCCGGGCTCGAACAGGTAGGTGCGTGGAGGCGGGGCCTCAGTGTTGCGCTCCGGCGCGGGCGTGAAATGCTCCTGCAGCAGCACGTCGCCGTCCCAAAGGAACTGTGTTTCACCGTCGGCGGTGCGCTTGGCGATGCGCCGGCCGAGCGGGTCGTAGCGGTAGGTGACGTGCGCGCTCGGGGTGGTGACCTCGGTAAGCCGGTGCCGGGCGTCGTAGCGGTAGTGGGTCTCGCGCCGGCCGCCCTTGCCGCGGGCGCTGTGGATGCGGTTGCCGTGGGCGTCGTAGGTGTAGCGGGCGTCGCCGTGCACGGTGAGGCGGTTGCCGGGGGCGGCATCGGCTGCGGCGGTGTCGCCGAGCAGGTTGTGCGCGGGGTCGTGGAGCAGGGTCTCGGGAACGGGGCCGTCGACGCGGGTGAGGCGCTCAAGCGGGTCGTAATGATAGACGGTGGTGCCGCGGCGGCTGTCGTGGATGCGCGCGAGCTGGCCGGCGGTGTTGTAGTGGTAGCTGCGCTGGTGCAGCGTGCGCAGCGGCGCGGCGGATTTGCCGAAGAGTTCGCCGACCAGGGCGCCGACAGCGTTGCCGGCGCGCCAGGGGTCGGGGTACTGGACGCGCTTTTCGCCGATCAACCGGCCTTGGGGGTCGTAGAGGCGGGCGCTCTCGACGGCGTTGCCGAAGCGCCGGGCGCTTTCGCGGCCGGCCTGATCGCGCTTGAGGCGCAACAGGCTGCGGCCGTTGTGGCGCAGCTGGCTGAGCGCGCCTGCGGCATCGTAGCGGTAGTCGCAGTGCTGGCCGTCGGGCAGCTCGGTACGGATGCGCCGGCCGGTGGCGTCGTGGGCGTGGCGCAGGCAGGTGGCGTCCTGCCAGTCCTCCACCAGCCGGCCGGCGGCATCAAAGTGCCAGTGCAGGTGGCGATGGGCGTTGCGCGCCTCGGTCAACCGGCCGAGGGCGTCGTAACTGTAATGGGTGGTGCCATCAGGGTCGTGTTGCTCGCGTAGCCTGCCAAGGGGGTCGCGCTGGTAGTGGGTCTGGGCGAGCAGCTGCTCGCCCTCCGCGCCTCGGGCGATGGCGGCCCGCTCGATCAGGTGGCCGGCGGCGTTGTAGCGGTAGCGGCTGATGCGACCGTCGAAGCCGGTTTCCTCGGTGAGGCGTTCGTTGCGGTCGTAGGTGAGCTGGTGGCGTTCGCCTTTCTGGTTGGTGAGCGCGATGAGGTTGCGCTCGCCGTCGTAGTGGTAGTCGAGCACGGTGCCGCCGGGGTCGCGGCGGCGGCGGATCTGCGAGAGGCCGTCGTAGCTGTAGGCAGTGGTGCGCCCGGCGGGGTCGGTGATACTGGCAAGCTGCCCGAGCGGGGTGTAGGCATAACGGGTGGTGCCGCCCGCCGGGGCATGGATGGCGATGACGCGGTCCTGGTCGTCGTAGTCGTAGCGGGTGGCGCCGCCGGCGCCGAGGATGGCCATTAGCCGCCCACCGGCGTCACGGCGGTAGTGGATGGCGCGGCCTTCGGCGTCCTGGACGGTGGTGAGGCGGCCGCTGTCGTCCCAGAGGTAGCGGGTGGTGGCGCCGCCGGGGTCGATGACGGCGCCGGGCAGGCCGAGGGCGTTATAGCGGTAGCGCGTGCCGTGGCCGAGTGGATCGCGGACCTCGGTGAGCCGGCCGCGGGCGTCGTAGTGGCGTTGCCAGGCCTGGCCGAGCGGGTCGGTGTAGGTGGTGAGCCGCCCGGCGGTGTCGTATGCAAAGTGGTGGGTGGCGCCGCTGGGGTCGGTGAGGGTGGTGGGCTGGCCGCCGGCGTTGTAATGGTAGCGGGTCTCGCCGCCTAGCGGGTCGGTCTGGCTCAGCAGCCGGCCGTCGGCGTCGTAGCGGTAGTGGTGTTCGCCGCCTTCGGCGTCGATGTGGTGGAGAGGCTGGCCGCTCGCGTTGAACCGGTAGCGATGGGTGGCGCCGCGGGTGTCGGTGACGGTGGTGGTGTCGCTGTTGTAGCTGAAGCGGTAGTCGTAGGTGGGTGCTCCACCCATGGGGTCGCCATGCTGGCGGCTGCAGCGCGCGGCCGGGCCGCGGCCGTCCCAGTGGAAGTGAAAGCGGTAGCCGCTCTTCAGGGTGCGCTCCCGCAGCAGGTGGCCGCTGTAGCGGTAGCGCTCGCTGTGGCCGCCGGCGTCGGTGGCGCTGATGAGATCGCCGGCGGCGCTGTAGGCGTACTGCACGCGCGTTACCGCGCGGCCGCCGGCGTCCAGCGCGGTGATGCTACGCAGGCGGCCGTGCGGGCCGTAGCCGAAGCGGAGCGCGGCACCGGTGCGGCAACTCAGCCGCGCGGGGCGGCCGTCGGCATAGTGCAGGCGCAGGGTGTTGCCGCTGCCGTCGCGGATCTGGTGCAAATGGTAGTGGCCTTCATCGGCGCCGCTGAAGTGGTATTCCAGGCCGCCGGCCTGGGTGCGGCCGAGGCCGTAGCGGTGCGCGGCGAGGCGGTGCAGCGTCAGGCCATCGGCGCGGTTGTGGCTGCGCCCGCCGACCGCCGGGCGGGGGAAGGCGATGGCGCGGCCTTCGGCGTCGTGGTAGGTGAGCACATCGGCGCCTTCCGCGAGATAAACGCCGAGCGGGTGATTCCAGCCGTGGCCCAGGCCGCCGTCACGGGCGCTGTTGCTGGAGCGATAGGTGCGTGTCCAGGCGAACGGCAGCGGGCCGTCGAGGGTGAAGTCGGTGAGCTGCAGCAGTTCCTCGCCGGTGGCCAGATCGATGGGGTCGCCGCCGGTGCACGCCTTCTCCGCCGGTTGGCAGCCGTGGCCGGTGCCGTTGCAGCCGGCGGCGCGGGTGCTGGGATCGGCCGCGGTGGGAGCGGCGGTGCGCGGCAGCGCCGGCGCGGGTGGTGCGGGGTGGGCGGCCTGCAGGCGGCGGGCCTGTTCGGACTCGATCAGGGTGTGGTTATCGGCATCCAGCGCCAGGCTGACATTGCCGCTGGCAAGCTGCTGCTGGTAGGCGGCGTGCACATCCGCCGCCGCGGGTTTGCCGGGATCCGCCGGCGGCGGCTCGGGGGCTTCGCGCAGGGCGCGGCCGGCCTCGGCCAGCGCGGCGCTGCTGGCGAGCGCGTCGCGGGCGCGCTGCGCACGGTGCCATTCGTCCTCGGTGGGTGTGTGTGGCGGCGTGTAACGCCCGGCTGGCCGGCGCGGGCGGGTCTCCGGCCAGGGGTAGAGGCGCAGCCGCCCGGCGAGCACGGCATCGGTGAGCCAGCGCCGGGCCTCGGCGGTGGCGGCGAACGCGCTACGGCCGGGCGGCGGTGGCGGGGCAGCGAACGCGGCGGCGAGCGCCTGGCTGTCGGGGGCGCCAGGATGGCTGAGCAGGCGCTCGACCGCGCTGCGGCTGCAGACGTCGGGCGCCGCCAGCACGCCCGGTGGCACCTTGTCGGCGGCGGCGGCGGCGATCAGTAACCGGTACGCGCCGCCATCGGCAGGTAGGCGGTAGGCCGGATCGCGCGGCGAGAGCGCCAGCGCCGGGCACAGGCGGCGGGCGTCATGGGCGTCAAGGCGGGCTTTGCGGCGAGGCTGCGCGGTACGGTCCATTGTTATTTTTTCCCCTTCCGTAGGGTGGCAACGTGACGCGCAGAAGGTCAGGTTTTTTGGGGGAGATGTCAAGTGTTCGACGGGACAGTACGTCCGGCCAACGCTTCAATAAGGCCGGAGTATTCTCATTGATCATCCTGGCCGGCAGCAGGGGCCGAGTGCCCGAGAGTTCGGGAAAGGGTAAACGCGCAGTGTTTTTGTATCGTCTGTTGTCATATGATTTGTCATACAGCAAACACGACGAGGAACCGCCATGAGCACCCTCAGCATTCGATTCCCGGAAGATCTGGAACGCAAGCTCGCCGAGGAAGCCAGGCTGGCACACAAGGGCCGCTCGGAAATGGTCCGCGAAGCCGTACAGGAGTACGTACAGCGACGCGAGCACGAGCGCTTCATGCAGGAGATGGTCACCGAAATGCAGGATTGGCTTGGTAACGAGGCGGCGCGACAAGACTCCCGCGAGTTGACCGAGGACATGGCGGATGACGATTTGGACGCTCTTCTCAAGGCAGAGCGGGCTGCCGGTATTGATCCCGACAAGCGGTGGTGGAAGTGATTCGGCGCGGAGAGGTCTGGGTAGGCAACCTGAACCCGTCGCGAGGCGCGGAAGTTGGCAAGGTCCGTCCGGTACTGGTGATCCAGGCGGATGCATTGACGCAAGGTGGGGCGGACACTGTCATTGTTCTACCGCTGGCTACTCAGTTTCGCCCCGGCTGGCGCAAATTCCGGGTACCGATACCCGCGCGTGATCGGCTGTTGGTGGATTCCTGCGTGGTTATTGAGAAGCCCCGAGCGCTGGACCCTGCACGGTTTGGAGATGGGCCGTTGACAGCGTTGACTGCGGACGAAATGGCAGCCGTGGAGCAGTCGTTGCGGGGTGTGCTTGGGATGCTTTGACGTTTACGCCCCCGAAATCGAATGCAAAAACTCCGGATTACAGTAATGCGCAACCGCCGCCTTTGCTGTCTCCTCTATAGAGCGGGGCATTTTCTTCCGACGATGCTCACCAAGATTGGATACTTTCTTCGCCATGAATATCTATCCGCCTATAACAACATAACGCTGCTCCGCATCCCTGTGTGTTGCCGGAATTCGCGCAAGCATTCCGGAATGCTCCCGACCCTTCGTAGCCTGAGCCTAATCAATTGACCCGGACATCGGGCCGGCCGTATCAATATACTCAACTTCCCGCCTGCTATGCTTCAAAAGGTTGCCCACCCCATTACACATGGACGAACGGATGCCGACTGGCAGTCGAAGTCCGCAACCCTGCGGCCAACATTAACGCCCGCCAACGGACATACCCGGATCGACATCCGGGCATGGGGCAGAAAACAAAAGAAAAAACAACTGCTTCCAGGGGGAAATTTCAATGCGAATCACAAGAATGCAAAGTCTACTTGCAGCCGTATTGCTGGCTGGCAGTTTTCCTGCGACCGGGATGGCGGCGAAAGGCAAGCTGGACGTTACCTTACTCTCCTCAAACCCCGCTTACGTATCAGGCGGCAGTGCTCTGATCCAAGTTGGCCCGGCCCCCGCGGCCAGACCTCTGGCGATTTATCTCAACGGTCTGGATGTCACGGACGCCTTTGCGCCTGATCCGTCCAGACCCGCACACCTGCTGGGGCTGGTCACGGGGCTGAACGAAGGACCCAACGAACTGGTAGCCACCTTCGCCGGCCGCTCAGCCAGCCTGGAAATTACCAACTACCCGATTACCGGGCCGATAATCTCCGGTCCACACCAAGAACCGTTCATCTGTCAAACCCACCAGTTCCAGTTGCCGGACGGCACGCTCCTGGGTTCCGCCATGGATGATGACTGCTCCATTACACCAATGACGAATTACCTGTACCTTCCCGCAGGCGGAACCGCGTTGGTTCCTATGCCCGACACCACCCAGTTACCGGCTGATATCGCGTCAACCCGCACCACGGAGGGAGTTACCATGCCCTTCGCCGTACGTGTGGAAACCCGCACGGTCAATCGTGGCATTTATCAGAGCGCCGTGTTGCATGACCCCACCGCTGAGCAGGCGCCCACGCCGTTTACTCCGCCCAGGGGCTGGAACGGACGGTTGCTGGCCGTGCAGGGGTTCGGTTGCCCCGGCGGCTGGTACATTCAGGGCGCCAGTCAGGGCAGTTTAGGCGGCTTCGCGGGCATGGACTTCACCCTGCTCAGCGTGAATCGGCTCGGCGAGGGATACGCCACGCACGCCAATACTCTTCAACACGCCTCAAACAACTGCAATCACGTGCTGGCCAGCGAGGCGGCAATGATGTCCAAGGAACAGTTCATCAAGATTCACGGCGTACCGGCGCTGACGGTCAGCGCCGGCTGTTCCGGCGGATCCTACGGCAGCGCTCTGCCGGCTGATCGCATTCCCGGTCTGTATGACGGAATCATGCTGGCCTGCACCTACCCCGACCCCCTCTCCATTGCACTGTCGGCTTCGGATGGCCGCCTGCTGGAGAATTACTGGAATTCTCCGGGCAACCCGGCCTTTTCGGCCGATCAGATCATCGCGATCACCGGCAACAAGACTGTACAGGCCCACCTGGACCTGGCCGTGCAGTCCAGACGCGCCGACCCCGTGCCTCAACGTTCGAACGACATACCCGGTTACCCGCTGAACGCGCACTGGAATCAGGTGGTTCCCTTCGATCTGCGCTACGACCCTGACACCAATCCGACGGGCGCACGCCCCACGGTTTACGATGGAGCCCGAAATATCTACGGAGTCGATGAAGACGGCTATGCCCTGAGAGCCTTTGACAATGTCGGTGTGCAGTATGGGCTCGCGGCGCTGAACGATGGAACGATCACCGTCGATCAGTTCCTGGACATGAATGAAAGCGTGGGCGGGGTGGACCGGGACGCCAACTTCATCTCCGAACGCAGCATGGGTGACCCAGGGGCCATGCGGCGGGCTCAGGAGTCCGGACTCCAACTAGGCGGCAACGGCGGGCTGACGGACATCCCCGTCTTTGACATCACGGGCATCTATAACGACGACGGCGGATACCACTACCAGTGGTTCCACTGGGCCGTGCGTGAACGCATGCTGAAGGCCAACGGTCATACGGACAATCACGTCATGTGGCGGGGTAATCCCGTGCCTTTTGACACGGCGTGGGCCACCTTCATGCAATGGGTTGCCGATTACAAAGCCGACCCGGCCCGGGTTTCCCAATTGAAGAAGATCCTGCGCAACAAGCCCGACAGCGCTGTGGACGGCTGCTGGAGCGATCCAACCACATTCATCGCCGAAACGCAGGTAGTGGGAACTTCCGGTAGCCAGTGCAACGAGCTGCTCCCGTCCTGGACCTTCACCCGCCATGAAGCAGGTGGACCGCTGGCGGCTAACATTCTGAAGTGCGGCCTCAAGCCATTGTCCCAGAACGACTACAACATGCCGTTCACCGCAAGCCAGTGGCAGCGGTTGCAGGACACATTCCCCCATGGCGTGTGCGACTGGTCGCAGGACGGCAACTACACCGGAGTTGTACCCAACGGCTCGTTTGGTCCCTCTCCCATAAACCTGGTGCACGACATTACGGCACCCTGAGCCATAGACGGCAAACACTCGCAAGGCGGTTCTCCCATCGCGATCTTCTCGATGGGAGAACCGCCCTCGGGAGACATTGCCGCCCTTTCCTCCCACCGTGACGACGGCTGTCGAACGGCTTCGGCACATGAGAGAATGCTCGAAAGTGGAGGAAAACCTGCGTGCGTTGCGCGGTGCACGGCTTCGCTCGGCGTTGCAGGAATCCCGACGCACCGCCCGTGAGCGAGGCCTTAAGTCCATGAGCATGGACGAGATCAATGCCGAGATTGCCCTGACGCGCCAGCAACGTCGTTAATGTGCGCAAGGCAATTCTAGACACCAACGCTCCCGTCTCTGCGGCATTGAATGGCGAAGGCCCACCGGGCCGGCTCCTGAATGCCGTCGCCGAGGGCCTACTAGGATAGCCGCGTCAACTACCGGTTCATCCCCGCAGGCGCGAGGGAACACTTATCCGAAAAGCGAATGCGTGCACTGATTCAAGCTTGAGTTGTACAGACATGCGCCTCACCATCAAACACGAGAACACGATATGAATCCTTGATACCAAACCCACTGTATCCAAAACTGCACCACTGTCTGAATTATCAGTACTTCTCCACAGCCCGCCTGAGCCGTTGCGCCACCTGATTTCTCAACACATCCGGCGCCAACACTTCCACGTCCGGCCCATACCGCAGGATCTCCATGATCAGTTCGGTGGGGTCGGAATTCGGTACCTGGAGTTCAAATACGTCACCCTTCCAGACGCCGAGCTGGTCCGTGTGCCAGCGCTCGTCGGCCGCCCAGCGGGCGGCCTCTGCGGTGAACTGGAGGATGGCCCAGCCCTCGGCGCTGCCGGTGAAGATGCCGTAGCTGGCCTCTATGACGCGGTCGGTGGCTGCTTCGTCAAAGTGACGAGCGGGGGCATCCAGGATGGCGGGCTTATGAATGCGGTCCAGCGAGAAGACGCGTATGTCCTCGGCCTGCTCGCAATGGGCCACCAGATACCAGTTGCCACGGTAGCTGATCAGGTGTTGGGGGTGGACGGTGCGGCTGGTCCTGGCGTCCCGGGCGCGGCCGTGATAGTGGAATACGAGTTTGCGTTCGGTCAGGGTGGCTTCGGCAACGGTACCGAAGCCATCGGAATCCGTCGTCCGACAGCCAGCGGCGATAATGCGGATGCGCTTGCTGACCGTCTCGGCCCGCTGTCCGCTCTGGCCAAGCAGTTTGCGAACACGTGTCTTCAGCGGCCCCAGGTAGGGGGCGAGCAAGCCGGGTTGCGTTGATTCGAGAAGCTGTTCCGTCGCCAGCCGGGCGTACAGTTCGGATTGGTTGAGCCAGAAACCCGGGAGTTCAAAGCCTTCCGTATCGGGATTGTAATGGTGGCCGTTGGCTTCCCGATTATAGATAACGGGGGCACCGAGAAAATCGCGTAAATACTCGAAATCCCGCGTCACGGTTGTGCGGGAAATTCCAAGCTCCTCCGTGAAGCGCCGCATCGGGACTGGTCGGGTGGACTTGAGGATGCGGTGGATGCGGACGAAACGCTCCAGGCGGTTCACACCCCTCTCCCTTTTTTATTTTTTAGCTTTAACGAAGTTACTCGGATGGGGGGAGTCGTTCAATTACGCTGTCGAAAATTCACGATTAACGTTTGCACAAAATGTAAGCCCGGGTAGGGCGGAAAAGCGCAGCGCCTTCCGCCGTGTGAAGACATGAGTGTCTCCACAATTCTCACGCCCAACCTGCCGGACCGCCGTTGCCGAAGTGCCGGCAGCGGGCGACGGGGATTGAAACAGCCATGTCATACGGCGGAAGGCGCTGCGCTTTTCCGCCCTACCCGGGCTACGCGGGCTGGCCGTGAGGACGGGTCGGCGCAGATGTTTAGGCGGTGCGATTCACCGTAACGTGGACGTGGCGACCGACAGCCGCGAGCATCATGACCAGGCGATCGATGGTCACCTTCTCCAACCGGCCCCGCAAGGCATCGTTCAGCCGCGTGCGGGTGACGCCGAAATGCTTGGCGGCTTCGGTCTGGTTCCAGCCCGCTTCCTCCATCGTGCGCAGGACCTCCGCCACGAGTTCGGCGCGCAGCTTCATGTTCTCGGCATCCTGCACGCCCAGGTCCTCGAAAATGTTGCCGCTGCTACGCTTCATCTCAATCATTCGATTAACCTCCGCAGCTCCGCGAGCCGCTGTTTTGCTAGTCGATCCATAGGGTCTATCACCGCTATCCTCGCAGAGGCGGGGCAACCTCGATTAGCGTTTACACAGAATGTAAGTGCTTTTTTTGGAACAAATCGTAGAGGTTCTTGACCGGCGTTATCGGCAGCCTGCTTGATCCTGCTGATGAGTGGCACATGATAGTGTCATCTGATATCAACTGAGGCGTATTCCATGCGCACAATCATTGATCTGCCGGAAAAGGATCTCAGAGCCATCAAAGCTTTCGCGAAGCGTGAACGGATCTCGCAGGCCGAGGCACTGAGGCGTGCTGTTCGCTGCTATCTGGAAGCCGTGCGCGGAGAACCGATCGAGGCCGCTTTTGGGCTCTGGGCTGGGCGTGAGGGCGGGCTTGCCTATCAGCGCGCCCTCAGGGCTGAGTGGGAACGGTGAAGGCACTTTTCGATACCAATATTCTCATCGACCATCTCAATGGTATTCCGCAGGCACGAGATGAACTGGCTCAGTTCCAGACACGGTTGACCAGCATAATCAGCTGGATGGCGGTTCTGGTGGGCTGCCGCGAGGAGGATGACGAAGCGGTGACGCGTCGTTTTCTTGAAGGGTTCGACGTGATTCCGATAGATTCCAATGTTGCCGAACGGGCGGTGGTACTACGCCGCACGAACGGGATTCGCCTGCCAGATGCGCTTATTCAGGCAACCGCCGAACGCAATAATGCTTTGCTGGATACACGCAATACAAAGGATTTCCCCTCCTACCTTCCGGGTATCCGGGTTCCATACGAGCTTTAGGGAGAGAAGAGTAGCGCCGCGCCGGCCGCCCCATGGGCGACGAGGCCGATGGTCATCAGGGCCTTACGGATTCTGGGCGAGGTAGTCGGTGAGGAGTTCCATGGCCCAGGTTGGTAGTGGGTCGGCGCAGTCTTCGAGCTGGCCGTCACGCAGGGTGGCGATTGCCTGAAACGGCCTGTCGCGGGAGGAGTTGTCCAGCAGCCGCGCCTGGTTCGCCAACGGCAGGGCGGCGCGCACATTGGCCAGGGTGCGCGGCAGGCGGGAGAGGATCTTCTCCGTGGGCACGTGGTGGCCGCCTTCGCTTACCCGTTGCGCTACCCGCGCCTGGTTCAGTTCCGGCGTTTGCAGGTGGATCATGACCAGAATGATCTCGTAGCCGAGGCTCTTCGCGTAGGCGACGAAATCGATCTTGCCGGGATGGGAGAAGACCGTTTCAAAGCAGAAGCTGATGCCGTGCTCCAACAGCTCTTCCCGGATATGACCGGCAATGACGGAGGCATCGTAACTTGAGCCTTCGGGATCGCTGGGATTGAGGGCTTTGGCGATCAGATCGGCGTTGACGAACTGAACACCCCTGGGTTGCAGAAACAGCCGGTGGAAGGTGGATTTCCCCGCACCGTTGCCGCCGGCCAGCAGCCAGAGTTGTTTCGGCGCCGGCATCAGGGCTCGGGTACGAACTCGCCATCGCGAAAGGCGCCTTGCTGCCGGCGACCATCGCGATCAATACGCTCCAGCACGCCAGGGCGGCCGGGTACTGCCTGGTAGGAAACGGCGGCGCGGGTGACAGCGTGCGCCAGAGTGCCCCGCTCGCGCTCCGCATCAAGGCTGGCGAATACGTCATTCACATCCACGGGGAACGATTGCGCGTCTTCCACCTGAATCCGCCGCAGGCCCATCTGTACCTTGATCAGGTCTTCCGGCGAAACCAGCCGGGCCATCTTCTTGCCGAGATCCGCCCAGAACTCGATCTGCTTGGGCACGCTGCGCCGGTTCAGGCGCGCTTCCGCCTCTGCTTCGCGGACCAGGTTCTCATCAAGTCTCAATGGGCTGGCCATGGGGCACCTCATGCATGTAGCGATATGCGACAAAGTGTAGCGTTTTGCTGCATCTTTTACCAGAGCCGCTAACACGCACCGTCGTGCGGTACCCTCGGCCCGTTTCGCCGGTTATCCACCTCGTGGACGACGATCCCCTCGTGCGGCGGCACCGGGTCGTTCCAGGGCCGCTCGGCCAGAGCCTTGCGCCCGTCTTCGTAGCCGGCCTGGCGGTGGTCCGCAAGCGTCTGGGGCAGAAACTGGAAATCCTTGGCCCAGGAGCGATAGGGTTGCCCCCGATAGATAAGGTGCACGATGCATGTGGTGGTGGTACAGCCGAGTTTCAACAAGGATTTAAGGTCTGGATCATCGCGGTCCGCCGCCGGCAGGCGGCCATAGACATCCGAGAGAGCCCGGCGCAGGTTGTACAGTTGGCGGTGGGTCTCGATCTGGGTACTTGAGCGGCTGGCGTAGATGATGTCCTTGTAGCGTTCATACAGGTCCGCACTGTCGGTCGGCGCGGGGCCGTTGGGATCGAACAGGTCGATCATGAAGCACAGTCTGTTTCGGCGTGGTTCGTCGTTGAGCACGACGTCCAGCGGCGTGTTGGATAGCATTCCGCCGTCCCAGTAGCTGCAGCCGCCAATCCGTACGGGCGCGAACGCCGGCGGCAAGGCGCCGCTCGCCAGTACGTGGCGGACGTCGATGGTCTGGTCGCGATTGTCGAAGTACACCTGGTGTCCGGTTTCTACCTCGACGGCGCCGATGCTCAGGCGGATATCCGCATTATTGATGCGATCAAAGTCGATAAGGTCTTCCAGCGTCCGTGCCAGCGGAGAGGTGTCATAGAAGCTCGCCCTCGCGTACGGATCAGATAACCCGGACCAGGCCGACAGGTACCGCGGTGCGAAGAATTCCGGCTGTCCGAGCACCATGGACGCGAGGGCACTGGCGTGATTAACCGGCTTTCGCAGCGGGTGCTCGGGCGGCGGAGCGGGGAAAGGCTGTGGCCAGCTGATTCGGCCCCAGAACGCGTTGAGTTTTTCCAGGCGCTGCTCTGGCGGGTTACCAACCAGGATGGCGGCCAGAATGGCGCCGATACTGGTTCCGGCAAACCAGGTCACGTCAAGGCTGTCGGTGGCCAGGGCCTCATAAACGCCATGGTGGTAGGCACCCAGAGCGCCGCCCCCCTGTAAAAGCACCACCGTTTGGCCGTAATAGGGTTGTTTGGCCGTAGCGGTTCCCCTTTCTCGTCGCTCAAATCTCGCTTCTTGCGGTCATTGTGCAGTCCAGCCTCCATCCACCGGCAGGGCGGCACCGGTAACGGCCGCCGCAGTATCGGAGCACAGAAACACGGCGAGGGCGGCAACTTCTTCCGTCTCCACGAAGCGCCGTATGGGTTGCGGTTCCAACACGATATCGCGTGCGGCTTCCTCTTCCGTAATGCCTTCGGTCTTCGCCAGTTCCTGGATCTGCTGCTCAACCAGCGCGGTTCTGACATAGCCCGGACAGATGGCGTTAGCGGTTACGCCGCTGGTGGCTGCCTCGAGAGCCACTGTGCGCGTCAGCCCGATCAGGCCGTGCTTGGCGGCAATATAGGCGGACTTATTGGGTGAACCAACCAGAGCATGTGCAGAGGCGATGTTGATCATGCGGCCCCAGCCGCGCTGTTTCATGCCGCCGATCACCTGGCGTGTGGTATGAAAAGCGGCGGTAAGATTGATAGCGAGAATGGCGTCCCATTTTTCGGGGGGAAATTCCTCAATGGAGGCAACGTGCTGTATACCCGCATTGTTGACGAGCACGTCCACCTGCCCGAATGCGTGCTCGGACTCCGAGAGCATGCCCTTGATCTGGTCAGGCTTGCTGACATCGGCGGCGCTGTAGATGACCTGTACACCATGGTCGGATGCTATCCGGCCGCGCAGTTGCTCAATGTTGTCCCGATCGCCAAAGCCGTTGAGGGTGATGTTCATGCCTTCGCCAGCCATCGCTTCGGCAATGGCGAGCCCGATGCCGCTGGTGGAGCCGGTAATAACTGCGTTCCTGCGCATGGTGCTCTCCTTTTGGGTGAGGGAGCGGGGATGATCTCCTTTCATTATCGAAACGAATTGCGGTGGCAGCCATTGAGGTTATTGGCCTGGGAGGGAGAAACGGCCCCGCACCGGGGCCTTCCTTACTGAGCCCAGAGGTCCATGAATTCATTGACGGGCATCTTTTCCAGGGGCTTCTGCTTTTCGCAGGCAGCCTGGATGGCTTCCACGCGGCGCGGTGCCAGGCGGGTGGCGATGGCGCGCTCGAATTTCTTCACCAGCACGGGAATGCCTTCCTTGCGGCGCCGGCGATGGCCGATGGGGTACTCCACGGCCACGCGGTCGGTGTGGCTGCCGTCCTTGAAGTACACTTGAATGGCGTTGCCGATGGAGCGCTTCGCCGGGTCGAAATAGTCCTTGGTGAACTGCTTGTTCTCGGTTACCTGCATCTTCTTGCGCAATGCATCGATACGCGGATCGACGGCGATGCTGTCCTCGTAGTCCTCGGCGGTGAGGCGGCCGAAGATCAGCGGAATGGCGACCATGTACTGGATGCAGTGGTCACGGTCCGCCGGGTTGTCGAGCGGGCCGGTCTTGTCGATGATGCGCACGCCGGCTTCCTGGGTCTCGATCACCACCCTGTCGATCTCGTCCAACCGATCCCGCACCTGCGCATGCAGAGTGATGGCGGCCTCGGCGGCCGTCTGGGCGTGGAACTCGGCGGGGAAGGAGATTTTGAACAGAATGTTCTCCATCACGTAACTGCCGTAGCCCTGGGTGAACTTCAGTTTGTTGCCTTTGAAGAGCACGTCGCTGAAGCCCCAGCCCTTGGCGCTGATCGCGGACGGGTAGCCCATTTCGCCGGTCATGGCGATCAGTGCCAGCCGCACGCCGCGGGCGGACGCGTCACCGGCGGCCCAGCTCTTGCGAGAGCCCGTGTTGGGTGCATGCCGGTAGGTGCGCAGGCTGGAGCCATCGATCCAGGCGTGGGAGACGGCGTTGGTGACGTCCTCGGTGGTGCCGCCCAGCATGCCGGTAACCACCGCGGCGGTGGCAATGCGGCAGAGCATGACGTGGTCCAGGCCGACGCGGTTGAAGCTGTTCTCCAGCGCGATCACGCCCTGGATCTCGTGCGCCTTGATGGCTGCCGTGAGCACGTCCTTCATGGTCAACGGCTTTTTGCCCTCGGCGATATTGCGCCGGCTGATGTAGTCGGCAATGGCGAGGATGCCGCCCAGGTTGTCCGAGGGGTGCCCCCATTCCGCGGCCAACCAGGTGTCGTTGAAGTCCAGCCAGCGGATCATGGCGCCGATGTTAAAGGCCGCCTGCACCGGGTCCAGCCGATAGGCGGTACCGGGCACTTTCACGCCGTCCACCATCTGGGCACCGGGAACCACCGGGCCGAGCAATTTGGTGCAGGCGGGGTACTGCAGCGCCAGCATGCCGCAGGCGAGGCTGTCCATCAGCATGTAGCGGGCCGTTTCATAGGCCTCGTCGCTCTTGATGGCCGTTCTGGTGACGTATTTTGCGATGTCCACCAGCTCCTTGTCGGGCCTGGGGCGTTTCGCACTGCGGATATCGGCGCTCATTGTTATTCTGGCTCCTGGTAACGGGGATCAGCCGCGCTGGTCGATGGGGACGACCTTGCGCAACTCCGGCCCCACGTAATCGGCGCTGGGGCGAATGATACGGTTGTTGGCGCGTTGCTCCATCACGTGCGCGGCCCAGCCGGTGAGGCGGGACATCACGAAGATGGGCGTGAACAGCGGGGTGGGTATGCCCATGAAGTGGTACGCGGACGCGTGGAAGAAGTCAGCGTTGGGGAACAGTTTTTTCTCGTCCCACATCACCGTCTCGACCGCCTCGGACACCGGGTAGAGCACGGTATCGCCGACCTCGTCCGCCAGTCGCTTTGCCCAGGCCTTGATGACCGCATTACGCGGATCACTGACGGTGTAGATGGCATGGCCGAAGCCCATGACCTTCTCCTTGCGCGCCAGCATGCCCTTGAGTTCGCGTTCCGCCTGTTCCGGGGAGGACCATTGCTGAATCATGTCCATCGCCGCCTCGTTGGCGCCGCCGTGGAGCGGCCCACGCAGAGAGCCGATCGCTCCGGTGATGCAGGAGTGCATGTCCGAGAGCGTGGAAGCGCAGACCCGCGCGGTGAAGGTAGAGGCGTTGAACTCATGCTCCGCGTACAGGATCAACGACGTGTTCATGACGTCCGCATGGAGCTGACTGGCCGGTTTGCCGTGCAGCAGGTGCAGGAAGTGTCCGCCGATGGAAACATCGTCGGTCACGGTGTCGATACGCACCCCCTCGTGAGCATACCGATACCAGTAGGTGATGATGGACGGGAACACCGCCAGCAGACGATCAGCGACATCCTGCTGGCGGGAGAAATCCTGCTCGGTTTCGAGATTCCCCAGCATCGAGCAGCCGGTGCGCATGACGTCCATGGGGTGAGCGTTCGCGGGGATCCGCTCCAGCACCTCTTTAAGGGGCTGGGGCAGATCGCGCATGCCCTGCAGGCGCGTTGTGTAGGCGTCGAGTTCGGCGCGCGTGGGTAGCTCGCCATACAGCAGCATGTAGGCCACTTCCTCAAAGCTGACCTCGTTCGCGAGGTCGCCGACGTCGTAACCGCGATAAGTCAGGCCGGTGCCTTCCTTGCCGACGGTGCACAGTGCCGTTTGCCCGGCGCTCTGACCGCGCAGTCCGGCGCCTGCGAGGGGCTTTTTGTTGCTCATGCTTCACACTCCGGTCTGGATTGCCGAATGGCCTTCGCGCCCCGCTGCCGCGGGCCTCCGTGCTGGACGCAAAGGCGGGTTACTGATCCTTACTGAACAGGGCGTCGAGCTTTTCCTCGTAGGCATGATAGTTCACCACGTCATAAAGCTCCGCGCGGGTCTGCATGCCGTTCACCACGGCTGCCTGGGTGCCCTCCCGACGCAGGGCGCCATAGACGGATTCCGCCGCCCGGCTCATGGCCCTGAAGGCCGAAAGCGGGTAGAGCGCCATGGCGACGCCGGCCTCACGCAGCTCCACCACGGTAAACAATGGCGTTTCGCCAAATTCGGTGATATTGGCAAGCACCGGGACATTGACCGCGGCGGTAAACACCCGAAACTCGTCCAGGCTATGCAGCGCTTCGGCAAAGATCATGTCCGCGCCGGCCTCGACATATCGGTTGGCGCGATCGATGGCGGACTGCATGCCTTCCGAGGCATGCGCGTCGGTGCGCGCCATGAAGACGAAGGCGTCATCCCGCCGGGCATCGACGCCCGCCTTGACGCGGTCGGCCATTTCCTCGGCCGAGACCAGCGCCTTGTTGGGTCGGTGGCCGCAGCGCTTGGTCTGCACCTGGTCTTCGAGGTGAATGGCGGCGACGCCAGCGCGCTCCATTTCCCTGACCGTTCGGGCAATGTTGAAGGCACCACCCCAGCCGGTATCCACGTCCACCAGCAGGGGTACGTCGGTAGCCGCGGTTATGCGCGAGGCATCCTCCACCACGTCTGAGAGCTGGGTAATGCCGAGGTCCGGCAATCCGAAAGAGGCGTTGGCAACGCCGGCACCGGAGAGATAGAAGGCCCGAAATCCGGCTCGCTCGGCGAGCAGCGCCGAATAGGCATTGATGGTGCCGGCGATTTGCAGCGGTGACTCATCCTTCAGGGCCTGACGGAACCGTTGACCGGCGCTAGGCTTTGTCATGATCTGTCTCCAGGATTCAACCGATGCGGACAAGGGTGCGTCCACGCACACGGCGCTCCAGCAATGCCTCGGACTGGGTCACCACGTCGTCCAGCCCGACCTCCCTGTTAACGATGGTGTCGCAGTCCGTTGGCTGAAGCAGTTCGGAGATCCGAGTCCATACCGCCAGGCGCAGGTCGCGGGAACACTCCACGGAGTTGATGCCCAACAGACTGACGCCGCGAAGGATGAAAGGCATGACGGTTGTATTCAGCTCGAACCCGGCGGCAAGGCCGATCGAGCCGATATTGCCCCACGGTTTTACCGTGCGGGTGAGCCAGGTCAGGGCCTCGCCGCCAAGATTGTCGACGGCGCCGCCCCAGAGGGCCTTTTCCAATGGACGCTTGCCGTAATCCACCTGATCGGCGGGCAGAATCTGATCCGCGCCCAGGGAGCGGAGATACGCCGCGGCATCCGGCTTGCCGGTGAGGGCGGTCACGCTGTAACCGGCGCGGCTGAACAGCCGGGTGGCGAAGCTGCCAACACCGCCGGTTGCGCCGGTAATTAGAATCGGGCCGCGCTCGGGCCGCTGGTCATTCTGCTCCATCCGCACCAGCGCCATGCCGGCGGTGAAACCGGCGGTTCCCACGATCATCGCCTGACGGAGATCGAGGCCTTCGGGAAGGGGCACCACCCAGTCGCCGGGGACGCGGACCATGCCGGCGAAACCACCGTCATGGGCTTCACCCAGCCCGCATCCGGTAACCAACACCTCTTCACCGGGGCGGAATCGGGGGTCTTCGGAGGTCTCCACCGTACCGGCAACGTCGATGCCGGCGTTCATGGGCATCGACCGCATGATCTTGCCCTTGCCGGTAACCGCCAGGGCATCCTTGAAATTGATACCCGACCATTTTGCACGAATGACCACCGCCCCCTCGGACAGCGCATCGAGCGTCATGTCCTCCAGGCGCGTATCGACGCCTTTGTCCGCTTGGTAGACACGTAGAGCCTTGAAGGAACTCATGATAAACCCCCTTGCTGCCGGTTGGCGGCGATCAGTCTACCCTACCGCTGTCGTGGTTCCCAAATCGCTATTGATTCAAAAGGTTACGATCTGCGGAAGCGAGGTGATGGATTGAATTTTTTAGCGGATTAGTGGCAGCTTATATTGCCAATGCCAATAATGATTGGGTCCGAGCCTGGTTGAATCGTCTGCGGAGTCGCCATACGTGCCGGATTGGAGACAGGAAAATCGCCGTCTGTATCTAATCGGCGCCGCATGTTCCGCGATGGAACAGATCACTTTCCACGGACCTGGCTACTGATGGTCGCCGCCAGGGATTATGCTGCATGGCAACAATGGACGGACCACCACAGTCAAGGAGACTGCCATGAACCCTTCATCCATGTTAGCCCCCTGGGTCGCGCTCGACAGATCCAGTCAGTATCCCAGTGATCGTGAGGTCGAGGCCAGGCTGAGAGTCGAGGCCCTGCGTCGCGGAAAGCGCCTGCGTCTGCTCCTCAGGAGGCGCCCATAAAGAAACCGCCGACCGTTTCCGGCCGGCGGTTTCGTGTCGCGCAATGACGCTTTCGATGCTGTCAGTTGGCCTTGTGAAGCGCCCGTTTTGTTACGGACAGCGCCGCTTCGTGTATGGCCTCGGACAAGGTCGGGTGGGCATGTATGATCCGCGCCAGGTCTTCGCTGCTGGCATGGAACTCCATGGCCACGACCGCCTCGGCAACCAGCTCGGAAGCCAGCGGGCCGACGATGTGTACGCCGAGAATCCGATCCGTTTCCGCATGGGCGATGATCTTGACCATGCCGGCGGTCTCTTCCATCGCGCGGGCACGGCCCGTGGCACCGAAATTGAAGGTACCGCTGTTGAACGGCACCCCTGCCGCCTTCAGGGACTGCTCCGTACGTCCGACCCAGGCAATCTCCGGGTGCGTGTAGATCACCCAGGGAATGGTGTCGTAGTTGACATGCCCGCTCTTGCCGGCGATCAACTCAGCAACCATCACGCCTTCTTCTGATCCCTTGTGCGCCAGCATCGGTCCCCGCACCACGTCGCCGACGGCATAGACGCCCGGCAGATTGGTGCGGCAATGTTCGTCCACATTCACGAAGCCGCGCTCATCCAGCAGCAGATTGGCATCTTCGGCAGCAAGGTTGGCTGTATTCGGACGACGGCCGACACTGACGATGAGCTTGTCCACCTGCAGGGATTGCTTGCCGTCCTTGTCCTCGTAATGGACTGTCACGTTCTTGTTGGAACGCACACCGGTAACGCGGGCGCCGAAGCGAATGTCCAGGCCCTGTTTTTCGAATTCCCGAAGCGCAGTCTTTGCCACACGCTGATCCACCGGCGACAGGAACTCGGTTTGTGCTTCCAGTAACACGACCTTGGAACCGAGCCGGCTCCAGACACTGCCCATTTCCAGGCCGATCACGCCGGCGCCGATAACCCCCAGGCGCTTGGGCACTTCGGTAAAGTCGAGGGCGCCGGTGGAGTCCACCACGCGCTCGCCGTCCAGCGGTGCGGCATCGATCTCGATCGGCCGCGAGCCGGCGGCAATGATGATGTTCTCGGCCTTGTGCACCTCGGCCTTGCCCTTGCCTGTGGGGGTGACTTCAACCTTCTTGTCCTCCAGCAGTTTGCCGTGCCCCTTGAGCCAGGTGATCTTGTTGGCCTTGAACAGCTGCGCGATGCCGCCGGTCAGATCCTTGACGACCTTGTCCTTGCGGGCAATCATCTGCTCCACATCCAGCTTCACGTCGCCGACGGTTATACCGTGCGCGCCGAGCTGATGGCTGACCTTGTGGTACTGCTCGGAAGAATCCAGCAGTGCCTTGGAGGGAATGCAGCCGACATTCAGGCAGGTACCGCCCAGTGCCGCCTCGCCGTCCTTCCAGACGAATTCATCCACCACGGCGGTGCTCAGACCCAGCTGAGAACAGCGGATCGCCGCGACATAGCCGGCGGGACCACCGCCGATTACGATGACATCAAATGCTTTTGCCATGCTTGCTCCCGTACCCTTATTGCTTGTTCCGTGCATCGTCATGGCCGGCGCTCATGCCGGCCATGACGTGTTCAGACCTCCAGCAACAGGCGTGCCGGATCTTCGATCATGTCCTTGATGGTGACCAGAAAGCTCACCGCCTCCTTGCCGTCAACAATACGGTGATCGTATGACAGCGCCAGGTACATCATGGGGCGAATCACCACCTGGCCGTTCTCGGCCATGGGCCGTTCCTGAATCTTGTGCATGCCCAGAATGGCACTCTGCGGCGGATTCAGAATGGGCGTGGAGAGCAGGGAACCGAAAATTCCGCCGTTGGTGACGGAGAAGGTTCCGCCGGTGAGATCATCCATGCTGAGCTTGCCGTCACGCGCGCGAACACCGAAATCGGCAATGGTGTTCTCAACGCCGGCGAAGCTCATGTGATCGGCATCACGCAGCACCGGCACCACCAGACCGCGAGGCGAACTCACGGCAATGCCGATGTCGTGATAACCGTGATAGATGACGTCCTTGCCGTCGATGGACGCATTGACCGCGGGGAATCGCTTAAGCGCCTCCACCGCAGCCTTGACGAAGAAGCCCATGTAGCCAAGCCGGGCATCGTGGGTCTTCTCGAACAGATCCTTGTAACGCTTGCGCAGCTCCATTACCGGCTGCATGTTGACCTCGTTGAACGTGGTTAACATGGCGGCGGTCTGCTGCGCTTCAACCAGACGCTCGGCAATGCGCTGACGCAGCCGTGTCATGGGCACGCGGCGCTCGGCACGCTCTCCAGGCTCCGGCAAGGGCGCCGGCGCCTTACGCGGGGCTTCCGCCTTCGCCTCGCCGGCACTGGCGGTCGGCGCCGGTTGCTCCCGCGCGGGCGCGGCCTGCTCGGCGCCGTTACCCTTCATGTGCGCCAGGACATCTTCCTTGGTCAGCCGACCGCCGGGCCCGGTTGCGGAGATCTGCGAAGCGTTCAGGTTGTTTTCGGTCACCAGTCGGCGAACGGCCGGTGTCAGCTCCTTGTCCGCTTCCGCGGCTTCGGCACCGGCACCCTCGGCGGCCTGCTTCGCCGGCGCCTCTTTTTTGCCGCTTGCGGCAGCCGCCTTGCCTTCGTCGAGCAGGCCCAATACCTGGTCCGCCATGACGGTCTCGCCTTCGCCTGCCTTGATGTCGCCCAGGACACCGTCGGAGGGAGCGGGTACTTCGAGCACCACCTTATCCGTTTCGATATCCACCAGGTTCTCGTCCCGGGTCACGGAGTCGCCTGGCTGCTTGTGCCAGGTAACGACGGTTGCCTCGGAAACAGACTCGGGCAGTGGTGGTACCTTGATCTCGATGCTCATCAAATCCTCTCTTTTCTCATATTTCCAGGCCGACGTCCGACCCGACCGGAAGGGCGGTCCACGCGTTAGCCAAGTGCTTCATCCACCAGCTTGCGTTGCTGTTCGTGGTGCAGCTTCGGGTAACCGGATGCGGGCGAAGCCGAGGCTTCGCGACCGGCATAACGCAATTCCTGACCGTCTTTCATGCAGCGGCGGAAGTGGTGCTGGCTGGAGTACCAGGCGCCCTGATTCTTCGGCTCTTCCTGACACCAGGTCACCGTCTCCGCCTTGGAGTAGCGGCGGCGCAATAATTGCGCGAGCTCATCTTCCGGGAAGGGGTAGAGCTGCTCGATGCGGATGATTGCCACGTTGGTCATCTCGCGCTTGCGCCGTTCCGTCAGCAAATCAAAATACACCTTGCCGCTACAGAGCACGACCCGCTCCACGTCCCTGGGCTTGATGTCATCCACTTCGTCAATCACATCCTTCCAGCTGCCGGTGGCGAGGTCATCCAGGGAGGAGGTGGACAGTTTGTGGCGCAACAGGCTCTTGGGTGTCATGACGACCAGCGGTTTGCGGTAGTTACGCACCTGCTGGCGGCGGATCATGTGGAAAAACTGTGCGGGCGTGGTCGGCACGCACACCTGGATGTTCCAGTCGGCGCACGATTGCAGAAAACGCTCCAGGCGCGCCGATGAATGCTCCGGACCCTGACCTTCGTAACCATGGGGCAGGAACATGGTCAGCCCCGACAGCCGCCCCCACTTGGTCTCGCCGGAGGTGATGAACTGATCGATCACCACCTGCGCGCCGTTGGCGAAGTCACCGAACTGGGCTTCCCATATCACCAACGTCTGCGGGTCGTTGGTGGCATATCCATACTCGAACCCAAGCACCGCTTCCTCGGACAGCAGAGAATCGATGACTATGAAATCGTCAGGTTCGGTGGTCACGTTCTTCAAGGGGATGAACGTGCTGCCGTCGAGTGCGTTGTGCAATACGGAATGGCGGTGGGAAAACGTGCCGCGGCCGGTGTCCTGACCAGTCAGCCGCACCTTGTGGCCGTCATGCAACAGCGTGGCGTAGGCCATGGTTTCCGCAAAACCCCAGTCGATGGCCAACGCCCCCGCCCCCATCTTGCGGCGGCTCTCCATGATGCCGGCCACACGCGGATTCAGCTCGAAGCGATCCGGCAGGGCCTGCAGGGTTTCGGCAAGTTCATGGAGGGTGGCTATGGGCACGGCTGTTTGAACCGGGTCATCCCAGCGGCCCTTGAAGTACGGCGTCCAGTCCACCGCGTAGTCATTGCGCACACCGGCAATGATGTGCCTGGCCACGACCTTGTGATTATCCAGGGCATCCCTGTAGTCCCTGCTCAGATTATCCGTATCTTCCTCGCTCATGATGCCGGCGCGCGCAAGCCGCCCCGCGTAGAGCTTGCGGATGGTCTTCCGCTTCTTGATCTTGGCGTACATCATGGGCTGCGTGGCAGCCGGCTCGTCGGCCTCGTTATGGCCGTGACGGCGATAACAGACCAGGTCGAGGACAACGTCCTTACGGAATGCCTGCCGGAAATCCAGCGCCAACTGGGTTACAAACACGACCGCATCCGGATCATCGCCGTTCACATGGAAGATCGGCGCCTGCACCATCTTGGCCCCTTCGGTGCAATACAGGGTGGAGCGGGTATCCATGGGGTTGGATGTTGTAAAGCCGATCTGGTTGTTGACGACCAGATGGACCGTGCCACCGGTATAAAAGCCCCGTGCCTGGGAGAGCTGGAAGGTCTCCATGACCACGCCCTGGCCGGCGAGCGCCGCATCACCGTGTATCAGTACCGGCATGACCTCGGCGCCGATGTGATCCCGGCGGCGCTGCATGCGCGCCCGCACGGAACCCTCCACCACCGGATCGACAATTTCCAGGTGCGACGGATTGAACGCCAGCGCCAGGTGCAATGGGCCGCCGCTGGTATGGATGTCCGATGAATACCCCAGGTGGTACTTCACGTCCCCGGAACCGGCATTCTCAACGTTGAAGTTGCCCTCGAACTCCTGGAACAGATCACCAGGCGCTTTGCCGAGGATGTTGATCAGCACATTCAGCCGACCGCGGTGGGCCATACCCAGAACCATCTCGCGCACGCCCTGGGAGCCGGCCCGCTGAATAAGCTCATCGAGCATGGGAATCAGCGATTCGCCGCCCTCAAGGGAAAAGCGTTTCTGCCCCACATACTTGCTGTGCAGATATTTCTCGATACCCTCGGCGGCGGTCAGTCGCTCCAGAATCTCCTTGCGCTTGGCGGGGTCCAGCTGCGGCTTGCCCTGCTGGCGTTCCAGGCGCTCCTGGATCCAGCGCTTTTCCGCCGTATCCGTGATGTGCATGTACTCGGAGCCGATGGTGCCACCATAGGTTTTTTTCAGAAACTCGATGATGTCCCGCAGCTTCATCTGATCGGCGGTGAACAGGGACCCGGTGTTGAACTCCCTGTCCATGTCGGCTTCGGTGAGATTGTGGAAGGCGGGCTCGAGATCGGGCACATCCGGCGGCGCACGCAGGTCCAGCGGATCGATATCCGCCGCCTGATGCCCGCGTACCCGCCAGGCGTTGATCAGCCGTAGCACCGCTGCCTGCTTTTCCGCGTCCTGCGGCGACAGGCCACCGGATGCGATGGCGGCCCGCCCCCGAGCGCCATTACCGTTGCGGGTGATGCGTGCAAACTCTTCACGAACCTCGCTATGGGGAATCTCGCGCACCGCACGGGGCTCTCTATCCTCGAGCCCCTGGAAATACGTGCGCCAGTTCTCTGGAATACCACCGGGATCGCGCAGATACTGCTCGTAGAGATCTTCGATGAAGGCCGCATTACCTCCGCCGAGGTAGGAATGGCGCTGAAGCTTTTCGAAGGAACCTGTCATGAACGTCTCACCTGGGAGTCATGGAGCCAATGCCTGCTTCAGGCAGGATCGACAGCGAAGCGGTGGAAGAATTATGCGGGTGCGCCAGAGTGTAACCGGCCCGGGCATGTCCGACCGGCCGCCAGCCGTTGCCACCGTGAAAAGCGGGAAAGCCGCCCCCCTTGCACCCCGCCGACGGGCGTCGGTTCTTGCGTGTCAGGCACGCATCCCTGTCGGAAGCGTACCGACTGGCTGGGGCGTCAGGCATGGAGTTTCAAGCGTCTCCCGGCTCTCTGGCTAACTCGGTGGTGTGGCGACTCATCCGGACCGGCGGCAGTTGTTCGCCCGAACCCGGACCTGGCTCGCCGGGAGCCAGGAACTGACATGGAAGTCAGTTTTTTCTGATTCTGTAACGGACATTGTGCGAATCGCACCGGCCAGTCCCTTCTCGGCCTAATAAAATACCGCCTTGGGGGGTGTCGGTGCAAGCCGCCAGGCGCGCCGGAGGCCGTTAAACAGCCGGTAATCGCTCACAAAGGTGGCACGCCTGTGGTAACTTCCTTGTAGGGAGAACTCCGGCCAATGTCAGAGGTCTCACGCAGGACGCGCTCGCCTTTAACCGATCAGTAAACGACAGCCCTAGCCGCATCCCGCCACGCATGTTCCGGGTGCCAACGCGGCTACGGGAATACTTGCAGGGGGTCCCAAGGGACACCATGAAAACGCCGACGCCGCTCGTAGTCCCAAATCAGGACCGGGAAGAGGCTCCTTTTACCAGGAGCTCGTTCACCCAGGTTGACACCTGGATTGAGGAACTGCCGCAGGATAATGCAGTTGTAGGCGCGGAGCGGCTGCTTGACACGCTTTCCGCAACCAACCGAGCCCCCTTGCTCGAAATGAGCCGGTTTGAGCTTGCGGAACGGTTTCGGCGCACTATCTATCAAATCTGCGACGCCCTGGCGCAACGCTATCGCTCGGCGGCGCTCCCCCTGGACGAGACGGCCAGCCACCAGGCCTTTCTCGTTAGTCGCCTGTACGGTGAACTGGCCGTCAGTTACAAGCTGGGCATTAACGATGCTCTCGCGCGCACTCCCATGCCCGCCGACACCCGGCTTACGCTTCAGACCGCCATTCAGCGCGCCATTCTGGCTCACGGGCGCGGGTTGCTGGAAGCCTATCAGACCTATTCCCCCGAGCCCGCGCAGGTATGGCGCGCCGTGCATATGCTCTATCGCAATGCTGAACTGCTGCGCCTGCAGGCCCAACCCATCGAGGGAACGCGCGACACTGAAGAAACCGCCCTGTCCATCAAGCAGGCCTACCTGCGCATGGTCACGCTCGCGCTGTGCAACCCCTATCACCTCATGCAGGGTGACGCGGAAGAACTCTACCGGCGCATCGGGCGTTGGGTGCATTTTGTCCGTGTCCATGCCCCGGAGCCGGAGTCATCGCTGGACGGCCTCTTCATTGTCGACCTGAATTCCGACCTGCCGCCCCGCTACGTCTCCGAGCAGCATCGCTTGCCACCGCCCATGAATCCTCGGGTGTTCGACTTTCGCGAACTGATCCGCGCGCTGACCGCGCATATTGAGAACCTCAACCAGACGCTACAGCAGCAGCACAACCGGGCCGTGCTCTCGGAACGCATGCAGCGCGATATGTACGCACGCACGCACCAGGCGCTGGCAGGCCGACAGGAGCGCAGATCACCCCGGCGCCCGGCCGTGGCCCGGGTACGCATGGTGGACGGCCTTCCGGCTTGCCATTACTTCATGAACGGTCAACGCGCATTCCAGCCGGAAAAGGATGAGCAGCGCTGGCTTGAACGGCTGGGCGTGGTGGGTACCGGCGAACAGAGCCGCAAGCTTGCCCTGGCCGTATCGAACGCCTACCTGGCTACACACGCACCACAGTCCAGCCGATATTCCAGTCACGGTAACCAGGCCACCGAACTGGACGAGAACTGGAACGACGATTTTGCCGAGGCCCCCGCCACGGAACGCGGCTCCACGGAACCGGAACTCCGCTCCATGATATGGAACCGCAAGAACGAGAGCGATGGGGGAATGGCGTTGTTCTGCCCGCGCAACTCGGGTATTCGTACCCGCGTCGGCGAACTGGTGGCCTACCACGACTCCGCCATCAATCTGGAACCCTCCAGCGGTGACTGGAAGCTCGGCGTCATACGCTGGCTACGGACCCGGAAGCAGGGCGGTGTGGAGCTCGGAATTCAACATCTTGCCGATAGCGGACACGCGGCCGGCAGCAAGGCCGTCATGGGCACTGGCAAGGGGTCCGCCTACGTGCGGACGCTGGTCTTGCCACGGGTCAACCCCATGACACACGCGGCGACCCTTATTACGCCGTCGGGGATCTACGATGCAGGCACCGTACTGACGCTCAACCTCGGCAAACTGGTGCTCTACGTGGAACTGACCGAATTGCTCGAGACCACCCGGTTTTACACCCACTTTCGCTTCAGGCTGCGGCAGGCGCCCACGACACCCAGAGCGCGCTGAAAACATCCCGCGGGGCGCTATTCGCCGACATCAGCCTCCTCGGGCTCGGCAGGCTTCCTGTACCAGCGCGAGAGCATCAGCCCCAGCTCGAACAGCAGCCACACCGGCAGGGCCAGCATGACCTGCGAGATGATGTCCGGCGGAGTCAGGACCATACCCACCACGAAGGCCCCGACGATGACATAGGGGCGCTTGGCAGCCAGTGCCTGGCGCGTTGTGGCGCCGGTGCGCACCAGCAGCAGGGTGGCGACTGGAACTTCGAAGGCAATACCAAATACCAGCAGCATGGTAAGCACGAAGTCCAGATACTCGCCGATATCCGGCTGGTAGTTGACGCCCATGGGCGTGACGCCGGCGAAAAACGCATAGACAAGAGGCAACACCACAAAGTAGGCGAAGGCGGCACCGAGGTAGAACAGAAAGGTGCTGGAGATCAGTAACGGCCATACCATTTTGCGTTCATGCCGATACAGGCCCGGGGCCACGAACGACCAGAGCTGATACAGCAGGTAGGGGACAGCAATGAACACCGCCGCCACCAACGACAGTTTCATGGGTATCAGAAACGGACCCGCTACCTTGATGGACATGAGCTCACCGCCAGGGAGCAAGGCACGCAGCGGCTCCGAGACGATGGTGAACAGATGATCGTAGAACGGATAAATGCATAAAAAAGCGATCAGCACGGCAAGTACCGCCCTGATCAGCCGACTACGCAATTCCAGCAAATGGCTGAGAAAGGGTTTTTCCTGATCGAGGTCAGGCTCTTGATCCATCATCGTCACCGGATCTGTCCTGTTTGGCCTCCACTGCGGAGGTAGCCGATTCATCACTTGCGGCAGCGTTCTGCCCTGACTGGCCGGAGCCGGCTTTCCGCTTTCCAGAGCCCTTGCCGCTGGAAGGAGCGGGCTTGCTGTCCACGCCCTCCATCACATCCTTGTTCAGATCCAGATCTTTCTTGAGGTCACGCTCCGCCTTGCGCAGTTCATCGAGCTGAATCTCTCGCTCGACTTCGTTGCGCATACTGTTGAACATGGAACGTGCACGCCCCACCCAGTGGCCCATGGTACGGGCCACCTTCGGCAAACGCTCAGGGCCGATCACGATCAGCGCCACCAGCAGAATCAGGACAAGTTCCGGAAAACTGGCATCAAACATGGCAGATCGGCGGCCCCGGGGGGTGAGCTGTCAGGATCAGGAAGACGAGCTGTCGCGGGCTTTCTGTTCGGGCTTCCGGTCCGTCGTCGCACCAGCTTCGACATCTTCGGACTTATCCTCGAGATGTGCGGCGGTCCCGGCTTCCGGAGTGTCGTCTTCGGCGTCCTTATCTCCGTCCTTCATGGCACCGCGAAACCCTTTGATGGCACCGCCGAGATCACCGCCGATGTTCCGCAGCTTCTTGGTACCGAACAACAGCAGCACAATCACAAGTATGATCAGCAGTGAACCTACGCTGATTCCACCAATACCCATCAGAAGTTCCTCCGGCAGGGCAATGCCTGCGTTCAGCATGGTACAACAGGATTACCACACTATGGCCGGGACGCTTTTTCGTCCAGCCCTGATCGGCCGAGACGGCGCTCGAGTTCGGCGAGCACATCCGCCGGTGATAGGCCGCATGCGGACAACATCACCATACTATGGAACCACAGATCCGCGGTTTCATAAACAATCTGCTCGCGACTGCCGCCTTTTGCCGCAATGATGGTTTCCACCGCCTCTTCACCAAGCTTCTTGAGGATGGTGTCCAGGCCGCGCGCGTGCAGACTGGCAACATAGGAGCTGTCCGGAGCCGCATGCTTGCGCTCCTCCAGAATACCATGCAACGTGGCCAGCACATCGTTTGTGGTCCGCTCAACCATAGATGTCCTCGGGATCCTTCAGAACAGGGTCGGTGGTTACCCAGCGGCCGTTCTTCAGCCGCCGGAAGAAGCAGCTCCGCCGCCCCGTGTGGCAGGCAATGCCGCCGTGCTGCTCCACCCGCAGCAGGATGACGTCGCTGTCGCAATCCAGGCGCACCTCCAGGACACGCTGGACATGACCGGAAGTCTCGCCCTTGGGCCACAGCCGTCGCCGCGAGCGGGACCAGTAGACAGCCATGCCTCTCGCCACGGTCTCCGCAAGTGCCTCACGGTTCATCCAGGCGACCATCAGGATATCGCCGCTCTCGGCGTCCTGCGCTATGGCGGGGAGCAGGCCGTTGCCGTCCCAGGCAACCTCATCCAGCCAGCTCCGATCACTGTCCGCAAGGCCGCTCATTTCTGTCGCTCCGGCATCGGCCGGCGCACCGCAACGCCCCGTTCCCGCATATAGTCCTTGGCCTCGGCGACGGTATACTCGCCGAAGTGGAAAATACTGGCGGCCAGCACGGCGTCGGCGCCGGCCTGCTGTACACCGTCCACAAGATGCTGAAGATTACCAACCCCGCCGGAGGCAATCACCGGAATTGGCACCGCATCCACGACCGCGCGGGTGAGTTCGAGATCGAAACCCTCCCGCGTACCATCCCGGTCCATGCTGGTGAGCAGTATTTCACCGGCACCGTAATCGGCCATGCGTGCGGCCCACTGTACCGCGTCGATGCCGGTACCGCGCCGCCCGCCATGCGTGAACACTTCCCATCGGGGCGTTTCTCCGACGCTCGAAACACGCTTGGCATCGATCGCAACGACGATACACTGGGCGCCAAAACGCTCCGCCGCCTCACGCACCACGTCGGGGTTGTGGATTGCCGCGGTATTGACGCCCACCTTGTCGGCACCGGCATTGAGCATTCGCCGCATGTCAGCCGGGGTGCGAATGCCGCCGCCGACGGTGAGAGGTATGAAAACCTGCCCGGCCACCGCCTCCACCACATCGACCATGGTCTGCCGGTCGTCGGAACTCGCAGTGATATCCAGGAAGGTGATTTCGTCTGCGCCGGCGGCGTCATAGCGCCGGGCGACCTCCACAGGATCGCCGGCGTCGCGAATGTTGACGAACTTTACGCCCTTGACGACACGCCCGCGGTCCACGTCGAGACAGGGAATGATGCGGCGGCTCAGGCCCGAGTTTTCGGATATGTTGCTCATGGATGAATTCTGTTGGGGCTCACGGATATGATCGGATCCCGCTTGCCGGCGACGGGCGGCTCCGGACCCCGATTCAGGAAGATAACAGTTTGTTGGCGAGCTGCTGCGCTTCGCGCAGATCCAGCTTGCCTTCGTATAAGGCCCTGCCAACGATCGCACCGGAGACACCGTCCTTGGCGGCTTCGCATAGATCCCGCACATCGTCCAGATTACTGACTCCGCCGGAAGCAATCACTGGAATCGTCACCTTGCGAGCCAGCTCACGGGTGGCGCCGGTGTTCACGCCGCGCATCATTCCATCGCGGCCGATATCCGTGAAGACCAGGGCTTCCACGCCGGCCGCCTCGAAACGAAGCGCCATGTCCACGGCATCATGCTTGGACAGCTTGGACCAGCCCTCGACCGCCACCTTCCCGTCACGGGCGTCCAGACCCACGATGATATGGCCCGGGAACTCCAGACAGGCATCGTCCACGAAGTGCGGAGCACGTACGGCCTGAGTTCCGATAATGACATAGTCCACGCCGACATCCAGATAGGTCTGAATGGCCTCGAACTCCCGAATGCCGCCGCCAACCTGAATTTCCACATCGGGAAACAGCTCGGCAATGCGACCGATGATATCCGCATTGACGGGGAAACCCTGAACCGCACCGTCCAGATCAACGATATGAATGCGGTTACTCCCGGCGTCGACCCAACGCTGCGCCATGGCCACCGGGTCATCGGAAAACACGGTTTCCTGATCCAGATTGCCCTGGCGAAGCCGGACACATCTGCCGTCCTTGAGATCAATGGCGGGAATGAGAAGCATGAGGTCGTCTCGCGAAGTTAGAGTGTGCCATCCCAACGGGTAAAATTGGCCAGCAGTTCCAATCCGGCACGCTGACTTTTCTCCGGATGAAACTGCGTTGCGAATATATTGTCCCGAGCCACGGCTGCGGTAAAGGATAGACCATAGTCCGTTTCACCCACCGTCAATCCGTTCGGCAACAATTCCACAAAATAACTGTGCACGAAATAAAAGGCCGTGCCATCTGGAATGTTTTGCCACAGCGGATGCGGGCGGCACTGCCGTACGCTATTCCAGCCCATGTGCGGGACTTTCCCCGGAGCGGGAATGACCGCACTGCGGAAACCGTCCCGAAAATGCCGCACCCGCCCGGGAAACACACCGAGCGCCTCGACGCCGCCATTTTCTTCGCTGAACTCCAGCAGTGCCTGCATGCCCATGCAGATTCCAAGAAACGGCTTTTGCCGAGACGCTTCGACAATGGCTTCATCAAGCTCCAGGCGCCGCAACTCAGCCATACAGTCGCGAATTGCACCCTGCCCGGGAAACACCACACGATCAGCCTGCAGCACGCGTTCGGGATCATGCGTGATCTCTACCCGGCTACGGTCATCCACGTGCTCAAGCGCCTTGGCCACTGAACGCAGATTACCCATACCGTAATCGATGACTGCAATGCCTGCCATGCTGAAGTCTAAAGCGTTCCTTTGGTGGACGGTGTCACATCGGCCATGCGCGGGTCGCGCTCCGCCGCCATGCGCAGTGCTCGGCCGGTGGCCTTGAACACGGTCTCGATCATGTGATGGGAATTCTCGCCCCGGAGACAATCCACGTGCAGCGTCATGAAGGCATGGTTGACCATGCCCTGAAAGAATTCCCTGAACAGGTCAACATCGAAGCCGCCCACGGTGGCCCGCGTGTAGTCGACGTGAAATTGCAGGCCTGGACGGCCGGAGAAATCCACCACAACACGCGACAGCGCCTCGTCCAGCGGGCAGTAGGCATGACCGAATCGACGGATGCCCTTCTTGTCCCCCAACGCCCGTGACAGTGCCTGGCCGAAGGTGATACCCACGTCCTCAACCGTGTGGTGGTCGTCGATGCGGGTGTCCCCGGTGGCACGGATAGTCAGGTCGATGAGCCCATGGCGAGCGATCTGATCCAGCATGTGCTCAAGGAAAGGAACGCCGATGTCCAGATCGGATCGGCCGGTACCATCAAGATTGAGGGAGACGTGAACCTGGGTTTCCAGGGTATTGCGTTCCACGCTTGCGGTGCGCTCGACCATGATTGCTGGCGCCTGTCACTCTTGGGGAAAAGGGGATGGGCATGATAGCACAGCCGCGCCTGGGTACAGCCCGTTCGCACACCATCGCGCAAGGCTGCATCGGCGCCAATCTTATTCGGGTTGCGGCGACACCTCCAGCCAGAATGTCACGGGGCCGTCGTTGACGAGACTCACTTTCATGTCGGCGCCGAACCGCCCCGCGGCCACGACCGGATGGGTCGCGCGCGCCAGGTCGACCAGGTGATTGAACAATCGCTCCGCCATCCCCGGCGCCGCCGCGGGGGTAAAGCTGGGCCGCGTGCCCTTGCGTGTATCTGCCGCCAGGGTGAATTGGGGCACCAGCAGCAGGCCGCCGCCAACGCTGCGCAAGCTATTGTTCATCCGACCCTGTGCGTCGGCAAAGATCCGGTAACCAAGGATCCGCTCCAGCAGACGAGCCGCGGTGGATTCGGTGTCAAAGCGCTGAACACCCACTAACGCCACAAGACCGACACCAATGGCGCCGACACGGTCACCACCAACATGAACATCCGAGTGGGCTACGCGCTGCACTAAAGCGATCATTATTGGTGGCAACTCCCGGATAGAATCCCTGCCTGGACTATATGGGCTGCAAAGACGTAGGAATAATCTTACAACTTCTGTCGCGTTTTACCGACTTCCTTTTGCATTCATCGGTGGCAGTATTAATTCCCACAAGGAGATTGCATGGAAGACGGGTCGGCCGCCAGGGATGGCCGGACATAACTAAAACAATACGGACCAGCGCGGACGCTGACCAGGAACGTACACGGGAGTCATGGATGAACCAGCGCAGATGACCTTCAGCCAAGTGGATCCGAAGCACCGGCACAATGGATGTGCCGGTTTTTTTTTGCCGTAGATCGAGACGGTTACTTTTTGGTGGTACGCGTGGCACCGCCAGCCCGCGGCGTCGATCCGGATTTGGCTTTCCGGGCCTTGTCGCTGGGTTCGGCAGCCTTCTGGACGTCCTCACCAGCCTGTTGAGCTTGCCTCGCCCAGTTGGCAAGCGTCTCCTGAGCACGTTCCGCAGCCTGCTGCCATGCCTCCATGACCTGCTTGCTTTCATTGCCCCACGGATTGGCGGCCTGACTGGGATCCATGGTCCGAACGCTTTCAAACCATGCTTCCCAAAGCTGCTGTTGTGAATCGGTCCAGCCCTTCATCATCTCCTGGACCTGGCCTGTCCATTGCGCAACGATCTCGGGAGGCTGCTGATCCGCCTGCATCTGCCCCGACCATTTCCGGGCCCATTCGGACTGAGCCTCAAGCGCCTGATTCACCGAAGCCTCCCAGGCTTCCAGACGCTTGTGATACTCCTGCTGCATTTCGTCGTTACCCTGAGGCAGATCACCACCGAAGCGCTTCACCGAATCGACCCAGCCGTCCCACATGCGGCGCTGCATATCGGTCCAGGAACTCACGATCTCTTCCATTTGCCGGTTCCAGCTCATTGGTCAAGTCCCCCTTGAGTGCGAAGTGCCGGAGCAGGTCTGGACCACCTCCGGGGAAAGGTTCAGTTATGCCGATAGAATCATGGCAATATATAAATAGTAGCAGTGATCATCAGAAGACCACCTGCCCACTTCTTAGCCGTGCTGTCGCATGGCCCTGATAGACAAAGGACGAAGGGAGGACCGTGAACCGCTTGAGTATCATTCGGGCGCTGCTGCGCGCCTCAAGCTGGCTGCCGCTGCCCGTGGCCCATGCCCTGGGGGCAACCATGGGGCAGATCATGGCCTGGCTGCCCGGAAAGGCCCGTCTTGTTACCCGAACCAATCTCGCACTCTGCTTCCCCGAACTGGACCGCCACGCCCGGCGGCGGCTGGCCGGCGCCAGCTTTCGGGAACTGGGCAAACAGATTCTGGAGATGGGCATCATCTGGCACGCGGACGACGCGCGGCTGCAGAGGCTGGTGGTCAACCCGGAGGCGATGGACACCCTTGAATCCCACTGGCAGGCCGGCAGGGGCCTGCTGGTCGCCTGTCCTCACCTTGGCAACTGGGAATTGACCAACCTCTATCTTACCCGCCGCCACCAGGTCCACACGCTCTACCGCCCGCCTCGGCAGCCCTACCTGGAGCCACTGCTGGTGGAAGCACGTGAGCGCACTGGTGCCCGCTCGCTGCCCGCAACCCCCAGTGGCATCCGCACGCTTTACAAGGCCCTGCGTGGCGGCGCGCTGGTTGGCATTCTGCCTGATCAGGAACCACGTGAAAGCGGTGTGTTCGCGCCGTTTTTCGGCGTTCCGGCGAAGACCATGACGCTGCTTTGCCAAATGGCGGGCAAGACCGACGCGCCAGTGGTTTTCGTCTCCATGCTACGGCTTCCCTGGGGCCGCGGATTTCGTCTGGAAGTCCTCCCCGCGCCGGAAGGCGTTGGCAACAAGGATCACGTCGCGGCGGCGACCGCGCTTAACGCTGGTGTGGAGCACTGTGTGCGCCTTGCGCCGGCACAGTACCAATGGACATACAAGCGCTTTCGACGGCGGCCGGACGGTGGCAGAAGCCCCTACAAACCTGGGCGAACTCCACTTTAGAATTAACGCCGCCAGAACGCCGGCGTGAAGAGTACCAGCAGCGTAAAAACCTCCAGGCGCCCCAGCAACATGGCCAGCATGAGGATCCACTTGGCCGTGGCGCCGATCTCACCGTAATGGGCGGCAACGTCGCCCAGCCCGGGACCGAGATTGTTGATACAGGCCGCCACTGCCGAGAACGCGGTGACCTGGTCGAGGCCGGTGGCCATCAACGCCAGCATCATCAGCGTAAACAGGGCGATGTAGGTGGCGAAAAACCCCCAGACGGCATCGATGACCCGTTCACCCACTGCCCGGTTGCCGACCTTGACGGGCATCTGCGCGGACGGGTGAATCAGCCGCATGATCTCCCGATTGCCCTGTTTGAACAGCAGCATGAATCGAATCACCTTGATACCACCCCCGGTGGAGGCGGCACAGGCGCCGATGAAGCTGGTGAACAGCAGCAGCACCGGCAGATAGCCGGGCCACTGGCTAAAGCTGGTGGTGGTGAAACCCGCCGTCGTGCCAATGGATACCGCCTGAAAGATGGCGTGGTGGAGTGTTTCTCCCAGGCTGCCGTAGTAGCTGCTCTGCCACAGCGTAAAGATCACGACCACGCACACGGTAATGAGTATGCCGAAGAATAACCGTACTTCCGGATCTTCGAGGTACTGCGCGGGATTGCGGCGCCGCCAGACGACAAAGTGCACGGCAAAGTTGATTCCCGCCAGCACCATGAACGTCACCGCGATCATCTCGATCAGCGGGCTGTTGAAGTACCCGATGCTGGCGTCGTGGGTCGAGAATCCGCCGATGGCAACCGTCGAAAAGCTGTGACCGATGGCATCGAACAGCGTCATGCCGGCTAGCCAGTATGCTCCCGCGCAAGTGATTGTCAGCGCCATGTAGATATACCAGAGCGCCTTGGCGGTCTCGGCAATGCGTGGCGTAAGCTTGGCATCCTTCACGGGCCCAGGCATCTCCGCCCGGTAGAGCTGCATACCGCCGATGCCCAGCATGGGCAGAATCGCAACCGCAAGCACGATGATGCCCATGCCGCCGAGCCACTGCAGTTGCTGGCGGTAATAAAGGATGGATTCCGGCAGTTCGTCGAGGCCGGTGAGCACGGTGGCGCCGGTCGTGGTCAGGCCGGACATGCTCTCGAACATGGCGTCCACGAGGCGCATTTTCGGCGCTTCGGACAGCAGCAGGGGCAACGCGCCGGTCACGCCCAGCACGGTCCAGAACAGCACGACGATCAGGAAGCCGTCCCGGGTACGCAGCTCGCCACGACGGTTGCGAACCGGGAGGAAGAGCACAATGCCGGTGCCAAGCGTGACGGCGAAAGCGGCCAGAAATGGCATCGTCGTGCCGTCCTCATAGAGCAGGGATACGGCGATCGGAGGCAGCATGGTGAGACTGAACACCATAAGCAGGACCCCCAGAATGCGCACTACCGCGTCTAGATTCATCAGATATCCCGACAGGATCCCAGGGAGATGCAGATTTACTCACGCCGCCGCGTGAATAAATCTGCATCTCCCTAGAGAAAGGTGACGCCCACCTGGAATAGCCGCTCGACCTCTCGGATCTTGCGCTTGTCCACCAGGAACAGCACCACGTGGTCTTCAGCCTGAATGACGGTGTCGTGGTGCGCCATCAGCACTTCATCGCCCCGCACGATACAGCCGATGTTCGCACCCTTGGGCAGGGGAATATCGGCAATGGCCCGTCCCACGACCTTCGACGATTCCGGCGACCCGTGAGCCACCGCTTCAATAGCCTCCGCCGCCCCGCGACGCAGGCTGTGGACCATGACCACATCGCCGCGGCGCACATGGGCGAGCAAGGTGCCGATGGTCGCCTGCTGCGGCGATATGGCGATGTCGATGTCCTCACTGCCCTGCACCAGATCCACATAGGCCGGCCGGTTGATCAGGGACATAACCATACGCGCACCCAGCCGTTTGGCCAGCATGCCGGAGAGGATATTGGCCTCATCGTCGTTGGTGAGCGCACAGAACACGTCGGTGTTCTCGATATTCTCTTCGCGCAGCAGCTCTTCATCGGCGGCATCGCCCAGCAGTACGATGGTCTTGCGCAGATCCTCGGAGATATTGCGGGCGCGCTCCGGAGTACGCTCGATGATCTTCACCTGATAACGGGTCTCGAGCGCCTGCGCGAGGCGCTTGCCGATGTTGCCGCCACCGGCCAGGATGATGCGCTTGACCGGCTTGTCCAGACGGCGCAACTCGCCCATCACCGCGCGGATGTTCTTGCGGGCCGCCACGAAAAAAACCTCGTCTCCGGCCTCGATGACGGTATTGCCCTCGGGAATGATGGCCTTGCCACGGCGGAAGATGGCGGCCACGCGCGCATGGTCGCCAGGCATATGGTCAGCCAGGGTTCGCAGCTCCTGACCGACCAGCGGCCCGCCATAGTAGGCCCGAACCGCGACCATGCGCACCTTGCCGCCAGCGAAATCCAGTACCTGCAGAGCACCCGGGTGCTCGATCAGCCGCTTGACATACTGGGTCACCAGCTGCTCGGGGCTGATGAGTACATCTACGGGCATCGCATCCGGCGAAAACAACTGGGGATAACTGAGGTATTCAACCGCCCGCACCCGGGCGATCTTGGTGGGGGTATGGAACAGGGTGTAGGCCACCTGACAGGCGATCATGTTCGCTTCATCGCTATTGGTAACGGCGATGATCATGTCCGCGTCGTCAGCGCCCGCCTGCATCAGCACCGGCGGATGCGTGGCATTGCCGAATACGGTTCTCAGGTCGAGACGGTCCTGAAGATCCGCCAACAGCCGGCGGTTCATGTCCACCAGGGTGACGTCGTTGGCTTCGCTGGCGAGATTGTGGGCGAGTGAACTACCCACCTGCCCAGCGCCGAGAATGATGATTTTCATGACAACAGTGATCGCATCAGTAGTCGTTGGGATCGATGCCCAGTGCCTTGAGCTTGCGGTACAGGTGCGTGCGCTCCATTCCCGCCAGTTTGGACAGTTCACCAACGCTACCACCCGCTTCCCGCAGTTGGTGCTGCAGATACAAACGCTCGAACTCTTCGCGGGCCTCCCGCAGCGGGCGATCGAACGGCATGGACGGGCCAACCGGAACGGTGGAAGCGGCCTGTGCCACGGCTCCACCCAGGGCGGCCTCTACCTCCGCGGCGTCGATCTCCTTGCCTTCGCCCAGAATGAGCAGCCGCTGAACCAGATTCTTGAGCTCGCGCACGTTGCCGGGCCAGTGGTACTGCGTCAGCCGGTTGCGAGCGGCGGTGGTGAATCGCCGAGCGGGCAGATTCTCCTGGGCCAGGGTACGTTCCAGGTAGAAATTCAGCAGTGCCGTCACATCCTCGGCATGCTCCCGCAGGGGCGGTATCCGCAGCGGCAGCACATTGAGATGGTAGTAAAGGTCTTCCCGGAACCGGCCCTCGAGAACCTCCCGCTCCAGATCCACCCGGGTGGCGGCAAGCACACGGACGTCCACTTCCACGGGCTCGGCGCCGCCGACCCGGTGAAAGCTCTGGCTGTTCAAGGCGCTCAATAGCCGTACCTGGGCAGGCATGTCCAGATCCGCCACTTCGTCGATGAACAGCGTGCCATTGTTGGCCTGCTCCAGCCGGCCATACACCAGTCTGCCGCCTTCCTCGTTGCCAAACAGCTCGGTCGCGGCGCCAGTGCCGGCGATGGAGCCGGCGGACACTTCCACGAACGGCCCGTCGCGGCGCCCGCTGCACTGGTGGAGATAGTGCGCATAGGTGCGCTTGCCGCTGCCGGCCTCGCCCATGATCAGCACCCAGGTATCATGATTCGCCATGCGGCGAACCTGATCGCGGAGCGTCTGCATCGCGCGGCTCTCGCCCACCGGTTCCACCACGGTGCCGGTGCGCTCCCAAAGCCCCACGTTCTCCCGGCGCAAACGGTCCGCATCCAGGGCGCGTTGCACCACCAGCAGCAGCTTGGCCAGGGACAGGGGCTTCTCGATGAAGTCGTAGGCGCCGAGTCGCGTCGCCTCCACCGCGGTCTCCACATTGCCGTGTCCGGACATCATGACCACCGGGCAGGGCAGCCCCGGGCCTTCGGCCCATTCCTTGAGCAGTGCAAGGCCGTCCACGTCAGGCATCCAGATGTCCAGGAGAATCAGATCCGGTCGGCGCAGGCGTAATGACTGCCGCGCGCTGGCCGCATCTTCCGCGACCTGCACGCTGTAATCCTCATCTTCGAGAATTTCCTGCACAAGGGTGCGGATGTCCGGTTCATCGTCAACAACCAGAATGTGGGAAGCCGTCATGATCTGCTCCCCTTGGCACGGTCTTTGGTGGGGATGCGTTTCCCGAGCAGCGCCGGGACCGGCAAACGAATGGTCACCTGCGCGCCATCCGCCAGATTTTCCGCGCTGATCACGCCGTTATGTTCCTCGACAATTTTCTTCACGATGGGCATACCCAATCCAGTTCCCTTGGCCTTGGTGGTGACATACGGCTCGAATAGCTGTGCCACGACATCCTCGCTGAATCCGGGGCCGTGGTCCCGTACACGCAGTTCCACGCCGTGGAAACGATCATCATCTAGGTTCAGCGTCGTCATCTCAAGTTGACATTGCTGTTCGGCGGGCGTCGCTTCGAGTGCATTCTTGATCAGGTTGTGAAGCAATTGCCGCAGCCGTCCCGGATCGGCGCGCAATTCCGGCAAACTGTCGCCCAGATTCAGGGTCAGTGCCAGACGCCCGGCGCTGGCGCGATAGAGCTCCACAACCTGGTGGATAAGCGCATTCAGGTCCACGGGCACCAGCTGCAGTTGTGGCGGGTGCGCATACTCGGAAAATGCGTTGACCATGGCCTTCATCGCATCCACCTGTTCGATGATGGTCTGTGTGCCCCGGTCCAGCACGTCCCTCGGCTTACCCTCCAGCACGTCGAGACACTTGCGCCGCAGCCGCTCCGCCGACAACTGAATGGGCGTGAGCGGATTCTTGATTTCGTGCGCCAGACGCCGCGCCACCTCGCCCCAGGCCGCGTCTCGCTGGGCCTGGATCAGCGCGGTCACGTCATCAAATACAATCACGTAACCACCGGTGCCCGCACCGCCCGGCAGGCTGGCACCACTGCACATCAGCACCTGCCGGCCGTTGGGGCCGTTGACGTTGATCTGCTCCCGCCATTCCTGTGCGCGGTCGCCTACCCGCTGCCGCACCATGGCGACAAACGCGTCCAGCCCCGGCTGACGGTTGATGAGGTTGCCCAGCGGCTTGCCGGTGAACGAGCGCATCGGCACCCCCAGAATCTGGTCCGCGGCCCGGTTCCAGGTGCGCAGATTACCGTCCACATCCAGGGCCAGAACACCGGATGAAAGGCGACCGAGCAGCGTTTCCAGGTAGCCGCGCTGATTTTCCACCAGTGCCTGGCTGCTCTTGGCCTCGTCGCGCGCCTGTGCCACCCGGCGGCTCATGTCGTTGAAGGAGCGCACCAGGACACCAAGCTCATCATTACCCGCCGGTGGCAGCTGCTTGCCGTATTCGCCGGCGGCCACCGCCTCAGTACCTTCAGCGAGAAAGCGGATGGGCTCCACCAGTCGTCGAGCCGCATAAAATGCCGACCAGACCGCGAACAGCAGGCTGAGCAACAGCACCAGGGACAGCGTCAAGGTGAAGCTCTCCTTCAGCGGCCGGCTGAGTATGCCTACTTCCTGGTAGCGGGCGTAGGCGTTCTCGACACTTTCGGCAAGCGCACTGACCCGCGGTGAAAGCGGAAACAGCCCCTGCAGGAGGCGCTGATCGGGCCGGCCGTCGCCGCCCGGGGCCTGGACCAGTATGCGGATCTGCAACCCGACATCCCCCATCGGATCCAGGCCGACGTAGGGCCGCCCCTGGCGCAGTTGCAGCAGGATGTCCTCCTCTGGCTGGTGCGGCAGGGCTGAAGACGGCTCCTGCGCACTGGTCGCTATGATGTAGCCGTTACTGCCCATGAGCGTCAGCTCCGAGGCGCCCAGTTGCTCACGCAACTGGCCCAGGCTAATCGGCGCCAGCGCGTTGTTGACGTCGCCGAGGCTGTACGCGGCGGACTCCGTGCGACGCAACAGCTCGCGCATGCGCATGTCGAAGGAGGCCGAGGACAGATTCAGTGCATCCTCGAGAATCCGCTCCTCGAGCCGGGCATCAAACCAGCTTTCGATGCCGTTGTTCAGAAACTGCACGGAAAAGTAATAGACGACGCTGACCGGAGCCAGGGCCAGAATCACGAACATGGCCACCAGCCGAACGGTAATCCGGCTGCCCGGCCGCCGATGGCGCCTTTGCGTGATGAGTTGGGCGAGATTCCAGACTATCAGCGCCAGCAGGCCGATCAGGCAGATGGTATTGAAAAACAGTAGCCACGGGTGCAGCCTCCCGAATACCTCGGAATCCTGGGTTGCCACGCTCAGCAGCCAGAGGGATACCAGCAGCAGAATACACAGCAGGACGCGTACCGCGCCCTCTCCCGGCAGACGCTTCAACCCTCTAACGGCCATGTGTACCACTCGCTGACAAGGCGCCAGTCCGGCGACACGAACGCGACGGTGCGCAAGGGGTGGGGCAGGGAATCCAGATCCAGCCGGATTCTGACCTGCACCTCATAGAGCTGACCACTTTCCAGCTGACGCCTGCGCAGCAACGGCACTGACTCGAGTGTGGTCCACGCGGCCATCGCCACATCCCGCCGAAAGAAGGTCCGGCTTTCTCCCGTGGCACGATTGTGCACCACATAACGCCGGCTCAACGCATGGTATCGCAGCTCCTGCCGCTGGCTGAACTCCACGACATCGACATCCCACAACCAGCGCCGCGGCCGGATGACACGGACCTGAAGCTGAAGGGTAAGCGGGATACCGCTGTCCAGCGCCTCCCTGGCGTCCGACCCGAGTTCGCCCGTGAATCGCCCATCCAGGTAGATCACATCGGTGCCCGTACGGATATTGCCGTTAAGCAGCTCGAACCCGGGGACACTGTTATTCTGCGCCGCGGCCTGCCCCGGCGGCGTGAGCGCAAGCGCTATTACAAGGCTGAACAAGGGCAGCCAGGCCCCCGGAGCTGGAATTCGCCGCATCAGGACCGTCACCGTTTACCCACGCATGCGTAGTAAAAGCCATCCATGCCCGCATCTCCAACGAAAATCTGGCGGCCTTGCGGTCGCGCGTGCCCCCACCCAGCGTCAATGGATACCGCGTATGCATCGTCCTGTGCATCGACAAACCGCTCAATAACGCGCTCATTCTCGGCCCGGAGCATGGAACATGTTGCGTAGACCAGCATACCGCCGGGAGCCAGCATGGGCCAGACCGCGGCCAGCAAAGTGCATTGCAAGGCCTGCAGGGCCTCGATATCAGCCGATTTGCGCAGCAGTTTGATATCCGGATGGCGCCGGATCACTCCGGTCGCGGAGCAGGGCGCGTCGAGCAGAATCCGATCATAGGGTCTGCCATCCCACCACTGCTCCGGCTGCGACGCATCGGCGACGAGCACCTGGGCAGACAGGCCCAGTCTGATCAGGTTCTCCTCCAGGCGCTGCATGCGCCCGGCGTCTATGTCCACCGCGGTGAGCTCGGCCAGGCCCGGATTTCGCTCGAGAAGATGACAGGTTTTGCTGCCGGGGGCGGCACACAGATCCAGAACCCGATGGCCGGCGGCCGGCGCCATTAGATCAGCCGCCAACTGCCCTGCCGCATCCTGCACCGAGACCGCGCCCTCGGCGAAGCCGGGCAGGCGCTGCACCGCAACGGGCTCGGCCATGGTCACGGCATCAGCGGCCCAGGCGTGCGGTTCGGCCGCCAACCCCGAGTCCCGCAGCCGGACAAGCCAGGTGTCACGATCCGACTGCCGTCGGTTGACCCGGAGGGTCATTGGCGGCCGGGCGTTGTTTGCCTCGAGGACGGAACGCCAATGCTCCGGCCAATCCTGGCGCAGGCTGTCGATAAGCCATTGCGGATGCGCAAAGCGCGCCGGTTCGGAATCCAGTGCGCGTTGCAGTGTTTCGCGTTCACGCAGAAACCGCCTCAGCACGGCATTAACCAGCCCCGGCGCCCAGGGCTGGCGCAGACGGCGAGCGGTGTCGACGGTCGCGGAGACGGCGGCATGATCGGGAACCCGCGTTTCCATGCACTGGTAAATACCCATCATTGCCAGGGCGCGCACGTCCATGTCGCGGCGGCGCAGCGGGCGTTGAAGCACGCTGTCCAGCAAGGCATCGAGACGGGGCGCCCAGCGCAGGGTGCCGAACACCAGTTCCTGGGCGAGCCCCCTCTCCGCTTCGGGCAAGGCCGCCACGGCAGACGGCAGCACGTCCGATACCGAACGGCCGTCACGAATGACCTGCACCAGAACCCGGGCCGCTGCCCATCTTGCCGACATTGCCTGATCAATTCTCCGCGTGAATGCCGCCCGGAATGGACAGCAGGTGCCGTATAGCGTTCCACAAACGTCGTGGCTCCCTAGCCCAGAATCTCGCCCGCGGATAGCGATCGGCCACTGACAAAGGCCGCCGCGGACATGACTCTGCCACCGGGTGGCTGCAACGCCAGCAACCGCAGGATCCCGTCGCCTGTTGCGACGTCTATGCCTTCGCGTCCAACGGCAAGCACCTCACCGGGGGCGGCATTCGTCGTGCCGGCGACGATCGCGGCTTGCCAGACGCGCAGGCTTTTGTTGTTCCAACGGGTTTCCGCCACCGGCCAGGGGTTGAAGGCAGCCACCTGTCGCCTCAAGCGGGTGGCCGGAAGGCGCCAGTCGAGCGGCGCTTCGAATTTGTCGAGCTTTGCTGCATAGGTGGCACGCTCATTGTCCTGCGGTACCGCGGCCAGTTCTCCCGCCAGTATCGTCGGCAACTGCTGCACCAGCAGCCCCGCGCCGATCTCGGCGAGGCGGTCATGGAGGGTGCCGCCGGTGTCTTCGAGATGAATGGGCGTTTCGGCGCAGGCGAGCACCGGACCGGTATCCAGACCGGCTTCCATGCGCATCAGACAGACGCCGGTATCGCTGTCACCGGCCAGAATAGCCCGCTGTATGGGCGCCGCGCCACGCCAGCGCGGCAACAGGGAAGCATGCGCATTGACACAGCCTAGCCGCGGGACATCAAGGACCGCCCGGGGAAGAATCAAACCGTAGGCGATAACGATCATGAGATCCGGCCGTAACGCCTCGAGTTCCTCGACAGCCTCCGCATTACGCAGGCTCTCGGGCTGCCTGACCGGGAGTTCCAGCGCCTGCGCGGCCACCTTGACCGGCGAAAGCCTGGGCTTTCGACCGCGCCCGGCCGGGCGGTCCGGCTGCGTATAGACGGCCACCGGCCGGTGGCCCACCGCGGCAAGCGCATCCAGGGCCGGGACGGCGAAATCGGGCGTACCCGCAAAAATCAGGCGTGGCGAATCCGTCATGAGAAGGCGGGAAACATTCAGACTACGCTGCTGTGAGGGGTCTGCGTATCTCCGTCAAGCCGCGCCTGCTTTTCCAGCTTTTTGCGCACACGCTTGCGTTTGAGTTCGGAGAGGTAATCGACGAATAGCCTGCCTTCCAGATGATCCATCTCATGCTGGATGCAAACCGCCAGCAGATCGTCCGCCTCCAGCTCGAAGGGCTCACCGCTGCGATCCAGCGCGCGAACGCGGATACTCCCCGCGCGTTCGACGGTATCGTAGTACCCCGGAACGGACAGACAGCCTTCCTGCATCTGTTCTACGCCGTCCTTCTCCAGGATCTCGGGGTTAATGAACACGCGGGGTTCGGAACCGTCCTCCGAGACATCAATGACAATCACCCGCCGGTGCACATCCACCTGGGTGGCGGCGAGACCGACGCCGGGTGCGTCATACATGGTCTCGAACATGTCGTCGATGAGTTGGCGGATTTCATCATCCACCTGGTCCACCGGAACTGCCCGGGTACGCAACCGATTGTCCGGATAGTGAAGTATGTCAAGTTTTGCCATGGTCTGTGTCGTTGCGGAACGCCCTTGATCGGGTTAGCCTTGCGCCTAATCATGCCGAAGTATAACGGAATCGCTCACTGACGTCGCCCGACGGCAGCGCCAGGCAGAACAAAGGAAATTCAAATGCGCATCAGGAAGCTGCTGTGGTTTGTTGCCGGATTGCTCCTCGTCGCGATACCTCTCGCGGCCACCAGCGATGCGCTCCGTGACGACCACCCGGAACGCTATACCGTGGCGCGGGGCGATACCCTGTGGGACATCTCGGAACGCTTCCTGACGGCCCCCTGGCTGTGGCCGGAAATCTGGCACGTCAATCCCGAGATCGAGAACCCGCACCTTATCTATCCCGGTGACGAGATTCGCCTTGTCTATGTGGAAGGCGAGCCGCGACTGACCGTGGAACGCGGCAGGCGCGAAGTTCGCCTCTCGCCGCGGATCCGTGAAGAGCAGCTGGATCAGGCCATCAGCGCCATTCCGCTAAGCGCGCTACGCCCTTTCCTCAACCGCAGCCTGGTGGTGGACGACGCCTTCTTTGACGAAGCACCTTATATTGTTGCCGGTGAAGACGAACGTGTCATGGCGGCCCGCAATGATCATGTCTACGTCCGGCGTCTACCTGAAGCAGAAGCGCTCGGGGGCTACTCGGTGGTTCGCCGCGGCAACGCCTATACAGACCCTGCAACCGGGGAGGTCCTCGGCCTGGAGGCAACTTACGTGGGCGACGCCTCCGTCGTCCGCGAGGGCGACCCGGGCACCGCCCGGCTCAGCGCCAGCAATCGCGAGATCCTGCCCGGTGACCGCCTGCTGCGCGCTCCCCGCCGTGAAGCAAGTCTGCAGGTCTTCCCCCGGGCACCTGATGCGCAGGTGGACGGACACATTATCGACGTGCTGGACGGCGTGAGCCAGATCGGTCAGTTCGACGTCGTGGTCGTCAACCTGGGCACGGAACATGGCATGGAAGAAGGGCACGTCATGGCCGTGTTCAAGGCCGGCCGGGTGGTACGTGACCAGGTAACGCGCGAGCAGGTAACGCTGCCCGAGGAACGCGCCGGCGAGATCATTCTGTTCCGCACCTTTGAAAAGCTCAGTTTCGGCCTGGTCATGCGGGCCAGCAGGTCCATGAACGTGATGGACCTGGTTCAGAACCCCTGAACCGGTGGTAAATGCCATGCGCGCCGTCACGGACGACCTGCGCGAGCAGCTCGCGCTACACAGGGTTCCAGGAATTGGGCCACATTTTTTCCAGACGCTTCTATCGCGGTTCGGCAGCGCGGATGAGGCGCTGCGGGCGTCCTCGTCCGCGCTGAAGGCGCTGGGCATTCCCGAGGCCGTGATCACTGCCATGGCACAACCCGACTGGAACGGGGTGGATGCCGATCAGGCCTGGGCCGAGCAACCAGACCACCATGTGCTCACCCTGTCCAGCCCGGACTACCCGGAGATGCTCCGCGCCATCCCCGCCGCACCGCCACTGCTGTTTGTTACCGGCCATCCGGACGTGCTCTCCACGCCGCAGCTAGCCATTATCGGCAGCCGCAATCCGACCAGCGGCGGCCGACAGAACGCCCACGATTTCGCGCGCCACCTTGCGGCATCGGGGCTGACCATAACCAGCGGGCTGGCGACAGGCGTGGATACCGCCGCCCACGAAGGGGCACTTGCCGCCGACGGCCTGACCATCGCGGCAACCGCCACCGGCCCGGATCGCGTCTATCCGGCGGCAAATCGCCGGCTCGCCCGGAGCATCGCGGAGCGCGGTGCCATGGTAACGGAGTTTCCCGTCGGCGTTGCCGCCCGGGCGGAACATTTTCCCCGCCGCAACCGGATCATCAGCGGTTTATCCGCCGGCGTGCTGGTCGTGGAGGCAGGGGTGCGCAGCGGCTCGCTGATCACGGCGCGCTACGCCCTGGACCAGGACCGGGAAGTGTTCGCCATTCCGGGCTCCATCCATAACCCGATGGCCCGAGGCTGCCATGCGCTGATCCGCGCCGGTGCGGCCAAACTCGTGGAAAAAGCAGCCGACATCATGGAAGAACTGCCCTCGCTGCTTGCGGTGAACCTGTCCTCGCCGCAAAGGTCCGAGCAGTTATCGGTGGAAGATGCGGCAATGGATGAGGACCACCAGCGTGTCATGGAAGCCCTGGGGCATGATCCGACCACGCTGGAGTCGGTGCTGCAACGCACCGGATTGACGCCCGAAGCGGTTTCATCCATCCTGCTGATACTTGAGTTGCAAGGCCATGTCACGGCCATGCCAGGCGGCAGATACGCGCTGACTGGCACGAGGACCTGAAATGAAAGAAAACGTGTTCGACGTCCTGATGTACCTGTTTGAAAACTATCTTTATGACGACGAACCTCAACCGGACCGTGAATCACTGGAATCGGAGTTATTTGACGCCGGCTTTCATCAGGTGGAGATCCGTAAAGCCTTTGACTGGCTGGACGACCTGGCCAACAGCCACAATCTGCCCAGCGGTCCAATGGAAGGAGCGCGTTCCATACGGATGTATACGGATGAAGAGATGACCCGGCTGGATGCCGAAAGCCGTGGTTTTCTGCTTTTTCTGGAACAGATCGGCGTACTGACGCCCATCAGCCGCGAGGTGATCATTGATCGACTCATGGCGCTGGACGATGACGAGTCGGATATCGATCTCGTCAAATGGGTAACGCTGATGGTCCTCTACAACCAGCCTGGGCAGGAGGAAGCCTTTGCCTGGATGGAGAACCTCCTGTTCGAACATCCGGTGCATTTGGTGCACTGACGCCCCACCTGATCTGCCGGCAGTACAATTCGCGAAATCAACAGGATGGAATCGCCCTCCGCTGGGTGGGTCTGTGTACTTATGAGCAAATATCTGGTCATTGTCGAATCGCCCGCCAAGGCGAAAACCATCAACAAGTACCTGGGTAAGGATTTCCAGGTATTGGCTTCCTATGGTCACGTGCGAGACCTGGTCCCCAAGGAGGGGGCTGTGGATACCGACCACGACTTTGCCATGAAGTACACGGTGATCGACCGCAACAAGAAGCACGTGGACATGATTGCCAAGGTGCTCAAGGACGTCGACACCCTGTACCTGGCCACTGACCCGGATCGCGAAGGCGAAGCCATTTCCTGGCACCTTTACGAACTGCTTGCGGAAAAGGGGCTTTTAAAGAACAAGACGGTCAAGCGCGTGGTTTTCCATGAGATCACCAAGCGCGCCATCAGCGACGCGGTAACCAACGCTCGCGACCTGTCCATGGATCTGGTCAACGCGCAGCAGGCCCGGCGCGCGCTGGACTACCTCGTAGGTTTCAACCTCTCGCCCCTGTTATGGCGCAAGATCCATAGCGGGTTGTCAGCCGGGCGGGTTCAGTCGCCGGCGCTGCGCATGATCTGCGAGCGCGAGGAGGAGATCGAGGCCTTCGTGCCCCGGGAATACTGGACCATCGAATCGGACCTCAAGAAGGAAGACCAGGATTTTCAGGCCAAACTGACCCGGTTTGCCGATGAGAAGATCGAGCAGTTCACCATCGACAACGAGGCCCGCGCCACCGAGGTGGAGAAGGCGCTGAACGCGGCTGGCGGCGACGGCCTGACCGTGGTGCAGGTGGAACGCAAGCAACGCCGCCGGAACCCGGCAGCGCCGTTCACGACATCCACCCTGCAGCAGGAAGCCTCCCGCAAGCTCGGCTTCGGCGCCCAGCGCACAATGCGCATCGCCCAACAGCTGTATGAGGGCATCGACGTCGGCAATGGTACCGTCGGTCTGATCAGTTACATGCGTACGGACTCCGTGAACCTGGCCAACGAGGCCGTACAGGAGATTCGCGGCGTTATCGCCGAGCGCTTCGGCAAGGACAAGGTGCCGGAAACGCCGCAGACGTACCGCACCAAGGCCAAGAACGCCCAGGAGGCGCACGAGGCCATCCGCCCCACCGAGGCCGCGCGCCATCCGGACGACGTTCGCCGCCATCTCAGCGACGACCAGCGCCGACTCTATGAACTGATCTGGAAGCGCGCCGTGGCCAGCCAGATGATCCACGCCACCATCAATACCGTGGGCGTGGATCTGCAGTGCGGTCAGGGCAACATCTTCCGCGCCACCGGCTCCACTATCGCCGATCCGGGCTTCATGGCGGTCTATCAGGAGGGCGTTGACGATGCCAAGGCGGATAATGGCGACCGCATCCTGCCGCCCATGGAAGAGGGCGATGTGATCACTCTGGTCAAGATCCGGCCCGAGCAGCATTTTACCGAGCCACCGCCACGCTACAGCGAAGCGAGCCTGGTGCGGACACTCGAGGAGTACGGCATCGGCCGCCCGTCGACCTACGCGGCCATCATTTCCACTCTGCTCAACCGGGAGTACGTGGAACTGGATGCCCGACGCTTCATCCCCACCCCGATCGGCCGGGTTGTCAACAAGTTCCTGACCGATCACTTCACCAAGTACGTGGACTACGACTTCACCGCCCGACTTGAGGATGAGCTCGATCAGGTGTCCCTCGGCAACAAGGACTGGATACCCCTGCTCCGTGAATTCTGGGACCCCTTCAAGGCCCAGGTGGAGGAGAAAAAGGACATCTCCCGCGAGGAGGTGGTGCAGGCCCGGGAACTGGGGACCGACCCCAAGAGCGGTAAACCTGTCCAGGTCAGGGTTGGCCGTTATGGTCCGTTCGTGCAAATCGGCACCAAGGACGACGAGGACAAGCCCCGCTTCGCCGGCCTGCGTCCCGGCCAGGCGATGAACCAGATCACCCTGACCGAGGCTCTGGCACTGTTTGATCTGCCGCGCGAACTCGGGCAGACCGACGATGGCGAGACGATTCTGGCCAACATCGGTCGCTTCGGGCCCTACATTCGCTATGGCAAAAAGTTCGTCTCCATCAAGGAAGACGATCCATACACGATTACGCTTGAAAGGGCCCGGGAGCTGATCGCCGAGAAGATCAAGGCGGACGCCGAGCGCATCATTACCACATTCAAGGGTTCGGATATCCAGGTGCTGAAGGGCCGCTACGGACCTTACATTACCGACGGCAAGAAGAACGCCAAGATCCCCAAGGATGTTGAGCCGGAAAGCCTGGACCTCGCAACCTGCGAAGACCTGATCGCCAAGGCGCCGGAGCGCAAGCCCCGTGGCGGCAAGAAAGCGACGACGGCAAAGAACGCGGCGGCCAAAAAACCGGCGGCAAAGAAAAGCGCGGCAAAGACCTAGGGAGACGCTGATGTATGAGCGCCCGTTTCCGGCTTGAACGCGCCCGTCGCGCGGTAACAAACGGAGGACTGATCGCCTATCCCACCGAGGCCGTATACGGCCTCGGCTGCGATCCGCTGAATCGGGACGCCGTCGCACGCCTACTCGCCGTCAAGCGGCGGCCGCTGCGCAAGGGGCTGATTGTCCTGGCGGCTGATCTCGACCAGCTGCTGCCGCTGCTCGCGCCGCTGGACCCACAGCAGATTGAAAAACTCGAAGAAACCTGGCCCGGCCCGGTGACCTGGGTGCTACCCGCCAACCCGGCCACCCCGTTCTGGCTGACCGGCAACCGGCCCGATCTCGCCGTACGCGTCACGGACCACCCACTTGCCTGCGAACTCTGCGCCGTCTGCGGACCACTGGTCTCGACCAGCGCCAATTTCAGCGGCCATGCCCCCGCGCGAACCGCCCTGCAGGCCAGGCTTCGGCTTGGAACGGCCGTCGATGTCGTGGTGCCCGGTACGGTGGGAGGCCTGGCCCGGCCAACGGAGATACGTGACGGCCGCAGCGGTCGCGTGCTAAGAAACTCCTGATACTGGAGCAGCCATGACAACCCCGGACACCCGTGCCGTACGAAACTATCTGCTCAACCTGCAGGACGGTATCTGCCGGTCTCTGGAGGTTGAGGACGGTGGCGCCCGATTCCACGAAGACCTCTGGGAACGCGAGGACGGCGGCGGCGGGCGCTCCCGGGTACTGCGTGAAGGGCCGGCGCTGGAACAGGCCGGCGTCGGCTTTTCCCATGTTCATGGCGTCACCCTGCCCCCCGCGGCAACGGAGCAGCGCCCCGATCTCAGCGGCCGCTCATGGCAGGCCATGGGTGTCTCTCTGGTCATCCATCCACGCAACCCGCACGTACCCACCGCCCATGCCAATGTCCGGTTTTTCATTGCCGAGAAACCGGGCGCCGAACCCGTGTGGTGGTTCGGCGGCGGTTTCGATCTGACCCCGTACTACGGCTATGACGAAGATGCCGTGCATTGGCACCGTACAGCCGCCAAGGCCTGCCAACCGTTCGGCGACAGCGTTCATGCCCACTACAAGGCCTGGTGCGATCGCTACTTCCACTTGCCGCACCGCAAGGAGCAGCGAGGCATCGGCGGCCTGTTCTTCGACGATCTCAACGAATGGGGTTTCGAACCCTGTTTCGCGTTCATGCAATCGGTGGGCGATCATTTTTCGGCCGCCTACCTGCCCATCGTTCAGCGCCGCAAGGACACAGCCTACGGAGCGAGGGAGCGCGACTTCCAGCTCTACCGGCGGGGCCGGTACGTGGAGTTCAACCTGCTATTCGATCGCGGGACTAAATTCGGCATTCAGTCCGGCGGACGCACGGAGTCCATCCTCATGTCTCTGCCGCCACTGGCACGCTGGGAGTACGGCTGGGAACCTGAGCCCGGAAGCCGCGAGGCGGAACTCTACAGCCGTTATCTGATACCGAGGGACTGGCTGGTCGATAACTGACAACATGTGTTGAACACGTTTTTCGCGGCCAACGGAATGCGCCACTCATCCCGATGCACTCCGGACGGTAACGATGAAAAAGACTCTAATCCGACTCTTTCCCGAATTTCTCGGCGAATGGTCCCGATTGACCGGTTATCAGCGCTTTGAGCGCGTAATTTCCCTGATTCTTACCGCCTGCATAGCCGGTGTCGTGATCGTCGCAATCTATTATCTGGCTTTCAGCGTCTTTACCCTGCTTTTCATACAGACCCGCGACCCGTTCGATTATCGGGTGTTCCAGGCCGTGTTCGACATGATCCTCACCGTGCTTATCGCAATGGAGTTCAACAACTCCATTGTGCGCACCATGGAACGCAGGGGCGGCTTCATTCAGGTGGAGATCGTGGTGCTGATTGCAATCATGGCACTGGTGCGAAAGTTCATGCTGATGGAAACTGATGCACTGGACCCGATGAAGATCCTGGCGCTGGCTGCCGCGGTACTGGCCCTGGGGGTAACCTACTGGCTGGTGAGACACGGAAACCGCGAGATCAATAACCGCTCCAAGGACACCTAGGTGTGGAGCCTCACTCTCTGGAGACCAGGCATGCCGGCAACCCTTTTACGCCCGTTGATCGTGAGCCTGGCGATCCTGCTACCCGCCGGCTGTGTCACATTGCCGACGGACAGGGGCACCGCTCAGCCCGTTGGCAACAATGAACACACCGTTGCCAACGGGCTGCGGGAAGCACTGATCGTGGGAACCCGGCGCACCATCGAGCGCACCAACCGCAATGACGGCTATCTGGCCGATGCGCTTATCCGCATTGCCCTGCCGGAAGAGTTGCGTTCCGTCTCCACGCGACTGCGCCAGGTAGGCCTGGGCAGCCAGGTCAACGAACTGGAAGTAGCCATGAATCGTGCCGCCGAGCAGGCGGCAGGCGAGGCGGCGTCCATTTTTGTGGACGCCATTCGCAGCATGCGACCGGCGGATGCCTACGCCCTACTCAACGGTGAATCCGATGCGGCAACGCGTTACTTGCGAGAACGGTCGGAACCGGCGCTTCGCGCCAGCTACCGGCCCATCGTGCGCAGCCGAATGACCAACGTGGATGCCTACGGGTACTATCAGACCATAGCGGATAGCTGGAACAGGCTACCGCTGGTTCAGCCCTTGTCGCTGAACCTGGAAGACTATGTAACCGAACAGGCGCTGGATGGCCTGTTTGTCATTCTCGCCCAGGAGGAAGCGCGCATACGCAAAGACCCCGTGGCGCGTACCACCGACCTGCTGCGCCATGTGTTCGGCAACAATTGAGGCCGTTAATGCGCAAGGGATACACTGATCTATTCCCATGGAGCTCTGGCTTTGCAGCATGCCCGCGGGCAAGGCGCGGCTCGCCGGCAATGGCCGAGTCCTTGCCAAGAGGCGCAACGCCGACCGCGGGCATGCTGCAAAGCCCCGCAGGGCGGGCCATCCGAGCGCGCTGGACTGCGTTGGCGTTCTTGCCAAGGGCGACGGCCATTGCCTGCGAACGCCGCCTTGCCAGCGCGCTCGGATGGCTCCGCAGAGCTCCATGGGAATAGATCAGTGTATCCCAATACCGTCATGCGTCATTTGGGCGCCACCTTCCTCAAGGGCCTGGTGGCCATTCTTCCAATCATTGTCACCCTCTATCTGATTTACTGGCTCGCAACCCTGGCCGAGTCAGTGCTGGGGGGGCTCCTCGATATCATCCTGCCATTCTACTTCCCAGGCCTGGGATTAATCGCCGCGATCGTCGGAATCTTCCTGCTCGGCGTCCTGCTGAACGCCTGGCTGGTGCGGAAGCTTTTCGTGCTGGGCGATGCGCTCATGCATCGCATTCCGCTGGTCAAGTCCGTCTACGGAGCGGTCGAGGACTTGATGCGGTTTTTCTCCACATCCAGCGACGAACAGACCAATCAGGTGGTGGCCGTCAAGGTAACGGTCGGCGGCGCCGAGGCGCGCCTGCTGGGCCTGATAACCCGGGAGGATTTCAAGGAACTGCCTCCGGAACTGGGAGGCCCGGGAGACATCGCCGTCTATCTTCCCATGAGCTATCAGCTCGGCGGATACACGTTGCTGCTGCCACGGGATCAGGTAACCCCGGTCAACCTGACCATTGACCAGGCCATGCGCTTCGCCGTGACTGCCGGAATGTCCACTCGCAATAACAATATCAAGGACATTAGTTCCAATCGGGAACAGACCTAATTCCCTTTATCGGGGTCTCAGGTAGTAGAAATACAAGCGCGTCACGCCTAACATGAAAATCGAACGAAACGTTGACCGGCTTGGCAGCATTGCAATCCCGGATAAGCGTTCACATAAAAACAATGATCGTGAAAAGCCACTGCGGATAATCGGCAGTCCAGACGTTTAGGCCCACCAGGCCCTGGAAGGTTTGCGCCCAATCTGGCGCAACAACTGGATTCACCGCCGCCGCAGACAACCCAAGAGGTGAATAGATGGCTGCATTGATGGAGGATCTTGATCCCCAGGAAACGCGGGAATGGCTGGAAGCGCTTGAAGCCGTTATCGAGGAAGAAGGCGCCGAGCGCGCCCATTACCTGCTTGAATCACTGGTGGAGAAGGCGCGGCGGCGTGGCGGCCACATCCCCTTCACGGCGACGACCGCCTATGTAAACACCATTCCTCCGCACATGGAGGCCAAGTCTCCAGGCGATCATGCACTTGAGTGGCGCCTGCGCTCCATCATCCGCTGGAACGCCATGGCGACGGTGCTGCAAGCCAATAAGCAGCGCGAGGGCATCGGCGGCCATATCGCGAGCTTCGCGTCCAGCGCCACGCTCTATGATGTCGGATTCAATCATTTCTGGCGGGCACCCGGCGACAAGCACGGTGGCGACATGGTGTTTATCCAGGGCCACTCCGCCCCCGGCATTTACGCGCGCTCCTACCTGGAAGGCCGCTTGACCGAAAAGCAGTTACAGGGGTTCCGCGAGGACGTCGGCGGCAAGGGCATTACCTCCTACCCGCACCCCTGGCTGATGCCGGATTACTGGCAGTTCCCCACCGTGTCCATGGGCCTTGGCCCCATTACCGCCATCTACCAGGCCCGCTTCATGAAGTACCTGCATGATCGCGGCATTATCGACATGGATGACCGCAAGATCTGGGCCTTCATGGGCGATGGCGAGATGGATGAGCCGGAATCCCTCGGCGCCATCGGCCTTGCAGCCCGCGAAAAGCTGGACAACCTGGTGTTCGTCGTCAACTGCAACCTGCAGCGACTTGACGGGCCGGTACGCGGCAACGGCAAGATCATCCAGGAACTGGAGGGCGAGTTCCGCGGCGCCGGCTGGAACGTCATCAAGGTGATCTGGGGCTCCGGCTGGGACAATCTGCTGGCGCGGGACAGGAGCGGCCTGCTGCGCAAACGCATGGAAGAATGCGTGGACGGCGAGTACCAGAACTTCAAGGCCAAGGGCGGCGCGTACACACGCAAGCACTTTTTCGGCAAATACCCCGAGCTGGCCGACCTGGTCTCCAGCATGTCCGACGAGGAAATCGGCCAGTTGTCACGTGGCGGTCACGATCCGCACAAGGTCTACGCCGCCTATCACGCCGCCGTCAGTCAGACCGGCCAGCCCACCGTCATACTGGCCAAGACGGTCAAGGGATACGGCATGGGCGCCTCCGGCGAAGGGCAGAACATCAGCCATCAGCAGAAGAAAGTCGGCCTGGAAGCACTGAAGGACTTCCGCGACCGCTTCGACATCCCGGTCGCGGACGATCAGATCGAGAAAACACCGTTTTACAAACCCGCGGAGGATAGCCCGGAAATCAAATACCTGCGGGAGCGCCGCGAGTCGCTGGGCGGTTATCTGCCGCAGCGGCGCACGGAAGCCGAGCCGCTGGAGATTCCGGACCTTTCCGTGTTCGACCTGCTGCTCAAGGGCACCGGCGAGCGTGAAATGTCCACCACCATGGCCTACGTGCGGATTCTCTCGATCCTTGCGCGGGACAAGAAACTGGCCAGGCACATCGTGCCCATTGTCCCCGACGAGGCACGGACCTTCGGCATGGAGGGGCTGTTCCGGCAGCTCGGCATCTATTCCTCCGTGGGGCAGCTCTACACCCCGGAAGATGCGGATCAGCTGATGCTCTACAAGGAGGACAAGAAAGGGCAGATACTGCAGGAAGGCATCAACGAAGCGGGCGCCATGTGCTCGTGGATTTCCGCGGGTACTGCCTACTCCAATCATGGCGTGAACATGATCCCGTTCTACGCCTATTACTCCATGTTCGGCTTCCAGCGCATCGGCGACCTTGCCTGGGCCGCGGGTGACATGCGCTGCCGCGGCTTCCTCATGGGCGGCACGGCCGGGCGAACCACACTGAACGGCGAAGGCCTGCAGCACCAGGACGGCCACACTCACCTGATGGCGGCGACCATCCCCAACTGCATCGCCTATGATCCCACATTCCCCTACGAGATGGCGGTGATCATCCATGACGGCCTGCGCCGGATGTACCGGGAGCAAGAGAACGTCTACTACTACATCACCATGATGAACGAGAACTACAGTCAGCCCGACATGCCCAAGGGCGCCGAGGAAGGCATCCGCAAGGGCATGTACCTCTTCAAGGAAGGGAGCAAGGGCAAGCTGAAGGTTCAGTTACTTGGCTCCGGCACCATCTTCCGCGAAGCGATTGCCGCCGCCGAGCTGCTGAAGAAGGACTGGAAAGTGGACGCCGACCTCTGGGGTTGCACCTCCTTCAACGAGCTGCGCAGGGACGGCATCGACGCCGAGCGGTGGAACATGCTCCACCCGGACAAAAAGCCCAGAACCTCCTGGGTTCAGCAGCAGTTCAAGGGACGCAAGGGGCCGGCCATTGCCGCAACCGACTACATGCGTGCCTTCGCGGACCAGATCCGACCCTACGTCGATGATCGCCGCTACGTTGTACTGGGTGCGGACGGCTTCGGCCGTTCCGATACCCGGGAACAACTGCGGCGATTCTTCGAGGTTGATCGTTACTACATCGTGGTAGCGGCGCTGAAGGCGCTTGCCGACGACGGTCAGATCGAGGCCAAGGCGGTTGTTGACGCCATCGCCAAATACGGCATTGATTCGGAGAAGCCGAATCCGACCTCGGTCTGAACCCGGGCAGGAATGTCATCCACTCGCGGCGGACCCCGGAGACATGGATACCGGGGCAGGGCAGCCACCAGGCGCCTGCCCGCCGCGCGGTAACCGAAGGAAGCAGGCATGACGACAAAAACGATCAAGGTCCCCGATATTGGTGATTTCGACGAGGTCGACGTCATCGAGGTGCTGGTCGCCGAAGGCGACACCGTGGAGGCGGAACAGTCTCTGGTCACCCTTGAGTCCGACAAGGCCACCATGGAGGTGCCCGCTCCCGAAGCCGGTACCGTCAAGTCAGTGAAGATGAAAGTCGGCGACAAGGCCAGGGAGGGAGCCGTCATCATCGAGCTGGAGCCAGCCGCAACGACCGGGGACAAGGAAGCAGAGCTCGAGCGGGAGCCCGCCGAAGCGAAGCAGGAGACGGCCGCCACCGCGGAGCCCCAGGCGGCGAACGGCAAGACTGCCGAGCAGGAAGTCCGCGTTCCCGATATTGGTGATTTCGACGAGGTCGACGTCATCGAGGTGCTGGTCGCAGAGGGCGACACGGTCGAGGCGGAACAGTCTCTGATCACCCTGGAATCCGACAAGGCCGCGATGGAAGTCCCGGCCCCCGTGGCCGGCAGGGTAAAGGCGGTCAAGATCAAGGTCGGCGACAAGGTGGCCGAAGGCGCGCTGATTCTGATGCTGGAGACCAGCGGCGCCGAAGCCGCCGCCGAGCCGACTTCGCAAGCAAAGGCTGCTCCCACTCGCGCCGAGCCGGAGCCTGAACCGCAGGTGGCAAAGACCCAGCATCCGGCACATCAGGTCGAGGCGGATTTCGCCCCGGTTCCGGCCAGCACGATCGATAGCCGCGCCCACAAACTCGCGCATGCCTCTCCCGCCGTGCGCCGCTTTGCCCGGGAACTGGGTGTCGAGCTTGGCCAGATCACCGGCTCGGGACGCAAAAACCGAATACTCAAGGAAGACGTACAGGCCTTTGTGAAAGGCATCATGAAGGGCGGCCAGGGTACAGCGACGGCGACCGCGACGGGCGGCATGGGCATTCCACCCATCCCCGCGGTGGATTTCTCCAAATTCGGAGAGATCGAAGAGCAGCCCATGCCCCGGATCAAGAAGATTTCCGGGCCTCATCTGCACCGCAGCTGGTTGAATGTCCCGCATGTGACACAGTTTGACGAGGCCGACATCACCGACCTGGAAGCCTTCCGCAAGGCGGAAAAGGTCGCCGCGGAAAAGGAAGGCGTAAAGCTCACGCCTCTGGCTTTTCTGGTAAAGGCGGCGGCCTCCGCACTGGTGAAGTACCCGGAGTTCAACAGCAGCCTCAAACCCTCCGGCGATGCGTTGATCATCAAGAAGTACATCAACATTGGCGTAGCCGTGGATACGCCCAATGGGCTTGTCGTTCCGGTAATCAAGGATGCCAACAGGAAGGGCATCTACCAGATAGCGGCCGACCTGGCCGAGATCAGCAGCAAGGCCCGTGACGGAAAGCTGGGCCCCGCCGACATGCAGGGCGGTACCTTCAGCATTTCCAGCCTGGGCGGCATTGGCGGAACCGCCTTCACGCCCATCGTGAACGTGCCCGAAGTCGCCATCCTGGGTGTTTCCAAATCGGATATGAAGCCGAAATGGAACGGCAACGAATTTGAACCAAGACTGATGTTGCCGCTTTCCCTGTCCTATGACCACAGGGCCATCGACGGCGCCGCCGCCGCGCGCTTCGTCACGTACCTGTCCGGCCTGCTGGGTGATCTGCGGCGCCTGGTTCTCTAGGCCTGTATTTATTCTCAAAAGCATGGTCAGCGGCCAGGCGCCAACAGCGCCCGGCCTGCCACAAAAGGAAGCAATCATGGCGACCAAGAACATCACGATTCCGGACATCGGCGATTTCGACGAAGTGGATGTCATCGAGGTCCTGGTCTCCCAGGGCGATAGCGTGGAAGCCGAGCAGTCCCTGATCACGCTGGAGTCCGACAAGGCCACCATGGAAGTACCCGCCTCCGAGGCGGGCACCGTCAAGTCCGTGAAGACCAGGGTTGGCGACAAGGTGAAGCAGGGGATGGTGATTCTGGAGCTGGAAACCGCCCAACCAGCGTCGGACGACGCCGTAAAGGCAGATAGCAAACCGTCAACGCCGAGGCGCAACGGTGCACCGAAGCAGCAGCCAGCCAAGCCAGGCCAGGCACCGTCGGGCAACGCCCCGGCCGATGACTCCTCCGACGGGGAGTGTGATGTGGTCGTGATCGGCGCCGGGCCGGGCGGCTATACCGCCGCCTTCCGCGCGGCGGACCTGGGCTTGAAGACCGTACTGGTGGAGCGCTACGAGACTCTGGGTGGCGTGTGCCTGAACGTCGGCTGCATTCCCTCGAAAGCCTTGCTGCATGTCTCCCATATAGTGGATACCGCGGAGCAGTTTGCGAACCACGGCGTCGTCTTCGGCAAACCAAAGATCGAACTCCCCAAACTGCGTGACTGGAAAGACACCGTCATCGGAAAGCTCACCGGCGGTCTGGCGAGCATGGCCAAACAGCGCAAGGTCGAGGTGATCACCGGCAATGCCCAGTTCAGCGGCCGCAATGCGCTTACCGTTGAAGGCAAAAACGGCAAACGCACCATCAACTTCAAGCACGCGATCATCGCCGCCGGCTCGCGCGTGGTGACACCGCCGGGTATGGACCTGGACGATCCGCGCGTCATGGACTCCACGGATGCGTTGAAACTCGAGGAAATTCCCAAGCGCATGCTGGTGATCGGCGGCGGCATCATCGGCCTGGAGATGGCCACGGTGTACGAAGCGCTGGGCACCAGGATCACCGTCGTTGAACTCATGGACCGCATCATGGTGGGAGCGGACAAGGACATCGTCCGGCCCTACGAGAAACGCATCCGCAAACGCTACGAGAACGTATTCCTGAATGCCAAGGTCACCGGCATGGAGGCTCAGAAAAAGGGCATCAAGGTAAGCTTTGAAGGCAAAGACGTACCGACAACAGAGACCTTTGACCGGGTGCTGGTGGCGGTGGGCCGCCGCCCGAACGGTGATCTGATCAACGCCGAGGCTGCCGGCCTGGAACTGGATCGCGGCTTCATCAAGGTGGATGAACAGATGCGCACCAGCGTGCCGCACATCTTTGCCATCGGCGACGTCGTCGGCCAGCCCATGCTGGCCCATAAGGCCACGCACGAGGGCAAGATCGCCGCGGAGGTCATAGCCGGACACAAGGTTGCCTTCGATGCACGGGTTATCCCGTCGGTCGCGTACACGGACCCGGAAGTCGCCTGGGTCGGCCTCACCGAGGAGCAGGCCAGGGAACAGGGCATAAAAGTGGAAAAGGGCACCTTTCCCTGGGCCGCCAGCGGACGCGCCCTGGCCATGGGGCGTGAAGAAGGCATGACCAAGCTGCTGTTCGATGCCGAGACGGGACGTATCGTCGGCGGCGCCGTGATCGGGCTCAATGCCGGGGATCTGATCGGAGAAATCGGCCTGGCGATTGAAATGGGTGCCGAAGCAGCCGATATCGGGCTCACCGTGCACCCGCATCCCACACTGAGTGAGACAGTGGCGATGGCGGCAGAGGTGGCCGAAGGCACCATTACCGATCTGTACATCCCGAAGAAAAAGTAACTGACCAGTGCACGGGCGGCGTGATCTGCCCGTGCGCTTGATCTCTCCCCAGTGAACCCTCCCTCCGGCCCGCTCCGGGCGCCCTGCCCGTGCGCGGCATTCGGCCGTTTGCATAAACCCATCCTTCCGCTATCCGCAATGACCGGAGTTCGTTTTGAATTGTTTGTCTACCCACATTCAACTCTTTCCTATATGCTTGAGGCACAACATGACGCTTGATTCATATTCCAGAGTGCCCCAGGAGATTGCCCCAGATGACCCGGCACGCCAGGATTGTCTCGCTTGCTCACTATCTGCCCGAACGACGCATTACCAATGACGCCCTGAACCAGCGGTTCACGGCCCTGGGTAACGCGGAGGTCATCGGCAAGTTCGCGGCCAGTACCGGTATCGAACAGCGCTGGTATGCGCCCGATGACTGGGCCACGTCGGACCTGGCACGGCCAGCCGCCCTGGAAGCGATCAAACGCGCCGGCCGCAAGCCGGAAGACGTCGATCTGATCATCCTCGGCACGGATTCTCCGGACTACATCACGCCTTCCACCTCGGTCGTATTGCAACGCAAGCTGGGCACAAAGAACGCTGGCACCTTCGATGTCGGCTGCGCCTGCGCCTCCTTTCCCACGGCCCTGGCGACGGCCGCGGGACTGATCGCCACCAATCCGGCTCTGAAGACGATCCTGGTGATCGGCGCCTACATGATGCGCAAGTTGGCTGACCCCGAGGACCCCACGGTGTTTTTCTACGGCGACGGTGCCGGCGCCGCGGTCATCGAGCCAAGTACCGAGCCCGGCTTCATCGGCTCCGCCTTTCTCGCCGACGGCAACTATTCTGATTGTTGGGGTGTCTTCTCCGGCGGAACCGCCGAGCCGGCCACGGAAGAATCCGTCGCGGCCGGGCGTACCCAGGTGAGGCTGGTAAAGCGTTATCCCCCGGAAATCAACGACGAGGGCTGGCCGAAACTATTCAACCGACTGGCATCGCAGAACAACTTCACCGTAGCCGACGTCGACCAGGTGATCTTCACCCAGGTGCGCCGCGCCACCATAGAACAGGCGGCGGACACCATCGGCCTGCCGCGCGACAAGGCCCATATCATCATGGACAAGTGGGGCTACACCGGCTCGGCCTGCATCCCCATGGCCCTGTCGGACGCAGTTGAGCAAGGCAAGGTGCGGCCCGGCGACCTGGTGGTCATGATTGGCTCCGGCGTCGGCTACAATCAGGCTGCCGTGGCCATGCGCATGTAGTCCCGCTGACATGAAGAAACTTCTGATTGCCGTTGCTGCATTTCTGCTGCTTGCCGTGGCCGGTGTCACCGCGTGGTTCAACTTCGCCCCTGCCGCCCATGTGGCCGGCGTGCTGGTCTCGCTGCAGCGCGAACAGGCCGGCATGGAGGAGCGCGAGCTGCAAGTGCCCGGTTTTCGCATCGCCTACCTGGAAGGTGGTGACGGCGAAACCCTGCTGTTGCTTCACGGCATGGGCGGCAGCAAGGATAACTGGAACCTCGTCGCACAGCAGTTGACCCCGCACTTTCGGGTCATTGCGGTGGACCTGCCCGGCTTTGGCGACAGCGACAAACCCGCCGAGCGGCGTTATCGGGCAGAGGACCAGGCAACGTACGTCCACTCGATTGTCCAGGCGTTGGGACTGCGGAGGTTCAATCTGGGGGGTATTTCCATGGGCGGGCGGATAGCGGCGGAGTATGCGGCTCGCTATCCGGACGCGATCACCAGCCTCTGGCTGCTGGCGCCCGGAGGCGTGGCATCCGCCCGACCCAGCGAGCTTGCGCAGCACCTTGAGGAAACCGGTAACGAGGGCGGCAATTTCCCCTTGCTGGTCAGAACACCGGCAGACGTGGACACGTTGCTGAACTGGAGTATGGCCTCGCCACCCTACATACCCGCTCCGGTGAAGCAGGCGTTGGCGGACCAGGCTGCGGCCAGCCATGACCTGCACCTCCGGATCCTCGGCGAGCTTGCCGAAGAATGGGAGGAGGTTTCTCTGGAGGAAATCGTCGACGGGCTGGAGACGCCCACTCGAATTGTCTGGGGCGCGCGGGACCGCGTGCTTCATGTCTCCGGCGCCGAGGCCCTACGCCGACACATGCCCGATGCATCGGTGCGCATTCTCCCCGGCGTCGGGCATATTCCCATCATCGAGGCGCCGGAAACGGTTGCCTCGGACTACCGATCATTCAAGGACTCACGATCAGACTGAACCCTGGTTCTGGCATGACGCGAAAGGTCGGTGTTGCCGTGAATTGAAGTCCATTTTTATTGGATGTTGTTACCGCGTTATCTCTGAACACATTTCATACCGCGAATCTGACTCCATACGCCTGATACGCAGCACGACTTACACCGCCAGACCCGATGCAAGTGGGCGTCGAATTCATTGCAGAATTGAAGAAACGAAAAGAAGGAAAGTCGGAATGACTGTTCCGTGTCATCGTATTGATCATGGCAGAAATATCTTCGCAAATTTATCGCAGGCAATACTGGCCGTCAAGCATGTCCGGGCCGTTGACCAACCGACGGGCACGACAGGATACTAGGGAGCCTCTGATTTATTCCCATGGGGCTCCGCGGAGCCATAGCTCATGGACCGTCCATGTTACGCACAGCCACCGCCTCACCCTGGACTCCCGCGCTGATCTCCCTGCTGCTGCTCTGGTGCGCAGGGCTTTATTTGCGCCTTACCCTGCTGGTGGCACCGCCCCTGGCACCCCGCATTGCGGCCGACCTGGGCCTCAATCAGGCCGGCATCGGCGCACTGACCACCGTGCCTGTACTGATGCTGTCCATGGCGGCGGTTGCAGGGGCCTTCATCATTGCCCGGCTTGGTCCGCGCCATACGGTCGTTCTCTCCCTGATAATCATTCTGTGCGGATCCATGGCACGGGCCGTGGCCCCGGAACCCTGGCTCATGTATGCCGCCACGGCCCTGATGGGGCTGGGCATCGCCGCGCTGCAGCCGGCACTTCCGGCGCTGCTTCCTGGCTGGTGCCCGGGCCATACCGCGCTTGGTACGGCAGTCTATATGAACGGCATGCTGATGGGCGAGGTGCTGAGCGCGGGGCTGACCCTGCCATTGATCATGCCGCTGGCTGGCGATGACTGGCGTCTCGCGCTGATTATCTGGTCACTGCCCGCCGGTCTGGTCGCACTCGCCTTTCTCAAGCGCCGCGGGCTGGATACGAACAAGCAGGCCGATCGTCCGTCCGTCTGGATGCCCGGCTGGCGCGACCCTCTGGTCTGGCAACTCGGACTGCTGCTCGGGGCCAGCGCGGCCCTGTTCTTCGGCACCAACGCCTACATGGCCAGCGTGTTGACCGCCCGCGGCGAAGGTCACCAGCTTGCCTTGGGTCTATTGCTGTTCAATACCGCGCAGCTGGCGTCGTCCGTATTCATGCTCCGCTACGCCAGCCGCTGGCTCGGCCGAACCGCTCCCCTGCAGATCATGCTTGCCGGCGCGGTCGTTACGTTGCTGTTGTTTCTGCTGCTGCCCGGACTACCGGCACTGATCGCGGCGTTCGGTCTGAGTTTCGCCACCGGCGTGCTGTTGATCCTGCTGGTCTCGCTGCCGCCGGCCATCGCGCCGCCCGGCACGACGGCAGCCCTGTCTGCCGGCATGTTCACGATCGGGTATGCCGTATCCTTTCTGGTGCCGCTCGCGGGTGGCCTGCTGGCCGACGCAAGCGGCCGCCCCGGCTTCGCCTTGCTGCCACTTCTGGCACTTGGAGTACTGTGTTTTCCGCTTTGCCTGTCTCTGGGCCGAAGAGCAGTGGCGGTAATTTCTCACTGATGCGTCATCCTTCATCATGGGATATTCGACATGGACTTGCTGATCTTCAAAGACTCCGTACGGGTTAAGAAGACGTGCCTTAAATCAATGAACCGAACGTATTACAAAAGGCCAATGACCTTCGACCGATGGCCCCGTAAACGTGTATCGCTCCCGGGCGTGTTTTTTAAAGAAACACTGTTGTATTTCACTGTGATATGCTGCGGACCAGAAGTCGCCCGTGAGGCACTTCAAAACGACAAATAGAACAATCAACTGTAGCGCTAATGGGCAAGGGGGGGCCGAGACGAAAGTTGTCGGTCGATGAACCGCCTAGATGGAGTGGATTCAGCATGGCTGATTCGTTGCGTCCCGGGGGTGCCGGCGTACAAGCGCCCGGCGGCGGGGATAGCGCTCCGAATGAACCGGATTTTGGCGGGCAAGAACTGGCCGAGCTACTGCACGCGACGCATGAAGCCGTCATCGTCCTGGAGGGCGAAGAGGGCCGCGTGGTCAGTGTAGGAGGTGCATCGAGCCCCGAGATTCTGCAAGGAGTCCGGGGGCGTGCCCTGGCTGAGCTGGTGGATGCAGGCAGCGCGGACACTGTCCGCCACGCACTGAGCACCTGCAACGGCAGTACCCGCTCCGTCCGCATCGCCTTCAGCATGACAGTCGCAGGGCGGCTGCGTTTCTTCGACGGCGCCCTGCGGCGGCTTGATGATCAGCGCACCATCTGCGTTGCGCGCGACGTCACTGCCCACCGTGCCGCGGACAGCGCACTCACCGCCCGCTACGGCATCGAACGGCTGTTAGGACAGTTCTCTTCCCGCTTCATCAACATTCTCCCCGAACACATAGACGACGCCATCAACACCGCGCTGGCGGAGCTGGGCCGGTACAGCGACGTGGATCGCGTCTATCTGTTCAGCCTGCAGCCCGACACACGCACCATGATGAACAGCCACCAATGGACCAGAAGCCCCAGGCTGCCCTCCGCCCAGGGAACCCGGCTGTCGGTGCAGGAACTCCCCTGGATCATGAGCAAGCTGCAGGCGCACAAGGTCGTCTGCATGGACCGCCTGAACGATCTGCCCGAAAGCGCCTCCGCCGAGCGTCGCCTGCTGCTCGGCCAGGGCGTAGGCTCGATGGTGGCAATTCCCATCATCTACTCCGGCGGTCTGCGCGGTTTCGTCGGCTTCGACCTGATTCGCCGGGAACGCCTCTGGAGCAGTGAACAGATCCATCTGCTGCGCACCGCCGGCGAGATCTTCGCCAGTGCCCTGCAGCGCCGCCAGTCCGAGGAGCGCATCTACCGTCTCGCTTACTACGACGGCGTCACCGGTCTGCCCAACCGCCTGCTGCTACGCCGCCGCCTGCAGGAACGGCTCTCGGAGCACCCCGACCAGCCTTTTGCCCTGGTGCTCATCGATATGGATGACGCCGGCATGCTCAACGACCTGCTCGGCCACGATGTCGGCGACGTCCTGCTGCGCGTGCTGGGCGGGCGCCTGGCCAAACGTTTGCGCGACACCCGCACCCTGGCCCGCTGGGGCGCGGACGAGTTCATGTTCAGCCTGCCACTGACCGCCAGGGGTGACGAACTGAATGCCTGGGTTACCCGCATCCGCAAGGTGCTGACGGCGCCCGTGCAGGTTGCCGGCCAATCGTTACAGGTGAGCTTTTCGACCGGCGTGGTGCGCTACCCGGACGACGCACTGGATGTCGGCAGCCTGGTCCGCTATGCGGAGCTGGCTCTGCGCCAGGCCCGACAAAGCGGCCGCGGCGGCCTGCAATACTATCAGCCTGCCCTGCAGGCCAATGCGGTGGCCCGCAATCGCATGCAGCAACGGCTGCGCCAGGCGGTGGAGACCGGCGCCTTTCGCCTGCATTACCAACCGCTGCTGAGTGCGGCGACGGGGAAACTGGCGGGGGCGGAAGCCTTGATCCGCTGGCATGACTCGGAGCTTGGCGAGGTGCCGCCGGACAGGTTCATCAGTGTTGCCGAGGAAACCGGTCTTATCGTGCCCATGGGAGACTGGGTGTTGCGCAAGTCCTGCACGGACCTCGCGCGCTGGCGAGAAAGCGGCCTGTTCGTGCCGCGTGTCTCGGTCAATGTCTCCGGCCACCAATTGCTGGATGACCGCCTGCCCCAGACCCTCGAAGCATTACTGAAGACCCATCAGTTGCCCGCCACCGCAGTCGAACTGGAGATCACCGAAAGCACGTTGATGGAACGGGAAAAGCGCAGCCTGCCGGTGCTGCAGCGCCTGCGGGAGATTGGCATCGGCATGGCCGTAGACGACTTCGGTACCGGCTATTCGTCGCTCGGCAAGCTCAAACACCTGCCTGTAAACGTGTTGAAGATTGATCGATCGTTCATTCAGGACATCTTCACCGACGAGAACGACCGTGCCATCGTCATCGCCGTTCTGGCAATGGCCCGCCAGCTCAAGCTGCAGGTGGTGGCGGAAGGCGTTGAGACGCCGGAGCAGCTCTCCTTCCTGCGCAAGCATGGCTGCGACATGGTCCAGGGCCACATTCACAGCCCACCCCTGCCGTTTGCGGCGTTCCGGCGCTGGGTGGAGATGCGCCAGCGGCGTGGCTGAACGCGCGCCGAACGTGTGATTCACCACACCAGGGAGCCTCTGATCTTAGGGAACCAGCACCACATCCAGCGGCAGGCTGACTTCCATGATGATCGGCAGGTGGTCCGATACCGGGTAGTCCAGCACCGCCGAGTGCTCCACGGTGAGCGAATCGGAAACCATGATGTGGTCGATGTTCCGTTGCGGGCGCCAGCTCGGATAGGTATGCAGATCCGCTAGCGGTTCGATGAGGCTGGTGGTGTCGAGCAGATGCCGCAACTCCGGGCTGCATGCGCGACAGTTCAGATCGCCCATGACCACGACGTGGCGCAGCTCCCTGACCAGCCCGGCAACGTACGACAGCTGGCGCATCCGCGTTCGCTGACCCAGCGCCAGGTGCATCAGAATCACGTGCAACGTCTCACCGGTACCACCAAAACTGATATGTAACGCCCCGCGGCCCGGAATCATCCCCGGCAATTGGTGCTCCCGCACCTCCAGAGGCCGAAATCGGCTCAGCAGGCCGTTACTGTGCCGAGCAAGGCGACCGATACGCCGGTTGGTCTGATCGTGCCAGTAGGGGAAGCCCGCCCGCTGGCTCAGATACTCCGTCTGGTTGATGAAGCCGCTGCGCAGGCTGCCGCCGTCCACCTCTTGCAGCCCAACCAGATCAAAACCCTTGAGCAGCTCCGAGACGCGCGCGATATTTCGCGGCCGGGCGGGATGCGGAACCAGGTGTTGCCAGCTGCGCGTGAGGTAATCGCCGAAATGGCGAGTCTGCATGCCCGTTTGCACGTTGTAACTCATCAGACGCAACATCTGCTGCTCGGCAGCGGGTTGCGCGGCTTCAACGTTATCCAGGGCGTTATTGCCGAAGGTGGTGGCGGCAGCTCCTGCGCCGCTGGGCTTTCGCGTGCTCACTGGGCCGCCTGACGCTCCTTCTCAACCAGATGCTCGATGATGCGGATCATGTTCTCCTGACCGCCCGATGTGCGCACATCGATAACATACTTGCCATTTACCGCCATGGTCGGAGTCGAGGCAACGCCGAAATCGCGCGCTGCGCGGTCGGCCCGGCGCATGCCGGTATCCACGGCAAAGGAATTCCAGGCCTCACGAAACGCCTTCTCGTCCACGCCCTGCGCGGCGAACAGCGCGGCGAATTCGTCTTCGGTACCCAGGCGTTTGCGCTCGTCATGGTAGGCCACGAAGATCGCACCGTGGACCTGGTCAACCACGCCCAGGGCGTCGGCCGTCATGTAGGCCCGTGCCAGCGGAACCCAATTCTGATTGAAGATGACCGGGTTGTGCACGATCTCAACGTCGTCGCCCATTCGGTTTTCCATATCCCGGACATGGGGGAAGAAGCTGTAACAGTGGGGACACGCGTAAGAAAAAAATTCCCGAACTTCGATCCGGTCTTCGGTCTGCGTGCGCTGGGGTTTGTCCAGCACGCGGTAATGCACCCCTGCCCGATACTCCTGGGCGAAGGCGGAACCGGACAGCAGCAGGGCGACGATGGCGGCGGCAAGGATAGATCGCATGAAAACAGTCTCCTGAAAGGCACCGTGCCAGGTGCCGCATGGCGTTATTCTCTGTTAATTGACCGCCGAACGCATACGCGAGTTTCAATCCGCGACACGTCTCGAAAAAGATTAGCGGCAACCGCTACCAAGGACAGTGACACAGATCTCGGATCGACACCACGCGTTGTCAGCCGCACGAACCATTCCGCCGTTTGCACAGCGCACAGCAGGAAATGCCGCCCGCACGGAGAGATACTAACGCCCGGAAATGAAAATGTGATGACGAACGGCGAAGGGGCCGCACACATGGATCGGGGGATACGTGGAGCGCCGGCGCATCGGCTCTACCGATGGCGCCGGCACGCGATTCGGAGGGCGCTCAATCGCCAGACGCGCGGTGCAACCCCGAGATATAGGAGGCAACCGCCTCGATCTCTTCATCGGACAGCTTCTCGGCAATGGCACGCATCATCCGGTTGCCATCGGTACTGCGATCACCCGAACGGTACTGCTGCAGCTGCTGTGCCGTATAGGTGGCATGCTGGCCGCCGATGCGTGGGAACCCGGCTGCCGCCATACCACCGCCGGCCGGCCCGTGACATGCGATGCAGGCCGCCACGCCCTTGTCCGGGAGACCGCCGCGGTAGATGCTCTCGCCCTGCTCGGCCAGATCCGGGTTGGCGCCGCCCACCTCCATCTGCTGGTCGGAAAAATAGGCTGCCAGATCCTTCATGTCCTGCTCGGAGAGATCGGCCACCTGCCCCATCATGATGGGGTCATTGCGATCTCCCGATTTGTAGGCCTTGAGTTGCTCAAGGAGATACCGCTCACCCTGGCCTGCCAGCTTCGGCCACTCCGAATTGGTGCTGTTGCCATCGGCGCCGTGACAGGCGGCACAGGTACCGGACAGCTCCTGACCGCGAGACACATCGCCAGCCGCCGCCGCACCACTGAATATGAGGACGGTGGCCGCAAGCCCAACGCTCTGCCAGATCTTCATTGAATCGAGAACTCCTGAAGCGGGTTCGCGGGCTGCGGCGGAAGGACACCAAATCGTGGCCCGCAGACAGACCGCTGCCATGTAGACAAACGCCCCGTTTTATACCAGTGCGCCCGCTCCGGGTCAATTTGGCTCCGGCATAATGGTGCCTGACGCGGGCGAACGGTAGACTGCGCCTGCGCAGGATAATTCCCGGCCCACGACCGCCGTGCCGTTACCGGCCCCAGGACATTGCCATGAATCCGCTCTATCGACAGGCGCATTTTCTCAAGAGCGCATCCGAACTCACGCAGCTGCCTCCGGACACGGGCGCGGAGGTGGCCTTTGCCGGGCGTTCCAACGCCGGCAAATCCAGCGCCCTGAACGCGATCACCGAGCAGAAGGGCCTGGCCAGAACCAGCAAGACTCCGGGCCGTACCCAGCTTATCAATTTCTTTCCCGTCACCGACACCCTGGCCCTGGTGGATCTGCCCGGCTACGGATACGCCAAGGTGCCGGAGAAGATTCGTGCTCACTGGGAAAGAACGCTGCCCGCCTACTTGTCCCGACGGGGTGCGCTGCGGGGCATGATGCTGATCATGGACATCCGCCACCCGCTGCGGGATTTCGACCGCCAGATGCTGGCCTGGGCCATACATGACGGCCCACCCGTGCACATCCTGCTGACCAAGGCGGACAAGCTGGGACGCGGCGCTGCCGGCAACACCTTGATGGCGGTGCAAAAGGAATTGGACCGGGATTTCCCCGGTACGACGGTGCAGCTTTTCTCGGCGCCCTCGGGGCTGGGCATCAAGCAGGCCCACGCCGTGCTGGATCGCTGGTTCGGGCTGCAGCCGCCCGCCCGGGACCCGGCACCGACAGACACATGAAAATCGACAGACGAATCAAGTTCCGCCATCTGGCCTGCTTTCTCGAGGTGGCGGGCGAGCGCAGCATCGTCAAGGCGGCGGAACGACTCTCCATCTCGCAACCGGCGGCATCAAAAACGCTCAAGGAACTCGAGGACATACTCGGCGTACGCCTGTTCGAGCGCGGCAAGCGCAACCTGGATCTCACGCAGGCAGGGCTCACTTTTCTGCGTCACGTCGCTCCCGGGCTGAAGGCGCTCGGCGAGGGCATCGACTCGGTGCGCGACCATCGCCGTCTGGCCGGAACCGTACGGGTAGGCGTGCTTTCAACCGTGGAGACCGCCGTCATTCCCGAGGTTATACGGCGCCTTCATGGCCGTCAGGCCGGGCCTATCGTCAGCGTCTACACCGGTGCCAGTGCGTATCTGTTATCGCAGCTCAGGGTCGGCGAACTGGATCTGGTCGTTGGCCGCATGACGGAAGCGCGCGAGATTCAGGGGCTGGCGTTCGAACACCTTTATAACGACTCCATGCTGTTGGCGGTACGGCCCCGCCACCCCCTGCTGGCGATGAACCTATCCGAGCACCAGCGCATCGGCGAGTTCCCCCTGGTGCTGCCCCTGGAAGGGACGACCATCCGCAAGCACGCCGACAGCTTCTTCGCCCGTCACGGTATCAGCCTCGCGCCGCGGCGGCTGGAAACGTTATCACCCTCCCTGAGCCGGCGCTATGTGCTTGATACCGACGCCATCTGGGCGGCCCCGGCCGATGCCGTGGCCGCCGATCTGCATGCCGGCATCCTCCAGCGGCTGCCGGTGGCGATGGAGGAGCAGGGTGGCTCTATCGGCTTTTCCTGCAACGACAGCCTGACGCCTTCGGCCGCCACGCTGTCGTTCTGCGAGATACTCCGTGAAGTCGCCGGCGAGATAATGGCTAACGGCCGGCGCCACTTTTCATAACCAAATGGTTATGTGATTCAGTGTAGAATTCATTTCTCCGGTTAATGCAGCTGTGTAACCGTGGTCTGTCGACATACCGGCAGCCTGAACGACGCATCCCCCAACCGGATGCGAAACCTTACCAGCCAACGGGAAAGCCCATGGATACTCCACGTCGCCGCTTCATAGCGCGCAACCGCCAGGCCCATCCACCCGCCTACGCGCCCATCTACAAGACCACCGTTGCGCGGTCGCCGCGCCAGGCGCTGGTCAGCGTGCCGCAGACGGCATCCGAGCTGATCGGCGTTGATTTCGCGCCACTGCAACTGGGGCCGCACGACCATGACCTGCTGCTGAATTTCAACCACACCGGACTGCCGATCGGCGAGCGCATCATCATGTTCGGGCAGGTGCGCGATCAGTTCGGCAAGCCGGTGCCCGGCACCCTGGTGGAGATGTGGCAGGCGAATGCCGGCGGCCGTTACCGGCACGGCAAGGACAAATACATGGCGCCGCTGGACCCGAACTTCGGCGGCGTCGGCCGCTGCCTGAGCGATGCGCAGGGCTGGTACCGGTTCCGCACCGTCAAGCCCGGGCCGTACCCCTGGCCGAACGATACCAACTCCTGGCGCCCGTCCCATATCCACGTCTCGCTGACGGGGCCGACGATCAGCACGCGCCTGATCACCCAGATGTACTTCGAGGGAGATCCGCTGATCCCGCTGGATGCGATTATTGGCACGGTGCCCGGCAAGGATGCCATCGAAAGCATGATCGGGTGGCTCGATATGTCGCGCGGCGTGCCGATGGACTGCCTGGCCTACCGTTTCGACATCGTGCTCCGTGGCGAGCTGCAAACCTACTTCGAAGACTGAGCGGAGCATCCTCATGGCGATTGAACTCCCACCTGAAACCACATCGCAGACGGCCGGACCGTACGTTCACATCGGCCTGGCCCTGGAAGCCGCCGGCCTGCCGCCGCGCGATCAGGAAATCTGGAACCAGCTGGCGAGGCCGGAAGCGCCGGGTGAGCACATTGCCGTGGTCGGCCGCGTGTTCGACGGTAACGGCCATCTGGTGCGTGACGCCTTCCTCGAGTTCTGGCAGGCCGACGCCGAAGGCAACTACCAGCCCGCCTACGACCTGAGCAAGCCCTTCGTCAGCTTCGGCCGCGCCGCCACCACCTTTGACGCCGGCGAGTGGCGAATCGACACGATCAAACCCGGCCGCGTACAGAACGGGTCGGGCAAAACCATGGCACCGCACATTTGCGTGGCACTGTTCGCGCGCGGCATCAACGTGCACCTGCAGACCCGGATCTACTTCGAGGACGAGGATGCCGCTAACCAGCAGGATCCGATCTTCAATGCCATCGAGACGCCGGAGCGCCGTCAGACGCTGATTGCCCAGCGCAGCGACGATTCCGAAGGAGTGATCTACCGATTCGACATGCACTTGCAGGGCCCCCTGGAGACCGTCTTCTTCGACGTCTGACCGCAAGCGATCGGTAGTTCGTACGCAAAGCCCGCGGATGCAATTTTTTTGCACTGCAAAGGAACAAAACCGGGCAATGGTGGTCATACTTAATGAGCGCCAGTGCCCGGCGCGGCCCGCTCCCTTCCTGACGTATCGAGCGGGCAAAGTCGGCCTTAACCCCAAGGCCGCGTTGTTGGCCCTGGTCTTTCCCCCCCGAGAGCCAGGGCCTTTTCTTTGCCCGCCTCGCACACGAACCCACCTTCCTTGAGCATGGCTTTTATCCCGCTGACACGGTAGAACAGGCGGGACATGCTGATGCAGCGTTGCCCAGGGCGTGTCTCATGATCCGCTTGCCGTTCCCGAAACACCTTACGCTACTGAAGGAACGCCTGAAGTTCTTTCTGGAGCGTCAGTTCGTCAAGGGCACGCGTTACCAGTTTTTATTTGTCGCCGCGCTGGTGGGGCTGATTTCCGTAATCGGCGGCGTCCTCGTGCTTGGCACCGGAGACCCGCAGCAGAACGTCGCGGACTCGATCTGGTGGGCCTTTCTACGCCTCACCGACCCGGGCTACCTCGGCGACGACGAAGGTGCCTGGCGCAGGATCGTTTCCACTCTCCTCACGGTAAGCGGCTACGTGGTCTTCATGGGCGCACTGATCGCCATCATGACGCGCTGGCTGATCAGCCGCATGCAGGAACTTGAGCGCGGCCTTACGCCGGTTGCCATCAGAAATCACATCGTGGTGGTTGGCTGGACCAGCCGGACCCTGCCCGTGCTCCGGGAATTGCTTCTCTCCGGCGGGCACATTAAACGCTTTCTGGCCGAGATCGGAGGGCGAAAGCGGCTGCGCCTGGTGGTGCTGGCCGACGACATTACGGCGGAACGAGCACATGCACTGCGCATCGACCCTGTAATCGGCAAACGCGTCAACGATATCATTCTGCGCTCGGGGTCGGCACTGAAGGCCGAACACCTGCACCGGATCGCGTGCATTCATGCCGCCGCGGTGATTCTGCCGGGCCGATCGTTCGAGAGCGAAAGCCTGATCACGTCGGACGTGGAAACCATCAAGGCGCTGCTGTCCATGGATGGCCAGGCGCGGGGCGCGGGTACCGAACTGCCCTATGTGGTGGCCGAAATCCAGGATCTCTGGCAAATGCGAGTGGCCCGGCGCGCCTACAGCGGCCCGCTGGAGGTGGTGGCGGGAAACTCCGCGATCAGCCGCCTGATGGTGCAGAATATCCGCCATCCGGGGCTGTCCTGCGTCTATACCGAGCTGCTCAGCCACGCCATCGGTAACGATCTCTACATCCGGCAACATGATGCACTGGCCGGCCATACCCTGCGTGCAGCTGCCGCGCTTTTCCAGTCGGCGATTCTCTGCGGTGTCGTGCGCGGTGAGGCGGACAGCATTACGCCCTATCTGAACCCACCGGCCACGTTCCGCATCGAGCCGGGCGACAAGCTGGTGCTGCTTGCCCGATCCTACGAGCAAACCACCCCTGCCACCGATCCCGTGGCCGAGCCACAGTTATCGGAAAGCGCCGTCGCGCCGACTCTGGACCCCGGAACAACTGTGCTCCCGGGCCGCGATGTACTGATCCTGGGCTGGAGCCGGAAGGTACCCGCCCTGTTACAGGAGTTCGCGACTTACAGCGATGAAGCATTCCAGCTCACCGTGGTCTCGAGCCGCCCCATCGCGGAGCGCGTGCAGGCGCTGGAAGAGTACGGCCTCAGCGTTGACGCCGCCGTCTGCCGCCATATCGAAGCGGACTACGCCATCGAGCGCGAGCTGCGGACCGTGGATATTGCCCGTTACGACAGCATCATTCTGATGAGCAGCGATCGCCTCGGCTCCGGCGAGGAGGCCGATGCCCGCTCCATCGTCGGCTACCTGCTGCTCGAGGAGATGCTGGAGGAACAGCGCCGTCAACCGCAGATTCTGCTGGAGCTGTCCGACCACCACAACGCGCTGCTGATGGGGCAACGCACGGGCGAGGTCATCGTCAGCCCGCTACTGCTCAGCCATCTTCTGGCCCAGGTGGCACTGCGGCGAGAGCTTCGCGTGGTTTTCGAGGAGCTGTTCACCGCGGGCGGCGCGGAAATCAGCTTCCGCGATCCGGCCGACTACGGGGTCGGGAACGGTGATACCACCTTCGGGGAAATTGAACGCCGGGCCTGGCGCGCCGGCGAGACAGCGCTGGGTATCTATCGGCGCACGACAACGTCCATCTCTCGCGGGCAGCTTGTGCTCAATCCGGACCGTCATGCCCAATTGCCGCTCAATGCGGCGGATATACTCGTCGTCCTGCACACGAGCTGATATCAGCGTGGTTGAATTCACTCCCGCTGCAGCAGATAGCTATTGACGTTGTCGATCTTGTATTTCGTGCTGGTCATCATGCGCTGAACTTCCTGATCCCGGCAAAACGCCGGGTCCTGTGCCCAGGCGTCGGTAAACCACTTTGATGTAAGAAAAAATGAGTTATAGCATCGCGAATAGCCGGCCTGCCGAAAGACACTATCCCAGTAGCTGTTGGCTACGAATCGCCCTAAAACAAGGCCAATCAAGCCAGCTACTGCGAGTACGGCAATAATCTTTATTAACTTGCCCAGCAACTCGGTGGGAAGATCTTTTCCCAGGATCAGGCGATAAGTATATGCACACCCCATGATAAGGAAAATAAGCCCTACCAGCGGAGTAGCATACATTGCCCCAGCACCGGTAGACCGTATGAAAAATGGCGGTAATGTATTCAATAATATTGTGTAACTACGAAGTTCCAGGCTGAGCAAGTATGGCCCACCAACTCCGATGAGAACGGTGAAAAATAATGAACCTAGCGCATATAAAAGCGTATTTGCGTTACCAGGGTATATGTTAGCGGTCACTTTTGGCGCCCTTCCTTGTTACCTCGCGCCGGAAAAGCGGCGCATAAATTCTAGCTGTCCGCGTGCGGTTCCGAAGTAATACCTCGCTTCACGTCTCGCCTGCTCTGTTGATTTTTCCCAGTTATCTTGTGCCTGTTCCAAGGCTTCCATCAGCTTTTCCGTTAATCCAATGTTTTTATCGAGGAGATTAAGGCCCAATCCAATCGCGACAGCTACAGCCAGCCCAACGGCAACCGGGACAACGACAGGCACTGACGCCGCTCCGGCAAAACCAGCCGCAATCTTACCCCCAACCGCCATCCCTCCAGCCGCCACAACCGCCTTCGCAGCGTCCATGGTTACGTTGCCCAGGAGGTGGTGCCAAGTGAATGCGCTATCGAATATCCACTGGGTGCCACGTACTAGCGGCGAGATGACGACGGTGACGAACTACTCCCGCTCCCGCAGGTAGTTGTTCACATCTTCAACCTTGAATTTCGTGCTGGTCATCATGCGCTGGACTTCTTGATCCCGGCAAAACGCCGGGTCCAGTGCCCAGGCATCCACGAACCACTGCGAGGTCAGAAAGAACGAGTTCGGACATCGAGCGTATCCGGCCTGCCGAAAGGTATGCTCCCAATAGCTGTTTGCCACGAACCTTGCCAGGAAGACTCCGATCAATCCAGCTACTAGAAATAGACCAATAAACCTATAGAGTCTTTGAACTAGGCTGGAAGAGAGATTTTTGCCCAAAGCAACCCGATACAGATACGCGCATCCCATGATAAAAAAGGCAATGCCACCCAGGGGAGCTGCATACATGGCGGCGACACCGGTATGTCGAGTGAATAAGAGCGGCAAACTCTCCATGAGCGAGGCGTATTCATTGAGTTCCAGACTGAGCAAGTACGGCCCACCAACCGTGAAGGCAAGTCCGAACAGCATCGATGTCAGCGCATTTAGAAGAGCTTTTCCGTTACCCGGATATGCGTGCGCGTTCAGCGTCGGCTTCCCTTTCGATCATTATCAGAGCGAGTGGAATGGCTTCCGCTCCCGCAGATAGTTGTTCACATCCTCAACCTTGAATTTCGTGCTGGTCATCATGCGCTGAACTTCCTGATCCCGGCAGAACGCCGGGTCCAGTGCCCAGGCGTCCACGAACCACTGCGAGGTCAGAAAAAACGAGTTCGGACATCGAGCGTATCCGGCCTGCCGAAAGGTATGCTCCCAATAGCTGTTTGCCACAAACCTTGCCAGGAAGAGGCTGATCAGGGCGACTATGGCCAGAACAGAAACAAATTTAATCAACCCATTAGCTAGTTTCTGAGGAGCTGGTTTTCCCAAAAATAACCGATAGAAAATCATGAATGCTAAAATAAGAAAAACCAGTCCACCCAGCGGGGCCGCGTACATGCCAGCTGCCCCTGTATGTCGGGTGAACAGGGGCGGCAGCGTGTCCATGAGTATTGCGTATTTATCGAGTTCCAGGTTGAGCAAGTACGGCCCGCCGACCGCAAAAGCAAGTCCGAACAGAAGTGAAGTCATCGCATACAAAAGGGTTTTCCCGTTGCCAGGATATTCGTACGCATTCACCACAGGTCTCTCCATCTACCTTAAGCCGGAAAAGCGGCGCATGAAATCAAGCTGTCCGCGCGCGGTCCCGAAGTAATACCTCGCTTCACGTCTCGTCTGCTCAGTTGCCTTTTCCCAGTTTTCCTGTGCCTGTTGCAATGCTTCCATCAGCCTGTCCGTGATTCGAAAGCGATCGTCGAGCTGCGTCAAACCCCACCCAACGACGACTGCCGCGATAAATCCAGCTATTACGGGAAAGATGACAGGGGTTGCAATGCCAGAAAGGCCAGCGCCGGCTACCGCCATTTTACCACCGACTATGATCCCTCCAGCAGCCACAACCGCCTTGGCCAGGTCCATGGTTACGTTGCCCAGGAGGTGGTGCCAAGTGAACGCGCTATCGAATATCCACTGGGTGCCACGTATCAGGGGCGAGATGACGACGGTGACGAGCACGCCACCGATGGCCATCGCCCGTTGGCCCAACGGGCCGACGGCCATCTTGATGATCTTCGGATGCCGTTGGTTGTAGGTGGAGCGGGTGAGATGGATACGTAGCGCGGCGTTGCCTGTTAGTGCGGCCATGGTCTCATTGCCGCGCTTGATGATGCGGTACGTCGTCAGAAGCCCGCCGCCGCGGCGCAGGTCCATGGCCAGCCGGGTCAGCACGGTGGCATCGACGATCGGCGAGGCGAGGTTGACCACGCTGTCTGCGGCGTAGCCGGTGAGGAGTTCGAAGTTCTCGGCCGCTTCCTCGGCGGTGAAGCCCTTACGGCGCTGCGCATCCGTCCAGACCCTGGTCAATTCCCGGGCCGTCATGATATAGACTTCCTTGTCCCTGGCATGCATGCGCTGGCGTTGCGCGCGTCTTCTGCTGGCGTTCATGGGGGTGATCTCCTTATTCCAATCTACGGCGCTGCCTTGCGCCGGCGGGTGCGTGATCCACAGGGGCAGGTACCGCGGCCGGGCGGTACCTGCCTTTATGGCGAGCCGAATTACCGTTTGGTGTTGGTGGCGGTATCGAAGCCGACGGCGACGGCGGCAAGCGCGTTGCCGTCTTCGTCGTAGGGGGTGTATTTCACCTCGATATCGACAAAGCTGATGATGAGGGTTTCGCTTGGCCGCTCGGTGGCGTCAGCCTCGGCGCGCACTTCATACCCGGAGATCAGGGCGTTCTTCAGCGTGTATTCCATGTAGACATCGGCACCTGTGCCGGAGCCGGTCTTGGTGAGGTGGATCACGATGTCCTTGCCTCGGCCGCAACAGGATTCGATGAACAGGCTGGGGGTGGCGCTGTCCATGTGGCGGATCACTTGCAGGTCGCTGATGGCGGCGTTGGAGGATTCACGATCGTTCTGGGTGGAGCTGGCGGAGGTGATTTCGCGTGAGACGCTCCATCGGATCCGCTCGATATCCATCCATTCCTTGTGATTGCTGTCCGAGGACTCGCCTTTTATGCCAGCAATATTCATGAAAACAGACATTTTACTATTCCCTTTTTTCTACATTCCATGGATTTACGTTTTGTTGAACTCTACGGGAGTTCGGCCGTTAAAATAGCAAGGCGTCAGCGAAGCGGCCGCGAAGGAATGGGATTGAAACAAGGAAGGAAATCACCGTACATGCACATCCAATGTGAACCATCCATGTCAAGCGGCCATATCAGCTCCCTGGCAGCATCGGAATCGATCCTATCAATTTCCGACGTGCGTGGTCAATACGCTCAAGAGTTTCTATACCTAATGTTCAACCAGTGAAACAGAGGGTAAATGATTTCTAATCATTCCTCGTAGAGAATGAGAGGAAACGTATTGGAAATGCAGTTAAAAATAGCTGCATTTCACTAATGGGCTTCTTCCCAGTTCTCCCCTATGCCTATGTCCACTTCCAGGGGCACCTCGAGATCGGCGGCCGCGCACATCAGCTCGGTGACCTTGCGGCCCAGCGCCTCCGCATCCTGCTCGCGGACTTCAAACACCAGCTCGTCATGAACCTGCATGACCATGCGCACCTCCGGTGCCTCGTCCCGCAGCCAACGGTCCAGGCGGATCATGGCGCGCTTGATGATATCCGCCGCCGTACCCTGCATGGGCGCGTTGATGGCGGTCCGCTCCGCGTACTGGCGGCGCTGGCCGTTACTGGAGTTGATCTCGGGCAGGTACAGGCGGCGGCCGAAGACTGTTTCCACATAGCCCTGTTCCTTGGCCTGGGCGCGGGTGTTGTCCATATAGGCCTTGACGCCAGGGTAGCGCTGGAAATAGAGGTCCACGTACTCCTGGGCCTGGCCGCGCTCCACACTGAGCTGGCGGGCCAGCCCATAGGCGGACATGCCGTATATCAGCCCGAAGTTGATGGCCTTGGCGGCACGGCGCTGCTCGTCCGTTACCGTATCGGGCTGGCCGCCGAATACCTCGGCGGCGGTGGCGCGATGGATGTCCTCGCCCTTCGCAAAGGCCTGCCGCAGGCCTTTATCCCCGGACAGATGCGCCATGATGCGAAGCTCCACCTGGGAGTAGTCCGCAGCCAGGAGCAGGCAGCCCTGGTCGGCGATGAAGGCCTTGCGGATACGGCGACCCTCGGGGGTCCGTACGGGGATGTTCTGCAGATTGGGGTCGGATGACGACAGCCGGCCGGTGGCGGCCACGGCCTGATGATACGAGGTGTGCACCCGGCGGGTGCGGGCGTTGATCATCTGCGGCAGCTTGTCGGTATAGGTGGACTTGAGCTTGGACATGGCCCGGTGCTCAAGAATCAGCCGCGGCAGGGCGTACTGCTCGGCGAGATCGTGGAGTACGGATTCAGCGGTGGATGGCTGCCCCTTGGGGGTCTTCTGCAGCACCGGCAGACCCTGTCTGTCGTAAAGGATCTCCTGGATCTGCTTGGGGGAACCGAGGTTGAAGGGGCCGCCGGCTTCCTTGTGCGCGGCCTGCTCGATCTGCAGCATTTTCTCCGCCAGCTCCCGGCTCTGCTTGGACAGCAGATCCCGGTTCACCAGCACGCCGTTGCGCTCCATGCGCGAGAGCACGGGCACCAGCGGCACCTCAATGTCGGTATAGACGGCGGCCAGTCGGCTCTCAGGCTCCAGGCGCGGCCAGAGTGTGCGGTGCAGCTGCAGGGTGACGTCGGCGTCCTCGGCGGCGTAGTCGGTGGCGATGTCCACGGAGACCTGATTGAAGGTGATCTGCTTCGCGCCCTTGCCGGCCACGTCCTCGAACTTGATGGTACTGCGGCCCAGATACTTGAGCGCCAGGGAGTCCATGTCGTGCCGGGTGGCCGTGGAGTCGAGCACATAGGACTCGAGCATGGTGTCATGGCGGATGCCGCGCAGCTCGATACCGTAGCGGGCGAGCACGCTCATGTCGTATTTCAGGTTCTGCCCGACCTTGGGCCGATCGGGGTCTTCCAGAAGCGGCCGCAACCGCTCCAGCACCTTGTCGCGGTCGAGCTGATCCGGTGCGCCGGGGTAGTCATGGGCCACGGGCACGTAGGCCGCCTCACCCGGTTCGATGGCGAAGGACAGGCCGACGATGGCGGCCTCCATGTAGTCCAGGCTGTCGGTCTCGAGATCGAACGAGAACAGTTCGGCCTGGTCCAGGCGTTTCAGCCAGAGATCCAGCGCAGCCGCGTCATCGATCATGACGTAACTGCCCTCGGGCCGGTCGTTGCCGGCGTCAGCCGTATCCGCCGCGCCTGCGGTTTCAGGCGCGCTGTCACCCAGCTGCGATAGCCAGGTTGCAAAATTCAAACGCTGGTAATGCGCGCGCAGCGCGCCTGTGTCCGGCTCACCGCGTACCAGACCATGCGGGTCGCGATCCAGCGTCACGTCGCAGAGGATGGTGGCCAGCTGCCGTGACAGGGGCAGATTGTCGAGATTCTCCCGCAGGCTGTCGCCGACCTTGCCCTTGATGTCGTCGGCGCCGGCGACCACGCCGTCCAGGCTGCCGAATTCGGTCAGCCACTTGGCGGCGGTCTTGGCACCCACCTTGGGCACGCCGGGGATGTTGTCGGACGTATCCCCCACCAGGGCCAGGTAATCAATGATGCATTCCGGCGGGACGCCGAACTTGCGCTTCACGCCCTCGATGTCGAGCGCGGTGTCGCTCATGGTATTGAGCAGGGTGATGCGCTCGCTCACCAGCTGCGCCATGTCCTTGTCACCAGTAGAGATGACCACGTCCCAGCCCTGCGCCTCCGCCTGGCGGGCCAGGGTGCCGATGACATCGTCCGCCTCCACGCCTTCGACTTCCAGCAGCGGCAGGCCCATGGCCTCGACGATTTCCTTCAGGGGCCGCACCTGCGGCCGGAGGTCGTCCGGCATGCTCGGCCGGTTGGCCTTGTACTGCTCGAAAAGGTCGTCGCGGAAGGTCTTGCCGGGCGCGTCAAAAACCACGGCGATATGGCTGGGGTCGTAGTCCTGCAGCAGCTTGCGCAGCATGCTCACGACGCCATAGATGGCTCCGGTCGGCTCGCCGGCGCCATTTGTCAGCGGCGGCAGGGCGTGAAAGGCCCGGTACAGGTAGGAGGATCCATCAACAAGAATCAGCGGTTTGCCAGGTTGCTCAGCCATGGTGGCCTTCTGTATGGGCGCTGCCGCTGGTTGCGGAAGCACCCGGGTTGCCGGGCAGCGCAACAGACCGCCCGGCACCCGAGGACAGCGGTCAGAAGTCCGCGGCCACCCCGAACCAGGGGCCTTCGATGCGCAGGTCGGCGTCGACGCCGTCGAAATCATCCAGTTTCAGGCGCTGGGAACGGTAACCGCCTTCCACGGCGACCCCGCCCACGCCCAGACCGAAACGGTACCCCACGCGGGCGCTCAGGTCGACAAGGCTGTGACCGGCATAGCCGACAGCGCTTCCTTCAGCGCCCGCGTACAAGCCGGTCATGGGCAGGTTGAACTGCACATTCCCGTATAACATGGGCACCGGGCCGCTGAAGGTGACGGATTCCCGCTCACCGCTGGTCTGACCCTCGACTTCGGCGAGGCCGTCCAGCAACTTGATGTTCAGGCCGATATCCAGCTCCACGATATTATTCAGTGGGCTGTAGAAGAGTATGAAATCGGTCTGATTGAGCTCCAGCTTGGATTTCACGTTTTCAGCGTAAGGGGTGCCGCCAAAAACATAGACAGCAGTGCCCTGTCCGTCCAGGGAGATGGGCGTATGCTGAAATTTCAGGTTGGGAATCACCGGGACAACGTGCTTGAACCTGGCCCAGTAGAACATGCTGCTGTCGGCTCCGATGTTCAGATCGTCCTCGATATCCAGGCGGTCACTGTCATCGCCGCCCTTGAAATCGCCACTGGGGTTCTGCTGCCAGGAGCCCACTCCCGCCGACAGGCCGACCAGCGCATGGCTCTGGCTGGCGTACAACAGGGATGCGGAGAGAATCGCGAGAGCCGGGATGAGACGCATGTGACCTCCAGGGGGTCGATTTGTTGGTTTGGCGCTGTCGCACCACGGGTTATCTGCCTTAGGATACGCAAAGATCAATAATTAACTGTGAACCCAGCCATGGAATTGCAGATGGAGCGCTCATGAACAGCATCGAGGACAAATACGTCGGCAGGCCTCCGGTTAATGATTCCATCATGACGCGAGAGTCCTGGAAGGTTTTCCAGGTCATGGCGGAGTTCGTGGAAGGCTTCGAGCGGCTGGCGCAGATCAAGCCCTCTGTCAGCGTCTTCGGCTCGGCCCGAACGCCACCCGACCATCCCTACTACCAACTTGCCGAAGAGACCGCGCGCCAGCTTTCCGATGCCGGCTTCTCGGTGGTCAGCGGCGGCGGCCCGGGCATTATGGAGGCCGCCAATCGCGGCGCCCAGGCCGGTAAATCCTTGAGTATCGGGTTGAATATCCAGCTGCCTCAGGAACAGGTGGGCAACCCCTATCAGGACATCAGCCTGCATTTCCGGCATTTCTTCACCCGCAAGGTGATGTTCGTGAAGTATGCCTCCGCCTATGTGGTGCTCCCCGGCGGCTTCGGTACCCTCGACGAACTGGCGGAAATCCTCACGCTGGTACAGACCGGAAAGACCCGGCGCATCCCCATCATTCTGGTCCATAGCGGTTTCTGGGGAGGGCTCGTGGCATGGTTCAAGGAGCGGCTGGTCGAGGAGGGGATGATCGGCCCGCAGGACATGGACCTGTTCCACGTGGTCGACAAGCCGGAGGACGTCGTCCACGCCATTTTCGATCACTACGAGCACCGGGGCTTCGAGCCTTCGGCCCGGGAGCGCGAGATCCTGCTCGATCTGTAGGGAATCAGAAGTCCGAGTCAAACGAGGTTAACACTATGCGAGCGTGCACTGGATGGATGTTGTCGGGCCTGCTGGCTCTGCAGCTTACGGCCGCGTGGGCTCAGGAGGGTCGGGCACCGGTCATCACCGCACCGCCGCCCCCGGAGGAGCTCACCCTGGGCGAGGAGCTAACGCCCAGAGTCACCATTGTTGAGCGCACTTGGGCCACAATCGAGGAATACAGCGTCAACGGCCGCGTCTACGCGGTAAAAATCACGCCCGCCATCGGCCCCGCCTATTATCTCTACGACGCCGATGGCGACGGAGAGCTGGGCACGCGCATTGAGGCGGTAGGCGGTGCGCCGGATATCAACCAGTGGAGAATCATTGAGTGGTAGGTTCAGCCAGCGTGCCTGCTTTTTTGAAGCAGTCCAAGGCCGCCTTGCGCTGCCCCTTGTACTCCAGACACGTTCCCATGTAGTAAAGCGCATGGCCGTTGTCCTCATTCCTGTCCAGAGCCTGCCTGGCGTTGGATAAACAGGCGTCGTACATTCCCATGGCAGAATAGAGAGCCCTTGCCCAATTTGCAGCAAATTCAATACCGGGAACCCTTGGATGAAAGTTAGCTTCAACACAGAATAATGCGAATTTTAATTGCCGCTTCTGATCAGGCCGCAGCTCGGAATAAATCTCAGACAATATTGCCCCGCAAGCCGCGAACGTCATCGGATCGTAGTTCGATAACTGCATCACCGACATACACACCCTGAACTTCAGCTCTGCATTCGCATCATCAAGATTCGCTCTTCTTGCTAAAATCGGCATATTGGCCAGCGCATGCACCGACACCTTTTTCATCAACGTGCTATTGGCAAAATAGCGGGTATGTTCGAATTTTCGCGCCGGATTCTGTGGCGAAATATACATCCCGGTATTCAGCGCATTGCTCTCTGACGGAATAAAGGCATAACCACCCCGCAGTTCAAAATACCGTGCCAGAGCATCGAAATTGACCATAAACGACGTGCATTCATGCATTGGCTCAAAAGATACCTCTCGGAGCCCCAGTAGGTTATTCTTATTGCAGAACCCCTTGTCAGAAACCAACAGTGCAAAATTACCGCCCGAAATGGCTTCCAGTTTTTCTATGCACTTTAATGCCCCCACAGGAAACAGAATACTTGCCTGGTCGACGTCCTTCAGATAGCTATCAAGAATTGCGTTGAAATTTGGGTTATTATAGTAGTCTGGATTGACATCAATATAGGAGTCAATTTTTCTAACTTCATCAAAGCGGGGAGCAACACCAGGATTCGACGCTTCTCGATAGAAAGTCACTCTCCCTTCGCGCAAAACTCCGTTATCAACATGGAAGAAATCCTGTCGAATGGTGTCAAAGAAGTAATTTGCCGTAGCGATAATATGGCAATTACTGCTTCCCGGCACCAGGGACTCACCTGATCTCTTGAGCTGCAGCATCGAATCCTTTTCTGGGTCGAAAACAGCAAAATCCAGTAACCCCGATGTCAGGAACGGCTGAAGCTCTTTACATCGCTCCCAGCTTTCCACGTTATTATCAGCGAAATCGGTCGCGACGTAGCGGACTTGAATACCTCGCAGGCATTCGAAGCTTTCTCGCTTCTCCACCAACTCCTTGAGCAAGTAGTAGCAGAACAGGCTCTGCCCGGCCCCCAGCTCTACGATGTATACGGGCGTATGCTTACCGAGAGACGGCGCGATATCGAGCAGGTAGGCGATTATGCAGGATGCGTAAGTTTCCGCGATACTAGGATTGCTGGTCGCATAGTATGGGATCGCCTCCCATGCCTTGGGCCCGGCCTGTTTGTAAAAGTCTTCGATCATCTTCCAGAGGATACAGTCCGAGAATTTCTTCCTGACCTCCAGAATTTCGATTTTATTTTCGCTCAGGCCTGGATTTTTCTCGCGAATTCTTGCGATTTCGTCATTGATATCTGGCAGATTGGCGCTCACGATCAATCCTTTGATGTTCGTTCATGGGTGAGCGCCAGTAACCCACAATTGGTCCGCGCATAAAATGCAACGGATGTATTACCGCTAAAGATGAGGCCCTGGTCTTAACCGGCCTGCAGGTTGGCATAGGCTGCCACCAGCCACTTGGTGCCGACGGCGCTGAAGTTCACCTGAATGCGGGCGCTGGCGCCCTGGCCTTCGTAGCGCACCACCACGCCGTCGCCGAACTTTTCATGCCGGACCGGTTGACCAAGACGGAAGCCGCCCACGGGTGCGGGATCACTGCCCAGCCCGGCGCGCACCGCCATGCGCGGGCGGGTAACGCTCATGCGGGTGCGTACCTGGTGGATATGCTCCTCGGGGATTTCTCTGAGAAACCTGGACGGCGCGCAATAATTATCGCTGCCATGCAGGCGCCGCTTCTCCGCCCAGGTGAGGACAAGGTTGCGGCAGGCGCGGGTAATTCCCACGTAGCAGAGCCGCCGCTCTTCCTCCAAACGGTCCGGGTCTTCCGCGGACATGCGATGCGGAAACAACCCCTCTTCCATGCCGGCCAGAAATACCGTTGGGAACTCCAGGCCCTTGGCGGAGTGCAGCGTCATGAGCTGGACGCAGTCTTCCCAGTCGTCGCCCTGGCCTTCGCCGGCCTCCAGGGCGGCGTGTGAGAGAAACGCGGTGAGCACGTCCATCTCGCCGTCCGACTCCCATTCCTGCTCAAAGGTGCGGGCGGCGGTGATCAGCTCGTCCAGGTTTTCAAGACGGGATTCACCGCGGTCGTCCTTGTCTTTCTCGAACAGTTCCCGCAGACCGCTGCCGCGAATGGCTGTCTCGATGCGCTGGGCCATGGGCTGGCCATCGACGGCCTCGGCGAGGGTGTCGATCAGGGCCAGAAACCGGGTCACCGCGGTGGCCGCCCGGGACGGCAGCAGCTTTTCATCGAGGACGACCAGTGCGGCATCCCAGAGGCTGAGATCACGCCGGCGCGCCTGCTCTCGCAGCGCATCCAGGGTCTTGCCGCCGATGCCTCGGGCCGGCGTATTGACCACCCGCTCGAAGGAGGCATCGTCGTGGCGGATAGTCAGCAGGCGCAGGTAGGCCAGCGCATCCTTGATTTCAGCACGCTCGAAGAAGCGCAGACCGCCGTACACGCGGTAGGGGATGCCGTGCGCCAGCAAAGCCTCTTCGAAGACACGGCTTTGCGCGTTTGAACGGTAGAGAATGGCGAAATCCGATCGCCGGGCATCACCCTCCTGCAACGCCGCATTGACGCGGTCCACGACGAAGCGGGCTTCGTCCAGTTCGTTGAAGGCGGCGTACAGGCTGATGGGCTCGCCGCGTTCGCCGGACGTCCACAGCTGTTTGCCCATGCGGCCGCTGTTGTTGTCGATGAGAGCATTGGCGGCGTCGAGAATGTGCCCGGTGGAGCGGTAATTCTGCTCCAGGCGCACCGTACGGGTATCGGCGTAGTCGTCGGTAAAACGGCGGATGTTCTCCACCCGCGCACCGCGCCAGCCGTAGATGGACTGATCGTCGTCGCCCACCACGAAGCAGTCGGCATCGGGCCCCGCCAATAGCCGCAGCCAGGCATACTGAATGCCGTTGGTGTCCTGGAATTCATCCACCAGAATGTGCCGGAACTGATCCCGGTAATGTGCGAGCAGCCCGGCATTGCCGCGCAGCAGCTCGAAGGCCCGCAACAGCAGCTCGGCGAAATCCACCTGGCCGCCGCGCTCGCAGGCCTGCTGGTAGGCGCGATAGATTCGCACCATGCGGTCGGTGTACGGGTCATTACCCTCGCCGAGATCGTCCGGCCGCAGACCGTCGTCCTTGCGGCTGTTGATAAAGCCCTGCACCTGGCGCACCGGCCAGCGGGCTTCGTCAATCTCCAGAGCACGCATGACGCGCTTGATAAGGCGCTTCTGATCTTCCGAATCCAGTATCTGGAAGGCGTCCGGCAGACCGGCTTCGCGCGCATGGCGGCGCAGCAGCCGGTGCGAGAGGCCATGAAAGGTGCCCACCCACATGCCTGCCGCGGAGAAGCCGAGCAGGGCCTCGATGCGGCCGCGCATTTCCCCGGCGGCCTTGTTGGTGAAGGTGACGGCCAGCACGGAATACGGCGATGCGCCCTCCACGCGATTGAGCCAGGCCGCGCGGTGCACCAGCACGCGGGTCTTGCCGCTGCCGGCACCGGCCAGCACGAGGGTCCGCCCCAGGGGCGCGGAAACGGCCTCCCGCTGGGCATCGTTCAGGGGGTCGAGTATGTCTGATACGTCCATGGGGGAGGAGTGTACCAGCAGGAGAGGTCGGTTCGGAGCACCGGCATACCGAACATGGCCCGAAGAAACCGCAAGCCATTAATTTCGCCGCCGCGCCCGCCTTTTTCCGTCATTGGTCAGCGCCGAGATTACGGATCGATTCCAGTCCCTGCACCGTTTCCGCTATTGCCTTCACCGCCGGCTCCCTTGGCGAACCCTTACGCCAGACCATGGCGATATGACGCAACGGCGGCGGACTGACGAAGCGGTGCAATACGACTGCACTGGCGTTGGCAAGCGAGGGATTCGCCGCCAGCTCCGGCAACAGGGTGATGCCGGCGCCGGCGGCGACCATCTGGCGCAGCGTTTCCAGGCTGGTGGCGCGGAACTCACGTTCCTCGCGGGCGCCCACCAGTTTGCAAACGTCCAGCGCCTGATCGCGCAAGCAATGGCCCTCCTCCAGCAACAGCAGGCGCTCCCCGGAGAGGCGTTTCAGATCAATGCGGTCGGTGTCCACGAGCGGATGGCCCCGTGGCGCCGCCAGCAGGAACGGTTCATCGTAGAGCGCCTCCTGGGCGAAGGAATCCGCACCGTCCACAGGCAGGGCGAGTATTCCGGCGTCCACTTCGCCCCGGCGCAACCGGTCCAGCAGGTGGGCGGTTTGATCCTCGTACAGCATCGGCCGCAGCCGGGGCAAATGCTCGCGGATGGCCGGCACCAGGTGCGGCAGCAGATAAGGCGCCACGGTGGGAATCAGTGACAGGCGAATGTCACCTGCCATGGGGTCGCTTGCCGCGCGGGATACCTCGATAATGTCATCGGCGGCGGACAGGATGTAGCGTGCCCGGGTTGCCACTTCCTCCCCGATCGGCGTGAGCATCACCTGCTTGTTGGTACGTTCAACCAGAATCACCCCGAGAAATGCTTCCAGCTTCTTCAACTGGGCACTCAGAGTTGGCTGGCTGACGTGGCTGGCTTCCGCGGCGCGGCCGAAGTGCCGATACCGGGCGACCTCCACCAGATAACGCAGGTCCCGCAGGTTCATGACTCACTCCTCATATGGGCGACCCGCTCTCACTCCACCCCATCTGAATGCGCATTGGTCGTGAAACCGTACGCATTCGGCGACCGAATTGGGACAGATGGCGCGGCGCTCGCGTATCATGCAGATGACCGAAAGCGGCATAATGCTGCATGCACCTCCGGGCGGGCCGTCCGCTAATGTGCGCATACAGGTCACGGTTACCTATAACATTAAAACAGCGCAGGACCTGCCCCATGAGCAGCCCGTCTTTATCTCCGGTAAGCCAGGAAACGTCCATCATCATCGTCGATGATGCCAAGTTCACACTGGAAATGCTGCGCCGGGTCCTGCGCCAGACGGGCTATTCGGACATTCGCATAGCCACCACGGCCGAGCGCGCGCTGGAGATGGTGCATGAGCGCATGGCGAGCATCCTGCTCGCGGACTGGCTGATGCCGGAAATGGATGGTCTGACGCTGACCCGCCAGGTGCGCCAGATTGATGAAGAGAACAATCACTATACCTACATCATTCTGTTGACCGCGCGCGAGGGCCTCGACTCGCTGGCCCAGGCCTTCGAGGAAGGTGTTGACGATTTCATCAACAAATCCCCGGATAACAAGGAGTTGCTGGCCAGAATCAATGCCGCAAGCCGTATTGCTCATCTGCAGAACGATCTGCTCAAGGCCAACCGGCGTCTGCGGGAACTGAACCGGCAGACCGACGAGCGCAACAGCTTCGACCTGGTGACCGGGCTGGGCAACCGAATCTATCTGGAGCGCCAGATCGCGGCACTTTTGCGCCATGTGGACGCCCGGGGTGGCGGCGCCTGCCTGTGCGTTATCCGCATCAACGACTACGATGACTTTCGGCACATGCACGGTGACCAGGTCACCGGCGAAGTGCTGGAAACCGCGGCCAAACGGCTGCAGCAGACCGTGCGCCCGCTGGACGTCGTGGCCAGGGTGTCGGAAAGCGAGTTTGGCATCCTGATGCACCAGGAGCGGGCCGACTACTGTCACCCGAACGCCTTTCGCCGCATTCACCAGGCGTTGAACCTGCGCGCGTTCAAGACCAGCGGCGGTTTTCTTTCAGTGATTTCCGCCATCACGATCTGTGGTCTGGACCGTCAGGCCGCATCGGTGGAACCGAACCCGACGGGGATCGTGGAGCATCTGCGCAATCATCTGGACGATGCCGCCAAGAGCGGTCTGGTTCATATGGCGCCGTGGCCCGGTCAATCAGACGGCAAGTGAAGATGGAACATGGCATACGCCCTGAGGGCGCCAGCGCCTGGCAATCGTGAAGGTGTCAGTAACGGGCGTTGAATTGCCGATACAGCAACTGATCCACCGCCACCCTACCCGGGCCCCAGCTGATGATTGCCAGCAGCATCGCCGCCCAGGGCAGATGGTGAGATAGCCACGCATCCGGGATGGTGAGCTGAATGACCGCGGTCATGATCAGCAGGCCGAAAGCGGCGAACCGCGTCCCCAGCCCCAGCACCAGCATGACAGGCAGCACAATTTCCGCCACCGCGGATAGATAGGCGCTGGCCAGCGGTAACGGCATGGGGTATTGGCCGCCAAGAATATGCAGCTGAAACTCGTTGCGAAACAGCCATTTTGCGCCCGATGAGAGTTCCAGAAACCCATCCCACCTGGTCAGACCCGATCGCCAGAACGGGATGGCCACCGCAATGCGCAGCACGAGCTGCGTGAGCGAGGGCGGAAAGTACCGGAACAGGCTGACCGCGCCGGCGATTAGCCGGGCGATGGTCGTGATGACGGCGGGGCCGCGGGTGGTGGTAATGTTCATGCCCTCAGTCCTCCCGAAACCGATGGGCCGTCAGTGCGCCGTGGCTCAGGAGCCTGCGCAGGGTTTCGGTCAGTGAAAATTTCGTGGACTGTTCCGCCGCCCTTCGGGCCGCCTCGGCAAGGGTATCGCCGGCCCGAAGGGCGGCGATGAAGCGGTCCGTGCCCGGCGGCATTCTGGCCACCTGCACGTTCATGGCCGGCCGGCAAATCAGCGCTGTTTCCGCGCCGTCGGCCCGCAGGCGTTGCATCTGGGCATCGGACCGGTTGGCAGCCCAGAGGGACACCACCGGCCAGGTTGATTCCACCACCGCCACCGACGGGTGCGGATGCAGCAGCAGATTCTCCAGACGGTCCCCCGGCACCCGCGCCAGAGCCGCCGGGTCCATGGGCCGCGCATCGGCCGCGTGGAAGGCCTGCAGCCAGGCCCAGTCCAGTCGCGCGACGTCGCCCAGGTACGGCACCGACGCGGCCGGTTCGAACTGCTCGATGAAATCCGGAAAACCCCCGCCGTAGTGGATCAGCACGGGTGTGCGGGGCAGCGTATGACCAACGAACACCCGGGCCATGGCGCGGAAGAATTCCTCGCCCACCAGGCGCAGGACCGTGGGATAGGTGGCGGCCAGGGCGTCCACCAGGCTGACATGGACATTATTGCGGTAGACGTTGAAACGGCGCACGGGCCGTTGATCACCGGGGCCGGCAATAGCGCACGGCGGCGGTTCCGCGGGGCTGCGCAAGGCCGTGACGAACTGCGCCTGGATGTCAGACAGCGAGCGCATGGCCGGCCCTCCCGGGCGGTTCCCGATTACGGAGCATGACCTCGGCCCGCTTCGCCTCGGCGGCCAATTCCGGCCAGTCGGGGACGTGGGTATCCCATTCCACCAGCGTGGGCACCGGACCGGTGCGACCCAGGGCGCGCCGGTACAGTGCCCAGACCGGATCCGCCACGGCGCGGTCGTGGGCGTCGATCAGCAGAGGGTTGCCCAGGTCGTCCGTGTCAGTCGCATGGCCGGCGACGTGGATCTCGCCCACCAGGGTGGCCGGGAACCGGTCGATGTACGCTTCGGAATCGAATCCGTGATTGGTGGCGGAGACGAACACATTGTTCACGTCCAGCAGCAGGCCGCAGCCGGTCCGGCTTGCCACCTCCCGCAGGAACTCGATCTCGCCCATCTCGCTGTCGGCCAAGCGGACGTAGGTGGCCGGGTTCTCGAGCAGCATCCGGCGGCCGATATGGTCCTGCACCGTGGAGACGTGCTCGCACACGCGGGCCAGTGTTTCCCGGTTATAGGGCACCGGCAGCAGGTCGTTGAGAAAGCCGGCCTCGTGCGTGGACCAGGCGAGGTGCTCCGAGAACAGGCCCGGCTGATAACGGCCGATCAGCCGCGCCAGCCGCGCGAGGTGCCCTTTATCCAGCGGCTGGTCGCCGCCAATCGATAGCCCCACGCCGTGGATCGAGAGTGGGTAGTGCGCGCGGATGGCCTCCAGGTGCCAGTGCGGCGATCCACCATCGCCCATGTAATTCTCGGCGTGGACTTCAAACCAGCCGATGTCGGGCAGAGAGTCGAGTATGGTCCGGTAGTGCCGGGCCTTCAGCCCGACCCCGGCTCTCGCCGGGACCGGGCTGGCAACCCACTTGCCGGACGGCACAGCCGTGCCGTTCATGGCTGGCCCTCCCAAGGCCTGAATAAATACATGTGCCTCAGGAACGCCCGGGCACATCCCGCTCAAGCGCGTCGTGACTGCCCATGCGCTTGCCGGGCAGCTCGATGTGCTCGCAGCTACCCTTGGGAACCAGGGTCCAGGCATTACCCTGGTAGTCGACTGTGGAGGTGCCGGCACAGGTGGTGCCCGGCCCGGCCGCGCAATCGTTTTCGCCGGCCATGGCGACGCCGTAACACTTCTCCATGTTGTCATCTGCGGCAACGGCATGAGAACCCATGAAGGTGGCCCCCGACAGGGCCAGGGCGATGCTACCGGCGAGCCCGGCGGCGGACAGTTTTGCATTGGCGGACATGATGAATCTCCCGTGATGCTGTACGTTTGCGGCTAGACCGGAGCAACGGCGGAATACCGTCGGCCTTCCGGCGTTCACCCAGCTGCAAATAACTGGTGTGAACTGCAAACGAGTAAAGCACCACGGCCCCGAAAATACCTTTCGGGAAACTACGTACGGGAAACTACGTGGATGCCTCGCCGGCGGGCGCGGTGCGCAGCCGCAGCCGCCGGCGCAGGCGGCGGGCCAGGCTGTCGATGGCAATGTTGAGCAGGGCGGTGACGAGGATCAGCACCATGGCGCGATCGAAGCGCAGCTCCTGGATGGCGCTGTCCACGTAGAAGCCGAGGGTGGCGATGCCGAGGATGCCCAGGATGGCCGTCTCCCGCATGATGATCTCCCAGCGGTAGAACAGAAAGGCCAGGAATGGTCCGTACACCCTGGGCACCACCTCGTAGGCGTACAGGTTCAGCCCCCGAGGCGCATCCAGCCGCAGCGCCAGCTCACTGCTGCGGCGGCCGATGAGATGGCCGATGATGCCGCTGTTGTGGAGCGCCAGGGCCACCACCGCCGGCAGCATGGACGGCCCCCAGAGCTGCAGCAATATGTAGGCCAGCAGGTACTCCGGCGTGGAGCGCGCGATCACCAGCAGGACATGCCCCAGGGTGCCGCCCACGCGGCCCGTGAAATGCCGCGAAATCAGCGGAAATGCGGCCAGCGCCAGAAAGCCCGTCACCACCAGGGCGATCTGCGTGAGCACCAGAGTCATCCAGATCCCCGGCAGCGCCTGGTTCACCAGGAGATCCGCCAGCCACTGGCCCGCAGCCGCCCAACCGTCACCATTGCGCAGTGGTGCCGGCACGATGTCCTGGGTGAAGAACCGGCTGACGTTGCCCCATGCAAGGGGCAACCCCGTGCCCAGCAGGAAAGGCGCAACCAGCAGATACAGCGGCACCAGCCGCGGCCGCACCCAGAGCCGCAATGTGGCGATCAGCACGTAGAACAGCAGCAGCAGCGCGCCGACCTCGGAGTATTGCCCCTGGGAAAAGGAGGACTCCAGATAGAAACCCAGCGTGGGCATGCCCACGAAGCCCAGAATGGCACTGGAGCGCAGCCCGCACTCCAGCCGGTAGGCGGTGTAGCTGAGCAGATGGGGCCAGGCATCCGGAACCCGGGCGAACAGGAATGCCGACAGGATGCCGGTGCCGCCGGGCAGCACGCGCAGCGGCAGGGGATCGGCCTCGTCCAGGATCTCCGAGTACACCTTGGCGAACACGCCGGCATAGGGGATGGCGATGGCCAGCACACCGGTCAGCGGGTGCAACCCGAAGAACTGCAGGAAGATCAGCGCCCAGAACAGCTCGTGGACGGCCCGCACGAACGCACAGCCGGCGCGCACAAGCCGACGCCGGAACACCAGCGTCAGCAGAAAGCCGGCGGCGGCCCCCAGGGCGACGCCGACGAAGGCGAACGCCACGGTGCGCAGCAGCGCCGTGCCCACGTAGTCCACGGCCGAGAAGTCCGGCGTCACCAGGCCCAGGAGCAGGCGGCCCAGCTCGCCCCAGGGGTCCACCGTGGTGATGTGCAGATCCGCGAACAACAGGCAGGCCACGGCCACCGCCACGAAGGCAAGGCTGGTGCGGACCGTGGCTGACTGCGGCATGGTTTGCTCCATCTGGTGGGAAGGCGCCCGGCCGGATTGCCCCGAAGAACCGCTACCGGCACTCCGTCGCGTTCAATAGAGGGGCAGCAGATCCCGTGCGTTGAGGCGGCGGCTGGGTTCATCCAGAACCACCCGACCGTCCTTGATACCCACCACGCGCTGGGTGTACTGCAGCGCCAGCTCCACGTCGTGCATGGCAATGACGGCGGTTTCGTAGGCGCCGGTCAGGGCCGCCATCACCACGTGGGCCTGCGGGCCGTCCAGCGCCGATACCGGCTCGTCGGCCAGCAGCACGTCGGCGCCCTGGTACAGCGCCCGGGCCACGGCCACGCGCTGCCGTTGGCCGCCGGAGAGCTCACCCGCGCGCGCCCAGAGTTTCTCGCCCATGCTCAGGCGCGCCAGGATGGGGGTGATGGCGTCCACTTCGCGCCGGAACGGCCTTGCCAGGTTGGCCAGGTTGTACCACGTGGGGTTGGCCGCCAGCCGGCCCATGTAGACGTTGTGGAAGACGGACAGGGTCTGCACCAGGCCCAGATCCTGGGGCATCAGGGCCACGTCCCGGCGCCGGCCGTCGAACAGCAGCCCCAGCAGGGTGGACTTGCCGGCGCCGCTCCTGCCCACCAGGGCCAGCCGCTCGCCGCGGGCGACGGTGAGGCTGAGGGGCCCGAGTACGCGCTGTCCGCCGTAATCGGCGCTGACCTCGTCCAGCGTCAGGGCGGCCATCAGTCCAGCAACTCCAGCGCCCGACCGAATTCCAGGATGACGTCGTAGTCCTCGTTGCTCGCCGGAATGAAGCCATCCCGGGGGAAGCTGGCGAGCAGCTCGGGATCATCCATGTCCAGCAGGGCCTGGCGGACGCGGTCGGCAAAGCCCGCGCCGAAGCGCTGATCCACGTCGCCCCGGATGGTCCATTGGTAATCCGGATAGGGCGGGGTCTTCCAGACCACCCGCACGGCGTCCGCGTCCACCCGCCCCGCGTCCACCTCGTTGTGCCATACCGTGTAGTTCACCGCGCCCGCCTGGTAGGCGCCGGACGCCACCAGTGCGATGGTGCGGGAGTGATTGCCGCTGTAGCCGACGCGCCGGAACAGCGCCTCCGGCGTTTCGCCGAAGTGTTGTCGCAGATAGTACTCGGGCATGAGCCGGCCGGAGGTGGAACTCTTGGAGCCGAAGGTGAACGTAAGCCCGCGCAGGCCCTCGGGCGGCGTGTCCGATGGCGTCAGGCCGGTACTGTGATGGGCGATGATGTACGTTCTGAAGTTCGGGTCCTCCACGCCCTGGGCCAGGGCCCGGGAGCCGGGGACCAGCCGCCGCGCCTGAACGCCGGACAGCCCGCCGAACCAGGCTAGCTGCACCTGGTTGTTGCGGAAGGCGGTAACCGCCGCCGCGTAGGACTTCACCGGAATGTAGCGCACGTCGGTATCCAGCTCCTCCGCCAGGTAGTCCGCCACGCGCTGGAAGCGTTGCTGCAGACGGGTTTCGTCCTCGTCCGGGATGGCCGTGAAGACGAAGGTCTGGGCGGCGAGTGTGGGGGTGGCGAGCATGGCCACCAAGGCCGCAACAATGCTGGTTCGTCTGATCATTCGGCTGTTCTCCCGGCGTTTTGTGCTGCTGCGCGCCATTTGCGCAGCGTTGGCTTCAGTTGGCTCTGCACCATGTGGATCCGCTGCGCTTGATCCACCCCGCGGCCGAGTGTCCTTCAAATGGCGCAGGTGCGGAAACCTGACAGGATATCGTTGCGCTCCGGTGTGAAGAAATTGCGGTAACCATTGTGGATCATTCGGCTCCGGGTGGCCCAGGCGCCGCCGCGGAGCACGCGCCTGGCCTCGGGGAACCAGGGCTCCGAGTAGTCCTTGTAGAGCTCGGCGCGGAAGCCCGGGAACGGGCCGAACACCGAGTCCGTCCACTCCCAGACGTTGCCCATCATCTGCCGGCAGCCAAAGGCGCTGTCGCCATCCGGATAGGCCGCCACGTCGACGCAGCCGAGCCTGTGGCCGTCGAGGTTGGCGGGCACGGTCACGGGCAGCACATCACCCCAGGGATAGCGGCGCCTGCCGGGCTGCAGCCCATTGCCGTCCGAATGCGGTACCCGACTGGCCGCCATGTCCCACTCCGCCTCCGTGGGCAACCGGCGGCCCGCCCAGCGGCAATAGGCATCGGCCTCGAACCAGCTTACATGGGTCACGGGCTGGTGCGGCGGCAGCGGCATCCAGCGGTCGAACCAGCGCACCTCCCAGCCACCATTGTTCACGAGACGCCAGCAGATAGGGGCATCCAGTTGCTGTTTGCTCCGCCACTGCCAGCCGGCCTCGGTCCAGAGCTCCGCCCGGCGATAACCGCCGTCTACCACGAAGGCGGCGAACTCCGCATTGGTGACCGGCGCGCGGCCGATGCGGAACGGCGGGACATCCACCATATGGACACCCTTCTCGTTGTCGAATCGGAACGGCACGGTTTCATCCGAGCCGAGCTGGTGCTGGCCGCCGGGCACATGTACGTCCCCGGGCAGCGGGCCGGAGATGTCCGGTTCGGGCACTATCTCACCGCTCAGGACAGGCGGCGGGTAGCCCAGGGTCTGGCGGGTGTAGGTGAAGGCCTCGCCGTGCATGTCCTCGTGGAACGTGGTGAGCTGGTAGACGTAGCTTTCCGCCTCGCTGGCCATGCCGTCGGGCAGGCGCGCTACCATGGCGTCGCGCACGGTCTGAAGATAGGCCAACGTCTCGTCCAGGGTGGGCAGGGGTAGCGCCCAACGGTCGTCGTGGGGGATGGCGCCGGAGTCATACAGCCGGTGGGCGTCCGGCAACCGGTACCCTGGCAGACCATGAAACAGGTGCAGGGCGAAGTGGTCGTGGAAGAAACCCTGGTGCCCCAGCTCCCACAGGGGCGGATTGACGATGGCGAGCTTTGGCCCGAGCAGGCGCTCGCCGGTGAGATCGCGCGTCAGTTCGATGGTACGTTGACGGGCGTCGTCGAGCATTTGCACCAGATCGGCCGACGTCACGGGACGGGTGGACGGTACCTCCATCAGTCACTCTCCCTGAACACGGCGGGAAGACAATGAACATCATACTGATTACGCCGGCGGGCCGGGGCTCCCGCGCCGGCAATCGGGCCACGGCCACGCGCTGGGCACGTTTTCTGCGCCGGCTGGGTCACCGGGTGGACGTGTCGGTGGAGTACGACGGCCGGCCAGCGGAGCTGATGATCGCGCTGCACGCCTGGCGCAGCGCGGACGCCATCCGCCGTTTCAGTATCGCCCATCCGGACAGGCCCCTGCTGGTGGTTCTGACGGGCACGGACATCTACCGGTTCCAGCGCAGCCATCCGGACACCACCCTGGAGAGCATGGAACGCGCCCATGCGCTGATCGGCCTGCATGACCGTGTGGGGGACGACATTCCCGCCCGCTTCCATCCGAAGCTGCACCCGGTGCTCCAGTCGGCCCTGCCGCTGACGAGACGTCTGCCGCCGCCGCGGTCCGCCTTCGAGGTGTGCGTGGTGGGCCATCTGCGGGAGGAGAAGGATTCCCTGCGCGCGGCGCGGGCGGTGGGCGACCTGCCCGCCGGCTCGCGGCTGCGAGTGGTGAACGTGGGCAAGGCCCACAACGCCGAGTGGGAGGCGGCGGCGCGCGAGGAGATGGCGGTGAACCCGCGCTTCCGCTGGCGCGGCGAGGTGCCCCACGCCGAGGTGCGCCGGCTCATGGCCCGGGCGCGGCTGATGGTGATGAGCTCGGTGATGGAAGGCGGTGCCAATGTGGTGTCGGAGGCCTGCGTGGCCGGGCTGCCGGTGATCGCCTCCGATATCCCCGGCAACCGGGGGCTGCTGGGCGACGATTACCCGGGCTATTACCCCACCGCCGACACCGCGGCCCTGCGCGCGGCGCTGCTGCGGGCGGAGCGCGAACCGGACTTCCTGGACGCACTGCGCCGTCACTGCCTGGCGCGGGCGCCGCTGTTCAGGCCGGAGGCGGAACGGGATGGTCTGCGGCGGGTGATCGAACACGTGGTGGCGCCCTCCGTCACGGCCTGAGCACGATGGGCTCCAGGGCGTCGCCCTGGGGCAATACCCGGCCGATCACGGCCGCGTGCCGGTAGCCCAGATTCCGCAGAGCCTGAACGCAGGCGTCCGCGCGCTCGGTGGGCACGCTGGCCAGCAGGCCGCCAGCGGTCTGGGGGTCGAACACCAGCGGGTAGCGGGGATGGTCCACGGTCTCCGGCTGGTTGCGCAGGGCCCGCCGCAGCCGCGTGTTGGCCGGCTGCAGAGAGCTGAGTATACCGGCGGCGGAGGTTTCCTCGGCGCCGTCCAGCACCGGCAGCGCCGAGAGGTCCAGCTCGGCGTCCACACCCGAGGGCCGGGTCATTTCCACCAGGTGGCCCAGCAGGCCGAAGCCGGTGAGGTCAGTGCAGGCGGTGGCACCGTGCTCGCGCAGGCAGCGGGCGCCCAGGCGGTTGGACTGGCACATGGATTCCAGCGCGGCGTCGATCCAGCGACCCCGGGCGCCCAGTCGGGCGTGAGCCGCGAACAGTGTGCCGGTACCGATGGGCTTGGTGAGAATGAGCACGTCTCCGGGCCGCATGCCGTTCTTGCGCAGGGCGGTGTCGCCGTCGGCGTCGATCAGGCCGTTGACGGCGAAGCCCAGGGCCAGCTCACGGCCTTCCCCGGTATGCCCGCCCACCAGGGCGCAGTCGGCGTCGTTGAGCACCTCCAGGGCACCGGACATCATCTGGAACACCGTGTCCTCCACCTTGGACTCCAGCCCGGAGGGCACGGTGGCCACGGCGGTTGCGCTTTGTGCCTCCGCGCCCATGGCGAAGATGTCACCCAGCGCATGATTCGCCGCAACCCGGCCGAACACGTAGGGGTCGTCGATGAAGGCGCGGAAGAAGTCGACGGTGTGGACCACGGCCTTGCCGGGGGGTACGCGCATCACGGCGGCGTCATCCGGCGCGTGCAGGCCGATGATGACGTCGTCCCTGTCCACCGGCCGCAGGGATTCCAGGGCACGTGAGAGCACCGTGGCCCCCACCTTCGCGCCGCAGCCGCCGCAGCGCATGGCCACCGCGGAAATGGCCTGGGCCGCTTCGTCCTCGTCGAGCCGGACGGAGGACCGCCCGGCGGCGGGGCTGTCCTCCATGGCGGGGAGCTCACTGAATTTCGCCATGAAGCGCTGGTCGATCCAGTCCTTCCAGCGCCAGACCCAGTCGCCGCGAAAGCCGATGGGGCCTCGGGAGGCCACCGCATGGCGATCGCCGGTGCTGATCAGCGCCAGCCAGTGCCGCTGGGGCCGGTAGGGCCGCAGGGGGCGGCCCTCCACGGCGCGCCGCAAGTTGTCGGCCAGGGGGCGCCCCTGGCGGACCGCGAACACGCCGGCCTTTTCCCGGGGATGGTTCACCATGGTGGCGATATCGCCCGCGGCGAATACCCGTGGGTCGGTTACGGTCTGCAGCGTGTCGGCAACCTGAATGAAGCCGTTGTCGTCCAGAGCCAGGCCCGTGCCCCGCAGCCAGGGGGCGCCGACGGCCTCGGTGACCCAGACGATCTCGTCCACATCCAGCGTGTCGCCGCCTGCCGTGCGGACCTGCCCGGCCGACACCTGCCGGACTTCGGCGTTCCGGTGCACCATCACGCCGCGCTCCGCCAATACCTGTTCGAAACCGCGGCGAACCAGGCGATTGTGGGTCGGCAGGATGTCCGGCCTGTCAGTGAACAGGTGAAATTCCAGCTCGTCCGGGTCGCGGCCCAGGGCGCGCAGTTCGTTGCGCAGGCGGTATTGCATGGCCAGGGTCAGCTCCACGCCGCCGGCGCCGGCACCCACCACGGCGATACGCGTCGCCCCGGGGTGTTCACGGACGCGCCGCAAGAGGCTCAGCCAGCGGTCGTTGAAGCGGTGAATGGGTTTGACCGGGACCGCGTGCTCGTCAGCCCCCTGCACCTGGCTCGTGCCGGGCGTGGAGCCGATGTTGATGGACGCGTAGTCGTAGGGCACGGGCGGGCGGCTGCGGCACAGCACCCGGCGGCCGTCCAGGTCCAGCCCCACCGCCTCGTCGCGGTAGAAGCGGGCACCGGCGAATTCTGCCAGGCGGCCGAGGTCGATGTGCACCTGGTCGTAGCTGTAATGCCCGGCGATGTAGCCTGGGAGCATGCCGGAGTAGGGTGTGTGGGTGTCCCGGCAGATCAGGGTGAGCCGCACGCCGGGCACCGGCTTCATGCCGAAGCGCTTGAGCAACACCACGTGGCTGTGACCGCCGCCGACGAGCACAATATCTCTCAGGACCGGCTGATCCGGCGTCTGCATCGGATGCTCTCTCTAGGTTTCTCTGATCAGCGGGCTACGAGACAGGATCATGCCATACAACGGCCGAGGCCTGTATCGGACTGTCGGCGCGCCCGGGCACCGCGGGACCTTGCGCCGGCAGGGGATCGGCCCGCTACGGACGCCGGCGGGTGGCATCCGGGGGCTGCTCCGGCGCATCCAGCGATGTGTCGATGACGACTTCGGAACGCAGGGTCTGGTGTACCGGACAGCGGTCGGCGATCTCCACCAGCCGCTTCAGCTGCGCGCCCGAGAGCGGCCCCTCGATACGCAGCCGACGCGTGATGCTGTCCACCTTGCCTTCCCGGGTTTCGCAGTGCTTGCAGTCCTCGGCGTGGATCTTCTCGTGATTCAGCGCCACCAGGATACCCTCCACGGGCCACTGCTTCCTGTCGGCATACATCCGCAGCGTCATACCGGTACAGGCGCCAAGCGCCGACAGTAGCAGCGCATAGGGGTCCGGCCCGGTATTGGTCCCGCCCACACTGGCCGGCTCGTCCGCCGCCAGCACATGACCATTGGCCAGGATCTCGGTGCGATACCCGGTGCTCCCCGTCCAGGCCGTCACCTGGTTGTCGCGGAGATCCTCCTCGGCGCGCTCGGCCAGGTGGGCAGGCAGGTACTTGTGCGCCCACGCGGCAATCGTGCGCCCCACGTACTCGGCGTCGGCGTCGTCCGACAGCAGATGGTCGGCCTTGTCCAGGGAAATGAAACTCTTGGGGTGCTTTGCCTGCTGGAAGATATGCGAGGCATTGTCGATGCCGACGATCCGATCCATGGGCGAGTGGAACAGCAGTAACGCCCGCCGCAGTCCGGCGATGTGCCGGTCCATGCGGGCCTGATCCAGATCGTCCAGGAACCGCCGGCCAATCCGGAAACGGCGACCGGCGAGGCTGACTTCGGCTGAACCCTCGTTCCGAATCTGCTCCACGGCGTCGCCGATGAGATGCAGCACGTGCGCGGGCTCGGCCGGCGCGGCAATGGTGGCCACCGCCTTCGCCGAGGGAATGCGCTCCGCCGCCTGCAGGACCGCGGCGCCTCCCAGCGAGTGACCGATGAGAATGCCGGGGGCCTCAAACTCCCGCTCCAGGAATTCCGCCGCGGCAACCAGGTCATCAACGTTGGCGCTGACTCCGGTGTCGGCGAACTCGCCCTCGCTCTCTCCCAGTCCCGTGAAGTCAAAGCGCAACAGGGCGATGCCCTCGGCGGCAAGGGCACGGCTGATGCGGTTGGCCGCGCGCAGGTTCTGGCCGCAGGTAAAGCAGTGGGCGAACAACGCGAAGGCGACTGGCGTGCCGCCGACGGGCAGCTCGAGCCGGCCAGCGAGCTGGATCCCCTCGCGATTGGTGAACGTGACAGTGCGCGTCTGCATGGCCGCTGACTCCTCAATTGACGATGGAACAACGCTTGTCGCCAGCCACCTGCAACCGTGGTCATGCAGACCACTTCAGGGCGGGCCGCGAGCCATTGGCCCCGCATTGCTCGTTCCACCCCACGCAGTCTACGACACTTCCCGGTAACCTTCTGGCGTGCGGCGCACGCGCCACTGCGGCCAGGCATCGCGCGCCACCTGCCGGGAAGAGTGCAGATACAGCAGCGCGAGCGCGACGCCGACCACCATGTCCGGCCAGAGCGACTCCGTGAGCAGAACCAGCCCCGCGGCGGCGAGCACACTCAGATTGGCGATGACATCGTTGCGCGAACACAGCCAGGTCGAGCTCATGTTGACGTCATCGCCGCGATGGCGATAAAGCAGACCGAGGCAGGTCAGGTTGGCGGCAAGCGCGATGAAACCGATCAAGGCCATCCAGCCAGCCTCGGGCACCACGCCCACGATGCTCTTGCGGATGGCCTCGCCGATGATCAGAAAGCTGAGCAGCATCAGAAAACCGCTCTTGAAGAGTGCCGCTCCGGCACGGGCGCGGACGCCCCGATGCAGCACGTAGAGCGAAATGACGTACACCAGAGCGTCGCCCAGCATATCGAGCGAGTCGCCGAGCAGCGCGGTCGAGTGCACCAGCCAACCGGCCGTGAACTCGACGAAGAACATCACGGCATTGATTGCCAGTACGATGTAGAGCACGCGCCCCTGCCTGGCGCGCAGCTGCGCAAGTTCGCCAGCCTTGTGGTCACAGCATCGATCCACTGTCCGATCCTCCTTCGCGGCCTGATGGCTCCAGGAGCCTGTCGGACCTAGAATGAAGGTTATAGTGGCTATAAGGTCAAGTGGAGATGCCGAAGGCGAGTACTGACAAGCACTACACCGTGGGGCAGTTGGCAAAGGCCACCGGCACCAGGGCCGTTACCATCCGCTATTACGACCACCTCGGGCTACTGCCTTCCGCGGGCCGCACCGCGTCCGGCTATCGGCTCTATACGGAGAACGAGCGCGACCGTCTGCTCTTTATCCGACGTTGTCGTGCGCTGGGGTTCAGTCTTGACGATATCCGCGAGTTGCTCGGCCTGGCCGACCGGCGCGAGGCCTCCTGCGCGGCCGTCGACGCTAAAGTCGACGAGCAGCTCGAGCAGGTACGGATGCGCCTTCGCGACCTGCACGCCCTGGAGGCCGAGCTCGAGCGCTTGAGTGCCTGCTGCGAGGGCGGCGTGATCGGCGAATGTCGCATTATCGAATCACTGTCAGCGCGTAGCTGACGGTGGTCAAACTCTTCATGGGTGTCCTGGACAGTGACTCACGGCTCTTCCCCGCCAGGCGGGAACGCTACTGCGTGCCGAATTCCGTGGCCCGCTCGCCGTCGAAGCCATACACCGTCAGCGGTTCGGGCTTCGGGCCGGGCATGCCCGGTGAGCCAGTGGGCATGCCCGGCAGTGAAATGCCTGTGATCGCCGGCCGCTCGTCCAGTAGCCGGTGGATCAGATCCGCGTGGACGTGCCCCTCAACCACATAGCCGTCCACCAGGGTGGTGTGACAGCCCGCCAATTCCCGGCCTACTCCATGCTCCTGTTTGAGTACAGGCATTTCATGGGTGGGTATTTCATCCACCGTGAACCCGTGCTCCCGCAGATGTGCGGCGTGGCCTTCGCAGCAGCCGCATTGGGGGTTCTTGTACAGGGTGGCGTGCAAGGGGGCGTGATCGGTCAGCGCCGTGCCGGTGGCGAGCAGGCCGGCCGTTGTCAGCAATGCAAATAACATGTTTTTCATGGCGAATCTCCAGAGTGTTTCGATGGAAGGGCCTTCAGGCCCGGACGCGGATAAGCCCCGTCATGCCGCCTGCCTGATGTTCAAGGATGTGACAATGCAGCATCCAGTCACCGGGGTTATCCGCGACGAAGGCGGTTTCGACGGTTTCCCGGGGATTCATCAGCACCGTGTCGCGCAGCGGCTGGTGAGGCTCGGGGCTACCGTTACGGTTGAGCACGCGGAAGTGATGACCATGCAGATGGATCGGGTGGTGCCAGGCCGTATCGTTCCGGTACACGATCCGACAGGTTGTCCCTCGCTGGAGGGTGAACAGCGGGGGATGGTCGTGCCTGCCGGGGCTGTGAACGGGTTTTCCGTTGACCGTCCAGGCCATACCCTGGCGCATCATTCGCATCATCTCCCGCATGCCCTGGCTACCCATCATGCCGCCGCCAAAGGCGATCTCTTGCCGTTCCGCACCCTGCAGCACGGGTTCGGGCACCGGATTGCGGGGCAGCGGCGGCGGTGGCGCCCCCGGGCTGGCGTTGCGGACCGGTTTACCCCGCCATGCCAGACGCATGACCGTAAAATCCATGCCCGGGTAGAAGTCGTCACGGATATTCATGACACGACCGGTATCCCCCGTGCAGTCGACGACCAGATCGGCTCGCATGGCAGGGCCAATCACCAGTTTTCCGCCCTCGGGTTCGTGCGGGGCCACCGGCTGGCCGTCCAGGGCAATGACATGCACCGGCAGGTCCCCGAAGGACAGGGAGAATATCCGCGCATTGGCGGCGTTGATCAGGCGCAGGCGGAGACGTTCCCCGGGGCGGACATGTAGATCGTGGGGCATTCGTCCGTTTACCGTCACCGTGTTGCCGACGCGCCCTCCATGACTCATGTCGTGGGAGTCATCGAAGTGCTCGCTGATGCGCCCTTCCCTGGTGAGCCGCCAGTCGTCCAGTACCCAGAGCAGTTCCCGATCCACAGGATAGGGCTCCGGCTCTTCCACAACCAGCGCCCCGACCAGGCCCCGGGCCAGTTGTTCGGAGCCGTTGAGGTGCGGGTGATACCAATAGGTGCCGGCATCGGGCAGATCGAATGCGTACTCGAACCGCTCTCCAGGCCTGACCGGCGCCTGTGTGACGTGCGGCACCCCATCCATGGCGTTGGGCAGGCGGATGCCGTGCCAGTGAATGGTGGTGGGCTGTTCCAGCCCGTTCTCCAGCGTCACGTGCAACCGCTCTCCCTGGCGGTAGCTCAGCACCGGCCCGGGGATTTCACCGTTATAGCCCCAGGCGCCCTGAACCTCGGGCACCTCCGGATGCACGGAGAGCCTGGTGGGCTCGGGGCGCAGTCGCAGCGGCGCCTGATCCGGCGCCGCCAGTGCACGCGCCCAGACAGGAAGCAGCGCCAGACCCAGGCCGCCGCAGGCCAGGAAGGCACGGCGCGTCAGCCAACCGGGATGATCGTGGTGGGGCATGGTTGTTTCCTCCTTTTCCACGGACATCAGCGGATCGCGGTGCGCAGACTGCGCGGGCCAGGTGCTCTTGATATATGCCAGAACCGCCGCGATTTCTTCATCCGTCAGGCTGTCCCCGCACGCCGGCATGTCGCTCTCGTGGCCAAGCGGCGCACGCCGCCCGGCAGCTGGCCACGAAGCGCATGTGCCGCTCAATCGAGCGACACCGTCGACCTCAGATGTGCTGGGGTTTTGGAGGATGGAGTTCCGGTGTCGGCGTTCGGCCTCGGCCCAGTGTGTCGTTCCGGATCGGAACATGAGGCCGGTTCTTCGGGGCGACAGCCGTCTGGCCGCTGGAAACCGCAGCGGAAGGCGCGCAGACGTGCGCATGGCAGAGCGGGGCGGTATCGGCATCCGCGTTGCAGTGGTCGCAGTAGACCATCTCCGCCGATTCCATGCCATGCGCGTCGCCGCCAAACATCATCGTGGCCGCAATCGCTCCGTGGGACGCGAAGGCGACCATGAGAAGAAAAGCGGTCAGACCCGCCAGCAGGCGGCACACCCGTAGGTTGGACATAGCCGGGTTAGAAGAGCACGAAACCACCGAGCTGATCAAGGTGCAACGATGTGCGCCGCCGGGTAGCACCGCGCATCCGTGGGGCGGACAAGCCTGGGCGTGGTGGATGCCAATGAGCCTGCGCCCTGCGCGCATACAATTCCAGGAAAGTCCTGGCGGGCGTTGCGGCAGCACCAGCCTTGAAGCGGGACCGAACCCCTTCATACTTTCTGGATCAACTCGACAAGGAGATGTCACCATGGCCCACCAAACATTCCAGTCCTGTATTGACAGCTGCTATACCTGCGCCACCGCCTGCGATCACTGCGCCAGTGCGTGCCTGGCCGAACCTGACCCCGGGGAGATGGCGGATTGCATTAAACTGAACATCGACTGCGCCGAGATCTGCCGGATCGCAGCCGGTTACATGGCGCGGGGCAGTTCCCAGGCCGCCCGGATATGCGGTGTCTGTGCGGAAATCTGCGAAGCCTGCGGCGCGGAGTGTGACCGCTTCGAGCACGACCACTGTAAGGAGTGCGCCGAAGCATGCCGGCGCTGCGCAGAGGAATGCCGCCGGATGGCGGCCTGATGCTCGCGTGACGCGGGCCGACCGCCTACTGACGATGTTCGCGCAGGTCGACCTCCAGGCCGGCCTCGAGCATGACCCGCACGAGCTGCGAGGCGTTGTCCATGCCCATCTTCTGCAATACACGGGCTCGGTGTATTTCCACGGTACGGGGACTGACGTCCAGCGCTCTGGCGATCAGCTTGTTGGGTTTACCGTCCATCAGAAGGGTTAGCACTTCACGCTCGCGAGGCGTCAGGGCATCGAGCCGGCGGCGCACGTCCGCGGTAACGGCCGCCTCTTCGCGCCGACGGGCGTCCAGTTCAAGTGCGGTGTCGATGCGCTCCAGCAGCTGACCATCGGAGAAGGGCTTCTGGAGAAAGTCCACGGCGCCCCGATGCACGGCACGTACCGCCATCGGAATATCACCGTGGCCGGAGACGAAAATAATCGGTAGCGGGATGGCATGCCTGGCAAGCCACTCCTGAAGCTCCAGACCGCTGCGGCCCGGCATGCGCACGTCAAGCACCAGGCAACCCGGCTGCTCGGGGTCAAACTGGGCAAGGAAGAAATCGACGGAAGGAAAAGTCCGCGTCTCCAGATCATGCGATTTCACCAGCAGGGCGATGGCGTCCCGCACATCTTCCTCATCGTCGACGACAAACACACAGCTTGCGCGGCGTTGCTCAGACTGCATGCGCACGGACTCCCGGTTCGGCGATCGGAAGGCGGACCCGGAATTGCGCTCCGGAGACGGCGTGATCGCCCTGGTCCTCCAGAGTGATGCGCCCGCCATGGGCCTCAATGATGGAGCGGCTGATGGACAGGCCGAGGCCAAGGCCCTCGACGCGACGGGTAACGAACGGCTCGAACAGGCTCTCGCGCATGGTTTCCGGGATGCCCGGCCCGGTGTCCGCCACGCGCACTTCGACCGCATGGCGGTCCTCCGCCAGAGAGGATTTTACACTCACCACCCTGTCGCCCTTTTCGGTCTCTACTCCGTCGACCGCTTCCACCGCGTTGCGAATAAGGTTTACCAGGACCTGCTGGATCTGAATGGGTGAAACCGCGACCGGCGGCAGATCCGATGCCAGCGCCAGGGTGATATGGACCTGATGCCGGATCGCATCACCCACCGTCAGGCCGTGCACCTCGCGAATCAGCGCATTCATATCGGCGGACTCCAGTACGGGCTCCTCATTCCGCACGAAGGCCCGCATCTGACGGATGATGTTGCCGGCGCGATCGGCATTGACCACCACGCGGTCCAGAGCGTTGCGAAGTTCCGGTGTGCTTTCCGGCTTGTCCAGCAAACGCCGACACGCTTGCGCGAAACTCATGATGGCGCACAGCGGTTGATTCAGCTCATGGGCCAGCCCGCCAGCCATTTCCCCCATGGCGCTGATCCGGCCGACCCGGCCGAGTTCCTGCAGATGACGGCGTGCCCGTGCTTCCGCCGCGCGACGCTCGGTGACATCCCGACCCACACAGACAATCCCGGTCACCGTGCCGTCATCGTCCTTGACTGCCTTGCAGGCCCAGGCCAGCCAGCACTCGCCGCCGGGAATATCCACGCGATGCTCAAGGTAGGCCGCATGGGGCGGCTGCGTCAGCGTGGTGAATAGCTCCCGATCGAGGCGCGGGTCACCCTGGTGGACCGGCAACGCCAGTGGCTCGCCAACCACCGCGCCATCGGCAGTGCCGAACAGACGATGGAACGAGGGGCTGGCGAATAAAATCCGGGTATCCGCGCCCAGCTTCAGCACCACCTCGCTCTGATTTTCCACCAGCAGGCGGTACTTTGCCTCGCTCTCGGTCAGGGCCTTCATGGCGTTTCTACGTTCGGCCGTGGCCGCACCGAGCATGAGGCCGGTGAGGGAGAGCAGGCCAAGGTGGCCGTGCAGCGACAGCAGGTTGGCCTGGTCACTGCCCATGATGAAGGGGCCGGTGCCCGCAGCCGTAAATGGCACGGCAATGGCCGCCGCCGCCATAATCATCACGCTGAGTTCACGGGTCGAAAAGCGGATCGCGGCCCAGATCATCAGGGGAAAGACCACGTAGGACAGCGGTCTGGTCAGCTCGGACATCAGGCGGTCACCGTAGACCGTTATCCCCACCGCCACCAGAAGCACGAGCAAGGCGAGCAATTCCACAACGCGCCGTCGCGGCCAGTCATGCGGCTGCGGTGTCCGCCAGGCCAGTAACAGAGGCGAAATGATAAGAACGCCCATCAGATCCGCCACCCAGCAGACCCACCAGTAGTCGGTAAATCCCAGCAGCCGCCATTCACCGATACCGGCCATGACCAGGGCACCGGCGGCGGAACTGACGCCGGCGCCCAGCGCGCCACCCACCAGCACCAGCGCGAGCACGTCGGAAATACGACCGAGGCGGGGCGAGAAATCCGTGAAGTTCCGCAGCAACCAGACGCCGACCAGCGGCGCAACGGCCTGCCCGGTGGCCAGAAGCAGCGCATCTGGCACGGCCATCCCCACACGCAGCTGATACAGCAGGGCGGCCAGAGCGACCGCCGGCATCACGCGGTAGCCAAGGCGATAGATCAGCGCCAGAGCAACACCGCTGGCGGGCGCGATCAGGGTGAGCGGCGGATCCCGGAACATGAACCACATGCCCACTTCCGACGCCAGGAAATAGACCGCCGCGACCAACGTGAACAGAAGTCCGGATAGAAGTAAGGCCGGCATCTGAAGGATAGAGAACGGCTGCTGGCTGCTTGCGCGCGTCATGCCTGGTCCGGTTTCACATACATCGGCTGAGCATAACGCGCACCGGGCAGTCAGCCTATACGGAAAAGCCCTCATGATCGCTCGGCGGTGTTGCCGACCAGCGCACCAGGCCATGTAGGTGATGGCAGTATGCCACCCGCATGCTCGCTGGGTTGCGTGAAGATGTCTTCGAAGCGGGTCAGCATCGGATCATCGTCCGCGACGGCCGGTGCCTGCGCCGCAACCCCGGCCACCAACAGGCTGCGCGGCACGGCCCCCCGCGATCACGTCCAGGCCGACGCCCAGCGGCACCATTTGCCAGTCTCGGTGGCCGCGATGACCGCGGTTTGTTCGATAGCGCACTTATGCCCGGCACGCATTATCACCAAGGCCTCGCTCCGCCAGTGCCGATGGCAATTGCCAAGAAAATAGAGAAGCGATCTAGCGGCATGCAACAAAACTGAAAAGCGATTAATTGCGAATTTGTGATGAGTTTCTCAAATGGATATGATGAATTTGTTTATATTTTTTTAAAATCAATAGCTTGCAGACCAATTGCAGCCTATCGTTTTAATAAATTGGAAATTAAATGAACGAATCAAATAGGGGAATTTCACTTTTCTTTCGCAGTTAAATAATTGATATTTCCGTGCGCATTTCCGGGACCAATGCTCCGCACAAGACCCATCTACCAGAGAAATACAGGTATCATGGCGGGATCGCTGTCCATTCCGTTCAGGTCTTTCCGTCAATCAGCGCAGGCCACGATTGAGGGGTCGTCGTGACATAGCATGAGCGGTCAAGGAGATTCGTGCGGATGGTGGATAAGAAGACAGCCAGGCTGTTGATCTCGGACATGCGAGCAGAGTTCGAGCAGCTCGAACAAATCGTCGACTGGCAGGAGTTGGTGCGGGGGCACCTCCTGAAAACGATCAAACCCAGAAGGTAGTCGAGGAAACACTCGATACCTTGTCCAAGGTCGGGGACAGATTGCGTTGGGAAGGGACTACTGTCTCGTCAGGACAGCAAGTGGTGCTGAGCGATGGCCGCAATGACGATTACTCGTACTGCAGAGCGATCGTTAAGCCCAGATTTCCCTCCTGTGGCGTTTGTTGGGAACTCTTTGCCCTCCTCGTCGTTAGCACTGAGCCGTTCCGAAATTCACCGGGTAACCGCGTTAAAGAACCTCCCAAGAGAGCGGAGCGATTGCCCATAAAATTAACGCTGCTTGATATTGCACTGTAGAATCGACCACGGAATACGGTACGCAGGCTGTATTCGGATCTGGCAGCCGGGGGAGTACTGCATCATCAAGGTCGGAGGCCGACGTGGATTACCAAAGAATACAAGGGAAAACCAGCGTTCCGGTAGTGGATCTCTTCGCGGGTCCTGGAGGGCTCAGCGAAGGGTTTGCCGCCTACAGCGGGCATCTTGGTTTTGATGTCCGCCTGTCAATCGAGAAGGATAACGCCGCTCACCGCACGCTTGAGCTGAGAAGCTTCTTCCGGCAGTTTGCACTAGGCGATGCACCGGAGCTTTATTACGACTACATCCGGGGCGAGAAAGGCGTCACTCGACAGGATCTTCTCGATGCTTATCCGGAGCAAGCACGAGCCGCCGCGCATATTGCCTGGCATTCCGAACTTGGAGTTGCGCCGCTCAATCAGGTCTTGGGTCGCATCGGCACCGCCGTGGATGGCGCGCAGCAATGGGTGCTCTTGGGCGGCCCACCCTGTCAGGCCTATTCGGTAATTGGACGGGCAAGGATGAAGGGGTCGGAAAGCTTCGAGGGGGATCGGCGCCACACCCTATACCAAGAATACCTAAAGATTGTTGCAGCATATCAGCCTACCGTTTTCGTGATGGAGAATGTGAAGGGAATCCTTTCATCCCGTCACAAGAACAGCCGGATCTTCCAAAAAATCCTCTCGGACCTGCGCGATCCTTGGGAGGGGCTTTCCGCAGAGGAGAGACTGGAGATTCCGCAGCCCTCAACTAAACACACATATCAGATTTTTTCTTTCACAAGACCTGCCCAATGTGAAGGGGAACTCGCCCCTGAAGACTACGTTATCAGGGGCGAGCGGCATGGTGTGCCGCAGACCCGGCACCGTGTAATCCTGCTGGGAGTGCGCTCTGACTATCCCGGCCCGCTGCCACTGCCGACTCTTACGGAAGCGCCTCATCGGGTGTCAGTCCGGGAAGTTATCGGTGACCTACCGTCCGTCAGAAGCTTGGTAACCATGGGTCGTAGGCGGATCTCCCGCGACGCGGAGGACTGGGTGGCGGCTATCCGTAACGGTTGGTCGGAATCCGTCCTGCCCCAAGTCGACGAAGAAAATCTGCGCCGGCAACTAGATGATGCCGCCATCCTGCTAGAGCATTTCTCTGATAACGGAGAACCCTTTATTCCTGGGAGAGCCATCCCCGCACAACTGAGTGAATGGCTCTCAGACGGACGTCTGCGGGGGGTGATCCAGCACCAAGCCAGGGCACACATGCCCTCTGACCTTCAGCGATACCTTTATGCTGCGTGTTATGCACATTGCTCCGGCGCCTCCCCGAAGATTCGAGACTTCCCGGAAGCCCTGTGGCCGAACCATGCCAACGTCCGGGCAAAAGATGGAGGTACCGACTTCGAGGATCGCTTCCGAGTTCAGCTGTGGGACAAGCCGTCCAGCACCATTACCTCGCATATCGCCAAGGACGGCCACTATTACATTCACCCGGACCCGGCGCAGTGCCGTAGCCTGACTGTGCGAGAGGCAGCCCGGCTACAGACTTTCCCGGACAACTACTTTTTTGATGGCAACAGAACGAACGCCTTCGGTCAGATCGGCAACGCCGTACCGCCTTACTTGGCATTCCAACTTGCGGATGTGGTGGCGGAGATCATCGATATCTGGTCCGCCATGGCGGTGCCCACACAGGCTGTGGCTGCCCGTTGATCAGTCAACACCAGAAACTGCATCATGTATTGACGGGCGAAAGCCAAGGTCCTGAGCCTCTTCTAGAATAATGACTCCCTGCTTGGCCTGTTTGGGGCTGACCGCGCCGCCGCGGTTAATTATTCTGCCGATGGAAAACGCAATACTGCGTTGCCAGCCCTGAAGATTATTGGTCTCCTTTGCCCACTTTGAGATTTGAAACCATTGTTCGGCTGGCAAATCAGATACCTGTTTAATCAGAGCCAAGTCCTGATCATTCGGACCTTCGATGCCTTTGTCGGGCCGACGACTGGCGCTCCGACTAACATCTATCAGTTCACGCTCCAGCGACTGACCGATATCAATCGTCGCGCCTCTGACTTGATCCCAGCACTCCTTCCGCTTGCACCATTCCGTGATGTTACGGTTGTTCGGAGGGTTTGTGATGATGCGCTGCACTTCGTGAGAAACGTTCTTAATGGCCTGCTGAAGCACTGGTGAAAGATCCTGTTCCTGCCAGATACGGTCCAAATCGATGCGCTGCGAGGTGTGATGCGCCAGCCACGCCAAGGTGTATGTGACAATGTTAGCTTTGTACCCGCCAAAATCTTGGTCGCGGACTATCCTGTCAGCCCGCTTGAACAGGACCGCTTTTGCGACCAGATGTTCGAAATACTCAACATCCACTTTCACCTTGCCGCGTTCTTTGAGCCGGACCGAGAAATCATTGAAGTTCTTCTGCGCACCATTGCTGACAATGTGCGGCAGCTGCATCCAAGTGTTCTCGAACTTGGCGAGGTCAGTTTTTGTGAATTTCTGGCGGCTCGGCCATAGAGCCTCGAACTGTCGCTTTCTGGCCGGTGTCGTTTCCCTCGCCTTCGCGTCCATATACTGGCCGCGCGCTCTCTCGTAGAACCAATGGGTCGTGCGGCTGGTCCCCTCTAATGTCGGTGTCCATACGCTTCGCGACAATTCTTCAATTTCAATGTGGAACGGATCGTTAGCAAAAAAGTCCGCATCGTTCACTTTGTTCTGGCTGTTTGCGAACCGGGAGATGAGTGGAACAATCTCATCCACATGTTCCTCAGGGATAACCGACAGCTTGGCTTGAACAAATATCCCGCCGAGATCGGCTTTGTCTTTCTTCGCCGTATGAAAAAGCGAAGCCGTCGTCTGACCACCATTCACAATCTGCAGATTGCGCACTTTCCTAATCTTCAGGCCGCCCGGTTCATCTTCAAAATCGATATCGTCAGCGGTGGCCGTAATACCGTTATTATAGGCAAAGAAACGGTGCGGCTCCTCGATGATCGTCTTACGAATCCCCTGATTGACTTTGCCTCTGGCTTGCAGAAACGATCGCACGTTACGTTCGAGTAGCCGCGGGCCGTAGCGATCGTAAATGGCAGCGAGAACGTTACCGGGTATCACGGCGAGATACCCTTGGTAATCGGAATTCGGATCAACCAAGGAAAGGCACTGCAGCGACATACCATACTCATTCTCGAAGTCGATCTCTATCGGCTCAAACTTCATTCCCGAGGTTGTAAAGCGATAGATTCGCCGGATATCCCATACGTTCAGTACGACTGAAATATCTCCGACGTCTTCTGCTGTAAAGGTCTCCTGATTAACCGTTCCATCGGTTAGAAGGTAAATTCTACACTTCGTCAGCTTATTGCGAATCTCATAGATGCGCTGAAACGCATCGTACGTTTCGGACGCCTCTTCAAGGGATGTGTGGTGACCGGTGAGCGCTTTGCGAAGACAGGCTTCCGCCTGTCTGAAAGCCGTGTCGCACTGGGTTTTGGTTACAGAAGGAGGCGGTGTCAGCTGGTTGAATATCGTTATGAACAGGTCAAGGCAGCCTTCATCCTGGCTGATGTTGTAGCCATTGATCTGCATGCCACGAGCCTTGAAGTAGCAAACACTGATGTCATCAATTTCACCGGCCTCGATGAGGTACTCCGCAGCAGTTCTAGTGAACTGATCGGTTCTGAATTCGCCGATTTCATCGCTATCCGCAGCGGAGATAACCTCCTGAAGCAAGTCTTCAGAGAATTTGCCCAACTGCTCCTGTTCGCTCATTGCAGCGCCCGCCTCAGCTCATTGACGAAATCATCCTCGCTCACAGCGTAGTCGGAGCAACCGTTCAGAGATATTGAGTACTTCACATCCCCGACCCCACCGCGCAGTTCATCCTCTTTTATACGCGGAAACTCATCGTGCACTAAATAGAAGCCAGATCGCCTAATCGAATACCCGGTATGTTCGTAGAGATGGCAATGGGCATCGGAGAAGCCACGCTCCAAGAGCATGTTGTCGAACTGCTCTACACTCGCTTCGCTTCCTGCCAAGGTCTGTCTGATGTCGTCGATTATAGCGGGAAGGGTGTCCTTGCTGTTTTCAACCAGAGACACTGAGAGATGAAACAGAACAAGCCGCGCCACAAGCGATTCATCGAGCTGCTGCTCGCTGGCAATGTGGAGGGTCTGGTGTTGCTTTGCCGAGCTCGTCTTAACTTCAACCGACAACGAGCCGAACTGGAAGTCGTGTTGCCGTTTGATGCTGCCCATCCAAGAGCGCAGTACTGCTTCATCGATGCGAAGGGACAGCACAAATCTACGGAGAAAATGCAGTTCGCCATAGAGGCCTATTTGCGCTTCGCGGCTGAGTCCTTCCCCGGCTTGCTTTTCGAAGAAGATCTGCCAGAGTCGCATCCGTTTGAGAAGACTATTGACTGCATCTCGCGATCCGGTGAGATTCCACAGTTTCGTGAAGATATCATCGCAGATGGCCGCGAACACCTCATGGTAATCAGCGCGCGCCGCCGACAGAATTATGCTCACATCCTCATCGCGGTCTTCGTCGCCTGCGATGAGAACCTCGAAATCGAAGCCTTTCGATATAGGCAACACTTCGGGGAGTGGGGCAACGTCCTTCGCCACATGGATGATGAACGCACGCCTGTTTTCCGGCTGGCGGATTCCGAGAAACATCGGACACCTACCGTCTGAACTAATTCGCCGCTTGAGTATCCCGCGCCCCGAAAGCGCCTCCGCTTCGGTCTCCATCTCGCTCCAGAGTCGATCAAAATTCGTCATCATCTTCATCGCTACCGTAGCGATCCTGCCAATATGTTGTGTTCACCTTGTACTCGACGAGATCATCGCGAGAACCGCGCGGAAAGCTGATTGCGAAACCAATGAAGGGGCTGTCGGACACCGGTTTGCCATCGCTGAGGATTTCAGCGGGATCCAGCGGATAAATGAGCAGAAGTCCATTCTCGCGAGGCCTCACGGCACGTATAAAGGGTCCGCTGGGTTCATCAGGCCTTTTTTTCGCCCTTGATTTCCCTTCCTCCCAAGCCTGCACTGTGAGCCTTCGAGCCTCATCAATCTGGTCGTCATCCAGATCAACATACTGGTCGGCAGGGCTCAAAATGTTAGCGTTCTTCAGCATGTAGATATCGTGTTCCCGGGTGCTGTCAGTACGCTGGATCAGACCTATGTCACGTCCGGCGATCTTGGCCCTGTTCCGAGCTGTCCTGCTAGAGAGCAGCATAACGGTCCAACTCCTCAATTCGCCGTAGCCGTTAAGTTTTTCGATGTACTTAGCCAACAGTTCGGTATCTGCCTTCCGGCACAGCGGATGAGCTTCAAACCCATTCAAGAACCTGATGACATCTGCTGCGCTTACGCCTGCCCAGATAATATTTTCGTTCTTGGTGGCGACTTCCTGGCCACGCTGAATGAGCCATCTAGCCGTATGGTCGAAGTTTCCCTTCTGGAGATCACCATTTTTGTGAAATACGGTCGTCTGAGATACTTGGCCAGAGAAAGTCACTTGCATACTACGGCCGTGGCGGATTTTGTTTGCCGCTGTGATGCTAAGTCCTGCGGGGTGCGTCCGTACCTTCAGTCCATACTCTTCGGGCGTCAGGTTGCTGAGTTCCATGAGCCGAAATTCGCGTTTCAACTCTTCCGTGGCAAGCGAAATATGTTGGTACCAGCCGACAAGTTCTTCTGTGGTATAGAGCCTGCAGAGATCCAGATAACCGGGACGATAGCCGAACCAACGGCCCATCTGCAGCAGTGTGTCGTAGTTCTTGGCGGGACGAATGTAATAGCTAACAGACAGCCCCTCCAGCGTGAGCCCACGGGAGAGCTTATCACCGCCGACAGCAATCACGTGCAGACCGTTGGGGTTATCTGCGTAGTCCAACACACCGCCCGCGTCGCCGTTGATGCCGCGAACCTGTATCTTAAGGGTTGAATCCAGCAGTTCAGCCTCGACTTCGTCCCATTCAAGGCCAGTCAGCGTGCTGTCATTGGTTTCAGAAACGACCGCGTCGGAGGTCGGTTGAAAGTCGTCGTACCAGAATTTCTGCAGGCTGCTCAGAAGAGCCTTGGCTTGTGATCCGGTACGGTACTCAAGCATGCGCTGAATGTTGACGATTTCCGTTTCGACAAGATCGATAACTTGAGCTTGGACATTGTTGAACCTCGTCACATGGATGAGCATTGAGTTGTCGACCCTGTGGTGTCCGCGTGCGCGTCTCGCGGCGCATACAATGATAAAAGCATGAATTGCTTCAATCAGAGAGTCGGGCAGAGCATCAACGTTCTGATGCTTGTTGTGCTTAAGAGGGAACGCATTCTGAGCATCTTCAGCCGACCGAATAAGAGGCAGACTGTGATCCTCTGCGTCGATGCCGTCAATCTCCTCAGGAAAACCAAAAACTCTGGCAGCGCCGACATAATTGACGGGTGGATTTATGTAATAAATGAAATTTCTTGGAAATAGATCCCGCCCGTGTGACGAAGGGTCAGCTTTTTCATCATCCGGCATGATAAAGATATTCGCAAAGGGCGTGGCGGTATAACCTACATATGAGCTCTGTGCGAAAGTCCTAAGGATCTTCCTTATCGCCTTGTTTATTGCTGTCGGATCGGAATCTTCGGACTTTGTATTCACAGAGGCGTTGTCTGCTTCATCATCAAGAAGAAGGAGAGGTATGTCATACAGCGTCTTTTCGCCAGTTTCGGGATTTGTCGTTCCTTGACTTTCAACCCACGCAAGAATCCTTTTAAGAACTGACGTGTTCTTTTTGACAACTAGGAGCAGAGGGTTCCCGCCAAGCTTGAAGTTCGTTCCCGTCTTTGCGCGGAAATCGCCATCCTTCGAGCTGTAGGTTAGCGGCTGCGCAATCAGCTGACCATGGTCTTCGAGCTTTCCAACGCCAATCCGGCTGCCGTTCTGGTGCAGTTTACCGACCTCACTTTCAAAACCGAGGAATTCAGAATCTAGTCGAGACTGCGTCTGACTGCGCAGGTCGTTGGTCATCCCTGCGAGCACAATGATTAGCTTGTAGCCCGCATCCGCTGCCTTGCAGATAAGACCAGTGTAGTTCGCAGTCTTTCCAGACTGAACGTCGCCGACGACCATGCCCCGACGGTCCCATGAACCAGAGCCATTCGGATTGCCTAGGTCGCCCAGTATGCTGTCGGTGATCGCGTGCAGCTTGTTCGTAATGTTCTGCGACCAGTTCTTCTGTTCCTCCAAGTACTCAAGATAGCGTTCCCAGAAACCCCATTTGATCTGCGCACGCCACTCTGGAAGCCAGTTGATATGCTTTTTGTCTCTTAGAACTGATGGATCCGGCTGCCAAACGCTAATCTGACTGGTAATGTCACGGTAAAGCGCATCGGCGTCGATGTCGTCAACGAGGTTGGCGGCCCTGAAAGCGTCTAGCAGCATGCGGATTTCGTTGCTGACCATTTCTGCTGTGACGGTTTCAGCTTTGCGGAGATTCCGCATGATCGTAGCCTTTACGTCGTCGTATCCGTAGTGAGCCATAGTCAGCCTTTTTCCATCTGAGTACTGAACACCTCCAGAAACTCAGGCCTGTGATTAAAAGGTTCAATTGAGTGTAACCGCGATATTGCGCCCTCATGGCTACATCCGCTACTACGAAAAGTCGTATAAAGCGATTCGATAAGATATCTTACTGATTCAAATGTGCAGTTTTCGAAAGGCGACGAAACCTTTTCTGGCTCTTCGGCGCTCGTAATCATGATATGAGCCGAAGGGACGGTCTCTTCGAGCATACGCAGCATCGGTTCGACTAAAGCCTTCCCAGCGTTTTGCACGGCGTCAACGATCAGCGGATGATCGCGATTGATCTCGTAGAAATACTTTCCGCGTCGGACTTTCTGTTGCCAGAGAAATACATACGGCTGAGATGTACGTCGCGCGGTCACTTTTCCCCGATGCCTGTAAATCTGAACGGCCTGCTCCCGGGTGCGACGGGCAATGCGCTTCAGGTCAGCACGCAGCGGACCTGGCGGCTTGGCATGCGATTTCTTGACGTCGATCTGCCATTCGCTATCGATAGAGTTCGGCAAATCTACCTGAATGCGTGCGAGTTTGTAGTGCTCTTCCTTCTGAAACCCGAGCCCGAGCCACTCACCGGCAACGAGCAACCTTTCGTTGCGGTAGATGTAGAATCCCTGCTGTGCGTTCCAGCCGCTAGGGCCGGACGCCTTGCGGTGTGTATCCCCAGAGATTTTGGACTGATGGGGAAGAACGTACGGTGTGACGGTGATCGCCTTATCGTTGCAAAAAAGCTTCTCAGGTGGAAGCTCTTGTGTTGCTTTCTCACTCTTTAGGAATGGGTCCCACGCCTCGATAGCCCTTCCATTGATCCAAATCCTGAGGCCGGACGGCTTTTCGAGATAACGGTGAAAAACCATCGCCATATGATTCTTTACATCTTCCACAGATTCAAGGAAATGCCGGTAGGCGGTGTTATCATTTGGCTTCGACTTGCCGACCACTCTATCCATCTTCCGCCAGATTACGACCGTACCCTGGCGTTCGAGACTTTCGTCTGCATCGAGGAGCGGATCACGATCGAACTTCTTTATCAGCCTCCATTCCCCGGAGTCATTGATGTAGTCGAGATCCCAGCACCGTGACACCTGCTGTTCCTCTTCCTGCCGGGAAATGACGAACAGACCGCGACACTGAGAGAAGGAAGCCGTCTTAAGCCCAAGGCCGAATCTACCGAGATCTTTCGGCGACCGCTCTTCTAGAGGGTTTCTGGAGCCGGGCCGCATGGCCGAAATAAGCCCCCGTTCGGTCATTCCGGTGCCGTCATCTTTGATGATGATGTATGAATCAGCGCCGTCCCATTCGAAGCGAATCCATACGTTATTCGCCTCCGCCGAGACGCTGTTGTCGACTAGATCGGCCACTGCCGCCTTCAGACTGTAGCCAAAGGCTCTCAACGACTCAATCAGCGCGGCCGGCTCAGGTTGAGTTATATCGTAATTATCTTGATGATCAGCCATCAGCACCCACCCCTTCGCCGAAAAAATCCGCAAGGATCCCTGCCAGTCTCTCCCGGTCCTTCGTCTCACATTCCCACACAACCAGTTGCCGCCAGCCTAACAGAGCAAGCTCCTGAGAAACGACTCTGTCTCGTTCAAGGTTTCGTTCGAATTTTTGCTGCCAGAACCGCTGCCGAGTCTTCGGACTGTAAGCGTAGCGGCACCCCTCATGACGGTGCCAAAAGCAGCCATGCACAAAAACCGCGGCGTTGTACTTCGGAAGTACGATGTCGGGGCGGCCTGGCAGGTCGCTGCGGTGAAGCCGGAAGCGATAGCCCATCGCGTGCAGAGTTTTCCTCACGGCAAGTTCAGGTCCCGTGTTGCTAGACCTGATCCGCGACATGTTCCAGCTTCGCCTGTCTTTGCTGATCCTGTCCGCCATTACACCTCCGGTGTCCGGCCTAGGACATCTTTGATGATCGCGGCGATTCGGCTCACCAAGGAGGCACCGCGTTACCTACCCGATGTTACTGTGACGTGCGGGGCCCTTCAAAAGAAGAGTGGGCAGGAGAGGTCTACGGGCGCATCGCTTTTCTGACCGTCGGGCTCAGGCACTGTCCCAAGTAGGCGCGGCTGGTTTCAAGTGTTCAGGTGGTTAGGCAACGGTTCTTCGGGGAAGTCAGACAGGTTAAGAATGACAGATAAATCGCGGCGTTGGTTTCTATCCGCCTCAGCTATCTGCGCGGATCTGGTTGACGTCAGCGGGATGCAGTAGCCGTCCCAGCAGGGTGCTCCGCTAAGGGCGGCAGTTCGAACTGCTGGTCCTGAGGTTGCTGGCGAGGCGGATTCGGCTTTCTGAGGGTAGCTGAATTCAAAAATGACGCCAAGAGAATGCGGAAAGACTGGTGATTCCCATGGATTGCTATTGTTGGGGTAATTAGCACAACAGCTCGTGGAAGTCTTTATTTGAATTCCGTCGACAGGGACGCTGAAAGAACAGCTCAGCGGGACAGTGAACGCGCGAACCTGGAACTTCTCGGCGAAAAGCTAGAAGATCAGCGGCTAGAGCTTTGCCAATGCTTCGAGAGAGAGATCTCTGCGCTCAATGACCACGCCAGTCCTGCAGACCTCGTTGCTCGGGCGGTTGTTATGGTTTGCTATCAATGAATCCCGGAATACTTTGAAACAATGATGCAGATAGCAAGCTATCCTGAAAGGCTGCGCAGCCATCTGACGTGCGTGACCCGGGAAGGCCTCGGAGCAGTGGTCACCGGCATGGTTCTACGGCGCTGTGCGGGACTCAATATGCATGACTAGAGAGACAGAGGATGGCCTACAGGGAGCGTAAACATCCAGATCTCCATCTTACGCCGTCTGATCCGTACTTTCTGAAAAATGTTCCCCTCCCTGTAAAGTCCTTCCATACGTCATGCGCTCGATCAGCAATTGCCGCGTTCAATAGCCGTGTGCTGAATACTGCACAGTAGCCGTAACGCCTGCCGAACGCTCTTGCCGAAGCATCCCCAAAAACCGCCCATGCACCCGTGCCCTGTGTCAGTTGGAAATGGATAGCTATCTCATGAGATCAACTGAATCAAGATTTGAATTGGCCGAATTGGTAAAAAACTTTACTGCGCAAGGACCCCAGCTGAACAATGTCTCGAACCAGTTCGCAAACTAGTCGCAATTGTACCGAACTATTCGAATTGTTCTCACATGAGTTCGGACAAAACACGGATATGCTGGTACGCCCGCGCCTCATTCGACCGTTACGGATTTCGCCAGGTTGCGCGGTTTGTCCACGTCCGTACCCTTGAGCACGGCGACATGATAGGCCAGCAGCTGCAGCGGGACGGTGAACAGGATCGGCGCCAGGTCATCGTCGACCTCGGGCACCACGATGACCGTACTGCCGTCGGCCTGGCCGAGGGCGGTCGCGGCATCTGCAAAGACGTAGAGCTGGCCGCCGCGGGCATGCACTTCCTGGAGGTTGGAGCGCAATTTTTCCACCAACTCGTTGTTGGGGGCCACGGCAATCACTGGCATGGCGCTGTCCACCAGAGCCAGCGGGCCATGCTTGAGCTCGCCGGCAGGGTAGGCTTCGGCGTGGATGTAGGAAATTTCCTTGAGTTTCAGGGCACCCTCCATGGCGACCGGGTACTGGGCGCCACGGCCCAGGAACAAGGCATTGTGCTTGTCGGCAAAAACCTCCGCCAGCGCCTGGATTTCCGGCTCCAGCTCCACCGCGCGCGCTACGGTTGCCGGCAGGCCGTGGAGAGCGCCGACAAGTCGCTTCTCGGTGTCGGCGCTCATTGCGTGACGGCGACCCAGCGCAATCACGAGCAGCATGAGCGCCGCGAGCTGGGTGGTGAATGCCTTGGTGGAGGCGACGCCGATTTCAGGCCCGGCGCGTGTCATTAGCACCAGATCCGATTCCCGGACAAGTGAGCTTTCCGGCACATTGCAGATTGCCAGGCTGGCGGCATAACCCTGCGCCTTGGCATCCCGCAAAGCAGCCAGGGTATCGGCGGTTTCACCGGATTGGGAGATTGTGATGAACAGGGTATCGCCGTCCATCACGGGCCGGGGCCTGTAGCGGTATTCACTGGCCACCTCGACATTACAGTGCAGGCCGGCAAGGTCTTCGAACCAGTAGCGTGCCACCATACCGGCATGGTAACTGGTACCGCAGGCGACGATCTGCACGCGGCGAACGCGGTCGAAGACAGCTGCGGCATCGGGGCCGAAGGATTCTGGAAGCACACGTTCGCGGCTCAGGCGCCCTTCCAGAGTCTCCATCAGCACCCGCGGCTGTTCGTGGATTTCCTTCAGCATGAAATGCCGGTAACTGCCGCGTTCCGCTGCCTGGGCCGAGAGTTCCGATCGTTTCACCGGGCGTTCGACCACGCTGCCGTCCGCGGCGTAGATGGTGACCTTTTCCCGGGAGATATCGGCGACATCACCTTCCTCCAGGAAGATGAACTGTTGTGTCACCGGCAGTAGCGCAAACACGTCGGAGGCGAGAAAATGCTCGCCAATACCCACGCCGATCACCAGCGGACTGCCGCGGCGGGTGGCGATGAGGCGGCCGGGATCATCCGTGGAGAGAACCGCCAGCGCGTAGGCGCCTTCGAGGTCGGGGATAGCGGACAGCACGGCTTCGAGCAGGCTGTTATTGCTGTCCTGATCCAGGTACCGGTGGATCTGGTTGACCACCACTTCTGTATCGGTCTCGGAATGGAATTCGTACCCGGCCGCCTGGAGTTCACCGCGCAGGGCCGAGTAATTTTCGATGATGCCGTTGTGAACAATGGCCACCCGGTCCCGGCACATATGCGGGTGGGCGTTATTGTCCGTTGGCCGGCCATGGGTGGCCCATCGGGTATGGGCAATGCCGGTACGGCCTGCCAGCGGTGAGCCTTCGAGCGCCTCGGAGAGTTTCTCCACCTTGCCCACGGCCCGCTGCCTTCGAATGCAGCCCTCCGCATCAAGGACCGCCATGCCCGCGGAGTCGTAGCCTCGATACTCCAGACGGCGCAAGCCTTCCAACAGAATGCGCGTAACGTCCCTTTCCGCGACCGCACCAACGATGCCACACATGTATCACTCTCCCTGATTGAACGGTTTGTGGTCCCGGCTCAGATCCTTCCAAGCTGCGCGGGCACCATGAGTATGGACTGCGTTGCCCGTTTGAACACGGCCTGCGCCGTGCTGCCTAACATCAGCTCGTGGATGGGACTATGCCCACGCTTGCCGATGATGATCATGCTTGCACGTTCGTCGCGTGCAACCCGTGCGATCTCGCGCGATGCCGACCCACGGGTGAGTTCAACCTGGACCTGACCGCTGCGTTCGCCGAGGCGGCCTGCCAGTCGCTCAAGCTTCTCTCCCGCCTGGGCCATGGCCTGATCTTCGTCCATGTCTTCCAGCTCATCGTCTTCCACGACGTGCAGTATGATAAGCCTGCGTGCATGCTCGGCCAGTGCCAGCGCTGTGGTTTCGGCATCGCCCGCGCTATCGGAGAAATCCGTAGCCAGCAGCAGATGGCTGAACCCGCGTCCGGTGATCTGTCGGTTACCCGGCTCAATAGGCTCCAGAAGTACCGGGGTCGTGGTCTTGCGGATCAGCTGCAGTACGGTACTCCCGCGCAAAAACTCGCGGAATGTACCCTCCCCCCGTGACCCCACCAGAATGAGCGAGGCATGTCTGGCGCGGGCGATTGCCGAAAGCTCATGGGCGGGCTGGCCAGTGCGAAGCTCCATGTTGACCTTGAAACCCGCGCGTTCAAGGATATCTCTTTCTTCGTCCAGGCGGCGCTGGGCCTCGACGCGATGCGCTTCGCTGACGTCAGAGCTGTTATGGGAGCGCATGACATCGACCAGCGTGAGTTCCTGGGTACCTCTCTCACGGAGTTCTTCGAGGCTCTGGAACAGCGGCGCCGAGGACGAGGCGAAATGGGCTGCAACAACCGTATGCTCGAACATGGACTCGCTCCTTCTGACTCAGCCTGCCCGCTACAAACAACCGGCAGAACTGTAACCTAATCATTGGTCCGCCGGAGCGCCCGGTCAACTTGACCGGCGTTGTTTCCAGCCCGGAATCGCCTTCTGTGCGGTACGGCTTAAGGCGAGACTGCCGGGCTCGACATCGCGGGTCACAGTTGTGCCGGCCCCGACCACGGCGCCCGTACCCACGGTCACCGGTGCAACCAGCTGCGTATCCGAGCCAATGAAAGCACCGTCTTCAATGACAGTGTGATGTTTGCTGGTGCCGTCGTAATTACAGGTAATGGTGCCGGCGCCCACATTGACGTCACGGCCGAGCGTTGCATCTCCGATATAGCTGAGATGGTTTACCTTGCTTCCGGGACCAATTTCACTTTTCTTGATTTCGACGAAATTGCCGACTTTCGCACCATCATGGAGCACGGTGCCGGGCCGAAGCCGGGCGAAGGGGCCTACATTCGATCGCGCGCCGATCTCCGCGCCGTCGATCACGCTGTTGGCTTCAATCACCGCATAGGCGCCAATCCGACTGTTACGGATCACGCAACCTGGCCCAACCGTAACGCCTTCGGCCAGGCTCACCTCGCCTTCAAAGACGCAGTTAACGTCCACTGTTACATCCTGAGCGCAATGCAGGTGACCCCGGACGTCCAGGCGGGCCGGATCTCGCAGGGTGACGCCTTCCTGCATCAGCCGTAGAGCCGTGCGGTACTGCCAGACCCGCTCCAGCTGTGCAAGCTGAGCGCGGTTATTGACGCCCGAGACTTCAAGCGCATCGGTGATCATCACCGATTCTACCGGCAGGCCGTCAGCGACCGCCAGGGCCACAACGTCGGTCAGGTAATACTCGCCCTGGGCATTGTCGTTGCCGCAGCGGCGGAGCCACCGCTCAAGCAGTCGCGCCGGGGCTGCCAGCAGACCGGTGTTTATCTCGCGAATCGCCAATTGCGCGCGGTTCGCATCCTTTTGCTCGACAATGCCCAACACCTCGGCCTTATCGCTGCGCAGAATACGGCCATACCCGTCCGGATCCTCCAGCTCCACGGTAAGGATAGCCGGGCCGCGGGCTGCTGCACTCAGCAGGCTGCGCAGGGTATCGGGCTGCACCAATGGCACATCGCCGTATAGCACCAGCACCGTTGCATCATCGGGCACCCCCGGCAGCGCCTGCAGCACGGCATGGCCAGTGCCCAACTGCTGCCGCTGTTCCACCCAGTGCACCTGCCGACTCTCCAGGGCCTGGCGAACTTGCTCACCGCCGTGGCCGACAACGATGTGAATGGCATCGGCGGCAAGGACCTCGGCAGCGTCGATCACATGGGAGAGCATCGGACTACCGGCGATAGGATGCAGTACCTTGGGGAGTGCGGAGCGCATCCGGGAGCCTTGCCCGGCCGCCAGGATCACAGTATGTAAGGTCATGATCGTATCCTGTTGGTCTCTTTCCCGGCCGAGGTCTGCCCCGGCCCGTCCCTGGAAAAATCCACCCGGTAGCTGACCGCGGTAGCGGTCGCGGGCGATGAACCTGCACTATTGCAGCCGGTATCGGCCCATGGCTTACCCGCGCCTGCAACCACTAACAATAACCAGACACGTGGCAATCAGCCAGAAACCGACCGCGTAAATGTTATTTGAAAAAAAAGACCGCCGCTGCCCGATGGGCAACGGCGGTCCGCTTACGGCTGCAAACGCGGCAATGGCCACGTGGCCTACTTGGTGCTGCCGCGTTTCTTGCGCAGGCTCTGAATGGCCCGAATCTGCGCCGCAGCCGCGGCCAGCTCGACCTGCGCCCGGGCATAGTCCATCTCGCCGGTGCGGTTGCGGATAGCGTCTTCGGCCCGCTGCTTGGCCTCCAGTGCGGCAGCTTCGTCGAGATCCCGCGCGCGTGCGGCGGTGTCCGCCAGGATGGTGATCACCTTGGGCTGGACTTCAATCATGCCGCCGGAGACGTAAAAGAACTGCTCCTCTCCACCGGCCAGCGTCACCCGCACCTCACCGGGCTGAAGCCGGGCGAGCAGAGGTGTATGGCGCGGCAGAATGCCGAGTTCGCCTTCGGTGGCGCGGGCCACCACGAACTCGACTTCACCAGAGAAGATTTCCTCTTCCGCGCTCACCACGTCCAGATGCATTGTATTCGCCATTGGGCTACCTACCTATCCGGTCGCGTTACAGAGTCTTGGCTTTCTCGACGGCTTCCTCGATGGTGCCGACCATGTAGAAGGCCTGCTCCGGGAGGCTGTCATACTCGCCGTCCACGATGCCCTTGAAGCCGCGGATGGTGTCCTTGAGAGACACATACTTGCCGCTCGCCCCGGTGAACACCTCGGCGACGAAGAACGGTTGCGACAGGAAGCGTTGGATCTTGCGTGCCCGGGAGACTGTGAGCTTATCCTCTTCGGACAGCTCGTCCATGCCCAGGATGGCAATGATGTCCTTGAGCTCCTTGTAACGCTGCAGGGTACCCTGCACCGCGCGGGCGGTATCGTAATGCTCATCGCCGATCACCAGCGGATCAAGCTGACGGCTGGTGGAATCCAGCGGATCCACCGCCGGGTAGATACCCAGGGAGGCGATATCGCGGGACAGCACCACGGTGGCATCCAGATGGGCGAAGGTGGTGGCCGGGGACGGATCGGTAAGATCGTCCGCCGGCACGTACACCGCCTGGATGGAGGTGATGGAACCCGTCTTGGTCGAGGTGATGCGCTCCTGAAGTGCGCCCATTTCCGCCGCCAGCGTCGGCTGGTAACCCACGGCGGAAGGCATGCGGCCCAACAGGGCCGACACCTCGGTACCTGCCAGTGTGTAACGATAGATGTTGTCGACGAACAGCAGGACGTCCCGGCCTTCGTCGCGGAAGTACTCGGCCATGGTCAGGCCGGTGAGCGCCACGCGCAGACGGTTGCCGGGCGGCTCGTTCATCTGGCCATAGACCAGGGCCACCTTGTCCAGAACGTTGGAATCCTTCATTTCGTGGTAGAAGTCGTTGCCCTCACGGGTACGCTCCCCCACACCGGCGAACACGGAGTAACCGCTGTGCTCGATGGCGATGTTTCGGATCAGCTCCATCATGTTCACGGTCTTGCCCACGCCGGCGCCGCCGAACAGGCCGACCTTGCCGCCCTTGGCAAACGGACAGATGAGATCGATCACCTTGATACCGGTTTCCAGAAGCTCCTGGCTGGCAGCCTGCTCGTCGAAGGCCGGAGCCTTGCGATGGATGCCCCATTCCTCCTCGTGACCGATCTCGCCGGCCTCGTCGATGGGGCGCCCGAGCACATCCATGATCCGGCCCAGGGTCTTCTTGCCGACTGGTACGGAAATGGCCTTGCCGGTGCTGGCAACCTGCAGACCGCGCTTGAGGCCGTCCGTGGTGCCCATGGCAATACAGCGAACCACGCCGTCACCGATCTGCTGCTGGACTTCGAGGGTCAGACCCTGTTCGTCCACAACCAACGCGTCATATATCTTCGGCACACCTTCGCGGGGAAATTCCACGTCCACCACGGCGCCGATGATCTGGACAATTTTTCCTGAGCTCATACCCCAGTTCCTCTCAAAGCAATTCTAGAAAACGGAACAGGCCTCACCGGGCATCCGGTCGCGCAAGCGTCAAACCGCCGCCGCGCCGGACACAATTTCGGTGAGCTCCGTGGTGATCGCCGCCTGGCGCGCCTTGTTGTACACGAGCTGCAATTCATCAATCACGGAACCAGCGTTGTCCGAGGCACTCTTCATGGCCACCATTCGCGCCGCCTGCTCACTGGCGATATTGTCTACCACGGCCTGATAAACCAGTGATTCGACATACCGCTGCAGCAGGTGATCGAGCACCTCTTCGGCATTCGGCTCGTAGATGTAGTCCCAGGCGTACTGCTGAGCAGTACCTTCCTGATCCAGATCCACGGCCGGCAGGGGCAGCAGCGTTTCCAGCCTCGGCTCCTGGTTCATGGTGTTGATGAACCGGTTGTACACCAGCACCAGCTGGTCCAGCGTGCCGTCGCGATAGCCATCGAGCATGACCTTCATCGTGCCGATCAGATCCTTGATATGCGGCTTGTCACCGATATGCGTGACCTGGGCAACCATGTTGGTGCGCAGCCGGGACATGAACTGCACGCCCTTGTTGCCGATGACACAAACGTCGACTTCCAACCCCTTCTCTTCGCACTTGCGCAACTGCGGCAGCAAGACACGGAACAGATTGCTGTTCAGCCCGCCGCAAAGGCCGCGGTCGGAAGTGACAATGATGAAGCCGACCCGCTTGACCTCCCGCTCTACCAGGAACGGATGTCTGTACTCGGGCTGCGCCTTGGCCAGGTGCCCGATTACGTTGCGGATCTTGTCGGAATAGGGGCGTGCCAGCTGCATGCGGCTCTGCGCCGAACGCATCTTGCTGGCCGCCACCATCTCCATGGCGCGGGTGATCTTCTGCGTGCTCTGCACGCTCTTGATCTTGGTGCGGACCTCTTTTGCGCCGGACATCCGGTTACCTCGCTGTGATTACCAGGCGCCCTGCGCCTTGTATTCGTCGAGCAGCTTGCGCAGCCCGGCTTCGATCTCATCATTGAGATCGCCGGAATCGTTGATCTGCTTCATGAGATCGCCGTGGCTGGCCCGAAGTTGCTGATGCAGACCGCGTTCGAACGGCACCACCTTGTCCAGCGGCAGATCGTCCAGATAGCCCTCATTTGCACCAAACAGGGAAACCGCCATTTCCGCGATGGACAGCGGCGAATACTGCGGCTGCTTCATCAGTTCGGTTACGCGCTGGCCACGCTCAAGCTGCTTGCGGGTGGCCTCGTCCAGATCGGACGCGAACTGGGCGAAAGCCGCCAGTTCACGATACTGAGCCAGGGCCAGCCGGATACCGCCGCCGAGCTTCTTGATGATCTTGGTCTGTGCTGCACCGCCCACCCGAGACACCGAAATACCGGCGTTGATGGCGGGACGGATACCGCTGTTGAACAGATCGGATTCAAGGAATATCTGACCGTCGGTGATGGAAATCACGTTCGTGGGCACGAAGGCCGACACGTCACCGGCCTGGGTTTCGATGATCGGCAGCGCCGTCAGCGAACCGGTCTTTCCCTTCACCTCACCGTTGGTCAGCTTCTCCACGTAGTCCGCATTGATGCGGGAGGCACGCTCCAGCAGACGGGAGTGGAGATAAAACACGTCACCGGGATAGGCTTCGCGGCCCGGCGGGCGGCGCAGCAACAGCGATACCTGGCGATAGGCCCAGGCTTGCTTGGTGAGATCGTCGTACACGATAAGCGCATCTTCGCCGCGGTCGCGGAAATACTCACCCATGGAGCAGCCCGCGTAGGGCGCAATGAACTGCATTGCGGCGGAGTCGGAGGCCGCGGCCGCCACCACGATGGTGTGCTCCATGGCGCCGTGCTCTTCGAGCTTGCGAACCACGTTGGCGATGCTGGAGGCCTTCTGGCCAATCGCCACGTAGACGCATTTGATGCCCGTGCCTTTCTGGTTGATGATCGCGTCGATCGCCACCGCGGTCTTGCCGGTCTGGCGGTCGCCGATGATCAGCTCGCGCTGGCCGCGGCCTACGGGCACCATCGCGTCGATAGCCTTGAGGCCGGTCTGTACCGGCTGATCCACCGACTTCCGGGCGATAACGCCAGGCGCCACCTTCTCCACCGGAGCACTGTGCGGCGTCTCGATGGCGCCCTTGCCGTCGATGGGGTTGCCCAGGGCATCCACAACGCGGCCGAGCAGGGCTTCGCCAACTGGCACCTCAAGGATACGGCCGGTGCACTTGACCGGATCGCCCTCGGAGATGTTGCCGTAGTCGCCGAGTATCACCACACCGACCGAGTCCCGTTCCAGGTTGAGCGCCATGCCGAAGACGTCGCCCGGGAATTCAAGCATTTCGCCCTGCATCACGTCGGCGAGTCCGGCGACACGGACAATACCGTCCTGCACCGAGAGAGCAGTGCCCTCGTTGCGGGCTTCGGCGACCGCATCGAACTTCTCGATGCGCTGTTTGATGAGATCGCTGATTTCCGAAGCTTTGAGTTGCATAGGAGTCGTCCCCTTAGCGGTTCAGGCTGGTAGCCAGGCGGGTTAGCCTGCCACTCACCGAACCGTCGATAACCAAATCCCCAGCACGGATCACGGCGCCACCGAGCAGGCTTTCGTCCACTTCGGCATGCAGGGTGACCTTGCGGCTGAGCCGCTTTCCAAGCGCTTTCGCCAGCGCCTCGCGAACCGAGTCTTCAACCGGTTGCGCCGAAATGAGCCGCGCCTGCAGGGTGCCTTCCTCGGCCGCCCGAAGGGCCTCGAACTGATCGGCGATATCCGGCAAGGCGATGAGCCGCCGGCTCTCCACCAACAGGGCCACGAAGTTGCGGCCGGCGTCGTCCAGTCGGTCGCCACAGATGCCCAGAATCAGTTCCTGATGCTGTGCCGGGGTCAGCCGCGGGCTGGCCAGCAGATCATGCACTCGCGGATCGCGCGCCACGGCTGCCAGCAGCCCGAGTGTTTCGGACCAGGCCGACAGACCACCTTTCTCCCGGGCCAATTTGAAAACGGCCTGGGCGTAAGGGCGTGCGATGGTGTTGAAGTCCGCCATCGGTTTCTGCCTCAGAGCTGTTTGGCAAGATCGTTGAGCAGGTCATTGTGCGCTTTCGCGTCAACTTCCCGCTCGAGAACCTTGCTGGCGCCGGTAATGGCCAATTTCACAACGTGATCGCGCAATTCCCGCTTGGCCTGATTGAGCTCCTGCTCGATCTGGGCCTGCGCGGCCGCGAGCTGACGTTCGCCTTCCACACGGGCGGTGGTCTTGGACTCCTGGATCACCTCGTTGGACCGCTTGTTGGCCTGCTCGAGTATCTCGTTGGCCTTCTGCCGGGCTTCCTTGAGGATCTCGGAGGCCTGACTGCTGGCGTCCTCAAGGTCCTTGCGGCCGCGCTCGGCGGCGGCAAGACCGTCGCTGATCTTGTCCTGCCGCGCGCGCATGGCCTCGGACAGGTTCGGCCAGACGAACTTCATGGTGAACCAGACGAAGACCGCAAAGGCGATCATCTGGCCTAAGAGCGTGGCATTGATGTCCATGCCATCACCTCCGGTGCCTGTGTGTCAGTGGGTTGAGTGCGTCAGTCGCTTACGCGCCGGCGGCAGCGGTGACGGCACCCACGAACGGGTTGGCAAAGGTGAAGAACAGCGCCAGACCCACACCGATCATGGACACCGCGTCGAGCAGGCCCGCCAGCAGGAACATGCGGCCCTGAAGCATCGGGGCGAGTTCGGGCTGACGAGCGACGCTCTCGAGAAAACGGCCACCCATGATGCCGAAGCCAAGGGCGGTGCCGATGGCGCCGGCACCGAGGATGATGGCAACGGCGATGACGGTGAAGCCCTGTACATTGGCAATCAGGCCAGCGATTTCGAGTTCCATGACGAACCTCCGAGTCGTGAGACAGTATTAACGATGAATAGAAAATCGGTTAGTGATGTTCCGCTGCCATGCTCAGATAGACGATGGTCAGCATCATGAAAATGAACGCCTGCAGCGGCACAACCAGAATGTGAAAAATGGCCCAGACCGTCGCCAGGATAATTTGGCCGATCAACAGGAAAATTCCGCCGAAACTGGTGAATACCTCGATGATCCCGTAGCTCAGGGTCAGGGACGCGATCAGCAGGAAGATCAGCTCGGCCGCATACAGATTGCCGAACAGTCGCAGCGAGAGCGAAATGGGCTTGGCCAGCAGCTCGACAATGTTCAATACGAAGTTGAACGGTGCGAGCGACCAGTGGTTGAACGGATGGAACAGCATCTCCTTCAGGTACCCGCCCGGTCCCTTGAAATAGAAGCTGAACCCGATAATCAGGGCCATGACGGAAAGCGACAGGCCGAAGGTGATATTCAGGTTAACGGTGGGCAGGACCTTGAAGTACTCCCAGCCCAGGGCATGCATGGTTCCGGGCGCCAGATCCACCGGAATCAGATCCATCAGGTTCATCAGCAGAACCCAGACGAATATGGTCAGGGCCAGCGGTGCCACCAGGGCGTTCTTGCCGGGATAGGAATCCTTGACCAGGCCCTCGACAAACTCCATGAGCATTTCACAGAGGGTCTGTAACGAACCGGGAACGCCAACGGTGGCCTTGCGGGAGGCCATCCAGAAAATCCAGCAGAAAAACGCGCCCAGGATTATGGAAACCGCCAGCGAATCCGCATGAATGGCCCAGAAGCCTTCGCCCATACGCCAGTTGGTCAGATGGTGTCCAACGTACTCGGTGACGCCCGTGTTCTCGCTGCTCATCGCTGTCTCACCGCTGTTCGGCAGCGCCCACCCGGAGCGCAAACCAATACATTAGAAGTGTCAGAATGTATGTCGTTATCAGGGGCGCAAAGGCCGAGCCAAACCACTGCAGTGCGACGAAGAACAGCACCACGGTCAGACCGAACTTGATCGCTTCCCCCCGATAGAACGCGCCAATAATCGCTTTCGGCGACGCATCCGCCGGTACCGCATAGACTCTTATCGCGAGGTAGAGCCCCGGTACTATCGCCACCACGCCACCTGCAAGGGCCGCCAGCGCCTCATGAACTCCGGAGAATGCCCACCAGAGCAGGGCGCTTATGGTCGCGATCAGTATCTGCCCGCCGATCACGATCGTTACCGGTGATCTGGTCTTCATTCAGGCACCGGCGCGGCACACATGACCGGCGCCCGCTTTCCTGTCCGGAACTCCGGGAAGGGCTGCGTCGCCAGTCGGATTAGCAAGGCCATCAATGCTGCGGGCTTTCGGCAACCTGCTGATCCGTCAGAACTCGGTTGGTTCATCATTGAGCGGCAGGAGTATAAAGACTCGACCCACACCGGTCAACGACGGGCCGTGCGGGCCGGCGGTGGTCGGACGATGCGAACCGGCCGCAATTCAGCCGATTCGCTCGAGTATGCCGTCCAGCTCATCCAGGCTGGTGTAGTTGATAACCAGTTTTCCACGGCCCTGGCGCCCCTGCTGGATGGTCACGGCGGCGCCCAGCCGGCCGGAGAGGTCGTCCTGTAACCGGCGTATATCGGGATCCAGCGCAGGTGGCTTGCGCGGCGATTTACCGTTGTCCTCCATGAGACGTCTGACCAGTGCCTCGGTTTCCCTGACGGAAAGCCCGGCTCTGGCGACTTTCGCCGCCACCTCGCTCTGCTGGCCACCGCGCAGGCTGGCGAGCGCGCGGGCATGGCCCATTTCCAGCTCGCCGCGCTGAATGCGCTGCTTGACGTCGGCGTTGAGCTCCAGCAGCCGCAACAGATTGGTCACCGCGGTACGCGAACGGCCAACCGTCTCCGCCGCCTGCTGGTGGGTGAGCTCGAATTCCTCCACCAGCTGGCCGATGGCCATGGCTTCTTCCAGCGGGTTGAGGTTCTCGCGCTGGATGTTCTCGATCAGGGCGACCGCCAGTGCGACCTGATCGGAAATGTCCCGGACGATGGCCGGCACCCGCTCCAGCCCCGCCAGCTGCGCAGCACGCCAGCGGCGCTCGCCGGCAATGATTTCATAGCGATCTTCGCCGACCGCGCGAACAACCAATGGCTGCAGCACGCCCTGGGCGCGAATGGAATCGGCGAGTTCCTGCAGGGTGGTGGGGTCCATCTCGCGGCGAGGCTGGTATTTGCCACGCTGCAACCATTCCACCGGCAGGTGGCGCAGCTGCCCGCTTTCGTCCGGCTCCGTTCGGGTGGCGCCCAACAGCGCGTCCAGACCCCTGCCAAGTCCTCTGTGTTTTTTCGCGGTCATGATTGGCGTGTCCGTTTTAAACGTTGGTCGCGGCTTGCATGTCGCGCCGGATCAGCTCGCTGGCCAGCGCCATGTAGGCCAGCGAGCCGCGGGAATAGCGGTCGTACTGGATGGCGGTCTGGCCGTGGCTTGGCGCTTCCGCAAGGCGCACGTTACGCGGAATAAGCGTGCTGTACACCTGGCGTGGAAAGTGCTGCAGCAACTGGGCGCCGACCTGATTGGCCAGATTGTTGCGAGGATCGAACATGGTCCGCAACAATCCCTTGATCACCAGCTCGGGGTTGGCCTGCTGCTGCACCCGGGCAATGGTGTTGAGCAGGGCGGTCAACCCCTCCAGCGCATAGTACTCGCACTGGATGGGAATGAGCACCCCGTGCGCGGCGACCAACGCATTCACGGTGAGGATATTCAGGGACGGCGGACAATCGATGAGGATGTAGTCGTAGCCAGGCTTGACTCTGGCCAGCTGCAGGCGCAGTTGCTGCTGATGGCTGCCGCCGTCCATCAGTGCCACTTCAGCCGCGGTGAGATCGCCGTTGGCAGGCAGAATATCGTATCCGGCTTCGTCGGCCCGGACGATGGCCTCACGGATGCTGACCTTGTCGGTTAGCACGTCGTAGCCGGTCAAGCGAAGGGAGTCCTTGTCCACGCCCGATCCGACCGTGGCATTGCCCTGCGGATCGAGGTCCACCAGCAGCACCTTGCGGCGGTTCATGGCCAGCGCTGCCGCCAGATTGACACAGGTGGTGGTCTTGCCCACACCGCCCTTCTGATTGGCTATGGCTACGATTGTTCCCATGCGGACTCCGCAATTGTCTTTCAGGTACGTTGCCGGTTTCTCAGCCTGACCAGCGTTCGGCGGGCATCCAGCCCGGGTATTTCCAGCGGCAGGATTTCAAAGCCGTAGCTCTCGGGCAGCGCCGCCGTTTCCGCAGACTCGTCGAACCGCGCCTTCATGGCAAGGATCACCCCGCCGGCTGCGAGCAGCGGTGTCACCTGGCTGACAAAAGCATCCAGCCGGGCGTAGGCCCGCGACACGATGGTGGAAAATCCCTGCGCGTGCCGGTAGTCCTGAATGCGCGCCTGGACCACATCCAGGTTACCGATGTTCAGCTCCAGCCGAACCTGGTTCAGGAATCGGGTCTTCTTGCCGTTGCTGTCCAGCAGGGTAACCTGCAGGTCCGGCCGACATAGCGCCAGGGGGATACCCGGCAACCCTGCACCGCTGCCCACATCGAGCAGCGAAGGTGATTCAAGATAGGGAAGCAGGGCGAGGCTGTCCAGCAGATGTACCTCGACCATGGCTTCCGGGTCGCGTACAGCGGAGAGATTATAAGCCCGATTCCAGCGATGCAGCAGGGCCAGGTAGTCTACCAGCGCGGCCACCGGAAAGGCGGTATCGCGCGCGAGCCTTGCCAACCCCGCGCGAAGCCGTTCTTCAACAATCGGCCTTGGGAATGCAGCTTCGCTCATGCGCGCCGACGAGGCGCTTCGTCCGCGCCACCGCGGCGCAAATGTACCAGTAACAGCGATATCGCCGCCGGCGTAACACCGGCGATGCGTGACGCCTGGCCCACGCTGGACGGGCGATGCGCGGCAAGCAACTGCCGGACTTCGCTGGACAGCCCGCGCACTTCATCGTAGTCAACGCTGTCGGGGATGGTCAGGTACTCCAGCCGGCGGCTGCGATCAATTTCACTCTGCTGTCGTTCCAGATAACCGGAATAGCGGGCCTGAATTTCGACCTGCTCGGCAACGGCGGGGTCTTCCACCGGCGGCCCGGCTGCGTCAACGGACGTCAGCCCGGCATAACTCACTTCTGGTCGGCGCAACAGCTCGTCCAGGTACTGCTCGCGCTTGAGCGGCCCGCCAAAAACGCGCTGCGCCGTTGCCGGATCCAGATCCGAAGGCCGCAGCAGCACGGCTCGCAGCCGAATCTGTTCGCGCTCGATGGCTTCGCGCTTGGTTTCGAAAGCGGCCCAGCGGGCATCATCCACCAGGCCGAGTTCACGGGCAATGGGGGTGAGACGCAGGTCGGCATTGTCCTCTCGCAGCATCAGCCGGTATTCGGCACGACTGGTAAACATGCGATACGGCTCTTTGGTGCCCCGGGTGATCAGGTCATCGATCAGCACGCCGGCGTAGGCCTGGTCGCGGGCCGGATGCCACGGATCGCGTTCCCGCACCAGACAAGCGGCGTTGATGCCGGCCACCAGGCCTTGGGCGGCCGCTTCTTCGTAGCCGGTGGTGCCGTTGATCTGACCCGCGAAGAACAGGCCGGTAACCGGACGGGTCTCCAGGCTGGGGCGCAGATCGCGAGGATCGAAGTAATCGTATTCAATGGCATAGCCGGGACGGGTGATATGGGCGTTCTCCATGCCCACGCAGGAACGCACCAGCGCAAGCTGCACATCGAATGGAAGACTGGTGGAGATGCCGTTGGGATAGACCTCGTGGGTATCCAGGCCTTCAGGCTCTATGAAGATCTGGTGCGCATCCTTATCCGCGAAGCGCACCACTTTATCTTCCACCGAGGGGCAATAGCGCGGCCCGACACCCTCGATCTCGCCGGCATACATGGGCGAGCGGTCAAGGTTGGCGCGAATGATATCGTGCGTACGGCTGTTGGTATGGGTGATCCAGCAGCTCACCTGCCGCGGGTGTTCGTCGCGGCTGCCCATGAACGAGAATACCGGCGCGGGATTGTCGCCGGGCTGTTCGACCAGGCGGGAGAAATCGATGCTGCGGCCGTCGATACGCGGGGGGGTGCCGGTCTTCAGGCGGCCGACGCGGAACGGTCTGGCGCGGAGCTTTTCCGCCAGCGCGTTCGAGGGCTGATCTCCGGCACGCCCGCCCTGGTGGTTTTCCATGCCGATGTGGATACGGCCGCCAAGGAAGGTTCCAACGGTAAGCACCACGGCGGCGGCGCGAAAGCGCAGGCCCATCTGGGTGACGACGCCGGTAACGCGGTCGCCCTCAAGGAGCAGGTCGTCCACGGCCTGCTGAAAGATCTGCAGGTTGGGCTGGTTCTCCACGGCGTGGCGTACCGCGGCCTTGTAGAGCGCGCGGTCGGCCTGGGCGCGGGTAGCGCGAACGGCGGGCCCCTTGCGTCCGTTCAGGGTACGGAACTGGATGCCGCCGCGGTCCGCGGCGCGGGCCATCAAGCCGCCCATGGCATCGATCTCGCGAACCAGATGACCTTTACCTATACCGCCGATGGCGGGGTTGCAGCTCATCTGACCGATGGTTTCGACGTTGTGGGTAAGCAGCAGGGTCCGGCAGCCCATGCGGGCCGCGGCCATCGCGGCCTCGGTACCGGCATGGCCACCACCGACCACGATCACATCGAACCGTTCTCCGTACTCCAAGGGGATACTCCTGGCCAGGGGCCGCCTGCAAAGTTCTTGAGGAGCAGTAGTTTAGGGGAGAGGGCCGGCGGTTGGAAGGGCCGTTGCGGCAGGTCGGCCACGGCCCGTCCGGGGCGGTGGCCTCGATCTGCCCAAAGACCGAAGTGGGAGTAGGGTGGAAAAGCGCAGCGCCTTCCGCCGTATCAAGGCAACGGAGAAGCCATCGGCGCCCCGGGCATGGCCAAACTTGTCATACGGCGGAAGGCGCTGCGCTTTTTCGCCCTACACAAGATGCGCGTAGTCGGCTTCGATGCGGTCCATGCTCAGGCGGTTGAGAAAATTCGAGTATGACATCCATGCCGCCAGCGCATTCAGATCCGCGATCTGTGGCGGCAGATAGCGAGGCGGCCGCACCAGGCCTTCGTCCACCAGTTGCGACAGGACCGGAATGTCCTCCAGGGTTACTTTTCCGCAGAACAGCAGCGGGATCAACTCCAGTCGGCCGCGGCGTACGGCAAGCTGGATGAAGTTGTAAACCATGATGAAGCCCTTGTTATAACTGAGGTCCTTGGTGAAGGGGCCACACGTGGGAGCGCTACCGCGGAAGATGCGGCCGGCGTGATTGAAGCTTTCGTCATCGCCAAAGCCCTGTTCCCGAAAGAAGCCGAAGACGTCCAGAAAAGTCGCGCCCTGCTCCGCCATGGAAACCGCGCGAATGCGGTTGGAAAGCTTGCGCAGTCGATCCGGATAGGACGCGAAGGCGACGATCTCCATGAGAATGGCCAGCCCTTCCTGCGTCACCGTCGCGGATGGCGGGCCCTTGCTGAGGAAGGTGCACACCGGCTGGTCCTGACCGTTCAGCGTGGTGCCGACATGGACCCAGCCCTCGTGCACCTCCAGCAGGCGGAGGTCGCGCATGCTGAAGCGGGCGTCCTGTCGCACCTTGATATAATCTGCACCGGCGGCGGCATCGGCAACGATGCCATCATCCAGTATCACCCGAACCGGCGATTCCGCCTCGGCGAAGGCGATCGCCAGGCGATCCTGCAGAATGCTCACGGCCTGGTCGGCGGGAATATCACGGGGCTCCGGCGGCAAGTGCGTACCGCGGTCTATGTTGCCCAACGTCTCGGCCATCATCGCGCCCAGGTCCGCCAACGAGGGGTCGCCGGCGTGAAACGCATCGGACGCGGCGCCGTAGAGTTCCTGCGAGATATCGCTGAACTCCGGTGTACCCCGAGCCTCCAGCAAGCGGATCGCCATCTGGTATTCCCGGCACATGCGGCTCATGACCTTGCCCACCGGGTTGAACTGCCCCAGCTGACGCACCACGTCGCGCTCGATTTCATGGAAGCTGCGCTTGAGCGCATGAGGATCGAAGCCGAGCGGGCGTTGCTGATAATAGGCGGCGTCCACCGGCGGCTGCTTCTTGCACCCCGCGGCGAAGAACGCCTGTTTGATGGAAGCGTCCCACTTGATCGCATCCAGAATACGGATCGGCTTCTGCGCGTCCACGATACGGTCGGACAGGGCGCGAACGGCAGCACTATAGCGGTTGTTGCTGTCTGGCACGGCGGGCTCCCGATGTTCCACGTGTAACATTGTTCCCAGGCAGTCTCATCATGCACGGGACTGCGGCCGCCGGGAATGGGCCTGCTTTCGGGGAAAGGTGTACCCCATGAAAGTACCGGGGGGATGGCTATTTGCCGATGCAGAAGCTGGAGAAAATTTCCCCCAGTAGATCGTCGCTGGTGAAGGCGCCGGTGATTTCGCCCAGCGCGTCCTGAGCACGCTTGAGGTCCTCGGCCATGAGTTCGCCGGCGACCGGTCCGTGCAGCTGTTGGTGCGCATCGGCCAGTGCCTCTTCCGCCCTGCGCAGCGCATCAAGATGCCGTCGGCGCGCAATGAAACTGCCTTCCGCCTCCACATAGCCCATGCATTTCTTGAGATGTTGCCGGAGCATATCGACGCCCGCCCCGGTGAGTGCGCTCAGGCGCACTTCCCGCAGGCCGTCCACCGTGTCCACCCTTGGCAGGCGGCCGCTGATATCCACCTTGTTCCGTACCACCGTCACCGCCACGCCCTCGGGCAGTGCCGCAAGGGCTGCGCGTTCGGCATCCGTTACGCCGAGCGCATCCTCGACCACCAGCAACACCCGGTCGGCAGCGTCCATCGCGCGGCGGGCACGACGAACGCCCTCCTGTTCAACAACGTTATCGCTCTCCCGCAAACCGGCGGTATCGATGATGTGCAGAGGCATTCCGTCAATCTGGATCTGCTCGCGCAGAACATCGCGAGTGGTGCCGGCGACAGGCGTCACGATAGCCGCGTCATGACCGGCAAGCTGATTCAGCAGGCTGGACTTGCCGGCATTGGGCTTGCCGGCGATCACCAGCGTCATGCCGTCGCGCAGCAGCTGGCCCTGCCGTGCCGCCGCTTTCACGGCACCGAGACGGTCGCGCACCGTCTTGAGGCGCGCGGCGACATCACCGTCAGCGAGAAAATCGATCTCCTCCTCGGGGAAATCGATGGCCGCCTCCACGTGGACGCGTAGTTCCACCAGGGCATCCACCAGCGCGCGGATTTCCCGCGAAAACGCCCCTTCCAGGGAACGCATCGCGGCACGGGCACTCTCTTCGGTACCGGATGCAATGAGGTCGGCAATGGCCTCCGCCTGTGCCAGGTCGAGGCGGCCGTTGAGAAAGGCGCGCTCGGAGAATTCGCCGGGGCGGGCCAGACGGGCCCCGAGAGCCGTCAGGCGACGCAGGATGCGGTCCAGAACCACGGGGCCGCCGTGGCCCTGGAGTTCCACGACATCCTCACCGGTAAACGACGCTGGACCGGGAAACCACAGAAACAGCCCCTGATCCAGCAGCGTGCCGTCTTCATCGCGAAAGCTGCGGTAGGCAGCAAGTCGCGCTGCAGGCAATCCACCGGCCACCTGGGTCGCAATGCGCCCGGCATCGGGCCCCGACAGGCGTACGATGCCGACCCCGCCCTGACCCGGCGGCGTGGCCACCGCACAGATGGTGTCTACGCGCATGGGCCTCTCCCTCGCTAGCCGGGCTGGCTGTGCCCGGCGGAGACGATCAGCTTTCCTCACCCCGCTCGATGCGCCGGGTAATGAACCACTGCTGAGTGATGGACAACACATTGTTCACCACCCAGTACAGCACCAGCCCGGCCGGGAAGAACATGAAAAATACGGTGAACACGAACGGCAACGCCATCATGACCTTCTGCTGAATCGGGTCCAGCGGTGCCGGGTTGAGCCTTTGCTGGATGAACATGCTCACGCCCATGAGCAAGGGCAGCACAAAGTAGGGGTCCGGCGTAGACAGATCACGAATCCACAGCATGAATGGCGCCTGGCGCAACTCCACGCTCTCGAGCAGTACCCAATACAGCGCGATGAATACGGGAATCTGAACCAGGATGGGCAGACAGCCGCCGAGCGGGTTGATCTTCTCTTCCTTGTACATCTTCATCATGGCCTGATTCAGCGCTTGGCGGTCATCGCCGAAGCGCTCCTTCAGCTGCTGCATGCGCGGCTGCATCTTGCGCATGCGTGCCATGGAACGGAAGCTCGTCTCCGAGAGCTTGTAGAAGACGAGCTTGATCGCGAGCGTCAGCAGGATGATGGACAGGCCCCAGTTGCCGACCACGGAGTGAATCCAGTCCAGCGCAATAAACAGCGGCCGCGAAATAATAGTCAACCAGCCGTAATCGACCGTCAGTCGCAAGGCGGGTGCGGCGGCGTCAAGGCGGTCCTGCTCCTTGGGGCCGACATAGAGCCGGGTGCTGAAGTCCCCGCTGTCACCGGCGGCGACGGGACGCCAGAAGGTGTTCATGCCCAGATCGTAGACATTGTTGCCGCGGGCCTGGCTCCAGTAACGGCGTTCTTCGTCCTCGGGCGGTATCCAGGCGCCAATGAAATAATGCTGGATCATGGCAAGCCAGCCATTCTGGACATTCGTATCCAGCCGCGAATCTCCACCCATATCTTCGAAGGCAATCTTGCGGTAGCGCTCGTCGGGGCTATGCAGAACGCCGCCGGTATAGGTGTAGATAAACCAGGACGTACCGTCGCCGTGGTCGGCGCTGCGGCGAAGATAGGTCTGCTGGGAAGCGCGGAGATCCTCACCCGTCGCGTTCTCGACCTCGTGCGCGACCTCGACCAGGTAGCTGTCGCGGTGGAAGGTGTAGCGCTTGGTAACGCGCAGACCGTCTTCGCCTTCCCATACCAGTGGCACGACCAGTTGATCCTCGCCATCCTCCAGGCGATATTCGTCCTGCTCGTATCTGTAGACACCGCGCGTACCCGGACCCTGGCCGGCATTGTTGGTCACCACGCCGGCTCGGGCGATGAACAGCGAGTCCGCTTCATCACTCATCAGGCGCAGCGGCGTGGGGTCGGTGGTGGATACCGGATACCGCAGCAGATCGACGCGACGCAGCGCCCCGCCCCGGGTGTTGATCGCGACATCCAGCAGATCGGTCACCACGCGGATGTCACGCGCATCACTGGCTGCGTCTTCCGTGGCCGCGGGCGGCGGGGCACGTTCTCCGACATCGCCCACGGCCGGGCCTTCGGCTTCCAGCCCATCCGGCACGAAAGCCGATGGCTCCTGGGTATCGCGCTCTTCCGCGACGGGCGGTTCCGTGGAAGGATCGGGGCCATAATCACGCTCCCAGGCGCTCCAGATCAGCAGGAGCATCAGGCCCAGGGCGAAAAACTGCATTAAGCGTTGGGTTTCCATCGATTACCGGTCTTTAGAACGTGGATCGGGAACAGGGTCGACACCCCCTGAATGCCAGGGGTGGCAGCGTAGCACGCGGCGCACCGTCAGCCACCCCCCGCGTATCGGACCGTGCAGACGCAGGGCTTCGATACCGTAATGAGAACAACTGGGATAGAAGCGGCAATGTTGGCCCAGCACAGGGCTGAGCAGCAACTGGTAACCGCGGAGCATGGCAATCAGGACGCGCTGCATCGTTTTATCAGCCTCAACCAGAGCCGATCCAGCGTGCGATGAAGCTCCGCGCTATTCAGCTTGCGCGCATCGGGCCGAGCCATAATGACTATGTCCAGCGCTGGCAGGCTGATGAGTTGCTGGCGGAAGGTCTCCCTGACAATCCGCTTGATACGGTTACGGTCCACCGCGCGCGGCACCGAACGACGGGAAATCGCCAGCCCGATACGCGCGTGTGTCAGGTCGTTGGCCCTTGCAAGCATGCTCAGATGCTGGTCGGAAATGCGATGTGCATCTGCAAAGACCTGACGGAACTCGACCGGACGCAGCAGCCTCGCGGATCGGGGAAACGGCCGGCTGAGAGGCGTCCGGACAGGCAAGTTACGGTGTCAGACGGGCGCGGCCCTTGGCGCGGCGTGCCTTGATGACACGACGGCCGTTCTTGGTGGCCATGCGTGCTCGAAAACCGTGAGTACGCTTGCGCTTGATGACGCTGGGCTGGAAAGTCCGCTTCATGAGTGTATCCGTTCGCTTGAATTCAAGAGTTGATCGACGGAGTGCCGGCTAAAATACAGCCGGCGAATGTACTTCCAACGGGGTTCGTTGTCAATTCGGGAGTTCCTCCGCGGGCTGTAGATACGCCGAAGCCAGGGGTATAGACTCGACGTTCTCCGTATGCCTTTGCCAAATCGTTGTTGATGGGGGTCCTTGAGTGGACAGCTCAGTCTGGAAACATTGTCTCGGTCGTCTTGAAAGCGAGATCCCCGAACAGCAGCTCAACACCTGGATCCGCCCCCTCCAGGCTGTCGAGGACCATGAGAGTCTGCGGCTGCTTGCCCCGAACCGCTTCGTGCTGGACTGGGTCCGGGAACATTTCTACGCGCGCATTCGTGAGCTTGTTGCGCAGCAGGGCCGCAGCGACAATGTGGTGCTTGAAATCGGAAGCAGCGCGCGACCCGTGGCGATCGTTGACGAGCACCAGCGGCCGGCGGCCACCCCCAGAGGACGCCCCGAAGCCAGAGCCTCCGGTGGCAGCAACATCAACCCGAAGTTCAACTTTGACAGCTTCGTCGAAGGCAAATCCAACCAGCTCGCCCGAGCGGCTTGTAGTCAGGTAGCGCAGAACCCGGGCGGCTCCTACAACCCGCTGTTCCTGTATGGCGGCGTCGGCCTGGGCAAGACCCACCTGATGCATGCAATCGGCAACCTGATGCTGCAGAGCAACCCACAGGCAAAGGTCCTGTATCTGCACTCGGAGCGATTCGTGGGCGACATGGTGAAGGCGCTGCAGCACAACGCTATCAACGAGTTCAAGCGGCACTACCGGTCAGCCGATGCCCTGCTCATCGACGATATCCAGTTCTTCGCCGGCAAGGAGCGGTCGCAGGAAGAATTCTTCCATACCTTCAATGCACTGCTTGAAGGGCAGCAGCAAGTCGTGCTGACCTGCGACCGCTATCCGAAGGAGGTCGATGGTCTCGAGGAGCGCCTCAAATCCCGCTTCGGCTGGGGTTTGACGGTTGCGATAGAGCCACCGGAACTGGAAACGCGCGTCGCTATCCTTATGAGCAAGGCCGTGCAGGAAGGTATCGACCTTCCACACGAGGTGGCGTTTTTCATCGCCAAACGGATATGGTCGAACATTCGCGAACTCGAAGGCGCGCTGAGGCGGGTGATTGCCAACGCCCAGTTTACCGGCGCGCCCATCACGGTGGATTTCACCAAGGAAGCGCTGAAGGACCTGCTGGCGCTCCAGGACAAGCTGGTGACGGTGGACAACATTCAGAAGACAGTGGCCGATTATTACAAGATCCGCGTCTCCGACCTGCACTCCAAACGGCGCAACCGGTCCATCACCAGACCGCGACAGATAGCCATGGCCCTGTCCAAGGAACTCACCAGCCACAGCCTGCCGGAAATCGGCGACGCGTTTGGCGGACGGGACCACACCACCGTGCTGCACGCTTGCCGAAAGGTTGTGGAACTGAAGGACGCCGACACCAGGCTTGCCGAGGATTATGCAAACCTGTTGAGAACCCTGACCACATGATGTGGATAAACTGTAGACAAACATATGAGTTGCAGAGAGGTCGCTTTTATCCACAGGCTGTCACCAGCTCGCCCCGGAGAAGTCCCAAGGGTTATAATGCCATTTTTGGCATGTAGGGTGTTGTATTAAAAAGGGAAAAATAAGATACCCACAGAATACGGCCTGACTAATAATAACAATAGGTTTTAAAAGATTACTTACCTATTACTACTGAGTGGATGTCATGAAGATCGAAATCGAACGTGAATCCTTGCTCCGCCCGCTACAAGCCGTTATTGGCGTAGTAGAGCGTCGTCAGACGCTTCCCGTGCTGGCAAACGTCCTGATCGTTGCGGATGAGAACGGGCTCTCTCTCACAGCTACGGATCTGGAAGTCGAACTGGTCTCTCGCATTGATACGCCTGTCGATGAGGCGGGGCAGATTACAGTTCCAGCCCGCAAGCTCATGGACATAGTGCGAAATCTTCCAGAAGGCGCCCGGATCTCGGTGACGCTTGATCAGGAAAGAGCGGTGATCACGGCGGAACATAGCCGCTTTACGCTGGCAACACTGCCGGCAAGCGAATTTCCTACGGTAGAGGATATCGGCGATACGCAGCCGCTACTGTTGCTGCAGGCAGACCTCCGAGAGCTGATCGAGAAAACCCATTTTTCGATGGCACTCCAGGATGTTCGTTACTATCTCAACGGACTGTTGCTCGAACTGGAACCCGGTCGGCTTCGGGCAGTTGCAACCGATGGCCATCGGTTGGCCCTGGGGGAAGTTGGCGGTGAAGTGCAGGTGGAGAACAGCCAGCAGGTGATCGTCCCGCGCAAGGGGGTGCAGGAGCTGTTGCGCCTGTTGAGCGATAGCGATGACCAGGTGCGGCTGGAGCTCGGTAGCAATCATCTCCGAGTTACCCTGTCCGAGTTGCGGTTTACCTCGAAGTTGATCGACGGACGTTTCCCGGACTACCAGCGAGTTATCCCACAGGTTGAGGACAGGATCATGAACGCGGACCGGGAGACCTTGCGTCAGGCCCTGGTCAGGGCATCCATCCTCTCCAATGAGAAATACCGCGGTGTGCGCTTCATGTTGGACGACAATATTCTGCGTATTCAGTCGAATAATCCCGAACAGGAACAGGCCGACGAAGAATTGACCGTTGAGTATACCGGAGGCCCGCTGGAAATCGGCTTTAACGCCAGCTATCTGCTCGATGCTTTGGGCGCAGTGGAAAGCGCGGAGGTTTCGGTGGGTCTGGTGGACGCCAATAGTTCCTGCCTGATTACCGAACGTGGCGCCGACGCATACCGATACGTCGTCATGCCTATGCGGTTATAAGAGCGCGGTTGTTCATGGGGCTACGAAAGCTGGAGGTGGCGGGATTCCGAAACCTTGAGAACGGCGGCTTTGAACCCGGCGCAAACATCAACATCATCAGTGGTGACAACGCGGCTGGCAAGACCAGCTTGCTGGAAGCCATTCACGTACTGGCGCGGGCACGCAGCTTCCGTGCCCCTCGACTTGAACAGGTCATTTGTCACGGTGAGCCATTGCTTCGAGTGACGGGCGATGTTGATGTTGGGACCGTCCGTCATCGTTTGGGCCTTGAGCGAAGCAGACAACAGATTCGGGTAAGAATTGACAGCCAGGATGTCCGTAACCTTTCGCAACTTGCCAGTTATTTGCCTGTGCAGGTCATCAACAGCGAGAGTCAGCGACTGCTTCAGGATGGGCCTCGGGTTCGCAGAAGCTTTCTGAACTGGAGTGTGTTCCACGTGGAACAACCCTACCATGGGCACTGGCGACGATTCGATCGGGCGCTTCGACAACGCAATGCCGGCATTCGATCCGGCGACGCACGTATGTCTCGTGCATGGGAGCCGGAGCTTGTCAACGCTGGTCTGGAACTGGACGCCGCCCGACGACGCCTGGTTGATGCCCTGACAGATGCCCTGCAGCCCTTGCTCTCGCAATGGTTGCCGGATGTCGAGGTTGGCCTTTCCTACCGTTCGGGTTGGGCAAAGGACCAGTCGTTCGAGCAGGCTCTGGCCGGTGCGCGGGACCGCGAACGTGAGCTTGGCCATACGCTGGTGGGACCTCACAGGGGCGATCTGGTTATCCGCGCAAACGGGGTTGATGCACAGCATTGGCTTTCCCGTGGGCAGCAGAAGGGGTTGGTAATTGCAATACTGCTTGCCCAGACGGCTCACCTGGCGGGCAAGGGAAGTGTGATTCCGATTCTGCTGATTGACGATCTTGCCGCCGAGTTGGATGCCAGCAGGCGGGAGGCAGTCATGCAGGCGGTCCGGGCCATCGAGGCTCAGGTCTTCGTCACGGTGATAGATCCTGATTCGGCGCCGGTGGAACCGGCGCAAGCGACAAGGTTTCACGTGGAACATGGCAAGGTGCGCAAGATGGTATAATACGGCGGTTAAGCGCCTGGCCAGCAGTCCGTAGGACGTTGCGAGGTCAGGCGAGACAGTGACAAGACGACCAGCAGGCAGTTCTTCAGTAATTGCGATCAGCAAGACAGAATGATCGCCCCGGAATTCCGCAGCAAGGTTCACGCCGGACAGGTTCTCCAATGAAGGGACAGGATATGAGCGCAACGCCCAGTTACGATTCTGCCAACATCAAGGTTCTTCGGGGGCTGGACGCGGTCCGGAAACGACCCGGAATGTACATCGGCGATACTGATGATGGCACTGGCCTTCACCATATGGTGTTCGAGGTGGTGGATAACTCCATCGACGAGGCACTGGCTGGCCACTGCACGGCGATCCAGGTCGTTATCCATAACGACAATTCCATATCCGTAACTGACAACGGGCGCGGTGTTCCGGTGGATATTCACCCGGAAGAAGGTAGATCGGCGGCAGAGGTCATCATGACGGTACTGCATGCCGGGGGTAAGTTCGATAACGACTCGTATAAGGTTTCAGGCGGCCTCCACGGCGTCGGTGTTTCGGTTGTGAACGCGCTGTCGGAGCGGCTTCAGCTGACGGTTCGCAAGAACGGCCATATACACCTGGTTGAATTTCGACTGGGCGAGCCCGTTGAGCCTCTGAAGATTATCGGAGATACCGAAGAAACGGGCACCAAGGTCACGTTCCGGCCGAGTGACACGATCTTCACGAACATAGAATTTCATTACGATCTGTTGGCCAAACGTTTTCGTGAGCTCTCCTTCCTCAATCCAGGCGTACGGATTGAGCTTAAGGATGAACGGAACAACAAGGAAGATGCTTTCGAATATGCCGGTGGTATCAGGGCTTTTGTCGAGCACCTGAACAAGAACAAAACGCCTCTGCATAAGGAAGTTCTGTATATCAACGCCTGGCATGGCGATATCGGTGTCGATGTTGCCATGCAATGGAATGATTCCTACCAGGAGAACATCTTCTTCTTCACCAACAACATCCCGCAGAAGGATGGCGGCACGCACTCCGCTGGCTTTCGCGCGGCGCTGACACGCACTTTGAACCAGTACATGGAGCAGGAAGGCTATACGAAGAAGATGAAGGTCTCCCCTACCGGTGACGATGTGCGTGAAGGACTTACCGCAGTTCTTTCCGTCAAGGTGCCGGATCCGAAGTTTTCTTCCCAGACCAAGGACAAGCTGGTGTCGTCCGAAGTGAAGACAGCGGTCGAACAGACGCTGGGCGACAAGCTGCGTGAGTTTCTGTATGAAACGCCTGGCGACGCCAAGGCAATTGTGGAAAAGGTTGTCGATGCCACCCGTGCCCGCGAGGCGGCGCGCAAGGCGCGCGAGATGACCCGTCGCAAAGGCGCTCTCGATATCGCTGGTCTGCCCGGTAAGCTGGCGGACTGTCAGGAGCGAGACCCCGCACAGTCGGAGATCTACCTGGTGGAGGGTGACTCCGCCGGTGGGTCCGCCAAGCAGGGCCGCGATCGGCGAACCCAGGCTATCCTGCCCCTGAAGGGCAAGATCTTGAACGTTGAAAAGGCACGTTTCGACAAGATGCTTTCTTCGGCGGAGGTTGGAACGCTGATAACCGCACTGGGTTGCGGTATCGGTAAGGACGACTTTGATCCGGACAAGCTGCGGTATCACCGCATCATCATCATGACCGACGCCGACGTCGACGGTTCGCATATCCGTACCCTGCTCCTCACCTTCTTCTACAGACAAATGCTCACATTGGTTGAGCGCGGTCATGTGTATATCGCTCAGCCGCCGCTGTACAAGATCAAACGCGGCAAGCAGGAGCACTACGTAAAGGACGACAAGGAGCTCACCGAATATCTGTTGCAATTGGCGCTGGGCGGAGCAGTGCTGCACCCTGGCGCTGAGCAGCCGTCCATACCCGAGCAGGGTTTGGAGACGCTGGCGAGGCAGTATCTGCGTGTGATGGAGATTATCGATCGCATGTCTCGCCATATGGACCGGGACTTGCTGGAAGCGCTGCTGTCCCTGACGGTGCTTTCGGAGACCGACTTTGCCGATGTCGACCGCCTGAATCGATGGTTTCAGGGCATGGTAGAACTGGTGAACGAATTTCAGTCGCAAGGTACCCGCTACCAGGCCGCGGTATCGACGGGTGCTGATGGCCGTTTTCAAGAGGCAATGGTGTCGAAGCGGCAGCACGGTATCCGCCACGATTACCGCTTTACGCCGGAGTTTTTCCTTTCGCCGGAGTACCGGGCCATTCGGGAGCTGTCACTGGTTCTTCAGGATCTGTTACAGCCTGATGCGACCGTTCAGCGAGGGGAGAAGGTCCAGCCGATATCGTCGCTGCGAGATGCGGTGAATTGGCTACTGGATGAAGCGAAACGTGGACAGACGATTCAACGTTACAAGGGGCTGGGGGAAATGAACCCGGAGCAGCTCTGGGAAACGACCATGAACCCGGATACCCGTCGCCTGCTGCAGGTCCGCATTGAAGATGCAGTAGGGGCGGACGAGGTGTTTACAACGCTGATGGGTGATCAGGTTGAGCCTCGGCGTGAGTTCATTGAACGTAATGCGTTAACGGCGACCAATCTTGACGTCTGATTGTCTTGAGTGTCCGAGGTTCACAACGGATGTTCCACGTGGAACATCCGTTGTGAAAAGAGACTTCCTGCCCGCGGGCACAGCTGAAAGGTTCGCTTTCTACTCTTCCTGATAGTAGCCGCTGACAGCTCGCGTATTGGTTTCTATCCAGGTCTTGACGTCCTCTATCAGCAACTCCGCGCTTCGACCTTGTGGCTCGATGGGCTTGCCGATCCTCACGCGTACTGTGCCAGGGAACTTCAGAAAGGAATTCTTTGGCCAGAATTCTCCGGCGTTATGGGCAACAGGCACCACCGCGTATCCGGTTTCCGTCGCGAGGACGGCACCGCCTTTTCTGTATCGGCCACAGTGCCCGGCCGGTACCCGGGTACCTTCCGGGAATACAACCACCCAGCGGCCATCGTTCAACCGCTCCAGGCCTTGCTCCATCATCTGCTGCATGGCCGCTTTGCGCGCCGATCGGTCGATCGCAATCGGCGCCAGCAGGCCTAGCGCCCAGCCGATAAGCGGAATCTTCAGGAGCTCCTGCTTCAATACCCAGGTTTGCGGGCTGAACCAGTATTGCAGCGCCAGGGTCTCCCACGCAGACTGATGCTTGGCCATTACGATACCGGGTGTTTCAGGAATATTTTCTTTACCTTCAACAACATAGCGAATTCCGCAACAGACGCGCGCCCACCACAGAACGAAGAAACTCCATTGCGTGAAAAACCAGTAGCGGCGCCTGTATGGCAAGGTGGCGGCGATCACCAATCCCACCGTCCCGAAAAACACGGTTGCCCCGAACGTACCTAGCAGCCACAGTACCGAGCGCGGAAAGGCCACCACCTTCTCTGCCGTCGTACGTGAGCTGAGTGGTCCTGATTTATTCATGTCGCCCGTCAATGCGGTTCTCCGAAAATTCCCTCAGCAGCGCATCAACCGCTGCTGCCAGATTGTCATGAATATCGCCGGGCGGCAGGTTCGTTCCCTGTGCCAGCGTACGTGTGCCCTTTCCGGTTCGGACCAGAACCGGCCGTGCGTCAACCCGGACGGCTGCTTCCAGATCGCGCGCTGAATCACCTATAACCGGCACACCGCGCAAGGAAAACCCCAGCTCTCGCGCGGCCTGCTCGAGCAATCCCGGCAGCGGCTTCCTGCAGGAGCAGAGATCGTCCGGACCGTGTGGGCAAACAAAGATGCCGTGAATCTCTCCGCCCTCGGCACGCACCAGGCTGCGTAATCGAGCATGCATGGCGTCCACGTCCTTTACGCTGGTGAGGCCGCGGGCGATACCGGATTGATTGGTGCAGATGGCGATCGTCCATCCAGCCGCGGACAGCCGCGCGATGGCCCGGATGCTGCCGGCAATGGGACGCCATTCGCCTACGGTCTTGATGTAGGCGTCGGAATCCTCGTTGATGACCCCGTCCCGGTCCAGAATGACAGCCGGCATGATGAGTGCCCCGGATTGCTAGTGTGGTGAATCACCCGCCTTGCGGTTTGCATCCTGATCAGCTGCCGGGTAGCCGGGAAATGTCGGCAACCGTGGAAAACAGACCGGTCAGTTGTGTCAGCAGCGCGAGCCGGTTGCGCCGCACCTTCTCATCGTCCGTCATGACCATGACCTGATCAAAAAACGCGTCCACGGCCTCCCTGGCGTCTGCCAGGCGGGCAAGCGCTTCCTCATAGCGGCCTTGCTGCGCGAGCGTGCCCACATCCACGGCCAACGGCTTGACGACATCGAAGAGGGCCTGCTCTTCCGGAACCTCAAAAAGCGCCGGATCCGGCACCGCACTGATCGAATCACCCGCCTTGCGGAGGATATTCTTGACGCGCTTGTTTGCAGCGGCCAGGCTGCCGGCCGCTGCCTGGGCCTGAAATCCCGCACAGGCACGAAGCCGTCGATCGAAATCCACCGGGTCATCGACGAGTTCACTGCTGCCGCTCTCGCCGCCGATCTGAACTGATCTGACCGCGTCAAAGAGTTCCGGACTGAAACCCTGATCGAGGTAATAACCCTTGAGGCGATCCATGCAATAGTTGAACACGGGCTCTACCTGCGACAGGCCGTCAACACCGTCGGGCTGATGACCGGCCGCCACCTTCAGCAGTGCCTTCAGCGAAATGCGGCGCTCCTGCTCGACAAGTATTCTGACCAGGCCCAACGCGGCGCGGCGCAGCGCAAATGGATCCTTGTCGCCGGTGGGCGCCTGTCCGATGGCGAAGATGCCAATCAAGGTGTCCGTCCGTTCGGCAACGGCGAGCACCTGCCCAAGCGCCGTTGCAGGCAGCGTGTCACCAGCGAAGCGGGGTTGGTACTGCTCCTCCAGACTGGCGGGGATATCCCCCTCCAATCCATCGTGAGCGGCATAGTAGCGGCCCATGACGCCCTGCAGCTCGGGGAACTCGCCCACCATTTCGGTTAGTAGATCGCATTTGCCCAGCATTGCCGCTTGCTCGGCGATGTCAGCGTTGACGCCGAAGGACGCAGCCAACTCGTGCGCCAACGCGGCCACCCGCACGGATTTGTCATACAGGCTGCCGAGCTTCTGCTGAAAAACGATTCCTTTCAGTCCCTCAATACGGTCAGCCAACGGCTGCTTGCGATCCTGGGTCCAGAAGAACTCCGCATCGGCGAGCCGCGGGCGAATCACCCGTTCGTTGCCGCGAGCGACTTCGACCGGGTCCCGGCTCTGCAGGTTCGCCATGGTGATGAACTTCGGCAACAGCCGGCCGTCACTCCCGAGGACAGGAAAATACTTTTGATGTCCCTGCATACTGGAAATCAGCGCTTCCGCGGGAACCGCCAGAAAGCGTTCGTCAAAGCTGCCGGTGATCGCCACCGGCCACTCGACCAGCGCCGTGACCTCGTCCAATAGATCCGGGTCGATCATCGCTTCGCCGCCCATGGCCGCGGCCGCTTTCATTGCCATGCTTTGCACCGCGTCCTTGCGGCGTTCGAAATCGGCAATGACATACCCTTGCTGTTCAAGCAGTCCTTCGTATTGATCCGGGCTTTCGATGGCAATGGATGCGGGCGAGTGGAAACGGTGGCCGCGGGTTTCCCTGCCGCTGGTAATGCCGAGCACCGGCATCTCGATGACCGCCTCACCAAACAGTACGACCGCCCAGTGAACCGGTCGAACAAAGGCAACCTGACCGGCGCCCCAGCGCATCCGGCGTGGAATGGGAAGCGCGGCGAGCGCCCTGTCGATAATGCCGGGGATCAGGGCCTCTGCCTGTTCGCCCGCCTGCGTGCCGCGGTACACCAGCCATTCGCCCTTGTCGGTGGACAGGGTTTCAAGCTCCGCTACCGGAACGCCGCAGGAGCGGGCAAAACCCTCGGCGGCCTTGCTGGGATTGCCGTCGCTGCCAACCGCGGCTTTGACCGCGGGGCCGCGGCGCTCGACGTTCTGATCCGGCTGCCGCGCCAACACCGCATTCGCCACCACGGCCAAGCGGCGCGGCGTGGCGTAGGCACGGTGGTCGCCGTGGTCCAGGCCGGCCTCCGCCAGACCCTGGATGATCTGGGTGTGAAACGCGCTCATGAGTCCACGCAGGGCCTTGGGTGGTAGTTCTTCCGTACCGATCTCGACAAGCAGGTCACGGGTATCACGCATGGACGTTCTCCCCCGAGGTCTTCACCAGCGGGAATCCAAGCTCTTCCCGGCGCTGGTAATAGCGTTCGGCGACAGCCCGGGCGAGGCTTCTGACGCGCAGAATGAACCGTTGGCGCTCGGTAACCGAAATGGCGTGGCGGGCATCCAGAAGGTTAAACGTGTGTGACGCCTTCAGGCACTGTTCGTAGGCCGGCAAGGGCAGGCCCAGTTCGATCAGCCGCTGGCTCTCGCGCTCGCAATTGTCGAACCAGGCGAACAGGGCGTCGGTCCCCGCATGCTCGAAATTGTAAGCCGACTGCTCGACCTCGTTCTGGTGGTACACGTCGCCGTAGGTTACCAGGCCACCGGGGCCTTCGGTCCAGGTCAGGTCGTAGACGCTTTCCACGTGCTGCAGATACATGGCGATGCGTTCAAGGCCGTAGGTGATCTCCCCCATTACCGGCTGGCAATCGATGCCGCCGACCTGCTGGAAGTAGGTAAACTGCGTGATCTCCATGCCGTTCAGCCAGACTTCCCAGCCGAGCCCCCAGGCACCGAGCGTTGGCGACTCCCAGTTATCCTCGACAAAGCGGATATCGTGCACCAGTGGGTCCAGCCCCAGGTATTTCAGAGAGCCGAGATAGAGTTCCTGTATGGCCTTGGGGGACGGCTTCATGACCACCTGGAACTGGTAATAATGCTGCAGGCGGTTGGGGTTGTCGCCGTAACGCCCGTCGGTCGGCCGGCGCGAAGGCTGCACGTACGCCGCGTTCCACGGCTCCGGGCCGATCGCCCGCAAAAAGGTCGCGGGATGAAAGGTGCCGGCGCCTACCTCCATGTCCAGTGGCTGGAGAATGACGCAGCCCTGATTGGCCCAATACGCCTGCAAGGCGTGGATCAGGCCCTGAAATGTCTTCGCGTCGGTCACAGTCGTGTTCGCTGCCTCTTCAGCCAAGGCGCACCCCGTGCTATAGCTCTGGAATGTACGAGCCGGTAACGGCAAGTATTGCGCCCCGGACTCGGAAAAACCGCCCCTGGGGCGGTGTGACAGGGAACGCAGTATACCCTGTCAGCTGTTGCTATGTATAAGGGGCCAACCGTTTGGCTGTAGCCCGACCACGGAGGAAACGACGACAGAAACGCTGAAACCATTTTCGCCAATGAGGCGGCCGGGGGAGGTGAAATCATGTCCGACCTGATCCTTGAAACCAGCAGCACTGCCCAGTGGCATCGGTTGATAACCGAGGCTGAATCGCATTGCGGTACGCACCTGGATGAGGACGCCGAAAGCTATCTGGTGTTTCTGCTCATGCGTTATCTGCGCCGCCCGGATCTCTTGCGGAGGGTCATGGCCATGGGGTACTTGCAGGCCATGTTGGCCGACGGTCATTTGCGCGAGGAGCGGTTGCGGGATGTCGGCGATGAATGCCTGATTCTCACCGGGCTGTTTCCAGGACAGGCCAGGCGTCGGCGCGTGAACCTCGGATACTTTATCGATATCGGTCGAGGCGCCTACGGCCACCTCGGTGAATCCGCCGGAACCGCCATTGCTCCCCTCTATCTGATGCTCGCCGACGCGTTCCGCGATCTGATGGACGTCCTGAATGCCATGCGTGCCGAGCACACATCCCTGGATGTCCTGATCGCCGACGCCGCAGACCGCTACTGGCAGTCAGGTAGCCCGGCCGCACGCAGGCAACTGGAGGAGGCTGGTTGCATGGTGCCGCCGGAGCCCGGACCAATGCGTCGCCACTAGGGAGCCTGTCCCGTTAGTTCGTCGAAGAAAATGCGCCGTGGCCAAGCCATTAAATCAAGGCGCAAGGAGGAGTCATAGCCGTCGCTATGGCGACGACGAGCAACGTCGCGACTTAGCCGACCACGACTGGCTGGTGCTCACGGTGCTGGGCGAGCCGCAAGTCCTTCGGCTGACCGACCGTCGCGGCAAGGCTTGTCCCTTGTCGCGCTCTGCCGCAAGATGCGATCAGGAAATAGAAACCGCCCGCTGGAGGTGTAAGGTGGGCGCACAAGAACACACGGAAGGTGGCATGACGACATCCGCGCAAACGATCGCTGTAGTGGATGACGACGCTGGCATCCGGGAACTATTGTCCGATTATCTGCAGCGCTACGGTCTTCAGGTGCTGGTGGCGGAGGACGGTGCGGCCCTGACCCGCGTGCTCGAGTCCGGGGCGGCTCCCGACCTGCTCATCATCGACATCATGATGCCGGGCGAGGACGGTTTCAGCCTTTGCCAGCGGATGCGCAGCCGCAGCAATATTCCCATTATCATGCTGACCGCCAGCGCCGATGCCACGGACCGCATTCTGGGGCTGGAGCTGGGAGCGGACGATTACATCGCCAAGCCGTTCAATCCCAGGGAACTGCTGGCTCGCATCAAGGCCGTGTTGCGGCGGGTCCAGCCGCCGGGGCTGGATTCGGCAAGGCTGCTGGGTTTCGGTCCCTGGAAGCTGGACCGAACCACACGGGAACTGATCGATAAGCACGGGCAGCGGACGCCCCTGTCCGGGGCGGATTACCTGCTGCTTTCCGTGTTTCTGGAACATCCCGAGCGGGTCCTGTCTCGGGAGGCGCTGTACGACCTCAGCCGCGGCAGGCAGGCGCCGCCCCTGGACCGGTCCATCGACGTGCATGTCTGCAGGCTGCGCCAGAAGTTGGGCGAGGATGCGGCCCGACCACAATTGATCCGCACCGTGCGGGGCGCGGGCTATCTGCTTGCCGCCCCGGTGGAGTTGCTGGGCTGATGTCCCGGTTCATACCCCGGTCCCTGAGGGGGCGTTTCGTGCTGATCATGATTATCGGGGTGTTTACGGCGCAGTTGCTCAGCTATGTCATCTGGTCCACCCAGGTGCGCGCCAGCAAGCTCCAACTAGTGGACGAAGTGTCCCGCAGCGTCGCTTACAGCATCGCCTCCACAGTCCGTTTTTTCCGCTCGTTACCCCTGGAATACCGGCACATCGTGCTGGACCAGCTCCGCAATATGGGCGGTACCCGCTTTTTCGTCAGCGTGAATGACCACAGGATCACCGTCATCGACATCGGTGACGGAGGAGAAAAGGAACTGGTGGTTCGAAACGTTCACGCGGTACTGGGGAGCGAGCTTGGCGTGCGAAACGCGGTGGTGGAGTTCTCCCGACCGGACAACCTGCGCGTCTTCAATGACGATGTACTGCTGATGGATCTGCCGTCCCGCTGGGCACATTACAGCTTGTTGCTGGAGCCCCTGTCGCCACCCATCCTGGTGGTGCAGATGGAACTGGAGCCCGGTGCCTGGCTCTACGTGGCCACCCTGCTGCCGGTGCCGGACCTCCTGGGGGAGCTGACCTGGCTGTCCGGCGACCGGCTCCTGGCGTTGCTACTGGTGTCAATAACCGTGTTGGGCCTGTCGCTGGGCGGTATCCGATGGGTAACGCGTCCGTTGGCGCGTATCGCCCATGCCGCGACCGGCCTGGCGCAGGATCTGGAACGACCGCCCCTGCCGGAGACAGGGCCCAGGGAGATCGTCAGTACCGCTCGGGCCTTCAATCATATGCAGAACCGCATCCGGCGGCAGGTGGAAGAGCGGGAGCGATTGTTCTCGGCGATCTCCCATGACCTGAAAACGCCCATTACGCGCCTGCGTCTTCGGGCGGAAATGCTGGAAGATCCGGCGCTCCGGGAGCGGTTCGCAATGGATCTGGAAGAACTGCATCAACTGGTGCAGGGCGCGCTTGCCTCGGTAAAGGGAGTGGACCTCCATGAGGATCCGGAATGGCTCTCACCACGTCGGCAACTGCAACAGCTGGCGGCGGATTTCCGGTTGCGTGATACGCAAGTTACGGTTCACGGGGATGCGGGACCCATTCGACTGCGCCCGCTGGCCATGAAACGGTGCCTGACCAACCTGCTGGAGAATGCCGTTTTCTACGGCCGCGCGGCGGAGGTCTGCCTGGAGGACGCGGCGGAGGGAGTAACCATCCGCATCCTCGATCAGGGGCCGGGTATTCCGGCTGCCGAGCTGGAGCGGGTGTTCGAACCCTATGTGCGGCTGGAGCGCTCCCGTAGCCGCAACACCGGCGGTAGCGGTCTTGGCCTGGGCATCGCCCGTCACATCGTTCACGGTCACGGCGGCAGCCTGACGTTGAAAAACCGGCGGCCCAACGGCCTGGAAGCCCGTGTTTTCCTGCCTCGCGAGCACAGTATTACAGCACCGTAACATTCCGCTAACACTTTGTAGCACTACTTAACGTGAGTTGCGGCGCGGCCTGGCGTAGCGTCAGGTTGTCCGGCGCCTGCCGGCATCAGAACAAGATAACGGATATCTTGAGGAGAACAGATCATGCGTATCGCGACGAAAGCGATGTTGTCGCTCACGCTTGCCGGTTGCCTGAGCGCGGCCCAGGCGGGTGAAGTGGAAGTGCTGCACTGGTGGAGCTCCGGTGGTGAAGCCCGTGCCGCCGGCGTACTGAAGAGCCTGCTGGAAGAGAAAGGTCATACCTGGAAGGATTTCGCAGTCGCCGGCGGCGGCGGCGAGAGCGCCATGACGGTTCTGAAGTCCCGGGCGGTGTCCGGGAACCCGCCCTCGGCCGCACAGATCAAGGGGCCGGATATCCAGGAATGGGGTGATCTGGGCTTTCTGGGGAACCTGGACCCAGTCGCGGGAAAAGCCGGCTGGGATGAATTGCTCCCCCCTGTGGTCAGCGATGTCATGAAGCATAACGGCCACTACGTGGCCGTCCCCGTCAACGTGCACCGGGTCAACTGGCTCTGGGCCAATCCGGACGTATTAGCGGCTGCCGGGGTGGAAATGCCTCGGGACTGGACCAGCTTCTTCGCCGCCGCGGACGCGCTCCGCGAGGCCGGCTATATCCCGCTTGCTCATGGCGGGCAGGCCTGGCAGGACGCCACCGTCTTCGAATCCGTGGCGCTGGGCGTGGGCGGCGTGGAGTTCTACCGCAAGGCCCTGGTGGAACTGGATGCCGATGCCCTGGGTGGAGACACCATGATCGAGGTGCTGGAGACGTTCAAGCGCCTGCGGAACTACATGGATCCCGACGCGCCCGGCCGGGAGTGGAATGCCGCCACCGCCATGGTGATCAACGGCCAGGCGGCCATGCAGATCATGGGGGACTGGGCCAAGGGGGAATTCACGGCGGCGGGGCTTACCGCGGGCGAGGATTTCCTGTGCGGCGGCGCGCCCGGCACGGACCATGCCTTTACCTTCAATATCGACAGCCTGGCCATGTTCCGCGTGGACGATGCGAGCGCGCGCCAGGCGCAGATGGATCTGGCCCGCCTGGCCATGGAGTCGGCCTTCCAGGAGACCTTCAATCTCAACAAGGGCTCCATTCCGGCCAGACCCGATGTGCCGCGGGACAACTTCGATAGTTGCGCCCACAAGTCCATGGATGATTTCGCGGCCAGTGCGGACGCGGGAACGCTTGTGCCCAGCATGGCGCACGGCATGGCGGTCCGGTCCGACGTGCAGGGCGCCATCTTCGATGTGGTGACCAACTACTTCAACGACCGGCGCATGACCGCGACGGAAGCCGCCAGTCGGATGGTCCGCGCCGTACGCGCTGCCGGTTGATCCATGTCGGGGGCGGATCCCGGACGGGATCCGCCCATACCGAGGCGACTCATGCAAACCCGAATTTCATCGTCCGCCGCGGCATCAGCCCCGGCAGTCTATACCGCCGTGTCTACCGGTCGGAGCTGGCGGGCGGGCCTGGAGACACTGCTGCCGAAACTGGTGCTGGCCCCCTCCCTGGTGGTGGCCCTGGTTTTCGTCTACGGCTTCGTGGGCTGGACGGCGGTGCTGTCCATGACCAACTCCCGGATGCTGCCCAGCTACGACTTTGTCGGCCTGCTGCAGTACCAGCGTCTGCTTGAGAACGAGCGCTGGATGGTCGCGTCCTGGAACCTGGTGGTGTTCGGCGGGCTGTTCGTCCTTTTCTGCCTGGCCATCGGCGTCATTCTGGCTATTCTGCTGGACCAGCGGATCCGCAATGAAGGGGCGATCCGGACCATCTACCTGTACCCCATGGCGCTGTCCTTCATCGTCACCGGGGTCGCCTGGAAATGGATACTCAACCCCGGGCTGGGCATCCAGAAAATGGTGCGGGACCTGGGTTGGGAGAGCTTTACCTTCGACTGGCTGGTGAACCCCGACATGGCGGTGTACACCCTGGTGATTGCCGGAGTCTGGCAGGCATCGGGGTTCGTCATGGCGCTGTTCCTGGCGGGGCTGCGGGCGGTGGACGACAGCCTCATCAAGGCGGCCCAGCTGGATGGCGCCAGTCTGCCGGTCATCTACTGGCGCATCGTTCTGCCGTGCCTGCGGCCGGTGTTCTTCAGTGCCGTGATGATCCTGGCACACATCGCCATCAAGAGTTTCGATCTGGTCATGGCGCTGACCGGCGGCGGGCCTGGATATGCCTCCGATCTCCCGGCCACCTTCATGTACACACATGCCTTCACCCGGGCGCAGATCGGCCTCGGTTCCGCCAGCGCCATCATGATGCTGGCCGGCGTGCTGGCCATTCTTGTGCCCTATCTGTACTCCGAACTGAGGAGTCGTAACCGTGAGTGACCTCATCCTGAACGGGATACCCGGCCGGCGGCTGGCCCGGTGTGGCATCTACTTCGCGCTGATATTCATGGCGCTGGTGTACCTGGCACCCCTGGTGGTGATGCTGCTGACTTCGGTGAAGACCCTGGAGGACATCCGCACCGGAACCCTGCTGAGCCTGCCGACCACGGTGACCTTCGAGCCCTGGGTCCGGGCCTGGTCCGAGGCCTGTGCCGGCGTGCGCTGCGACGGTGTTCGGGATTTCTTCTGGAACTCTTTCCGCATCGTCATCCCGGCAGTGCTGATCTCCACCGCCGTGGGGGCGTTGAACGGCTACGTGCTGAGCAAATGGCGTTTCCGGGGATCGGAATGGTGCTTCGGGTTTTTGCTTTTCGGTTGCTTCATCCCGTTCCAGGTGGTGCTGCTGCCCATGGCCCAGACTCTGGGCTACCTGGGGCTTTCCAGTTCCATCAGCGGGCTGGTGCTGGTGCACGTGGTCTACGGCATCGCCTTTACCTCACTGTTCTTCCGCAACTTCTACGTGGGCGTGCCGGATGAGCTGGTGGCGGCAGCCAAGCTGGATGGGGCCGGCCTTTTCCGGATCTTCTACCGCATCCTGCTCCCGGTTTCGGCTCCCATCATTGTGGTGACCGTTATCTGGCAGTTCACCCAGGTCTGGAACGACTTCCTGTTCGGTGTGGCCTATTCCGGCCATAACGCCCAGCCGGTGACCGTGGCGCTGAACAACCTGGTCAATACCACCACCGGCGTGAAGGAATACAACGTGGACATGGCCGCGGCCATCATTGCCGCCGCCCCGACGCTGGTGGTCTACGTACTGGCGGGCAAGTATTTCGTGCGCGGCCTCACGGCCGGCGCAGTCAAGGGATAATCTGGAGGAGACTACAGCTCATGTCTGCCCTGGACATTCAAAACGTATGCAAGGATTTCGGCGCCACCCACGTGCTGCGGGATATCAACCTGTCCATCGCGTCGGGGGAATTCCTGATCCTGGTGGGGCCTTCGGGTTGCGGCAAATCCACCCTCATGAACGCCATCGCCGGGCTGGAACCCGTCAGCGGCGGTCGCATCCTCATTGGCGGAGACGACGTAACCCGCCGCACCCCGGCGGAGCGGGATATCGCCATGGTATTCCAGTCCTACGCCCTGTATCCCGGCATGACCGTGCGGGGCAACATCGCCTTCGGGTTGGAAATGCGGAAGGTACCCAAGGCGCAGCGCCAGGCCGTGGTGGACCGGGTGGCCGCCATGCTGCAGATCGAGCACCTGCTGGAGCGCAAACCCTCCCAGCTTTCCGGGGGGCAGCGGCAGCGGGTGGCCATGGGCCGGGCTCTGGCCCGCCAGCCCAGGATCTACCTGTTCGACGAGCCCCTGTCCAATCTGGACGCCAAGCTCCGCGTGGAAATGCGTACCGAGATCAAGAGGCTGCACCATGATCTGGGCACCACCATTGTCTATGTGACCCATGATCAGATCGAGGCCATGACGCTCGGCGACCGCATTGCCGTCATGCGCGACGGCAAGGTGCTGCAACTGGGAACGCCCGCCGACGTCTACGACGATCCGGTGGATATGTTCGTGGCCGGCTTCATGGGTTCACCCTGCATGAACTTCATCCGTGCCGAACTGGGCAAGATGGAGCAAGGCTACGCGGTCTCCGTGCAACAAGCGAGCGGTCAGCCGCTGCTTCTGCCGCTGCCGCCGCGGACCCCCAGGGCAGGGCTGGACGGCCTGCTCGGCCGGGAGGTCGTGCTTGGCGTGCGCCCGGAGCATATCAGCCAGCGGGGCAGCGGTCTGGAGAACGGCGCGGACCATATTCACCCGCTTCGAGCGGCGGTAACCGTAATGGAACCTACCGGCGCCGACCTGGTGCTGCGTCTGCAGCTTGGTGGCGGTGAAGTCACGGCCCGCGTGGAGCCGAAATCGCGCGCCGTGCCGGGCGAGGTCCTGGATCTGCAAGTGGACATGGGGCGTGCGGTACTGTTCGATCCCGCATCCGAAGTCCGTCTTTACTGATTCGATGAGGTTCCGGCCAGGAAAGCGTCCTTTCAAGGCAGGCCACGCATGCCCGCTCGGGCATACGCGGTCATTGCGCGCTTACGCGGTATCATCGGTCAGGCCCAGCCGTGCGTGCCAGGCGGCCAGGGATTCATCCGGATAGCCGCCGAACTGCCTGTCTCGCGGGTCCCCCTTCACGTCCACCCAGGGAGCCCTCGAGTCCAGCATCAGGTGAACACGCTCCGGCGGGCGCGGCAGCGGCGTGTCGATGGCCGAGGCAAACGGATGCACCAACTCCGGCCAGCGCGGATCCCACACCCAGAGCGCACTTCCGCAAAGGCCGCAGAAGCGCCGCTCGCCGGGGCTCTCCTCCACCGCGCCCGTGTCCTCGTCCACCAACCGCGCCAGGTACACACGGATGTGCTCATCCCCCTGGACGCGCAGGGTGCTGTAGTCACCACCCAGGTTGATGGCGTAGCCGCCGCCACCGGCCGTCTTCCGGCAAATGGAGCAATAGCAGAGATTGAACGGATACGGATGCGGCGACTCCAGACTGAAGCGCACCGCTTGACAATGGCAGGAACCTTCCAGATACATGATGCAACCCTCCCTCATGCGTAACCGGGATTCCGGTCGCCTCATGAAACTCATTGCCGCAGGGCTCCATGGGAATAAATCAGTGTCTCCTTAATGCAAAATAAATTCCATTAATTATGGCGCACTACAGCAGATCCTAACCTTCGATAACCCCCTTCTGTTTGCCGGTGCTACAATGCGCCGGCAAACAGAAGGGGGCGTATGGCTGCACGCGTGATTCCCGCCGCATCCGTCGCGGGGCCACGCCGTGGACGCCCGTCCGCCGCGTGGGCTCTATGGCATTTTGCACCAATGTGGCGCGGCCAAGTGTAAGTTTGCACAATTATGGTGCGCGCTTGCCGTGATACGCCGCGGCATTGCACCAGATTCGGGCTCCATGCCGCAATCGCGCGGTACTGGCACGAATCCTGCTTTTTACGGCACGAATTCGCTACATGCGACGGTTCCCAATGGAGGTTAGGCATGTCCCGCACTGCAGCTGATGTAATCAAGATGGTCCAGGAGCAGAACGTCAAGTACGTCGATCTGCGCTTCACCGATACCAAGGGCAAGGAACAGCACGTCACAATGCCCGCGTCCACGGTGGACGAGGAGTTTTTCGAAGACGGCAAGATGTTTGACGGCTCCTCCATTGCGGGCTGGAAGGGTATCAACGAGTCCGACATGATTCTCATGCCGGATCCCGATACCGCGACCCTGGATCCCTTCTTTGACGAGCCCACGGTGAACATCACCTGCGACATCATCGAGCCCAATACGATGCAGGGCTATGAGCGTGATCCGCGCTCAATCGCCAAGCGCGCCGAGGCTTATCTGAAGTCCACGGGTTTTGGTGATACCGCGTTCTTTGGCCCGGAACCCGAGTTCTTCATTTTTGATGATGTCCGCTGGGGCTCCGATATCAGCGGCAGCTTCTACAAGATCGACTCGGAAGAAGCCGGCTGGAACTCCGAGCGCGTCTATCCCGACGGCAACATGGGCCATCGCCCCGGCGTCAAGGGTGGTTATTTCCCCGTGCCACCCGTCGATTCCCTCCACGATATCCGTGCCGCCATGTGCGAAGCGATGGAAGAGCTTGGTCTGACCGTTGAGGTGCACCACCATGAGGTGGCCACCGCCGGCCAGTGTGAAATCGGCGTCAAGTTCAATACCCTGGTCAAAAAGGCCGACGAGGTGCAGAAGCTCAAGTACGCCGTGCACAACGTAGCCGCTGCCTACGGCAAGACCGCGACCTTCATGCCCAAGCCGCTGGTTGGCGACAACGGTAACGGCATGCACGTACACCAGTCCATCTCCAAGGCCGGCGACAACCAGTTCACTGGCGACCAGTACGGTGGCCTGAGCGAGACCGCTCTGTACTACATTGGCGGCATTATCAAGCACGCCAAGGCGATAAACGCGTTCGCCAATGCGTCGACCAACAGTTACAAGCGCCTGGTTCCGGGTTTCGAGGCGCCGGTGCTGCTGGCCTACTCCGCCCGCAACCGCTCAGCCTCCATCCGGATTCCGTGGATTTCCAACCCCAAGGGTCGCCGCATCGAGGTGCGCTTCCCTGATTCCACCGCAAATCCGTACTTCGCCTTCAGCGCCATGTTGATGGCCGGTCTCGACGGCATTCAGAACAAGATCCACCCGGGCGACGCCATGGACAAGGATCTATATGACCTGCCGCCCGAGGAAGAGAAGGATATTCCGAAGGTTGCCTTCTCGCTGGAAGAAGCCCTGGTCGCACTTGATCAGGATCGTGCCTTCCTGACCGCCGGCGGCGTGTTCACCGATGATGCCATCGATGCCTACATTGCCCTGAAGATGGAAGAAGTTCAGAGCATGCGCATGACAACCCATCCGATGGAGTTCGATCTCTATTACAGCTGCTGAACGCAGTGCGCTCGGCGCAGCATCGGAAAGGGGCCTTCGGGCCCCTTTCCGATGTTCGGCAGTATTCCTCTGCCGCATGGGTGCATTTGGCCGTTGTTCGGAAATGCGGTTAGGGCTACGCTCAGGGCATGAACATGCATCCCGTCCGTCTTGCCGTGATCGTCGGCCTGCTGCCGGTACTTCTGCTCTTGCCGGGTGCCGATATTTACAGGCATGTTGACGCGGACGGAAACGTCACGTTCAGCGACAAACCCGGTCCGGATTCACAGAGCATTGACCTGAGGGCGCCTTCGACCTATCAGCCGCCACCAACTCCCACGCGACGCTCAGGCACAGCATCCGAGGAAAGGCAGGACGAGGAGGAGTCCGGCTACCGCAGCGTCCGTATTCTCCGTCCCGAGCAGGAAGAAACGTTTCGTGACAATCAGGGCAACATCAGCGTGATGTCGGTGACCGAGCCCACGCTGCACAAAGGACACCTGCTGCAGCTCGTTCTCGATGGAGAACCTCATGGCGAACCCCAGCGCGGTATGGCTTTCCGCCTCACTGGGGTCAACCGGGGTGAGCATACCGTGCAGGTGCGCGTGGTGGACCAGGATGCCCAATCGGTGGCCGAATCCGAGACCCGTACCTTTTATCTGCACCAAGCCTCAAGGCTCTTCCCCCCGCGGCAGTCGAGCCCCTGAGCAGGGCATCCGCTGATCGCGCGCACCATATTGGTGCATACTGAGTGCCGACGACAGTATTCCGAACCCTTTCGCGCGTGTTCGCCGGCAGGCCGTTGTCCGCCGCAATGGCCTGCGCACCGAGTCTGGGCCCGTTGTCCGTGCCTTGACGTTCAGGCAGGTGGGCCGATGAACGCCGATGGTTTGGTTTTTGCTAGGTAACCCGCTATGACTACCACCAGGATTACAGATCTGTCCCTTGTCGGCCGCGTCGCCGAGCATATGAGCACGGCCGTGCTGCTGCTGAATGATCGGCTGCAGGTACTGCTCATCAATCCGGCTGCTCAGGCGCTGTTCGCCGTCAGCGCACGTCAGGTAACAGGGTCACGCTTCTACCCGGCCTCTCCAGGTGCACGGGCTCTGGAGCGTTCCGCTCAGCATGCACTGGAACAGGGCGAGGGCTTTACCGAGCGGGAATTGCGGCTGGAAGTTTCGCCTGGCCGTTACATCACCGTCGACCTGGCGGCGACACCCATCGATACCGATCAGGTGCTGCTGGAGATATCTCATCTGGATCGGCGGTTACGCATTACCCGCGAGCAGAGCCTGATCACGCAGAACCAGGCCACCCGCCACCTGCTGCGCGGCCTGGCGCACGAGATCAAAAACCCCCTGGGCGGCTTGCGTGGCGCCGCGCAGTTGCTGGAACGGGAGCTGGAAGATCCGGGTCTGCGGGAGTACACGCAGGTCATCATCCAGGAGGCCGACCGTCTGCGAACCCTGGTGAACGGCCTGTTGGGCCCCAACGGCCGCCCGAACAAGCGGGAAATCAACATTCACCAGATTCTCGAACGCGTCCGCCAGCTGGTGGAGGCGGAGGCGCCGGAAGGGGTTCAACTGGAACGGGACTACGACCCCTCCATTCCACCCGTGCTGGCGGAGTCCAATCAGCTCATTCAGGCCGTACTTAACATCGTGCGCAATGCACTGCAATCGGTAGGAGATGTAGGGCGCATTACCTTGCGCACGCGTACGCAACGACAATTCACGATCGCGGACACGCCACACAAGCTGGTTGCCCGCATTGACATCGAAGATACCGGACCGGGTATTCCGCCGGAGCTCATGGACCGCATTTTCTACCCCATGGTGACGTCACGGCCGGAAGGCACGGGCCTGGGGTTGTCCATCGCGCAGACCTTGGTCAGTCAGCACGGCGGGCTCATCGAATGCTGGAGCGAGCCCGGTCATACGGTATTCACCATCTGGTTGCCCCTGGAGGTCGATAATGGCGGATAAGGATCAAATTTGGGTGGTGGACGATGATCGTTCCATCCGCTGGGTTCTGGACAAGGCCCTGCAACAAAGCGGCTTCACGGTGCGCAGTTTCGAGAACGGCGATTCCGCCCTGAGTGCGCTGGGGCGAAGTCAGCCGGCGGTGCTGATTACCGATATTCGCATGCCCGGGCTGGACGGGCTGGAACTGTTGAACCAGGTCCATGAACGCTGGCCGGAGCTGCCGGTGATCGTCATCACCGCCCATTCCGATCTCGACGCAGCGGTGGCCGCGTATCAGGGTGGCGCCTTCGAATACCTGCCCAAGCCGTTTGATGTGGACGATGCCGTCAACCTCGTTCGCCGGGCGGTGGAAAATCTGAACCGTAGCGAGGCGCCGCCGCCCGAAGACGCCGAGCGGGTTCCCGAGATCATTGGTGAGGCACCGGCCATGCAGGAGGTGTTTCGTGCCATCGGTCGGCTCTCAACCTCGAATATCAATGTACTCATCAATGGTGAGTCGGGTACCGGCAAGGAATTGGTAGCGCGCGCCCTGCACCGCCATAGCCCGAGGCGGGACAAGGCATTCATTGCCCTGAACATGGCGGCCATTCCGCGGGATCTGATGGAATCAGAACTGTTCGGCCACGAAAAGGGCGCCTTTACCGGGGCGCAGCAGAGCCGTCTGGGACGTTTCGAGCAGGCCGACAAGGGTACGCTGTTTCTCGACGAAATCGGCGATATGCCGCCGGAGCTGCAGACCCGCCTGTTGCGGGTGCTCGCCGATGGGCAGTTCTACCGTGTCGGCGGTCATACCCCGGTGACGGTCGATGTGCGCATCATCGCCGCCACCCACCAGAACCTCGAATCGCGGGTAGCCGATGGGCAATTCCGCGAGGATCTGTTCCATCGGTTGAACGTCATTCGCGTGCACCTGCCGGCGTTGCGGGAGCGCCGCGAGGATATCCCCAAGCTCGCCAGGTACTTTCTCAGTCGCGCCTCCGATGAGCTGAACGTGGAGCAGAAGCTCCTGCGCGGCGATGTCGAGCGTTTCCTGATGGGCATGCGCTGGCCGGGCAACGTTCGTCAGCTCGAGAACACCTGCCGATGGCTCACGGTGATGGCGAACGGCAAAGAAATCCACATGAGCGATCTGCCGCCGGAACTGCGGGAAGACGGCAGGCCGGAGCACGACGCTGACGACTGGGAAGACGCCTTGGCGGTGTGGGCGGAACGGGCCCTGGCCCGCGGTGAACACGGCCTGCTGGCGAATGCCCTGCCCAGCTTCGAGCGCATCATGATCCAGGTTGCCATCCGTGCCACCGGCGGCCGGCGGCAGGATGCGGCGCGCCTGCTGGGTTGGGGACGCAATACGCTGACCCGCAAGATCAAGGATCTGGAAATGGACTGCTGACCAGGGCCAGATTGCTAGAATCGCACTCCGACGGTTCCTTCAACCAGCGGCACGTACTCGCGATCTACCTGCACATCGCCGGCGGCCGTGTAAGGCTCAAGGTACGCGGCGCCAAGCCCCAGCCCGGCACGCAGGTTCCGGCTTACGAACTGGTAGCCCAGGGTGGCGCCGAAGCCCAGCCGCTGGTAGGCGTTGCGGTTGCCGCTCTCGCGGCGTGTATCAACGTCGAGGGTTCCGCCCAACAGCGCTCCGTACCAGCTGCTGGTCAGGCCCCGCCCTCCCGAGAAGAACCGCAGACCGGCCGCGAAACCGGTGTCACCCCCGGTTTCAAATTGGGCGTTGCCCGGTGCATCCAGGTGTTTGCCGACCAGTATCCAGATGCTTCCGATCGGATTCGCCACCTCGATGTGCGCTCCCGCAAGATCGTTCACGGCGGCGACTCCGAGATAAGCGGCATCAGGATAGGTTCCGAGGTCCCGGCCATAACCATGGGCATGGCCGATGGCCCCCAGTGTCAGGGCCAGCAGGAGCAGGATTCTGAAGTGATAAGCCATGACGGCAACGCTATCACAGCGCCTTGTCGGAAGGGAGCAGGGCCGGCATGGCGCCGGCCCCGCGCAATCCGCTTACATGTATACACCGCCGTTGACGTTGATCTGCTGTCCGGTGATGTAGTCGCCGTCCACCGCCAGGAATGCCACGGTACGGGCGATTTCCTCGGGCTTGCCGAAGCGCCGCATGGGTATCTTGTCCAGTATCTTCTGCTGGATCTCTTCAGGCACCTTGGCCAACATTTCGGTCAGTGTAAATCCCGGTGCAATGGCGTTCACGGTGACGTTGTTGCGGGCCAGTTCCTGCGCCGCACTCTTGGTGAAGGCAATGATGCCGCCCTTGCTCGCCGAGTAATTGGTCTGCCCGAAGTTGCCTGCCTGGCCGACGAAGGAGCTGATGTTGATGATGCGCCCGAAGTTCTGCTCCACCATGGCCGGCATGGCGGCGCTCACGGTGTAGTAGACACTGTTGAGATTGGTATTGATCACATTCTCCCAGTCTTCGTCTCCCAGCTTCTTGAGCGTCTTGTCACGCGTGATGCCGGCATTGTTGACGAGGACATCCAGGCGGCCCCAGTGGTCGATGACCTGTTTCACCAGATTGCGGGCCTGATCCTTCTGGCTGATGTCTGCTTGCAGCACAAGAGCGTCCGTGTCCAATGCCTTGATCTGTTCGGCTACGTCCTCGGCTTCCTCTTTCCCTCCACGGTAGTTGATTGCAACCTTGGCGCCCAGGCTGGCCAATTCGAGCGCGATGGCTCGGCCGATGCCACGGGACCCACCAGTGACAAGCGCTACCTTCCCGTCAAGACGACGCATATTTTACTTCCTCCGTTATTATCATGAACTTCGGACCATGTACCGGGCCATCCATTCCTCGACTACACAGACCCCGACTTACAGAGTAGTCTCCTCGTTCCTTTCTGCATATGGTTTGCTGGACCCTGGTCTATTGCAGGGCGGAAAATGCATCTCCCCCCGTGCTGACGGAAGCAATTGCATGTTCCATGTCATTCTGCTGGAGCCCGAAATTCCGCCGAATACCGGCAACGTGATCCGCCTTTGTGCCAACACGGGTGCGCGGCTGCATCTGGTGGAGCCACTTGGTTTCCGGATGGAGGATCGCCTGCTCAGGCGAGCGGGGCTGGATTATCATGAATGGGCCACGGTGGAAATCCATGCGAGCTACACGGCCTGTCTGACCGCGCTCCGGCCGGCACGTGTGCTGGCACTGTCCAGCCGCGGACGAAGATCGGTTTTCGACGCGGCCTTTCGTGAAGGTGATGCACTGCTGTTTGGTCCCGAGACCCGCGGGTTGCCCGAGGTGTTGCTGAAGTCGCTCCCGGAGGACGCGATACTGCGTCTGCCGATGCAGCCGACCAGCCGCAGCCTGAATCTATCCAACGCCGTGGCGGTTACCGTCTACGAGGCCTGGCGGCAGATCGGCTTCGCGGGTGGTCGTTAGTTCAGGAATCAAATTCGTCACGGCGCGCACGGGACATCAGCGCACGCAATGCCTGCTCCGGCGCAACGCCATCCACCAGCACGGCGTAAACCTGTTCACAGATCGGCATCTCGACGCGTCGCGCAGCGGCAAGGGCGTGTACCTCGCCTGCTGTACGAATACCCTCAACGGTCTGGCCGATTTCCTTCAGCGCCTCGCTGATGGATTTGCCTGCGCCCAATGCGAGCCCCAGCCGCCGGTTGCGAGACTGGTTGTCCGTGCAGGTAAGAATCAGATCCCCCACGCCGGCGAGCCCCATGAAGGTGCCGGCATCGGCGCCGAGCGCAGTACCCAGGCGGACCAGCTCCGCCAGCCCCCGGGTGATCAGTCCGGCGCGGGTATTGGCGCCCAGCGTCAGGCCGTCGGCAATGCCGGTGGCCACCGCCAGCACGTTCTTGACCGCACCGCCCAGCTCCACGCCGACAAGATCAGCACTCGTATAAGGACGGAAGTAGCTGTTATGAAAGCGTTCGGCCATGTCCGCCGCAAAACGCCGGTCGGGCGAGGCAATGGTTACCGCAGTCGGCAACTCCCGGGCAACCTCGGCGGCAAAACTGGGGCCGGAGAGCACGGCCATGGGATGACCGGGCAGAACCTCCGTCACGACGTCGTGCAGCAGGCCGCCTGAACGGGCTTCAAGTCCCTTGGTTGCCCAGATCAGCCGGCCATCGTCCGGCAGCAGTTGAACCAGCTGCGTGACCATGTCCCTGAATGCGTGGCTGGGTACCACCACCAGCACGTCGCGAACGCCATCCATGGCCGTATTGAGATCGGCCGTCGGGGTCAGCGTTTCCGGGAACCGCGCACCGGGCAGGTAGTGCCGGTTCTCCCGGTCCCGGGTCAGCGCATCGACGTGCGCGGCGGCATGGCCCCAAAGCCGCACCGCATGGCCGTTGCGGGCAAGCACCAGTGCCAGCGCCGTTCCCCAGGAACCGGCACCCAGAACTGCTATGGGCCGCGTATCAGCACGCATGGCTGGCAGCGGCGGAATCAGGCCTGGCCCGTAGAGGGCTGGCCCGATGCCTTGGCCGCTTCCTGCTTCTTCTGCATGTACAGGGCCTCGAAATTAACCGGCCCCAGCAGCATCTGCGGAAATCCGCCCTTTCCTACCAGGTCTGATATGGCTTCGCGTGCGTAGGGGAACAGATTGGCGGGACAATAGCTGCCGAGCAGTGCGTCCAGCGTTTCCCCTTCAAAGCCGGCGATGCCGAAGATTCCCGCCTGCTCCACCTCGCAGAGGTAGGCCGTCTTGTCTTCCAGTTTGGCGGTGACGGTAATGCGCAGCACGCTCTCGAACGTATTGTCGTCGATGCGTTTGGTTTCCGTGCCGAGGTCCACGTTAACTTGCGGCTTCCACTCACCGCGAAAGATCTCCGGCGCGCCGGGGACCTCGAAGGAGCTGTCCTTCAGGTAGATCTTGTGGATGGAGAACTGCTGCCGGGGCCCGTCGCCCTGCGGCTGGCCCTTGACTCCGTTCGATTGCTCTTCGGCCATGATTGACGCTCCCTGGGTTACTTGCTTTCAATGGGAAGATTGGCGGTTTCCCACGCACTGTACCCGCCCTTGAGCTGGTAGACTTGCTCGAAACCGTTGTTCTTCAGCTGCTTGCCGGCCTTGCCGGAAGCCATTCCATTGCCGCAATAGACGATGATCGGTTTTTGCTTCTGTTTCTGAAGGCGTTTGTGGCGTTGGTTGATGTTGCCGTTCGGCACACTGACAGCGCCCGGCAGATGGCCTTTCTGGAAATCGGCCTCCGCGCGGATATCGACGAACACGGCATCTTCACGATTGTAGAGCCGGGTGGCCTCGGACGCTTCCACCTGGCGCACGCCATGGGCCAGACGGGTGAGCTCGCTCATGCTGATCCACAGCACGGTCGCGGCAAGGGCGACGAAAAGAATCCAGTTGTTTGCGACGAACTCCAGCAGGCGGTCCATAGAATGTGTCACCGGTTGATTCGATGCGGGTTTGAATCGAGGTGGCGGGTGGTGTGGGCCGGTGCCCATCGCCACTGGCCCCCCGTGCGGCAAAGCCCGTATTATACAGAGCGCCTTCGCCGAGTGAATGGGCATCGCCAAATCGCCTCATGACAGCATCATGTTCCACCGCCCGCTGATCTTTTTATGTCTGCTGCTGGCAGGCCCGGCCTCGCTGATGGCGCAGGATTACCAGGCGCGGGAGGCCGAGCTTGAGGCCCTGCGCAAGGAAATCGGGCGCATCGAGGAGGGCCTGGAGCGCAGCCGAAGCCGGCGCGATACCGTTTCCACCGAACTGCGCACGCTGGAGCAGTCCATCGGTCGTTCCGCCCGCCGCTTGCGGGAGCTGGCGGCCGAGCGGCGCCGCAATGCGCAGCGCGTCGGTGAGCTGGAGCGTGAGCGGAACAACCGCGAGGCGGCGGTTGCGGGGCAGAAGCAGTATCTGGCCAGTGAGGTACGCAGCGCCTATGTGATGGGCCGTCAGCAGTATCTGCAGTTATTGTTGAATCATGAGGATCCAGCCACGCTGGACCGGATGCTGGTGTACGTGGAGTATCTTGGACGTGCGCGCAACCGGCGTATTGAATCCGCCCTGGAGGATCTGCAGGCGCTGGCCGAGGTCCGCCAGTCGCTGGAGCGCGAACAGGCGCGCCTTTCCGGTCTGGAGCAGGAACAGGCCAGGGAAGCGGAGCAGCTGCAGGGCCGCCGGGAGGAGCGGAGCCGGCTGCTGGCCGGGCTCGAGAGCGAAATACAGACAGATCGCGCGCACCTGGACCGCCTGGCCGAAGACGAGCAGGCCCTGCAGAGTCTGCTCGACGACCTGCGGAGCGCGTTGGCGGATATTCCCGAGCGCGAGCTGGGCCGGGTGCCGTTCGCCGACCAGCGCGGTCGGCTGTCGTGGCCGCTGGATGGGGCGCTGGATGGGGCGCTGGCGGCGCGATACGGTAGCAGTCGCGGCAGGGCTGGCGACGGCCGCTGGCGGGGCATTCTGTTGTCCGCGGACCGCGGAACCCCGGTGAGTGCGGTTGCCCATGGCCAGGTCGTATTCGCCAATTGGTTGCGCGGCCTGGGGTTATTGTTGATCATCGACCATGGCGACGGCTACATGACACTCTATGGACACAGCGATAGCCTGTACAAGGATGTCGGAGACTGGGTGGACGCGGGCGAGATTATTGCCAGCGTAGGTGATACGGGCGGTCCGGACCGGGCCGGCCTCTATTTTGAATTGCGGGTGGGTGGCAAACCGCAGGATCCACTGGCCTGGCTGCGCGGCGAGCGCCGCCGGGATCCCTGATCGCAGTCGCGCGGCCGGCGGTGCCCGCTCGCCCGCTCGGCAGACTACCCGCCACATCAAGTCAGCAGATGCTGCAGGAGAACGGCATGGCAACGAAGCATTCAGTTTACGGCCTGGCCCTCGGCGTGGTGCTGGGCGCCCTGCTGACTGCCGCTAGTTCGGTCGCCACCGCGGAACGCGCTGAAGAATCGGCGCAGTTACCGCTTGAGGATCTACGCACGCTCAGCGAAGTGTTTTCCCGGGTCAAGTCGGATTACGTGGAAGACATTTCCGACACCGAGTTGCTGGAGAACGCCGTGCGGGGAATGCTCCAGGGCCTGGATCCGCACTCCAGCTACCTCAGCCCCAGCGAGTTCACCGATCTCCAGGCAGGCACCAGCGGTGAGTTTGGTGGATTGGGGATCGAGGTGGGCATGGATGACGGCTTCATCCGCGTAGTGGCCCCCATCGATGATACGCCGGCGGCGCGTGCCGGGGTGCAGGCCGGGGACATGATCATCCGTCTTGATGGCAAACCCACCAAGGGCATGGATCTGAACGAGGCCATAAGTCTGATGCGGGGCAGCCCGGGAACGGAGATCACGTTAACCATTATGCGCGAAGGCCAGGAAGCGCCTCTGGATATCACCCTGACGCGGGCAGTGATCAAGGTGACCAGTGTTCGTTCGCGGATGCTGGAGGACGGCTTCGGTTACGTCCGTATCAGTCAGTTTCAGTCGCGCACCAGCGTTAACCTTCTGGAGGAGCTGACGGAATTGAAGGCTGACGCCGACGGTGAACTGAAGGGTCTGGTGCTCGATCTGCGCAATAACCCCGGCGGTGTGTTACAGGCCGCGGTATCGGTATCCGACGCGTTTCTGCGTGAGGGTAACATCGTCTATACGGAAGGCCGCCTGGAACAGGCGCAGATGCGCTTCGACGCCAACCCTTCCGATGCACTGGACGACGCCCCCATCGTGGTGCTCATCAATGGTGGATCGGCATCCGCCTCGGAAATCGTCGCGGGCGCGCTGCAGGATCATGGACGCGCCGTGATCATGGGTAGTCGCAGCTTCGGCAAGGGCTCGGTGCAGACCGTACTGCCGCTGAACAGCGGCGCGGCACTGAAACTCACCACCGCGCGTTACTACACGCCCAATGGCCGGTCGATTCAGGCAGAGGGGATCAAACCTGATGTGGAACTGGACCGTATCCAGGTGCAGTTGGTGGACGATCCGGGAGCGGCTGGCGTTTCCGAACGTGATCTGAGCCGACATCTCGAAGGGACGCCGCGAGAGCAGATGCCGGAGGAGGACCGTGAGCGCGCCAGGGCCACCGACGACTACGCCGTGTTCGAGGCACTCAATCTGCTCAAGGGGCTGGTGATATTGGGACGCTAGGGAGCGCCATGGGAATAGATCAGAGGCTCCCTGGCATGAAGCGCTGGTTAGCCGCCGTGCTGCTGCTGTGCCTTTTAATCCCGGCATTTGTGAGTGGCAATGCACCGCGGATGCCCGCCATCACGCTGATCATCGATGATCTCGGCGACCGCCTGCCCGAGGGTTGGCGCGTCGTCGAACTGCCGGGCCCGGTGGTTGCTGCATTGCTGCCGGATACCCCACATGCCCGCGAGCTGGCGAAGGCGGCACGCCGAGCCGGCAAGGAAGTGCTGATTCACATGCCGATGCAGGCAATCAACGGTGCCGATCCGGGACCGGGTGCCTTGACCCTGGACATGGACGAGCAACAGTTCCATGACGTCGTCCAGCGGGCCCTGACAACCGTCCCGGGGGCATCCGGAATGAACAACCACATGGGTAGCCTGATCACGCAGCACCCGGGACATATGGCCTGGTTGATGGCAATGCTCCGGGATCACGATAGCGACATGGTTTTCGTGGATAGCCGTACCACCTCCCGGTCGGTTGCCACCGCAATCGCACGTGAAAACGGGGTTGCTCATGTGCAACGGGATGTATTTCTTGATCATGACCCCGATCCGGCCAGCATCCGCCGCGAGTTACATAGGCTCCTGGCACGGGCGCGCCGCGACGGCACCGCGATAGGCATCGGTCACCCTTACCCGCAGACGCTGGATGTGCTGGAAGAAGAACTGCCAAGGCTGGCCGCCGACTTCGGCGTCGAACTGATCTCTCTGCGCGATCTCATGGAACGCCGCCAGTAAACCGCCCCGCCTCCGATCGATGATCGGAAAGCACCTGAATTGCCGTGGGCCTGGCTGGCCGTTTTTCACAGGCAAGCTATTGAAACTACAAACAGTACCCAGCCGCACCCGGGGCTCGTCGGGTTGCGCTCCTGCGTCTTACTGTCACATATGACAGGTTGAGCCCGAGCCGGTGCTCAATGAAAATCCTCCCATCGGGTTGATTATTTATCTCTCGGCTCGCGGGTTATTTCCGCGACGGCTCCGGCGGCCTGGATGGATAGCGCTCCGGCCATATCTGCGTTGGGCTCAGATCCAGCACCCGCGCAATGATGCGCTCCCATTTGGGGTACGGCCGCGTCAACGCTGCCTGAGGTTGCTGCCGGGTTACGCCATGCTCGCGCGCAAGGGCCGCAAGCGTGTAGCCACGGATGGCGAGCTGATATTTGATCCACTCCCGGCGAATTGCCGGGTCGGTGGGAATGGATGCGGGATCGATCGACGTCATGGAAAGGCAAGTTAGCACCCGTACGGGTGAAGCACAACGGGCATAGGCTATTCAGGGCACAAACATGCCGAATCAGAACAACGAACAGTCCGAAACCCTCGGTCAGCGGTTGCGAAGTCTGCGCGGACGCCGTCCCAGGGATATCTTTGCGATGGAACTGGGTGTACACAAAAACACCCTCGCGCGTTATGAAACGGACGAGCGGCGCCCGGATGCGGCCTTCATTCGCAAGGTTTGCCATCATTGCGGCGTGGCGTCCGACTGGTTGCTTAACGGCGGCAATGACGCACGCGATGGTGACGACGGCGGCAGATACCACGCGCCCGAACCGCTGCCGCCCCTGAGCGCATCGCCCCTGCTGCTGCAGCGGGGCTGGATAGAGAGCGAGCGCCTTGAAACGGATAACCTGATGGTTGCCACCATGGCGGGTGACAGCATGCGTCCCACATTGAATGACGGCGACGTGCTGATCGTGCAGTGCGGCGAGGGCGGTCTCCGTCGGGACGGTGTCCACCTGCTGGAGCTCGATGGCGCTTATGCCGTGAAGCGCATACACGGGCTTGGTGGCCAGGCGGTACAGCTGCTCAGCGACAATACCGGCTACCCGGCGTTGTATCTGTCGGCCACTGATCTGGGCGAGGGCGGTCGTTGTCGCGTGGTCGGCCGAGTGATCTGGCAGCTGCGAAAAATCTAGCTGGAGCGCATTCCGCGCTCCAGCGCCGTTGCGGCTCGGCGTGACCAGTCCAGCTTCCCGTTCGTTCTATTCGCCGAGTTCGCGATCCAGACGGTCCAGCACGCGTTGTGCGTATTCTGCTTCCTGCACCCAGAGCGGTCCACCGTGCCCCCGACCCTCCAAACGCATCATGAGCATCTGGAGACGGCGTTGGGCCCTACGTTTCTCTCCCACCGCATCCGGGCTCACATTGCGCAGCAGATCCTCTACATTGGCCATCTCGCGCCGCCACTGTAATTCCGGAGGTATGAAGCCGGCGTTGCGCAGCACGCGGAAACCGGCTCGGAGGTGTTCCGGCACGAAGCTATCGTCATCCAGGTTCAGTCTCCTGCCGCTACCCGGAAGGTCATCCAGCTCGCCTCGTTCCATGGCTTCGCGGATAGACTGTTCCGCCAGTTGATCCAGCAGGGTCATGGCACCTCCGAAGGCTTTCGCGCCGGGCTCAGTTTACTTCAACGTTGTGAAGACCTCATCCGAGAACTGGCTGTAGTTGCCGTCGACGTCGTACGCCTTGACGGCGAAATACCAGGTTGTTCCCTCGTCAAGATCAGAGATTGTAGTCGTGTTGTCGGTCGTTGATAGCATTTGCGTATAGGTGCCGCTTTCGGTACCGAAGTGGATCTCGTAACCATCGATGTCGCTCAGCGCTATCGGTGAGCCATTCTCGCGGGTCGTGGGGGCCACCCAGGAGATGACAATAGCATTTGAGTCATCCGAAGAGTCGTCCGAGGAGTCATCCGAGGAGTCATCCGAGGAGTCGTCCGAGGAGTCATCCGAGGAGTCATCCGAGGAGTCATCCGAGGAGTCATCCGAGGAGTCGTCCGAGGAGTCGTCCGAGGAGTCATCCGAGGAGTCGTCCGAGGAGTCGTCCGAGGAGTCGTCCGAGGAGTCGTCCGAGGAGTCGTCCGAGG
>JBBDNK010000041.1:450220-545591 GCA_040877625.1 Aquisalimonadaceae bacterium
AGTCGTCCGAAGAGTCGTCCGAAGAGTCGTCCGAGGAGTCACCCGAGGAGTCGTCCGAGGAGTTACCCGAGGAGTTACCCGAGGAGTTGCCGGTCAGCGCGAAGGAGGTATCGCCGCTGGATTCCGTGGCTTCGGAGACACAGCCACTCAGAACCAGGACAACGCCGAGCAGAAGCAGTAGCCGGACAGTGGTACACAGGGTGTTTCTGAAAACAAAGTGAAGAGCAGACATGAGCACTCCCTTGGCGCTAGCCAATAAATCCATAGAAAGTCATGGCGTATCACAGGACTGGTTTGTTCGTGAAACATGCGGGCAATTTGATATTGGCACCTTGATGAAGTTCTCAGTTTTAGACCATCATCAGACAGTCGTTTTGATTTTGTGTCGTCTTTAACGTTTGGTGAATGCATTTCGTATGCGGATGGCGACAGAAGGCCATTTGCCTGTCTTCAATGTGCGACAGATCAATGATTTATTTGTCAATCGAGGAGGTGAAGGTAGTATTGGGCGTCTAATGGTTATGATTTTTATAGCGAATTAATGTGAGAAATTGAATTTAAACTTAATACGAATTGTGGTCTTATAAATAATTAATAAATCCGGCACGGCAAGTAACATTTAAACCGTCTTATTCGGTGTCGGCCATGGGCGAAAGAGAGGCGTTGCGCTGCGGAGGGGTCTGCGGATTCCGTAATTTCAGCACCTGCGCGCCCGGGTTCTGAATTTTCTCCGCGGGCCGTGTACTGTGCGAAGGTCGGGAATCTTGCCGGTTACCCGAGTCGGTCATACAGTGGTGTAAATCGCTTGCGCCGATAGGGATGATGTCAATGGACAGGGAGCAATCATGACTGAGTACCGATATGCGCTGGGGCCGCGCCTGATCCACTGGGCCGTGGTCGTACTGGTCCTGTATTCACTGGCCAGCGGCCTGACGCTGGGTGCGCTGGGGTTCGAGGGTGCGCGCGATGCCTTCGGCGCAAACGTTACCAATTTTCTATACACCTATCACAAGACGTCCGGGGTGCTGATCCTCGGGCTCATGCTGTTACGTCTGGCGGCGCGGTTTGCCTATGGCAAGCCTGCCTATGTAAATCCCCTGTCACCGGCGAGGCGTATCGCCAGCGAAGCCGTGCACGGCCTGCTCTATATCATGCTGCTGATCCAGCCCGTGCTTGGTTGGTTGGCAACGGCGTCGGGCGATTTTCCGGTGCAGTTCTTTGCAGCGACACTTCCGGGCTTGATCGGTGTGAACGAGGACCTGTCCCATACGCTGTTTTTCTGGCACGGGATCGTCGCCTGGATCATTCTGGGTCTGATAACCGTGCACATCGCGGCCGCGCTCTATCATCGGCTCGTGCTGCGCGACGAGGTGATGCATCGGATGACCCTGCCTTGAGGGCGGCCCTGCGCCGACTCTTGCCATGGGATGTATGCGCAAGGAGCGCCTGAGGGGTGACGGATCGCACTACAAGGGCCGCAGTTGCCCTTCCTGCGCCACGGAGGCGATCATCACGCCGTCTCGGTTGAATATGTTGCCGCGTGTGAAGCCGCGAGCATTGGATGCGCTCGGGCTATCCATGGAATAGAGCAACCACTCATCCATCCGGAATGGCCGATGAAACCACATGGCGTGGTCCAGGCTGGCCATTTGGGTGCGACGCTGAAACATGCTGCGCCCGTGCGGCAACAGGGCCGTTGCCAGTAGCCCGTAGTCGGATGCATACGCCAGTAGCGCCTGGTGGATCAACGGGTCCTCGCCGAGAGCCGCCGCCGTGCGGAACCAGGTCTGTCGTACTGGATCCTCCTTGACCGGATTCATCGGATCTTCCGCCCGGGTGGGCCGAATCTCGATGGGGCGGGCCTTCACGAAGCTATCCTGATAGGTTTCGGGTAACTGGTCGCGGTGCCGCATCAATATATCCCACTCGTTCTCAAGGCCCTCCGGCGGCGGCGCCTCCGGGGCGGGAAACTGGTGCTCATAACCGGATTCGGTTACCTGAAACGAGGCGGACATGTTGAAGATGGGGCGCCCGTGCTGGATCGCCACAATACGTCGGGTGCTATAGCTTCCGCCGTCCCGGGCCCGCTCCACTTCGTAGATGATTGGTGCGCTGGCGTCACCGGCGCGTAGAAAATAGGCATGCAGGGAATGCACATTGCGATCCGATTCCACCGTTCTGCCCGCGGCAACCAGGGCCTGGCCCAGCACCTGACCGCCAAATACCCGTTTGCCGAGGATATTGCGGCTTTCACCCCGGAACAGGTTCAGCTCCAGGCGCTCGATTTCAAGCAGATTGACGAGCTTGTCTACCAGGGTCTGCATACGGTTTATCCTGTTTCTGTCGGGTGATCCCTCGGCCACGGGGGCGGTGCGTGAAGTATGGTAATCGATTAATCCAGCTGGGGAGGTCGGGCCGGTGAAGGCATTAACTGCGAAGATAAGCGTATACCAATAGCGTCGTGCCGATGATGCCAAGCGCCGCTACGGGTAGCGTGACGCCACCCGGTAATCCGGGAAGCAGGCCCTCATACAGGGCCAGCAGCACGGCGGCCAGAAGCAGTAATACACCATTCATGCTCATTCGGCGAAAGCTGTTGCGCCGCAGTGTTCTGTTCACCTGCTGAAGATTCCGGTTCAGTCGTTCCAGCTCCCGGCGGCTTGCGGCGAGATCATCCATGGCCTGCAGGGCGCGGCCCGGCAATTCCGGCAGCTGTTCAGCCCAGTTCGGCAGGTTTCGGCGGATGCGTTTGAACATGACCTTGCCGCTGAGCTGCTGCCGCATCCAGCCCTGCATGTAGGGTTTTGCCGTGCGCCACAGATCGAGGTCGGGGTAGAGCTGGCGCCCCAGCCCTTCGATATTGAGCAGCGTCTTCTGTAGCAGAACGAGCTGCGGCTGAATTTCCATATCGAAGCGCCGACCGGTTTCAAACAGTCGCAGCAATACGGCACCGAAGGAGATGTCCTTCAGTGGGCGCTCGAAGATGGGTTCGCAGACCGTACGGATCGCCGACTCGAATGCCTCGATCCGAGTGTCCGGTGGCACCCAGCCGGATTCCACGTGCAGCTCCGCCACGCGCCGGTAGTCGCGGTCGAAGAAGGCGAGAAAGTTCTCGGCCAGGTAGCGGTGGTCCACCGGGCTGAGGGTACCCACGATGCCGAAATCCACCGCGATGTAGCGTGGCTCGGCGGGGTTGGTTGCGTCCACGAAGATGTTGCCCGGATGCATGTCGGCATGGAAGAAGCTGTCGCGGAACACTTGCGTGAAGAAGATCTCCACACCCCGCTCGGCCAGCACTTTCAGATCCACTCGCAGGTTGACCAGGGCGTTCACATTGCTGATGGGAATGCCGCTGATCCGCTCCATGACCATGACGTTGCGGCGGGTGTAATCGAACAGTACATCCGGTATGTAGAGCATGTCGGAGTCGCGAAAATTGCGCCGCAGCTGAGATGCGTTGGCGGCTTCCCTGAGCAGGTCGAGCTCGTCGAGCAGCGTTGTCTCGAACTCGTTGACCACTTCCTGCGGCCGCAGCCGTCTGCCGAGTTCCCAGTAGCGCTGCACCAGGGCGGCGAAGGTGTGCATCAGGTCGAGATCCCGGCGGATCACCGGCCCGATGTCGGGGCGTACGACCTTGACCACCACCTCGCGCCCGTCCAGCATGCGGGCGCCATGTACCTGGGCAATGGATGCCGAGGCGATCGGAACATCGTCGAACCGGCTGAAGACAGTATTCAGGGGCTTACCGTAGGCCTGTTGGATAATCCGTCTGGCCTGCTCGGCGGGAAAGGGGGGTACCCGATCCTGAAGATAGGACAGTTCCTCGGCGATATCCGGTGGCAGCAGGTCTCGGCGGGTGGACAGAATCTGGCCGAACTTTACGAAGATCGGGCCGAGCTCCTCCAGGCTGAGGCGAATGCGTTCGCCGCGGCTGCCCTGGTTGCGGCGGAACCAGGCCCAGGGCATGAACCAGATCAGCCAGCGCAGCGGCCGGAACAGCCGGGTAGCAAGCACGATCTCATCGAGCCCATGGCGGATCAGCACCAGATTGATGCGGGTGATGTGCAGGAGGTGCCGTGGCCGGATCATTTTCCGCCTCGTTTCGGCTGCAGGCTCCGCTCAAGCAGTTTTACCCGGGCGGTCAGACGGTCCGCATCCTGTCGCAGTCGATCGATGTCGGAGAGGAATTGATCCACCTCCACCGCCGTGGGCAGTTGCCGGCTTTCCTCGGTGAGATACTCGGCAATGCCGCTCTCCGTGGCCTGGCGGGTTGCGCCAAGCCAGGAGAAGAACCCGCGCGCGGCATTGCCCAGTTGGTGGGCGGGAATGTCCCCGAGCACGCGGGCAATCTGTTCTTCCCAGTCCAGATCCGCTTTTGCGAGCAGGCCGCGCAGGTCCCGGACCAGGCCGAGGTCGCCGCTGAATTCAACCGCTTCGCCGCCCTGTTCGGGGTCCCGCGCGAGCGCCAGCAGGGCGCCGGCGGAGCCGGTTACGGTGGCGTCGGGCGTATGGTCATTTCCGGGTGGGGTGAGCGCCAGGTTCAGGGCCCCGTCGGCAAAGTGGATGTGAATCGTCAGCGTCGGCGCGGTCAGCCGGACGGCGACGGAGCGCCCATTCAGCCGGGCCAGCCTGTCCGCGGATGCGGGGTCCAGTGCCAGCACGTGGTTGAGGGTGCGGGCAAGTGGCTGCAGTGCTTGATCCAGCAGGCGCATGGGCATGGTTCAGTATTTGTAACCGCGGTGAATCGCCACCACACCGCCGCTCATGTTGGTGTAGTCGCAGTCTTCCAGGCCGACCTCCTCCATCATGCCTTTCAGGGCGTTCTGGTCCGGATGCATGCGAATGGACTCGGCCAGGTAACGGTAGCTGTCGGCGTCGTTGGCCACCAGTTTGCCCATGCGGGGCAGGACCTGAAAGGAGTAGAGGTCGTAGAGCGGGCGCAATGGCGCGACGTAGACGCGGGAGAATTCCAGCACCAGCAGGAAGCCGCCGGGCCGCAATACGCGGTGGACCTCGGCCAGGGCCGCCGGTTTGTTGGTGACGTTGCGCAGGCCGAAGGCGATGGTGACGCGATCGAAGTAGTTGTCCGGAAAGGGCAGCTTTTCGGCGTCGGCAAGGACGTACTCGATATTGCCCGTGAGCCCTTCGTCGAGCAGCCGCGAGCGGCCCTGCGCGAGCATGGCCTCGTTGATGTCGGACATGACGACGCGGCCTTCGGGGCCTACCTTGCGGGCCATCAGCCGGGCGAGATCACCGGTGCCGGCGGCGAGGTCCAGCACGCGGTGGCCGGGGCGCAGCCGGGCCATGTTGATGGTCTGACGCTTCCAGAGCCGGTGCAGGCCCGCGGACATGAGGTCGTTCATGAGGTCGTAGTTGTTGGCGACCGAGCGGAAGACGTCGCGTACGCGGTGCGTTTTGTCTTCCAGCGGTATCTGCTGGAAACCGAAATCGGTGGACGCGTTGTCTTCTGGCTTGTGATTCACGACTCCGCGCCTCCTTCGCGTCGGCTGTAGCCGGCCTTGCCCAGACGGTCGAGATAGGTCTGCCAGTATTGTTCCTGGTTCTCGCCGAGTTCGTAGAGGTAGTCCCAGGAGTAGAGCCCGGTGTGGTGTCCGTCGTCGAAGTGGAGGCGGACGGCGTACTGGCCAACGGGTTCGATGCGGCTGATGTTGACGTCCTCCTTGTTGACCTGCAGAACTTCCTGGCCGGGGCCGTGGCCGCGCACTTCGGCCGAGGGTGAGTGGACCCGCAGATACTCGCAGGGCATGCTGAACCGGCTTTCGTCGTCGAAGGCCACTTCGAGTATCCGCGATGCCTGGTGCAGTTTGAGTTCCGTGGGTGTGGGCATGAAAATCACTCTCCAGTCCTGAATGCGATGCCTATTCTGCCAGACCTTGCGCGGACAATGCGCAGATTGATGGGGTTATCGCGGTTCAGGGGCTTCGATCCGGTCGGCTGGAGTGGTGGCCTGTCGCTCCACGTTGCGCCCTGATCGCCCGAAAGGCCTGGCCGACCAACAGCACATCCCTGTGCTGTTGGTCGGTGGCCGCATCCCTGCGGCCACCCTTCGGGCCGGGCGGCCTTCCGGGCGGGGCTCCACGAGTCGCGCCAGCCCACCACTCCAGCCGACCGGATCGAAGCCCCTGAACCGACCGACCGCAACGATCCGGGACCTGACACTCAAGGAGGCTCTGATCTATTAACACGACCGCGTGAGAAGATCAGAGTCTCCTTAAAGTATGTACCTGCTCAGATCCTCATCCCGGGCCAGATCGGTCAGGTGCTTGTCCACGTAGGCGGCGTCGATGGTGACCTCGTGACCGCTACGGTCCGGCGCTTCGTAGGAGATGGTCTCCAGCAGCCGCTCAAGCACGGTGTGCAGTCTGCGGGCGCCGATGTTCTCGGTGCGTTCGTTGACTTCCCAGGCCACCTCGGCGATGCGGGCGATGCCGTCTTCGGTAAAGCCCAGAGTGCAGCCTTCGGTGCCGATCAAGGCTGTGTACTGCTCGGTGAGCGAGGCGCTGGGTTCGGTGAGGATGCGCACGAAGTCGTTCACCGACAGAGGATCCAGCTCGACGCGGATGGGCAGCCGGCCCTGCAGCTCGGGGATCAGGTCCGACGGTTTTGACAGGTGGAATGCGCCGGAGGCGATGAACAGGATATGGTCGGTGCGCACCGCACCGTACTTGGTGGATACGGTGCTGCCTTCCACCAGCGGCAGCAGGTCGCGCTGGACGCCTTCTCGGGAGACCTCGGCGCCGCTGGTACTGTCGCCGCGCTTGGCGACCTTGTCGATCTCGTCGAGGAAGACAATGCCGTTCTGCTCCACCTTGTCGATGGCGGCGATCTTGATTTCCTCATCGTTCACCAGCCTGGCCGCCTCCTCCTCGCGCAGCACCTTGAGGGCATCGCGGATCTTCATGCGCCGGGTCCTGGTGCGCTGGCCGCCGAGGTTCTGGAACATGCTCTGCAGCTGACTGGTCATCTCCTCCATGCCCGGCGGCGCCATGATCTCGACGCCCGGGGGCGCGGCGGAGATTTCGACGTCGACTTCACGATCATCCAGGTCGCCGAAGCGCAGTTTGTTGCGGAACTTGTTGCGGGTGGCGTTTTCTTCCTGGGGCTGTTCCTCGCCGTTCTCCCAAGTCGTGGTGCGGGCACGGGGCAGGAGGATGTCGAGCAGGCGCTCTTCGGCTGCTTCCTCGGCCCGGTACTTGACCTTCTCCATCTCTTCTTCCCGGGTCATCTTGACGGAGATGTCCGCCAGATCGCGAATGATGGATTCGACGTCGCGGCCCACATAGCCCACTTCGGTGAACTTGGTGGCCTCTATCTTGATGAAGGGCGCGCGCGCCAACCGCGCCAGTCGGCGCGCGATCTCGGTCTTGCCGACGCCGGTCGGCCCGATCATGAGGATGTTCTTGGGTGTGATTTCGCGACGCAGGTCCTCACCGAGCTGCATGCGGCGCCAGCGGTTGCGCAGGGCAATGGCCACGGCGCGTTTGGCATTTCCCTGGCCAATGATGAAGCGGTCCAGTTCCTGGACGATTTCGCGGGGGGTCATTTCGGACATGATGGCTTCCTTACTGCTCGGGGATTGCCTGGTTTCATGCGTTATCCGGGCCTAGTTCCTCGATGGTGAGGTTATGGTTGGTATAGATGCAGATGTCGGCAGCGATACCAAGCGCCTTTTCGACGATCTCTCGGGCCGATAGTGAAGTATTGTCTATCAGCGCCGTCGCGGCAGCCTGGGCGAACGCGCCGCCGGAGCCGATGGCAATGAGGTCGCGCTCCGGCTCGACGACATCGCCGTTGCCCGAGATCATCAGAGTGTGGCTGGGGTCGGCCACCAGCAGCAGTGCCTCCAGGCGACGCAGTGCGCGATCGGAGCGCCAGTCCTTGGCCAGTTCCACGGCGGAGCGCTGCAGGTTGCCGCGGTGCTTTTCGAGCTGCCCCTCGAAGCGCTCGAACAGGGTAAACGCATCGGCGGTACCGCCGGCAAAGCCTGCGATCACCTTGTCATGGAACAGGCGCCGAACCTTGCGGGCATTGCCTTTCATGACGGTATTGCCCAGCGACACCTGACCGTCGCCGCCGATCACCACCTGTCCATCGCGGCGTACCGCCAGAATGGTCGTACCTCTGAACTGTTCCATGCAGTCTCCATGAGTGGATTCGTCACAGGGATGGGGTATGGGGGAGATGATGCCGGTTTTAAAGGTTGCGAGGCTCCCTTATTTCTTTCTCGCCCGAGGGTGGGCCTTGTCGTAAACCTCCGCCAGATGCTGGAAGTTCAAGTGGGTGTAGATCTGTGTGGTGCTGATGTCGGCGTGGCCGAGCAGTTCCTGAACCGCGCGCAGATCGCCGCTGGATTCCAGCATATGGCTGGCAAATGCGTGGCGTAGCATATGCGGATGGATGTGTTGTGGTATCCCCGCGGTCACCGCCATGCGCTCGAGCCGGGCCTGGATGCTGCGGTGGGACAGGCGATCGCCGCGGCGGCTTACGAACAATGCGGCCTGATCCGCGCCGGCCAGGCTGCCGCGCAGGCGCAGCCAGGCCTGCAAGCGCTTCACCGCGGTGCGACCGACGGGGACTATCCGGGTCCGCGAGCCCTTGCCGGTGACCCGCACCGCGGCTTCGGCCAGGTCGACGTCATGGATGTCCAGGGACGCCACCTCCGCCAGCCGCAGCCCGGACGAATAGACCAGCTCGAACAGGGCGCTATCGCGTTGGTCGAGAGGGTCGTCAGCCGCTGCGCCGCGGTCCAGCAGGCGAGCCATCTGATCGGCATCCAGTGTTTTCGGCAACCGGCGTGGCGACTTCGGAACAGGGATGTCCGCGGCCGGATCGCGCGCGCAGACGCCTTCGCGCATCAGGTAGGCATAGAAACTGCGAATGGCTGACAGCCGGCGGCGCAGGGATGGGCCCGCCAGCCCGCGGCGGTGACCGTCGGCAATGAACTGTCGCAGATGCTGGTTGTCGAGCACGGTCCAGGCGAGGAGTTCATGGTCTCGGCACCAGTGGGCCAGGGCATCGAGGTCGCGCCGGTAATGGCGCCTGGTCAGCGGCGAAAGGCCGCGTTCACCGGCCAGATGGCGGTCGAACCGCTCCAGCCAGGCGAGGGATTCCTGGTTCACGGGGTGACGAGATGCGGCCGCAGCGCGCGCCCGGCGACCTGACCCAACTGGCGCAGGAAGACGGTACCCTGGCTGGGGTGAAAGCGGTCGGGCGTATAGCTGCCGATGGCAAGCATGCCCATCACGTGCTGGTCGGATATCGGAATCAATGCGGCGGAGGCAACCTTGCGGGCGCTGTCTCCAAACAGGAAGGCGGCCTGTTCCGCCGGCAGCTTGCCGCAGACCGGCCGCTCGTCTCCGAGCACGCGTTGGAAATGGTCCAGCGCGTCGTGGTCGGCAGCCACGAAATCCTCGTGGGCCTTGTGCTGGTTGTCGGCGTCGAGCAGGCGCACCGCAACCATGTCGGCATCGAAATGCCTGCGCAGGCCTTCCTTGAGGGTGTGCAGCACCGCGTCCAGATCTTCGCTGTCCATGAGGTCGAGCGTGAGCCGGTGCAGGCGGTCGGCGAGCCGGTCGTTGTCGCGGGCCACCTGGACCAGGTCATCCAGACGCTTGCCGAGTCGGCGGTTCTGCTCCCGTAGAAGCTGGATCTGGTAGCTGATCAGAGAAACGGCATCGCCGCATTCGTGGGGAACCCGGATGCGCTCGCTGAGCTCCGGGTGCCGATTGAAGAAATCCGGGTGCTGTTCCAGAAACGCCGCAACGGCGTCGTCCGGAAGGACTTCCTCAATGCCGGCCTCATTCTGGCTGGTCATCTAGCGTATCTCCGGGTGCCGCGCCCTGACCGGCGGCGGGGTGGCAACACATTGCAATTCATCCATGGCGCCTAGTCTATCCACCTTTGGCCGCCGTAGGAACATCTCTTCTGATTTCGAGGGCTTGGCAATGGTCACATCGCATCAATCGCGGCCGCCGGGGAGTGTGATTTCAGCGCTGAAAACGGTGGCCGCCGGGCCGGTCATCCACACCGGTTCACCCTCACCTCGCCACTGAATCCGCAGGCGCCCACCGGGCAGGTCGACCGTCACGTCCTCGGCGAGCAGTTGCTGCAGGCGGCCGGCGACCACGGCGGCGCAGGCGCCCGTGCCGCAGGCCAGCGTCTCGCCGGCGCCGCGTTCGTAGACCCGCAGGCGGATGTGATCCCGGGCCACGACTTCCATGAAGCCGGCATTGACCCGACGTGGGAAGGCCGGGTGACGCTCCATGAGCGGGCCAAGCTGCGCCACCGCCGCGGTGTCGACGCTGTCGACGCGCAGGACGGCATGCGGATTGCCCATGGAAACCGCGCCGACGGTGTGAATCTCCCCGTCTACCTCCAGGGGGTAGGTGGTCGCACGGCGTTCAGCCTGAAACGGAATGGCGGACGGCTCCAGGCGCGGAGCGCCCATGTCCACCGTGACCTGACCGTCCGCCTGCACGACCGTGCGTGTCGGTCCGCCCAGTGTCTGGATCAGCAGCTCGCGGCGGTCTGTGAGGCCCTGTTCTGCAAGAAATACCACCAGGCAGCGCACGCCGTTACCGCATTGCTCGACCTCGCCGCCGTCGGCGTTGTAGATGCGGTAGCGGAAATCCGCACCCGGCTCCGTGGCGGGCTCGGCCAGCAGCACCTGGTCGCAGCCGACGCCGAAGTGCCGGTCGGCCAGAAAGCGAATCTGCTCAGGCGTCAGCGTGACGCGCTGGCGAATGGCATCGATGACAACGAAGTCATTGCCGATCCCGTGCATTTTTGTAAAGCGCAGGCCCATGGCGTTGTCTACTCCGGTCAGGGCAACAGCCGTTCATTGGCGAGTAATTCTTCCACGGTTTCCCGCCGTCGCACCAGATGCACGGTCTTGCCGTCGACCATCAGCTCGGGCGGCCGCGGACGGGTGTTGTAATTGGACGCCATGGTGAAGCCGTAGGCACCGGCGCCGCGCACCGCCAGCAGGTCGCCCTGTGCCAGCACTAGGTCGCGGTCGCGGCCGAGGAAATCGCCGGATTCACACACCGGGCCCACCACATCGTAGCGTCGTGCCGCGCCGTCCCGTGGCTGAACGGCGTCGATTGCCTGCCAGGCACCATACAGCGCCGGGCGCAGCAGATCGTTCATCGCGCCGTCGACCACGGCAAAATTGCGATTCTCGCTGTGTTTCAGGTAATCCACGCGCGTCAACAGTATGCCGGCGTTGGCAACGATGGCACGGCCGGGTTCCATCAGCACGGTGAGGCCGCGTTGCCGCAACTGGGGCAGCACGGTCTCGGCGTAGGCTGCGGCGGTGGGCGGTGTTTCGTCCTTGTAGCGCACGCCCAGGCCGCCGCCTATATCAATGTGCCGCAGCGCCAGACCGCTATCGGCCAGGCGGTCGATCATGGCCAGCACCAGTTCCAGCGCATCGCCGAAGGGCGCCGCCCGGGTCAGCTGGGAGCCGATGTGGAAATCCACGCCGGTAAAGGTGATGTTGGGGAAATCGGCCTGTTGCCGGTAGAGCTGCTCGGCGGTTTCCAGGGCGATGCCGAACTTGTTTTCCTTGAGCCCGGTGGCGATATACGGGTGGGTCTCGGCGTCCACGTCCGGGTTGACGCGCAGCGACACCGGCGCGCGCCTGTCCAGATGCCGGGCGACGTTGTCCAGGCGTTGCAGTTCCTGTTCGGATTCCACGTTGAAGCAATGAATGTCCGCGTTCAGGGCCTGGGCCATTTCGTGCTGGGTCTTGCCGACGCCGGAAAACACGATCTGATCCGGCGCGCCGCCGGCGGCCAGCACCCGCGTCAGCTCGCCGCCGGAGACGATATCGAAACCCGAACCGAGGCGGGCCAGCAGATTGAGCACCGCCAGGTTGGAGTTGGCCTTCACCGCATAGCAGATGCGGTGATCAATGCTGGCGAATGCCTGATCGAAGGCCGTCCAGGCCGCTTCGATGGCGGCGCGCGAGTAGACATAGGCCGGCGTGCCGTGTTCCTCGGCAATCCGGCCGAGCGGCACGTCTTCGGCATGCAGTTCGCCGCCCAGGTACTGAAAAGGCTCCATGCTTTACTCCGGTTCGGGAATGTCGGTTCGGTCAGACAGGGTCTGGCGGGGCGTGTCTGATCTGCGTTAGCGTGTTCTCCGGCTTGTCATCGGGCAAGTACAGATCACCCTTCTGGCCGCATCCCGCGAGCAGCAGCAACAGGATCAGCAACAGGACCTGACGGGATGTGATCGGCATAATGATCTCCGAAGCAATTCGGGCATTATAGGGAACCTCGGATCAATACTCACGGCCGCAGGTCGGATTCAGCAGCCGAGCCGTCGGCGGTGGTGGACAGGAGCAGTGGATTCATGACAGCAGACCAGCTTGAAACAGTGGAATCAGGTGCGAAGGACGCAGCCCGTGCCAGTGTGATCTGGCTCCATGGCCTGGGCGCCGACGGCCATGATTTCGAGCCCATCGTGCCGGAACTTCGGCTGCCGTCGGAGCTGGGCGTGCGCTTCGTTTTTCCGCACGCGTCGGTGCGCCCGGTGACCCTGAACGGCGGCATGGCCATGCGTGCCTGGTACGACATCATCACTCTCGGCGGCGGTGCGCGGCAGGATGCTGCCGGTATCCAGGAGTCAGCCGCTCAGGTGCAGGCGTTGATGGCGCGTGAGAATGCGCGCGGCGTAGCCGATGAGCGTATCGTGCTTGCCGGTTTCTCCCAGGGTGGCGCGATTGCCCTGCACCTGGCTTTGCGTCACCCACGCAAGCTCGCCGGGATGATGGCGCTGTCCACGTATCTGCCGCTAACAGATACCGCTGAGGCGGAGCGTGTTGACGCCAATGCCGATACACCCATCCTCATGTGTCACGGGACAATGGACCCGGTGGTGGAGCTGCGGATGGGTGAAACCTCCAGGGAGACACTGGCGACGCTGGGTTATCCCGTGGAGTGGCACACATACCCCATGGGTCACCAGGTGTGCATGGAGGAGATCAACGACATCAGCCGTTGGTTGCAGGAGGTATTGGCGTAATTAAGGAGCCCCATGTGAATAGATCAGAGGCTCCCTAACGGTCCGTCAACACCACCATTGGCCGATCCGGAGACGCCGCCCACTGCGCAATCGAGCCGTCATACAGGCTCACGTTCCGGAAGCCGGCCAGCTCGCTGAGCGCGAACCACGCGCCCGCCGATACATGGCCGATGTTGCAGAAGGTCACGGTCTCCCGCTCCTGGTCGAGGCCGATATCACGCAGTATCGCCGTTAGGTCTCCCGGCCCCACCAGCCGTCCGTCCGCGTCAATCAGTCTCGGGTGTTCAAGATTGATCGCGTCCGGCAGTGTGCCGGCGCGCGGGGCAATGGGCATCTTGCTCGCACCGGTGTACTGATTCCGCGGGCGGGCATCGACGAGCTGGGCGCCGCGCTCCATGGCCGCCGTCACCTCGTCCATGCTCGCCAGCAACGTTTCCCTGACGCTGGCGGTGAAGGTGGCGCGTTCCGGCGCGTTCCACCCTTGCTCCACCGGGAGGCCCGCGGCCTCCCAGGCCCGAAAGCCGCCGTCCAGGATCGCCATGCGGTCGTGCCCGAGTAGCCGCAAGGTCCAGAAGACCCGTGCCGCGGTGCTGAAATCGGCGGAGTCGGTACCGCTGTGCACGATCACCACCCGGCTGTCATTGCCGATGCCCAGCCGGCCCAGCAGAGCTTCAAGCTGGGCGATCGAAGGCAGTGTGGCCGGAACCCGGGTCCGCTGATCATGCCAGTCGTCGGTCACGAAATTGCTGTAGACGGCGTCCGGAATATGGCCCGCCTCGTACGCATTCCTGTCTGCTCCGCCGATGGGGCTGCGGATATCCAGCACCACCAGATCGGGCTGCTGGAGCCGCGGCTCCAGCCAGGCCGGATCCACCAGCGAAGGCATAGGGCCTTCCTCCGCGGTCACCACCTGCTGCACCAGTAGCAGGTGGCACGCAATCATGATCACGCGTAATGCATTCATGATCAGACCCTCCCGTTCGCAATTGGCCTTGCCATCGGCTCTGCCATGATCCGGCGACAGCCTAGTGGGTTGAGCTCGGCACAAAGTCACAGAGATAGTGCAGCAACAGAGGTGCAATCGCCTCCTTCCGGTGGTTGTACCGGAACTCCAGCTCCTTGAGATACAAGGGAAAGTGCTCAGCCGATATGCCGTGGTGCGTGGCCAGCCGGTTGGATGCGTAGGCCCAGAAACCCGTTGTCCTGTCGATATGGACGGGGCTCCTGGCGAACCTCGCCGTCGCGGCGCCGTTCAGTTTCCCGACAAGGGCGAACAGCACCGTGTCGTAGATCGTCACCTGCCCCGTGTAGACGATGTTGCCGTGCCGGACCTTCTTGACAGGCAGGCTCAGCACGAAGTCAGGATCGATGTCCGCCAGTACCGGAACGGACACCGTACCGGCCCGCTCCCGGATGCCGAATACGGGTGCATGGCCTTCAATGCGCAGGCTCTTGTGCCCGCGATGACCGCATAGGCCCTTGTACACCATCGGATTGCTTTCCAGCAGGGCGCTGCAGGTGTGGCTGTGGGCCATGATGCCGGCACGCAGCAGGGTTACGGCGTGGAATACCGTGGCGTAGGCTCGGCCGAGCTCGCGGGCGATCTCCTCCAGGGGGCGTTCCGCCTCGAACAGCCTGGCCAAATTGACCCAGTCACGACAGCGCAGGCGGCTCTGGCTCAGCCAACGGCCGGCGAACTCGCCGAAGGTGTATCTACACCGCTTGCAGCGGCTGCGGCCCGATGCCAGGCGGTACAGCTCCCTGGAATGGCAGCGCGGACAGAAACGCTCCCGGCCATCCCAGCAGACGCTTCCCAGGTAGCTCCGCGCTCCAGCTTCGGAGCTCAAGGCACTGTCGGGAACGACGTTCCCGGTCATAGCCGTCCCCCCTGTTATTGGTGTCGTTAGTTAGACGAGCGGCTAAATATCTGAGCTGTATTGCTTGAACGTACCTTCCCACCGTCAACACTGGTATTAGGCGTATTCGCACATTTGATTAATTACAAAGTATAGATCGTCTGCGGACGGCGGAGTCGGAGCCGACGCACACCGGCACGACAGCCATATCGACGGAGGAGTCTTCATGAAACCGACCATGCGCAAGCTGGCCCTGGAGTTCGCCGGCATGCTGCCGGCGATAATGCTGGCGGTGCCGGTCATGGCGTACGAAACCGTGGAAGTCCGCAACGGCGGCGTGATCGAAGGCCGCGTCACCTACGAGGGCCGCATCCCCACGCGCAAGATCGTGCCCACCAAGGACCGCGAGGTCTGCGGCGACGTGCGTGACTGGGAACAGGCCGAGGTGGGGCCGGACAACGGGCTGAAGAACGCCGTTGTTCACCTGCAGCGGGTTGAGCGCGGTAAGCCCTGGCCGGACGGATCGGACATGAAAACACCGGTGATCGACAACAAGAACTGCGTGTTTGAACCCCATGTGCAGGTCGTCCCGCCCGGCGAGATCGACATTCACAATTCGGACCCCGTGCTGCACAACACCAAGGGCTATTACGGCCGCCGCGCCGTCTTCAACCTCGCGCTGCCCGATGAGGGCATGACCATCACGCGCGAGCTGGCCCGCCCCGGCGTGGTGCGCTTCGCCTGCGACGCCCACGGTTGGATGGAGGCCTGGGCCTACGTGCTGGATCACCCCTACTTCGCCGTCACCGACGAAAACGGCGCATTCCGAATCACCGACATACCGCCCGGGGAGTACACCCTGATCACGCGTCAGGAATACATCGGCGCAACGGAGCAGACCGTGGAGGTGGGCGAGGACGAGACCATCGAACTGTCGCTGGAGCTGAGTCAGTAACAAGAACAATGCCCTAACGCGAACCATGCCGGACGGGCGTCAACGCCCTCCGGAAGCAGAGGAGGAGACGACTATGGGCAGGCAAGATCGTGATGAACGACGGCGCCACGCCGAACGTCTCGAGGAAGTACGCGAAGCCCTGAAGAAGGGTGAGCTTCTGGAACCGGGCGTGACCATGCCGGGCATGTCCCGCCGCACGTTCATCCACAAGTCACTGGTATTCGGCGGCGCCGCCGCTGGCGTGTCCGCGGCCAAGCTGTGGTTGCCCCTGATCAATACCTTCGACATGGCCTATGCCGCCGAAGGCGGCATGAACAACTTCCGGTTCGCGTGGGTTTCCGACACTCACCTGTATCCGGAAGAAGTCAATGATCGTTTCGTCGAAAAGGCAAAACTGGCGGTGGAGGAGATCAACGCCCTGGATCCGCCGGCGGACTTCGTGGTGATTGGCGGCGATGTGGCGCAACTCGGTGATCCCGTGGAGCTGCGGCTGGGCAAGGCGATTCTCGACGAGATTGATGTCGAGAAACACTACATCCCGGGCGAGCACGATTGGTATCTGGACATGGGCGAACTCTGGGTCGATCAGTTCGGGGAAGCGCCCTGGACCTTCGACCACAAGGGCGTCCGCTTCATCGGCCTGGATACCGTCGGCCACGGTCCCGACTACTGGTCGGCCACCAACATGACCCCGGAACAGCGCATGGGTCACATGGCCGGCCTGGACAACTCCGTCACCGGTCCCTGGGCGGGGCTTGGCAAGGCGCAGCGCGAGTGGCTGCAGAGCACGCTCAGCGACTGGCCGAAGGATGATCCGGTCATCATCTTCAGCCACAACCCGCTGTACGAGTACTACCCGCCCTGGAACTTCTGGACCCGTGACTGGCGGGAAACCCAGGAGATTCTGGCCCCGTACACCAACGTGACCAGCTTCCACGGGCACACCCACCAGGTGCTCTACAACGAAATCGGCAACTTCCGCAGCATCGGCATGCTCGCCACCGCGTGGCCGTGGCCGTATGCACCGGAGAACGTGCCGAAACTGACCAGGCCCATGACACGCGTGGATCCGGGCGATCACTTTGACGGCGTCGGCTGGGACCTGATGCGCTTCCGGGACAACCGGGCCGAGCACGAGTACATGATGTGGCGGCGCCGGGATCACCTGTTCGCCAGCCGCCCCGAGGACACCACCGTGACCAAGAACGCCACCATCCGGCTGCGTTCACGGGTGGCGGACCGCCAGTGGGTCGGCAAGTACAAGGGTACCGACTAGCTCGGCCAGGCGTCTGGCGCAAGTGATCTCCAAGTGGAGGAACGGGTTATGAACAAGACAACAACAGGACGCCTCAGGTTACCCGAACTGATGCTGTTCGGCGTCGCGGCCGGGGTCTTCGCACTGGGAGCCACCCTGGTGGTCACCGGCATGCTGGTCGGCACCAAGCCGGCCGCGGCCCACAAGGAGCACCATGCCCAGGAAGACCTGGCGCTTTTCCAGGAGCTCTTCATGGAGCAGGTGATCCTCGGCGACCGCCTGTTCCACGGGGATGCGGAGGCCGCCGAGGAGATGGGCGTGAACCTCTCCGATACGGGTATGGCCTGTGCCATGTGCCACCCGCACGGGCGCGACACGAACCCGCACGAGTTCCCCAAGTGGCAGGAACAGATGTCGGAGTTCGCCACCCTGCGTGACATGACCAACTGGTGCATCGAGAACCCCAACCAGGGTGAAGTCATCGACGATGACTCGCAGGCCATGAAGGCGCTCGAGGCCTACCAGATCTGGTCCCACACGGGGTCCGTGCTCAACCCCGGTGAACACTAGCGGTCACGGGCGCGACCACGGCAGGCACGCACTGGTACGGAAGCCCGCGCAGCACTCCCGGCGGACACTCGCCTGCGCCGGGAGCGCCGGTCAGGGACGGTCAGGCGCCGGGCACCGCGATCCCTGCGTGCCCTGAATTACCGCGGCATTCGTACAGGAACGAAAAGCCCGGCAGACCTGCCGTGCAAGGGCGGATTCGACGGAGTGCGAGCAATGGCGGACGAAGAATTCAAACACCTGGACGACCTGGTCGATAAATCACTTGTCCGGCTTTGGCTCTACTGGGGCATGTTCTGGCTGCTGGTGACTCCGTCCATTGGCGTCACCATCTCCACCCTCTTCAGCTATCCGGAGTTCCTGGGTACCTCCCTGGAACTGGGCTTCGGCCGGCTCCGGCCCATGCACGTCAACGGCGTCATCTTCGGCGCCTTTTCCACCCTGTTCATCGGCCTGTGCTACTACCTGGTGCCACGCCTTTGCGGGGTGCGTGTGGTGGGAGAGCGCCTGGGCTACCACCTGGTCTGGGGCTGGAACATCGTCCTCATCGTCGGGCTGCTGTCGCTGATGTTCGGCTGGAACCAGGGCTTCGAAGCGGGCGAGTTCCCGTGGTTTATCGACGTGCTGCTGCTGGCGTCCATCGCTACCCTGTGCGCCCAGTTCATCCTCACCGTGGCCCGGCGGGTGGAGCAGCAGCTCTACGTCAGCCTGTGGTACCTGCTGGCGGCCTTCATCTGGACGGTATTCAACTTCGTCTTGCTGGTGGCCTTGCTGCCCTACTTCATCTGGGGCATCAACAGCGCCGCCTTTCATGGCCTGTTCATCCACTACATCGTCGGGCTGTGGATCACGCCGGCCGGCTACGTGCTGATCTACTATTTCCTGCCGGCCAGCGTGAAGAACCCGTTGTACAGCCACAAGCTCTCGTTGGTGGGTTTCTGGTCCCTGGCGCTGTTCTACCCGTTTGTGGGCATACACCACTACCTGTTCAGCCCCATCGCCAACTGGGCGCAGACCATCTCCATCATCACCTCCATGCTGCTGATCATCCCGGTCTGGGTGGTGCTGCAGAACTTCTTCGGCACCATGATGGGCCGCTGGCGGGAATTCGGCGCCAACCTGCCCGCCAAGTTCCTGATCATGGGCGCGCTGATGTACCTGGTGGGCTGCTTCCAGGGCTCCACGGAGGCCCTGCGTTCGCTGCAGGAGCCCACCCATTTCACCGATTTCGTCATCTCCCACTCGCACCTGACGGTGTTCGGCACCTTCGTGGTGTGGGCGATGGGCGGCCTGGTCTACGTCTGGCCGCGCATCAATGAGCGCCCGCTGTGGTCGTTCCGGATGGCGAACTGGTCGTTCTGGATGATCACCGTCGGCATCACGCTGATGGGCCTGGTGCTGTCGGCCCAGGGCCTGCAGCACGGCTTCATGCTCATGGCAGGCACCGAGTGGCTGGACGGCCTGATCTCCATCTCGCCGTACTGGCTGGTGCGGACCATGGCAGGACTGAGTATGGACATCGGCATGACCCTGCTGGTCATTAACTTGATGATGACCGTGCTGGCGCGGCCGATGACCGTACCTGGCGGAGCGCCTGACGCGACGCGGACAGCCACGGCCTGAGCGGAGGGAGCGAGCCATGAATGCACGCATCGTCTCACTGCTGGCCGGTGTGATCTTCCTGGGGCTGGCGGCCTTCGTGCAGGGGCTGCTGCCGCTGCTGGAGCCGCAGTCACGGAGGCCGGACGTCACCAAGGTGGTACGCACGGATCTGGGCGAGCTGAAGTGGATGCGCGACGTGGCCACCAACTACACCGAATTGCAGCAGCTCGGCCGCGACGTCTATCGGCGCGAGGGCTGCTGGTACTGCCACTCCCAGTACGTGCGCCCGGTCGCCGGGGAAAGCCGGCGCTGGGGGCCGGTGGCCCAGGCCGGCGAGTACTACTGGGACAGACCCCACCTCTGGTCCACCCGCCGGATCGGCCCGGACGTGAGCCGCGTGGGCCTCAAATACAGTGACGAATGGCATATCGCACACTTCTGGAACCCGCGCATGGTAGTGCGCGACTCCATCATGCCGCGCTTCAGCGGGCTGTTCGAGCAGGCGCCCGGTCGTATTGCCGTCACCACGGACGACGCAGGCAGGCGCACGCTGGAACGTAATGCCACCAGCGAGCGGTTCTTCGACCTTGAAGCCGATGACGAGTTGCTCCTCACGCCGAATGCCGAGGGTCTGCTGTACGTGCACTCGGAAGATGGCGAGTATCCACTCCCCTATTACCCGGTAATCCATACCCCCAACGATGAGTTCACGGGTGAACAGGTACAGCTCATCGGCGCCACCCGCGAACTGATTGCGCTGGTGGCCTATCTGCAGAAGCTGGGCACCAACCGCGGCATGTGGCGGGACGTGTGGGAACCGCAGCGGATATCGGTCTCAGCGGGGGACATTCCCCGTTCCGAGGATCTCATCGCACATGGCCAGGACGTCTACAAGCGGCGCTGCGTGGGCTGCCACGGCGTGGATGGCGACGGCAACGGGCCGGCGGCGACTTTCCTATACCGCTTCCGGCCCCGGGATTTCACCCTGGCCGTCTTCAAGTTCCGCAACACGCCCTCGGGCTCCCTGCCCACGGACGGTGATCTCATGCGCGTGGTCACCCGGGGCGTGCGCGGTACCGCCATGCCGTCCTGGCACATGCTGCCGGAAGCCGATCGCCTGGCCGTGATCCAGTACATCAAGACCGAGCTGGCGGTGGACCGCAGCGACCCGGGCTTCCCCTGGGCCTACTTCGAAGAGGAAGCCCCGGACCAGCCCATCTGGATCGGCAGGCCACCAGAGCCCTCCGCGGACCTGGTGGAACGTGGCGCGGACATCTGGCAGAACGCCGACTGCTGGGAGTGCCATGGCGATGAAGGTCGCGGCGACGGCCCCGAGGCCGACGATCTGGAGGACGACTTCGGTTTCCCCATCCGGCCGGCCAACCTCACCACCGGACAGTTCAAATCCGGCCCGGGGGTGGAGGACATCTTCCGCACCATCAGTACCGGCCTGAACGGAACACCCATGCCGTCCTACAGGGACAGCCGGAACGAAGAAGAGCGGTGGGCGCTGGCCTACTACGTACTGTCCCTGTCGGCGTACAAGGATCCGCTCACCGGCGAGGAGCTGGAGATTGCCGAAGAGGACCGCGCCGCCCTCAACGCCCCGACCCTGCAGACGCCGAGCACCCGCCACGCCTACGTGCCGCGGGGCGCGCCGGTGCGCCGGCCCGGAGACCCCATCAGCACCATCGAGCGCTATGCGCAGCGCAAGGGGATCGAGATCCCCGAGTTCGACGTGCAGGCCGGGCATGAGGACAACCTGGCGGTCACGCCACGGAGCGACCGGAGGACACCATGAACCTGCCCGCGACCATCGACATGACCATGGTGCAGTTCCTGATCGCACTGCTCATGGGCCTGGGCTCTCTAGGCGTTTTCATCTGGGCCGTGCTGAGCGGCATGTTCCGCGACGTGGAGCAGATCAAGATGCGCGCCTACCGCGCGGAGGTATCCGAGGATGACGAGCAACAAGACGACGACCGAAACGACCACTACGGCCTCCGGCTCCGGCGGCAAGGCACGGACGAAGAATCCTGACCGCCGCCACTCGCCGGACGCGTTGGAGGAGTACGCCGGCGGCTACATCAAGGCCCGCCACGGCAAGGTCAATGCCTGGCTGGTGGTGGTGATCGTGGTGCTCATTGTCTGGGCCATCTATTACGGATTCACCTACTGGGGCGGCCTGGGCGAAGGGCTGGACTACTGAGCCGGCTGCAGACCGATCGGGAGGGCCGCAGCCGGGCGGCGAGGAGAGAACACGATGAACGGCAACCATCTCGGAGCGCGGATCATCATCTCCGTTGCCATCGTCAACCTGGTTTTTCAGCTGGGGATGCTGGCCTTCAACATTATCGGCATCCCCCTGGGGCTGATCCACTGAGCGGACCGCGGCACCCGGCCACGACGGAGGAACGGCGATGACGGTACCCGAAACGATTGCCTTCGCGGTGCTGCTGGGCAGCACGATCGGCTTCCTGATCTGGGTGGGTTACCTGATCTTCTGGAAGTGAGCAGTGCCGGAGACGGCAATGGTGCAACTGGCCCTTATCTTCCTGGCGGGCATGGCCGGCAGCTTCCACTGCGTGGGCATGTGCGGCGGCTTCGCCTGCGCCCTGGGCCGGGCTCCGGGCGGTTCACGAACGGCCACTCTGGTGCGCCACCTGCTGTACAACAGCGGCCGCGTGGTCAGCTACATGTTTCTGGGCGGCGTGGCGGGCGCCATGGGTGGCGCCCTGCTCGCCACCGGCGGAGGCGGCCTCGCGGTGAACAGCCAGCGTGTCCTGGCCGTGCTCGCCGGCAGCCTCATGATCCTCATGGCCCTGCAGCTCCTGGGCTACCTGCAGCGCATCCACGCGCCCGCATCGGGATTCATCGGCCACACGGTCACCGGCTCCCTGCGCGGCGTGCTGCAGGCACCGGGGCATGGCGCACCGCTGGCTTTCGGGGTATTCAATGGCTTCCTGCCCTGCCCGCTGGTCTATGCCTTCCTGGCCCTGGCCGGCGCCACCGGTGATCCCCTGGGGGGCCTGCTGCTCATGGGCGTGTTCGGCCTGGGAACCTTCCCGGCCATGCTGCTCACGGGCGGGCTGGGGGCCTGGCTGCGCTACGGCTGGCGCCGCCGCGGTGTACGCATCGCCGGCGTCTTTATCCTGCTGCTGGGCGCCATCACCCTGGCGCGCGGCCTGCTCCCCATGGAGCTGCACGGCGGCCACGGCCTGGGCCTGCCGGCTATCGAAGCGAAGCACGGCAGCAGCCCAAGGGACGGAGGGCACGCCCATTGAGCGCTGACTCCATCCAGGCACTCTGCGCCCACTGCGGGCTGCCCGTGGGTCGGCGCGGCACACAGCGCAGCCTGGACGGCGAACCACAGGTCTTCTGCTGCTACGGCTGCTGTCTGGCGTACCAGGTGCGACAGGGCAACACCGCAGAGTCCGAAGCCACCTGGCTGCTGATCCGGCTCGGCGTGGGCGCCTTCCTGGCCATGAACATCAAACTGTTCAGTCTGCTGCTCTACGCCGGCACCTTCGAGGGCGCGGATGCTCATCTGCTGCCCTTTGTTCACGTGCTGCTCTGGGCCCTGGCCACGCCCATGTTGCTGATCCTGGGCTGGCCTTTTGCCCGCGACGCCTGGCAGGACGGCCGCCACGGACGGCTCACTGCCAACACGCTCATGTGCCTGGGCGTGCTCGCCGCCTACGGCTATTCCGCTGTCGCGGTCTGGCTGGGCAGCGAGCACGTGTACTTCGACACGGTGGCGCTGCTGCTGGTGCTGTTCACCCTGGGCCGTCTGCTGGAGGCCGGCGGACGGGCCCGGGCCGTGCGCAGCCTGGCGCCCATGCTGGAGGCCGAGCGGCAGCAGGCCACGGTGCTGGACGCCGGCGGCGCGGCCCGGCAATGCCCGGTGCGCGAGGTCGTACCGGGCATGTGCCTGCGGGTGTTGCCCGGCGAGCGTATCCCGGTGGACGCCGAGGTGCTGGAAGGCCGTTCCCACGTAGACGAATCCATCCTCACCGGCGAGGCGCTGCCGGTGGCGAAGACCGCCGGCAACGCCGTGCTCTCCGGCAGCATCAACCATGAGGGCCCGCTGATCCTTCGGGCCACGGTGGCCGGCCCGGCCAGCCGCTGGGCGCTGATCTGCCGGGCGGTCCGCGATGCCTTGACCCGCAGGAGCCCCATTCAGCGGCTGACGGACCGCGCGGCGGGGGTGTTCGTGCCGCTGGTGCTACTGATGGCCGGGATCACAGTGCTCTACTGGACGGCCCAGGCGCCGTTCCAGCAGGCCCTGTTCATCGGCCTGGCGGTGCTGGTGGTGGCCTGCCCCTGCGCCCTGGGGCTTGCCGCGCCTTTGGCCACCACCCTGGGCATCGGCGGCCTGATTCGGCGCGGCGTGCTGGTGCGCGGGCCGGAGGTGCTGGAACGCCTGGCCGGGATACGCGTGGTGGCCTTCGACAAGACCGGTACCCTGACTGCCGGCAAGATGCGCCTGGCCGCCATCGAAACGGCGCCGGACCTCTCCGAAGACGCATTCCTGAACCATGTTGCCGGCCTGGAGCTGGGCTCGGAACACCCCCTGGCCCGCGGCGTGGTGGAGGCGGCACGGGAACGCGGCCTGGATCCCGTGCCGGTTTCAGATATCCGTGCACTACCCGGACGCGGCGTAACTGGCCGGTGCCCGGAGGGCCAGATCACCGCCGGCAGCGCCAGCCTGCTGCAGGACGACCGGGGCTGGGCCGTGCCGCCCGCCCACCGGCCACGCATCGTCGCCCTGGAGGCCTCCGGACACACGGTTATCCACGCCGGCTGGGGCGGACGCTGGCGGGGCGCGTTGCTGTTCGATGATTCCCTGCTGGAGGACGCCGCCGACACCGTGCGACGGCTGCAACGACAGGGACTGCGCTGCGTACTGCTCACGGGCGATCTTCAGGCCGCGGCGACGCGCGCCGCCGCGGCCACGGGCGTGGATGCCTGGAAGGCACGCCTGACTCCGGAGGACAAGCAGCGGGAGGTGGAGCGGCTGTCCCGGACACACGGTCCGGTCGCCATGGTGGGCGACGGCCTCAATGACGGCCCGGTGCTGGCCGCTGCCGCCGTGGGCGTGGCGGTGGGCACGGCGACGGATCTGGCCCGGGAGACCGCGGACATGGTGCTCCCGCCCCGGGGTCTGCGCCTGCTTCCCGGGGGCATCACCTGGGCGCGCCGCGTGCGGTCCACTACCTTCGCCAACCTGGCCTGGGCGTTCGGCTACAACGGCGTCGCGCTCGGCCTGGCGGCGTTGGGCCACCTCAGCCCCATCTGGGCGGCCGCCATCATGGCGGGGTCCAGCCTTCTGGTCATCGCCAACTCCATGCGCCTGGAGCGGGTGGGGGGCGCGGCGGTCGGAATGGGAGATTCGGTCAGCGCGCAGCCGGTCGATCGAAGAGCGCCTCGTCCAGCGCCAGGGCGGTGAACGAGGCTTCCATGTGGAGTCTCAATAGGTTGTCCTCGGATAGCGTCAGGGCATGGCAGGCGTGTTGCGACGGTGAATCCTTCTGATATGCGTGGGTTGGTTACCGACCGGACTTCACTTCGTCGCGGAGCTGCCCTGCTCTACAGTCGAGGGGCACCCTCCAGGCGGCTTTTTGCACGCTTGATCTGCGCCCTGACCTGGTTCGGGGCGGTGCCGCCGAAATGGTCCCGAGCCGCCAGAGAGCCTTCCAGGGTGAGCACCGCATAGACGTCCTCGCCGATCATGTCCGAGAATTGCCGCAGGGTGTCCAGTGGCATGTCTGCAAGGTCCACACCGGTGTCCACGCCGTGACGTACGGCCTGGCCGACGATGGCGTGGGCGTCGCGAAACGCGACGCCCTTGCGGACCAGATAGTCAGCCAGATCGGTGGCGGTGGCGAAGCCCTTCTTTGCCGCCTGGTACATGCTGTCACGCTTCACCTGCATGGCCGGCACCATGTCCGCGAACGCGCGCAGGCAGTCGCGTACCGTGTCGATGGTATCGAACAGCGGCTCCTTGTCTTCCTGGTTGTCGCGGTTATAGGCCAGGGGTTGGGACTTCATCAACGTCAGCAGGGCCATCAGATGGCCGTTCACCCGCGCGGTCTTGCCGCGCACGATTTCCGCCACGTCGGGATTTTTCTTCTGCGGCATGATGCTGGAGCCGGTGCAGAAGCGGTCGGGCAGATCGATGAAATCGAACATCGGCGAGGCCCAGAGGATCATTTCCTCGGCCATGCGCGACAGGTGCGTCATCAGGATCGCCGAGGCGGCCGTGAATTCCATGGCGAAGTCCCGATCAGAGACGGAATCGAGAGAGTTATTGCCCGGCCGGTCGAAGCCAAGCTCGGCGCAGGTCATGTCGCGGTCGATGGGGAAGCTGGTGCCGGCCAGCGCGGCGGAGCCGAGCGGCAAGACGTTGAGCCGGCGCGCGCAGTCTTCCATGCGGTCCTGATCACGTACCAGCATCTCGTACCAGGCCAGCATGTGGTGCCCGAAGCTGATCGGCTGGGCGACCTGCATGTGGGTGAAGCCGGGCATGATGGCGTCCACCTCCCGCTCCGCCAGCTCCACCAGGCCGCGCTGGAAGCGCAGCAGTTCGGCGCGGATCACGGTGATCGCCTCGCGCAGGTAGAGCCGCACGTCGGTGGCGACCTGGTCATTGCGGGAGCGGCCCGTGTGCAGCTTCTTGCCGGCCTCGCCGATGCGGTCGGTCAGCCGTTTCTCGATGTTCATGTGGACGTCTTCGAGTGCCGGCAGCCAGTCGAAATCGCCCTGTTCGATCTCTTCAAGAATGTCTTCCAGGCCCTGCAGGATGGCGTCGCGCTCGGCGTCGGTGAGCACGCCGACGGCGGCCAGCATGCGCGCATGGGCAATGGAGCCGCGAATGTCCTGCCGGTAGAGCCGGCGGTCAAAGTGCTCGGAGGCGGTAAATGCCTCCACGAAGCGATCGGTGGCCTCGGTGAAGCGGCCGGTCCAAAGCTGGCTGGATGTCTTGTCTTTCATGCGCCTTCCGGGTGTGCTCGCCAAATAGCGGCACAGTATACCAACCGAGCGCGCCGGCGCGGGCGGTTAGTGACGCTTGAACCTTTATGTAGACCGCCGCACACTCGACGCGAGCCGGGAGAACAGGCGCTTGACTGATATCGATAACAACAACGACGATTTCTTTCTGCCGGAGTTCTGCCGCCTCCAGACGCTCTTTGGCGTGCTGGTGATCGCCCAGTTGCTGGTGTTTGTACTGGTGATGTCCCTGCCCTCGGGGGTGGAGCGCTGGACCGCGCTCAGCCTCTATTCCCTGTTCGTGCAGTGGATTGCCATCGTCAGCTGCCTGCTGCTGTGTCTGGCGCGACCGGTGCTGCGCATGGTGGATCTGCGGCTGGCGGTGCTGCTCTGCTGGCTGCTGATTCTGCTCGTGACCCTGGCGCTCGGCGAGCTGGCCTACCGTCTTCTGGATCAAGTGGTTGTCGCCAGCCGGCTGGATTTCCATGTCCGTAATCTGGTGATTGCCGCCATCATGGCCGCTCTGGCACTGCGCTATTTCTATCTGCAGTTCATCTGGCGGGCCCGGCTTGAAGCGGCTACGCAGGCCCGCATTCAGGCGTTGCAGGCAAGAATCCGACCGCATTTTCTGTTCAATAGCCTGAATACCATTGCCTCCATGATTCGCGGCAGGCCGCAGGATGCCGAAGCGGCGGTGGAAGATCTGGCGGACCTGTTCCGCGCCAGTCTCTCCGCCGGCTCGGGCTTCACCACGCTGGCCGAGGAAATGCGGCTCGCCCGGGATTACCTGCGCCTTGAATCGCACCGGCTGCGGGAGCGGCTGGCCGTGGACTGGCAAACGGAAAGTCTGCCGGCCGACGCCGAGGTGCCCCAGCTCATACTGCAGCCGCTGCTGGAGAACGCCGTGTATTACGGTATTGAACCCCGTGTGGATGGCGGAACGATTCAGGTCCGGGGTCGGCGCAATGGGGATACTGTGGTGATCGAGATCCGCAACCCGCCGGGTGACCCGACGGTGGACCAGCGCCGAGGCAGCGGCATGGCTCAGGGCAATGTCCGTGAGCGGTTACGCCTGGCATTTGGAAAGGCGGCGTCGTTCACTGCGACAGCGGATGAAAACGGATATTGTGTTCTGTTGGGATTCCCCTATCGGACAAGACGGTCATGAAGATACTGATTGCTGATGATGAAGCCCCCGCCCGGGAGCGGCTCGCGCAGCTGATCGACGATATTGGCGGACACCAGGTGGTGGGTGGCGCGCGCAATGGCGAGGAGGCGCTGGCGCAGGCCGACCGGCACCACCCGGACGTGGTGCTCATGGATATACGCATGCCCGGTGTTGACGGCCTGGCTGCCGCATTTCAGCTTGCCCGCGGCGACGAACCGCCCGCGGTCATCTTCGTCACGGCGTTTGGAGAACATGCGCTGGACGCCTTCGACGCTCAGGCAGTGGATTACCTGGTCAAGCCGGTACGGCGGGCGCGGCTGGAGGAAGCCCTGGAAAAGGCCAGACGGCTGACCCGGGCGCAGATGGATGCCCTGCACAGCACCAGCCCGGCCTCGCCCCGGGGACGTGAGCACATACTCTGCCGGCGGCGCGGCAGCCTGGAGCTGATCTCCCTGGACGATATCCACTATTTTCAGGCCGACAACAAATACGTGACGGTCTGCCATGCCGGCGGTGAAGACCTCATCGAAGATTCCCTGCGGCAGCTTGAGGACGAGTTCCCCGACCTGCTGGTCCGCATACATCGTAATGCCCTGGTGTGCCGGCACAGTCTGGGCGGCATGGACAAGGATATCGACGGCCGGCGCTACGTCGCCATTCGCGACACCGGTCATCGGCTCGAAGTCAGCCGCCGCCACGTACCCGAGGTACGGCGTCTACTGCGCATGCTGGGCGATGTAGACGACTAGCGTCTCCGGTTGAGCGCCTGAAGGCTCGGAACGTCGCCTCCGTCATGGCATGCTATGCGCTTGTCTCACCAGAGGTCCGCCATGTCCGAGATCATTCGCATCGCAACCCGCCGTTCCCCACTCGCCGTCTGGCAGGCCGAGTTCGTCGCCGAGCGCCTGCAGATTCTGCATCCCGGGCTGGTTGTGGAACTTGTAAAGATGACCACGCGCGGAGACCGCATTCTTGATGTGCCGCTGGCAAAAATCGGCGGCAAGGGGCTGTTCCTGAAGGAACTCGAGCAAGGGCTGATGGATGGGCGTGCCGATATTGCCGTGCATTCCATGAAGGATGTGCCGGCGGAAGTCACCCCCGAGCTGCAGATTCCGGTGATCCCCGAGCGCGCCGACCCCTGCGATGCCTTCGTCAGCTCACGATTCCCCGACCTGAAATCGCTGCCGGAAGGCGCCCGCGTGGGCACCGCCAGCCTGCGCCGACAGTGCCAGATCCGTCTCGCACGGCCGGACCTTCAGGTGGAAACGCTCAGAGGCAGCGTCCAGACCCGGCTGCGCAAGCTCGACGAAGGCGAGTTCGATGCCATCATTCTGGCGGCTGCCGGCCTGCAGCGCCTGCACATGCGAGACCGCATCCGCTACCGCGTGCCGCCGGAGGAAATGCTGCCCGCGGTGGGCCAGGGCGCGCTGGGAATCCAGTGCCGCATGAACGACCCTCGCGTGGAGGCACTGATTGCGCCGCTGGACGACACGCTGAGCCATATACGGGTGTCCGCCGAACGGGCCTTGAACAGAAAGCTGGAGGGCAGTTGCCAGATACCCATCGGAGCCTATGCCGAGCTTGAAGGCGACAATCTGCATCTGCGCGGCCTGGTGGGGTCTCCCGATGGCAAAAATGTCGTGCGCGGGGAGATACGCGGCCCAGCCGTGGACGCCGATGCCCTGGGTACCCGGCTCGGCGAGGATCTACTAGCCCGAGGTGCCGGCGACATACTTCGGGCGCTCATGGCCGAGCAGGAAAATGAACAGGACAGCGAGTCCACTTGAGCAGGTCAGCGTGCTGGTTACCCGCCCGGAGCATCAGGCGGCGCCGGTCTGCGCGCTGCTGAGCGCAGCCGGCGCGACGGCGTTGCGCTTCCCGGCCCTGGCAATCGAGCCGGTGGAGCTGGATGCCGCGGTCGAGCGGGCCCTGGTCGAGCTGGAACACCAGCAGCTGCTGGTGTTCACCAGCGCCAACGCGGTAACGGCCCTGAGCGGGCTGTTATCCCGCTCCCGCCGGACATTGCCGGTGGATATCCCCACGGCCGCCATTGGCCGGCGGACCGGTGCATTGCTGCGGCAGGCCGGTATGCGCCAGGTGTCCGAGGCGCCCGCGCCTTACGACAGCGAAGCGCTGCTTGCGGAGCCAATCATGCAACGACTGTGCGACCGCCGGGCTATGCTGGTAACCGGCCAGGGAGGCCGCGGCTTGCTGCCCAAGGCCCTCTACGCCCGTGGTGCGCAGGTGAGCACGCTGGCGGTATACCGTCGCGTACCGCCCTCCGCCGATCCCGAACCCTTGCGGTGCTGGCTTGAACAGGGCGACGTGGATGTTGTTATTGTGACCAGTGGCGAGGCGCTGGATAACCTACTGATTCTGAGTGGCGAGCGGCAGCGCGATGTATTGCTGGCGACGCCCATGGTGACCTTGAGTTCCCGCATTGCGCAGGCAGCGCGGCAGCGTGGATTTCATGGTGCAATCGTCGTAACCGAGCCTGGTGATACAGCCCTGGTGCAGGGCGTAGTACGCTGGAGGCGGCAGGCGGAGAAACGGGCAAGCGATGACTGACGAAAAGAAACCCGGGACGGAACCGAAAACCGTCACCCCGAGCGATAGCAAGCGCACGGCGAAAGCCGCGAAAGGCGCTAAAGCGATACCGACGGAAGAAAGCGCCGCCGGTCCGGCGGGGGCCACGGAGGCGGCGACCGACAAGCCGGCGCCTGGAAAGGAGAAGGTTTCCGGGGTCACGGAGCCGTCGGCCGGGTCCAGCGAACTGGACCTGCTGGTTCAGGGCGGTGGCGACAGAGCCGGTGGGCCGCCGCCGACAAAGCCGGGGCGTTCCCGGGGTAACGGGGCGGGCATACTGGCATTGCTGCTGTTGCTGGTACTCACGGCGGCGGCACTGGCCGGCGGCTGGTGGTTCTGGGAGCGGCAACAGGCCCTGGAGCGCGCGCAGGCCGATTTCGCCAGCACGCTGGAACTCGCCGAGTTGCGCGAAAGCGCCATTGCACGCGCGGAACGGCTGGCCGGCCGGGTGGATAATCTGGCGGCCGAGCATCAGGCCCATGTTCAGAGTCTGGCCAGCGCCGAAGCCGCGATGGCCGATATTCGGGATAACCAGGCGCGCGCCTCCAGCCGCATGGAACGACTGGAAGCCCTGGCGGCTGCCCATCGTCAGGACTGGATTCTCAGCGAAGTGGACTATCTGTTCGGTATCGCGGCACAGCGGCTGCGTTTCCGAGGTGACGTGGACGGCGCGCTCGCCGCCCTGCGCGATGCCGACACACTGCTGGCCCGGCTCGGTGCCGACACCATCGACCAGCGCCGCCAGGTTCGCCGGGCCGTCGATGCGCTGCTCGAGGTCCGCCAGCCGGATCGGGCCGCACTGGCGGCCGAGCTGGGCGATCTGATCGACGCAGTGGATGGCTGGGCCGTAACGCAGCCCATTACCCGCGTTCGCACCGAACCCATGGCAGGCCAGCCGGATGCGGATCTCACCAGCCTGGAGGGCTGGCGTCAGGCGGGCGCCAGGGCCTGGCAGCAGTTGACCAACAGCCTCGCCAGTCTGGTGGTGGTGCGCCGGGACGACCCCGTGCCGCCGCTGGTTTCACCGAAGCAGACCTGGTTCCTGCGCGAGAACCTGCGTTTGCAGTTACAGGTTGCTCGCGTCGCGCTGCTGGAAAGAGAGTCTGAAACCTACAGGTCCAGCCTGGACCAGGCCGACGCCTGGCTTGAGCGGCACTTTCGCGGCAGCGATGCCGAGGTGCAGAACGCGCGTGACACGCTGCGGCGGCTGAGCGACGTCGAGCTTGATCCCGTTCTGCCCGACCTTGCCGAGCTGCTCTCAAGGATCAGGCCCGAGCGGGAGGACGATGCATGATCGTACTTTTCGTGCTCCTGGGGGTGCTGCTGCTTAGTGCGGTCGGGGCGCTCTGGTTCCATGAGCAGGCCGGCTACGTATTGGTCAGCATCGGCAACCTGTCCATCGAGACCAGCCTGTTTCTGGCCCTGGGCGTGTCCATCGTGGCCGTGCTGCTGGGGTATTTCCTCGTCCGCCTGCTGATCCGGCTGATTCGTACACCGGGCAATCTTCGCGGCTGGTGGCGTCGCCGGCGCAGCAGCCGCGCCCGGGAGCGGCTGGTGCGCGGGCTGGTGAAGCTGGCCGAGGGCCAGTACCTCGACGCCGAGCGCGCACTCATCAATTCCGTTCCCCATGCGGACACACCGCTACTGCACTATCTCATTGCCGCCTGGGCGGCTCACCGCGCCGGAGCCGCACGCCGCCGGGACCATTACCTGGCGCTGGCGGACAAGGCAGATCCCAAGGCGCGCATGGCCATCGGCCTGGTGCAGGCGCAGCTCAATATCGAGGACAAACAGTGGGAGACGGCCTTTGCCACGCTCACCGTCCTCCATGAGAAGTGGCCCAAGCAGCCGCGGGTCCTGGAGTTGCTGGCGCGTAGCTGTGTGCCGCTGGGAGAGTGGGACCGGCTGCTGGCGCTGTTGCCTGGGCTGCGCCGGCAGGGTGTTTTGACGGCCGAGGAGCTGGCTGAGCTGGAGTGTCGCGCTGCCAAGGGCAGCCTGCTGGCCGCGAGCCGCCGGGGTGAGCAGGCCTTGAACGACGCCTGGGCTCGCCTGCCGCGCTCGGCCACGAGTGAGCCGGGTGTGATTCTGACCTATGTGGATGCCCGAATGCAGGTGGCGCCCGGCGATCCGGTGGCGGAGAAGCTCCTGCGTACAGGCCTGCGGCAGGCCTGGCAGCCGGGCTGGATTGACCGGTACGGCCGTCTGGAAATGAAGGATCCGGCAGCGCCGTTCGCCGTGGTTGAGGCCTGGCTGAAGGACCGACCGCAGGATGCTGCCCTGCTGCTGGCGGCTGGCCGGCTGGCGATTGCCAATGCGCTCTGGGGACGTGCCCGCGCCTATCTGGAGGCGGCCGTTGCCCGGGAGCCTACGGGCGAGGCCTGCTACCTTCTGGCCTGTCTGCAGGAGCGGCTGGGCGAGATGGACGAGGCGGTCAGTTGCTTCCGCCGCGCAGCCGAGCTGGGTGGCAGTTTTCGCCGCCCAGCCAACCTGCAGAATCTGCGCCAGCCCGACACCAGTCAGGAGTCGGGCTGAGCCCTGCACGCGCCGCTTGACTGACTATCAGTTCTCAACCGTCAGCACGGTCGAGCCGGTGGTCTTGCGGCCCTCAAGCGCGCGGTGGGCATCCGCTACCCTGGACAGGGGAAAACGGTTGTTGATTTCGATCCGGACCTTGCCGGCGAGAACCTGATCGAACAGCTCGGACGCACCCGTTTCGATGTCCTCGCGTTTGGCGCCATACCAGTTCAGTGAAGGTCTGGTCAGGAACAGCGCGCCCTTGGCTGCCAGCAGCCCGATATTCAGGGGCTCCACCGCGCCGGAGCTCTGACCGAAACTCACCATCATGCCCATGGGGTGCAGGCAGTCCAGCGACTTCAGGAACGTGGCCTGGCCCACCGAGTCGTATACCACCGGCAGGCCCTTGCCGTCAGTCAGTTCCTTGACCCGTGCGGTGAAGTCCTCGGTGTTGTAGTTGATCGGGTGGTCGCAGCCGTGGGCACGTGCAATTTCCGCCTTTTCGTCGCTACCCACTGTGCCGATGACCGTTGCACCCAGGGACTTGGCCCACTGGCAGGCAATCAGCCCGACGCCGCCGGCGGCGGCATGAAACAGGATGGTATCGCCGGCCTGCAAGGCGCGTACGCGGCGCAGCAGGTACCAGGAGGTGAGGCCCTTGAGCATCATGGCCGCGGCGGTCTCGTTCGAGATGCCGTCGGGAATCTTCAGCAGCACATCAGCCGGCATCAGGCGTTGTTCGGCGTAGGAGCCCATCGGCCCGGTGCCGTAGGCGACCCGGTCGCCGGCTTTCAGGAAGTCCACGCCCTCGCCCACGGCTTCGACCACGCCGGCGCCCTCGGTGCCCGGTGTGAACGGCATCTGAGGGGCCGGGTAGAGCCCGGTGCGGAAGTACACATCGAGGAAGTTAAGGCCGACATGGGTATGGCGTACGCGAGCCTGGCCGGGGCCCGGTTCGCCCACGGCGACGCTCTCCCAGCACATCTGTTCGGGGCCGCCGACTTCATGGATGACAATGGCGTGGGGCATGGATAGAACCTCTCTGCAGTACCAAACCTGAATAGACAGTAACGCGTCAGCATTTTTACCCGGACCATCCTCCCATATCGTGGACTGCCAGGTCACCCGATGCGGTGATTCAGGCTGGGTGCAGATGCACCCTTCGGCGGGGAAGGACCAAGTTCAGGGCCGGGGTTCAACCCATCCGCCGAGGTGCCGGACGACAAGATCACCCAGTGCCGAGATGTGGTCCGGATGGGCATTCAGCGCGGGGATGTACCTGTAGTCTTCGCCGCCGGCCTCCAGGAACACCTCTTTGTTCTCCAGCGCCATCTCGTCGATGGTCTCCAGGCAGTCGGCGGAGAAGCCGGGGCAAACCACATCCACCTGTTTGATGCCCTGCCCCGGCAGGGCCTCCAGCGTCTTGTCCGCGTATGGAGTCAGCCAGCGTTGCAGACCGAATCTGGACTGATACACCAGCATCCACGCATCCTGCTCCAGGCCCAGCCGCGTGGCGAGTTCCCGAGCGGTGTGAACACAATGCTCGGGATAGGGGTCGCCTTTCAGCGCGTAACTCTCCGGGATGCCGTGAAATGAAAACAGCAGCTTCTGCGCCCGCGAATGGGTTTCCCAGTGGCGGCGAATGCTTTGCGCGAGCGCATCCAGATAACCCGGGTCATTGTGGAAGTCGCGGATCATGCGGAGTTCCGGGATCTTCCGGACTTTCCGCAGGGCCATGCCGACGGCATCCAGCACTGACGCGTTGGTGGCCCCGGAGTATTGCGGAAACATTGGCAGGACGAGGATCCTCTCGCAGCCGGCGTGCTGGAGTTCGGTCAGCCCGGCGGCGATGGAAGGATTGCCGTAGCGCATGCCGACGACCACCTTCACCGTCTGCGGCAGGCGTTCCGACAGGTCGGCTTCCAGCGCCGCGGCCTGTTCGCGCGAGATGACCAGCAGCGGCGAGCCCGCATCGGTCCAGACCCGCTGATAGGCGCGGGCGGACTTCTTCGGCCTCACGCGCAGAATGATACCGTTCAGTACCAGCCACCAGAGCGGCCGCGGTGCCTCCACCACACGCCGGTCCCACAGGAACTCGGCCAGATAACGCCGCAGCGCGGACGCCGTGGGCGCGTCGGGGGTGCCCAGGTTGCAGAGCAGTACCCCCACGCGCGGGGTCGATTCCGGCACATCCATCAAGCGATTTCGGCCTCCGGGTTGATGGTTTCCAGCATATTGGCTTCGACCGTGGCCAGTGCCGTCATGTTCATGATGCCGCGCACGGTGACAGACGGCGTGAGGATATGTGCCGGTTTGTTGGTACCGAGCAGAATCGGGCCCACCGAGACGCCGTCGCCCATGACCTTGAGCAGGTTGAAGGCAATGTTAGCGGCATCCAGGGTCGGCATGATCAACAGGTTGGCCTTGCCCTTGAGGCGGGCGTTGGGGAAGATCCGCTCGCGGATGGTTTCCGACAGCGCGGCGTCGCCGTGCATTTCGCCTTCTACTTCCAGAGACGGGTCGCGTGCCTCGATGAGCTGCAATGCCTCGCGCATCTTCCGGGCGGATTCGGCATTGGAGGAGCCGAAGCTGGAATGGGACAGCAGTGCCACCTTCGGCGTGATGCCGAAACGGCGGACTTCGTCCGCGGCCAGTATGGTCATTTCCGCCAGCTGCTGGGCGGTGGGGTCGTGGTTCACGTAGGTGTCGCACAGGAAGAAGGTGCCCTTGGGCAGGATCAGCGCGTTCATGGCCGCCAGGTTGCGTACGCCGGGGCGCTTGCCCAGTACGGTTTCCACGTATTCCAGCTGCCGTGAATAACGGCCGACGGTGCCGCAGATCAGGGCATCGGCCTCGCCCCGGTAGACCATCAGCGCGGCGATCACCGTGGTGCGGGTGCGCACGATGTTACGGGCCTGGTCGGGGGTGACGCCGCGGCGTTCCATCAGGCTGTGGTAGAGCGTCCAGTACTCCCGGTAACGAGGATCGTCCTCCGGGTCGCACAACTCGATGTCCTCGCCGATGCGCATGCGCAGGCCCATGCGGCGGATGCGCATCTCCACGACCTTGCGCCGGCCGATGAGAATGGGCAGGGCCAGGCCGTCGTCGACCACAACCTGAACCGACCGCAGCACGCGCTCCTGCTCGCCTTCGGCATACACGACCCGTTTGGGATTCTGGCGGGCCTGCTCGAACAGCGGTTTCATCACCAGGCCGGACTGGAACACGAACTGGTTCAGCTTGAGCCTGTAAGCGTTGAAATCCTCGATCGGGCGGGTGGCAACGCCGCTCTCCATGGCCGCCCTGGCAACGGCCGGCGCGACCCGTGAGATCAGCCGCGGATCGAAGGGCTTGGGAATTAGATAGTCGCGGCCGAACTTCAGCGGCTTGCCACCGTAGGCGGCGACCACGACGTCGGAGGATTCCTGCAGCGTGAGGTCGGCGATCGCCTCCACGCAGGCCAGCTTCATTTCCTCGTTGATCGTGGTGGCGCCCACGTCCAGTGCGCCGCGGAAGATGAACGGAAAGCACAGGACGTTATTGACCTGGTTGGGGTAGTCGGAACGCCCCGTGGCGATGATGCAATCGGGCCGTACCTCCAGCGCGTCCTCCGGCAGGATCTCGGGGTCGGGGTTGGCCATGGCCAGAATCAGCGGGTTCTCCGCCATTTTCTTGACCATGCTCTTGGTCAGTACGCCGGGGCCGGACAGGCCGAGAAATATATCCGTGCCGTCGATGGCGTCATCCAGGGTGCGGGCCGTGGTTTCGCGGGCATAGCCGCTCTTGCGGGCATCCAGGCCGGTTCGGCCGGAGTGCACCACGCCCTTGCTGTCCACCACCAGAATGTTTTCGCGCTTCATGCCCAGGCCCACCAGCAGGTCCAGGCAGGCGATGGCGGCGGCGCCGGCGCCGGAGCATGCCAGGGTGACCTTGGCAATGTCCTTGTCCACGAGGCGCAGGCCGTTGCGTACGGCGGCGGCGGTAATGATGGCGGTGCCGTGCTGGTCGTCATGGAATACGGGAATGTTCATGCGCGCCTTGAGCTTCTCTTCGATCTCGAAGCACTCGGGCGCCTTGATGTCTTCCAGGTTGATGCCGCCGAAGGTGGGCTCCAGGCTGGCGATGATGTCCACCAGTTTGTCCGGGTCGCGTTCGTCTATTTCAATATCGAACACGTCGATGCCGGAGAACTTTTTAAACAGTACGCCCTTGCCTTCCATCACCGGCTTGGCGGCAAGCGGGCCGATGGCGCCGAGACCCAGCACCGCGGTGCCGTTGGTGATGACGGCCACCAGATTGCCGCGGGAGGTCATGTTGGCGGCCTCCGTCGGATCCTTGACGATCAGGTCGCAGGCTGCCGCCACGCCGGGCGAGTAGGCCAGCGCCAGGTCGCGCTGGTTGGCCAGCGGCTTGGTCGGGGCTATGGAGATCTTTCCGGGTGTGGGGAGGCGGTGATACTCGATGGCGGCATCGCGCAGATCTTCAGACATTCCCGTTCTCCAGAATGGTGGCGTATGAGCTGTGGCCTGCTCCGCAGGAAGTGCATCGGGCGATTATAGCGACGGGGTTTCAGCAGGCACCAGCTCGTGTTTCATTATATGAATTATGTTTCGTCTTATGAAATTCGGTTTGCTTTACAGTAATGCCGATCGAAAGCGGATATCCGCTGTCAGATCGCGTGAACTTTCATGAAGCGCTCCACTAACGCCGTAAAGCCGTTCGGGTTCTCGGCATGCAGCCAGTGACCGCATCCGCGCATGGATTCGATCCGTGCCTCGGGAAACAGGTCGTGGATGGTTTTCTCCCCCGTCGGCGTGACGTAATCCGACTTTTCGCCGTGCAGGAACAGCGCGGGCCCGCTGTAGCGGCCGCGTGTACCCGGCCAGCCGCGAATGGTATCCAGGCTCTGCCGCAGGATGTCGAGGGGAATACGCCATCGCCAGTGATGGTCATACTGCACCAGGTTGGTCAGCAGGAACTGACGGATGCCGATTTCCGCTATATCGGCCTCCAGTTCCCGGCTGGCCGCCTGGCGGGAGTCGAGCCGGCTCAGGTCCAGCCGCTGCAGCGCGGCGATGAGCCGGCCATGCCCTTCACCCTGATAACTGACCGGCGCCATGTCGGCCACGATCAACCCGGTAATCCGGTCGCCATGCTGGAGGGCGAGTTGCATGGCCGTTTTGCCGCCCATGCTGTGGCCGAGCACCGCGGCCTGCTGGATCTCCAGGGTGTTCATGACCTCGAGCACATCTTCGGCCATGGCGGGGTAGGTCATCTCGGGGTCATGCGGTGAATTACCGTGATTGCGAAGGTCGATCAGGTGCACTTCGTGCGATCTGGCGAGCGTCCGGGCAATGCGGTTCCAGTTCATGCCGGAGCCGAAAAGCCCGTGAAGGACCAGCAACGGAGGCCCGTCGCCCTGACTGCGAACGTGCAGTTGTAGGGGCTCCTGCTCTGCGTTCATGAGTGAGTTACCTGTGCTGTGGTTGCGATCATTCGCGGTCAACGGAAGATTGCCCCGACATGGTTACCAGGTTCTTCAGCTCCTGCAGTGCCACGGTGAGCATCGCCACGTCGGGCTGGCCGGCGTTGTGCAGATCCAGCATGACCTGCAGAAAGCGAAGAAAAGGGCCCTCGAAACGCCGTGACCAGGCATCCACGATTGACGCGGGATTGTCATCGGCGGCGGTTCGCAGGACGGCGGTCGCGAGCAACCGGCGCTGCCGTCCCAGATCATCATGCAGCCCGATCCGGCACCGTTCGTGCCATAGGTCGCTGGTGGGTACGTCTTCGATGGCGTTGCCCAGCCAGCGCAACCCCAGCAGGCCCGCCAGTCGGAAGTAGACGTCGGCGGCGGTCGTGAGTTCCACGCCGGTTTCAGTGGCCGCCTGGGCAATATCCAGCGCCGCCGACAGCGCGTCCAGGCGAGCGACCTCCAGCGCCAGTTGTTCGGGTACGCCATCGCTGATGTGGCTTTCAACCTGTCTGGCCAGATGGCGCTGGTCATCCGTCGGCAGCAGGGTATCGAGCTGACTGTCGATCAGACGAATCGGTTCACTGAGGCGTTGAATGGTGGTCGCGATGGTGTGCTGGCCGGAGGGGTGGCGCATGAGCCACAGCGCGGTATCTTCGGCAACGTCCAGTACCTGCAACCGCAACAGCGTCAGGCGGGCCTCCGGTACGTGGGTATCAAGCGCGTCGATGGCCTCCCAGATGGCGTCCAGGCGGAAGATGCCGCGGGTCATGAAAAACGCGCGGGCGACGGCATCGACCGCGCCGCTGCTGGCTTCCTGCATGCGGAATACAAAGCTTGCACCCATATGGTTGAACAGTTCGTTGGTGACCTGGGTAGCCACGATCTCGCGACTCAGCCGGTGCTCGCTCATCAATGCCGCGTAGCGTTCGCGCAGCGGGCCGGGGAAATAGTTCAGTAGCAGGTGACGCAGATCCTGATCGTCGGGCAGGTCGGTTCCCACCAGTGCCTCGAAGCAGGTCAATTTGGCATAGGCGAGCAGAACCGCGGCTTCCGGCCTGGTCAGGCCGCGGCCCGCATTGGCCCGCTCCTGAAGCTGCTGATCCGATGGCAGGCCGTCTAGCTGGCGGCGGATACGACCCTGGCGCTCGAGCTCGCGAATCAGGCGGATGTGTTCGCTGAGCAGGTGCCCGGATCTGGCTTCCATGATGCTGAGCGCCTCGGTCTGGCGGTAGTTGTCCGTCAGTACCAGCTCCGCCACTTCCTCGGTCATGTCCGCGAGCAGGCGGCTGCGTTGACGTTCGGTGAGCTCGCCGCGTTCAACGACATCATTAAGCAGGATCTTGATATTGACCTCGTGGTCGGAGCAGTCCACGCCGCCGACGTTATCGATGGCGTCCGTGTTGATGCGCCCGCCAGCCAGCGCGTACTCGATACGGCCCAGTTGGGTGACGCCAAGATTGCCACCCTCGCCCACCACGCGGCAGCGCAGCTCCGTGGCATCGACGCGCACGGCGTCGTTGGCGCGGTCTCCGACGTCCGTGTGACTCTCGGTGCTGGCCTTGATGTAGGTGCCGATGCCGCCGTTCCAGAGCAAGTCCGCCGGGGCACGGAGGATGGCCTGAATAAGCTCGGCGGGGGTGAAGGTGTCACTGTCCACCTGCAGCGCATCGCGGGCCTGCGGCGAGAGCTGCACGGATTTGGCGCTGCGCGGGTAGATCCGGCCACCCTCGGACAGTGCCTTGCGATCATAATCATTCCAGGAGGAGCCGGGCAGCCGGAACAGCCGTTCGCGCTCCGCCCAGCTGGCGGCGGTGTCCGGGTTGGGGTCGATGAAGACATGCCTGTGGTCGAAGGCGGCAATCAGGCGGATCTGCTTCGACAGCAACGTGCCGTTGCCGAATACGTCTCCGGACATGTCGCCGATACCCGCCACGGTGAACGGCGTGGTCCGGATATCATGGTTCATCTCTCGAAAATGGCGTTCCACCGCCACCCAGGCGCCGCGTGCGGTTATGCCCATTTTCTTGTGGTCGTAGCCGTTGCTACCGCCCGAGGCAAAGGCATCCTTCAGCCAGAAGTCGTATTCCGCCGCGATCTCGTTGGCCAGATCGGAAAACGTGGCGGTACCCTTGTCGGCGGCCACCACGAGATAGGGATCGTCCTCGTCATGGCGTACCACCTGCCCGGGTGGGTGAATCTCGCCGCCCACGTGGTTGTCGGTGAGGTCGAGCAGACCGCGGATGAAGATGCGATAGCACGCCTTGACCTCCTCCTGCATGGCGGCGCGCGCTTCCGGCAGCTGTTTGGCAACGAAGCCGCCTTTGGCGCCGACCGGCACGATCACCGCATTCTTGACCATCTGCGCCTTCATCAGGCCTAGAACCTCGGTACGGTAATCCTCTTTGCGGTCGGACCAGCGCAGCCCGCCGCGCGCGATCTTGCCGCCTCGGAGGTGTACGCCTTCGGTGCGCGGAGAATAGACGTAGATCTCGAATGCCGGCCGCGGCTGGGGCATGGCCGGGATATCCTCGGGGTTCAGTTTGAGGCTGAGATACGCTTTCAACTCCCCGTGGCTGTCGGTTTGGTAGTAATTGGTGCGCAGTGTGGCCTGAATGGCGGCGAGCAGGCGCCGCAGAATGCGGTCTTCATCCAGACTGGGCACTTCGTTCAGGGCCAGCTCTACCTGCTCGCCGATCCTGGCAGCGCGTTTGGCGTCCTCGCGCTCCGGGTCCAGCCGGGTGTGGAACAATCTCACCAGCAGCCGCGTGATACGCGGGTTGTTGACCAGGGTCTCTTCCATGTAGGTCTGGCTGAATGCCGTGCCGGCCTGGCGCAGATAACGGCAATAGGCACGGACGATGACGATCTCCCGCCAGGACAGCCTGGCCGCCAGCACCAGCCGGTTGAAGCCGTCATTTTCTACCTGCCCGTGCCAGGCGGCGTCGAAGGCCTGTTCAAACAGATCCCGTATCTGTTCGACTTCGAGATCGCTTTGGGTCGTGTTCTGCAGCCCGAAGTCGTGAATCCAGTGTACGGCGCCTTTCAGGTGCACGCCGTAGGGGCGTTCGTCGAGCACCAGTACGCCCATGTTCTCCAGCAGGGGCAGGGCGTCGGAGAGGGTGATGGGGCCGTTGTGGTGATACAGGCGCAGGCGCACGACATCGTCGGGTGCCTCGAGCGGCCGGTACAGCATGATCTCCAGGTCGTTGCCGCTACGCAGGTGCTCCAGCCGTTCCACATCCTGGGCGGCGGCCCTGGCCGCCGTGTCTTCCCTGTAGGCGGCGCCGAAGGCTCGGCCGTAGTCCTTGAACAGGCGGTTGCCATGGGCTTCGCCGTAGTAGTCGAGCAGGGCTTGCTGGAGATCGTCGCTCCAGTCGCGGATGGTGCGGGCGAGGCGGCCTTCCAGCGCCGTGGTGTCGACGTCGGGGATACGGTTGCCTGCAATGTGCAGGATGAAGTGGATGCGTGCGAGTACGGCCTCGGAGAGGCTGACGGTGAATTCGCTTTGCTCCGTGCCGTAGGCGTCCTCCAGGATCACCGTCATGCGGCGGCGAACGTCGCTGTCGTAACGCTCGCGCGGCGCGTACACCAGGCAGGAGACAAACCGCTGGTAAGGGTCATGACGCACGAACAGCCGGACCCGCTGGCGGTCCTGCAGGTGCAGGATACCGGTGGCGATTTCCTCCAGGGTGTCGGGATCGGCCTGGAACAGTTCGTCTCGGGGGTAGGTCTCGAGGATATTGATCAGCGCCTTGCTGGCGTGCCCGGGATGGGGCAAGGCGGAGCGCTCCAGTACGGTCGAAATCTTGCGGCGAAGCAGCGGTATTTCGCGCGGATTGCGGTTGTAGGCCGCCGACGTGTACAGCCCCAGAAACCGATGCTCGCCGATGACCTCGCCCTGCGCGTTGAAGCGTTTGACGCCGATGTAATCCAGATACCCCGGTCGGTGTACCGTGGCGCGATGGTTGGATTTGGTGACGATCAGCGGGGTCGGTTCCCTGGCCATCGCGCGAACCGCTTCGGGGAGGTTGCTGAAGCTGTCCGAGCGTTCCCGGATGCGCTGCTTGCGGAGAATGCCCAGGCCCGAACCCTGCTCGGGCGAGAGGTCATCTTGCTTGCCCTTGCGACGGAGCGCGTAGCGCCGATAGCCGAGAAAGGTGAAATTGTTGTCGATCAACCAGTTCAGGAAAGCCAGCGCCTCATCACGGTCCGCGCCGTTGGAATCTGCTTCCGGTGCAAGCATTGCCATTTCCGCGGCAGCGTCACGCATTGTCTCGCGCATGGGTTGCCAATCGTTGACGACAGTGCGGCAGTCTCCCAGCACCTGGCTGATCTCGTGTTGCAGTTCATCGAGCTGCTGTTGGTCGGGCAGCCGGTCGAGCTCGAAATGCATCCAGGCTTCGGGGACCGCGTGATCGAGATGATCGTCCGGGTAGACTTCCCGGATTTCGCCTTTGCTATCGCGCTTGGCCTGGATCAGCGGATGAACAGTCAGGTGAATGGTAAGCCCCTGACGGTTCATGGCCATGGCGATGGAGTCCACCAGAAACGGCAGATCGTCGGTGACAATCTGCACAATGGTGTGCGTCGACTCCCAGCCGTGCTGGTCAGGGGTGGGGTTATAGACGTGGATTCTGGGCAGGCCCGGCTTGCGCCGGCGGCCCAGGTTCCAGTGCGACAGCGCGGCGCCGTAAACGTCCCCCGGCTGTCGCCTGTAGAGGTCCTCTGCCGCTACCCGCCGGTAATACTGGCGAATAAAGCATTGCAGGACAGGGGCTTCACGTGCAGGCCATTTTTCGTCGACGACCGAGATGACCCTGTCGAGAAGCTCGGTCTTGCTCTGTTCGGCAGCGCGCTGCATGCCATCCCCCCCTTGTGCCGGCGTTTTGATCACCAGCAGTGCCACGAAACTACAGTCTATTGACCGTGCGGGCTTTGTACAGGCCCGGAGTCTCCTTTAGGACTTGCGCGGCTTTGACCCTCAGGCAGTAGAATCATTCATAGTCCGACAGGTTCTCAGCATCCGCAAACATGCACGCGGAACCGGAGGAGTCATGACGAGTGACGCTCAGCGAGCGCTCCGCAAACGCATCCGCGAACATTTCAGTCGCGGCAGCGTCCACCCCGATGACCAGACCCGAATCACACTGTTCGTGCAGTCGGTCAAGGCGATCAACGGCGCGGTGCTGGTCAAGGCCGAGTTCCAGCCGCTCAACTGGCTGCCTTACCGGGCGCTTCACAACCAGTATTACAAGGAGGTGGAGCTGGCCACGCTGCTGGGCAAGGCTACGGCATGGTCGGCGGATCCGTTTCTTTACATGGAAGCCACCAACCTGAATCTGGAACTCTGGAACCGCACCGGCGCGGCACGCTATCTGCAGAGCGCATTCGAGCTGGACGCCACCTTCTACCGTTATCTGGCGCTCAGCCATGCGTTCATGTCCGTGGTTCGACTGCTGCCCCTGTTTCCCTCCACCATGCCGCTGGACACGCCATTTCTGCAGGCGCTGAAGGAGGTAGAGGAAGAAAACGGGCGTCAGATCCAGGTGCAGATCCGCCTTCTGAAGACAGTCGACTGCGGCCTTTCCAGAGAGGAGCGGGAGCAGATTGTCGAACAGGAACAGGCCGGTGTCGAGGCCTGTTTCAATGAATTTCTGGCGCGTATCAGCCCCCCCGAGAAGGGTCGCTGACAGGCCTTCCACGCAAGGAGCAGCTGTCATGCCGGCGTTTGAGACCAGACAGGGACATCAGCTCTACTACGAGCTCTACGGCGAGCCTGCCAACCCGGTGATAACCATGGTCAATGGGCTATCCATGCGCACCTCGCACTGGGCGCCCTATTTCGAGATGTTGCCGGCAGCCGGTTGCCGGGTGCTGAGTTACGATCTGCTCGGCCAGGGGCTTTCGTCCAAGCCGGTGCTGGGCGCGGATTTCGACGACCATACCCGCATGCTGCGGGAGCTCCACGATTACCTGGGCATCGACCGGCCCTACGTCATGGGGATTTCCTTCGGCGGTGTGGTCGCACTCAAGTACGGCATTGCCTATCCGGACGCCTGCGGCGGCGTGTTGCCGGTGAGTACGTTCAGCGAGCTCGATCCGCAGCTCGCCGGCCACGCGCTGAACCTTTACACCGGCCTGTCCAGGGTGGGCTTCGAATACTACCTGGACCTGCTCATGCCGTTGAATTTCACCAACGCGTGGCTGGCGCGGAATACCGAACTCATCGGCATCATCAAACGCGTAGGCGCCACCAGTAATGACCTGTACGGTATCCAGAACCTGATGGAATCGCTGGCGGACTTCACGAGCATCACCGGGGAGCTGCCGCGAATCCAGAGCCCGACGCTGATTCTCAATGGCGAATACGATTATCTGACGCCGCGGCATCTGCATGACATCCTGCTCCGCAGGATTGGTAATTCCCGGCTGGTGCTGGTACAGCGGGTCTGTCATGCCTTTACACTGGAGATTCCCGAGCTTGTCAGCGGCCTGATAGCAGAGTTCGTCAGGGATGTTGAACGCGGCACGTGGAAGGGTGACCAGAGCGTCTGGATCGCCGCGGAGGATCCGAACGCGGAGCCTCTGCTGATCCCCTGCCCCGGTGATCACCTGCGCGCCATACCGCTGCCTCGGAAGGCATCCGGCAGGAAGCCCGCCAGACGCGCGAAGGGTGCGGGGTAGACACATTTTTCTTAGCCATTCGCCAACGCGAGATCATTATGAAAGCCATTGGATTGCGTAAGTACCTGCCGGTCGACAACGAAGATTGCCTGGTTGATGTTGAAGTGAATAAACCCGTCGCGGAGGGTCTGGATCTCCTGGTCAGAGTAAGGGCCGTTTCAGTCAATCCGGTCGATACCAAGGTGAGGTCATTGGGCGAAGGAACGGAAGATCCGCCCAGAATACTGGGCTGGGACGCCTCGGGTGAGGTGGTGGCGGTCGGCAGTGCCTGTTCCAGATACAGCGTCGGCGACGAGGTGTTCTACGCGGGCAGCATGACCCGCCCCGGCTCGAACAGCGAATATCAGCTGGTCGATGAGCGCATTGTCGGCGCCAGGCCGAAATCCCTGACCCATGAACAGTCTGCCGCCTTGCCGCTGACCAGCCTGACCGCCTGGGAATCCCTGTTTGAACGCATGAATCTCACGCCTGAACCGAGTGCCGGGAATGCCGGCGCGCGCCTGTTGATCATTGCCGGTGCCGGCGGCGTCGGCTCCATTGCCACCCAGCTCGCCAAGCGCGTCGCCGCTGTCGGCACCGTCATTACAACCGCATCCCGCCCGGAGACCCGCGACTGGTGCCTGAAGATGGGCGCCGATTCGGTCATTGACCACAGCAGGCCCCTGCGCGATCAACTGGAGGCGCTTGACCTGGCGCACGTCGATTACATTCTTTGCTGCTCGCAGCCGGATGGCTACTTTGCCCAGATGGCGGATCTGATCGCACCGCAGGGAAGCATCTGCAGCATTGTAAAAAGCGCCGGAGACGCGCCCTTGCCCATGAATGACCTGATGGCCAAGAGCGTGCGCTACTGCTGGGAGTACATGTTCACCCGTTCCATGTTCCAGACCGATGACATGGACGCTCAGGGTGGAATTCTCGATCGAATTTCACATCTGGTCGATAACAGGACGATCTCAACCACCATGACCGAGAACCTGGGTCCGATGACGGCACGCAACGTGATTGAGGGACACAGAAGACTCGAGGAAGGCCGGGTGATCGGAAAGCTGGTTCTGTCCGGGATCTAGGGGTGCCCGGTATGTTCGCGCTGGTTTCGCGTTCGGGTGCTCGGCCGTTCGAACGGCGGACGGGCAGGTTTGCGAGTGGGGAAAGTCCATGAGCCTGTTCGTTCGCATGCCGTTCATCCTGCTCCGGACGCTGTGCAGGCGCCGGGTTGATCCGCTTGCGATGACGACGGTGCAGTCCCGGGTCTACCCGAATGATCTGGATATCAATCTCCATGTGAACAATGGCCGTTACCTGACGTTTGCGGACCTCGGTCGGGTGGACTGGTTCGTGCGTACCGGCTGCATGCGCGTGGCGATGAAACGTGGCGCCATCCCGGTGATTGGCGATGCAACGGCCCGGTTCATCAGGCAGATGCGCGTATTCCAGCGTTTTCGCGTGGAGACGCGCTTGCTGGGATGGGACCGCAAGTGGGCCTTTCTGGAGCATCGGATACTGGATGGCGGGGACCGTCTGGCGACCATTGTCGTGGTGCGGGGCATGTTCTGGCACCGCGGGACGGGTGGTATCCCCCCGGCGGAATTGCTGGATGCGGTAGGCCATGCGCATTTGACCTCACCCGAGCTGCCGCAATGGGTGCAGCGTTGGGCGGATTCCCTGGATCTGTTATCGGCCAGCCGTAAGGCGTAGGCCTGAGCCGCGGCATAGCCCTGCGCCATGATGCCGTCTTCTGCTAATAGCTGACGGTGATCACCACGGTGTCCTGATACTGCCCTGCGGGGACGTTCTGCGCGCCGGGTATGCGCCCATAGACCGCGTGCTGACCGCTCGTACTGCCCTCCACGACGCTGGTACTGCCGGTACCATCACCCCAGATGATCAGGCGGTTGGCGTCCGTGTACAGGTTATATACGAGTTCGGAGCTGAAGCTGGTCATGTGCCGTTCGGCAAAACTGCCCTGCCCCGGCCCCAGGCTGATACTGTAGGAAATGTCCTGCTCGCAGGCTATGTCGATCGTACCGACACCGTCGACGGCCGCCGTACCGAGTGGGTTATACGGTTCGAACGCCAGGCCCGTGTTCGAGATGGTGCAGGCTGCGGAAACGCCAGCCGGACATGCCAGCATCAACAGAACCAGTATGGCCGTCGTCGGAGCACCGCAGCGTGAGGCAGTATCGTCGGCACGAGGTGCGCCGGTCAGATCAGGGTTCACAGACAAGGGGGCCTACCTCCGGTATCGGGTCGTCGGTGCCGTGGGGGTAATCGACGGTCAAGGCGCAACGATTGCCGCTCCAGTATGCGGTCAGTGTCGAACGTGTTTCGAGGCCGGTGACATACGTCTGGCCGTTCCAGCCCATGGGGAACCGCTCGCCACTGGCATCCACCATGATCGTGGCGCCGGCCGGCAACGGCGTTCCATCCGCGGAAACGATGGTAAGCAGGGCAGAGCGTTCGCGCTTTAACGGGAATGACACAATGACGCCGCTTCGGTAACGGGGCACCACATCCTCGACCGGGCGGGCATCGAGTTGCAGATCCATGGGCAGATCCCGTTCATCCAGCTTGACCCGGTTGGCTTCAAAGGCGCGCAGGCCGTTGATAAGCGTCCAGCCGTCGGCGCCGGTCTGCGTGACTGGCAGATTGTCCCGGTACACCGGAACGTCGCCAAGGCCTGGTACTTCCACGGCTGCGAAACTGCCGCTTATCCAGTCCGCGGCGAAGGTTCGGCCGCCGAGGCGGGCGATACTGCCACGGGCGCTCGCGCGGTAGGCCTGGCTATCCCGATTCCGAACGACGGCGGCGCGGTAGGTGCCGGTGGAGCGCTGCAGTACGGTGTGCAGTTCCTCCTCCGTCCTGTCCCCCACATATTTCACTGCGCGCACCCCTGGCCCGCCGGCGGCGGGCGGATTGTGCTGGACGGAGAGCCGCCCATGCCGGGCTTCGCCGCGCTGGCGGGCAGACATGCTGGCATTGGTGCCGCGGCCCAGCGGAACGATGATGTTTGCCGTGTACAGGGTGGCGGCATCGTCGTCCAGGGTGTGCAAGGCATTGACGAACAGGGATGCCCATCGGCCGAGTCGGGTGCTGAAGCCGGCGCCGGCGATGCGGGTGTGGTCGTCGTCAAGCTGTCGGGCCAGGTAGCTGAAAGACAAAGAGCCAGCCCTGCCCAGCCGGAATCTGGCGAACGCCTGGGTGGTCCGTGCATCCGCGCCCGGTATCTGGCCGAGCTGACGGAACCCGGCGTCCCGGATCCGGATACGGCCGCCTACAGAGACGATCCGGCCTCGGCGCTCCAGGCTTGCCTCGCCGAGATGGCCGATGCGGCCTTGCCGGTCCCTGCTGCCGGCGCCGGCCAGATGCAGAGCACCCAACCCCGGCACGGCGACACTGCCGGCCGCGCCCACGGACTGCCAGTCGGCACTGAACTCTCCACGCAGCTCACCCGTGAACCAGTTGCTGAATCCATACCGGTGCGTAGTGGATGCAAAGGCATCGCCGTAATCGAAGCTTTCCGTGCCGTAGGATTGCCTGATCATGCCCGCGGTGTAGTTAAAGGCGTACAGCGTCTTTTGCAATAGCTGATTGCTGCCATAGAACGGTTGCGTAACCACCTGTTCCCGGCCCAGCACATCGCGGGTAACCAGGCGGATATCTCCGGCGCCGGTCACGATTGGTATTTCGTCGATGGTGAACGGTCCCTCCGGAACATCGGTGCTGAACCGGCGGACGTTGTTCACGTAGACATCCACCGTGGAGGCGGTGGCGGTCTCCCCGGCGATGGTTGGCAGAGGGAAGGTGATCAGATCCGGTCGCGTGGCGAAATTGGTTCCCCAGCTGACGCCGCCGTAGCGGACCGGGTTGCCCCAGCTACCCGGTTGTCCGATGGCGTCGCCGACGATGGTGGTCGTCGTGCGCTCGTGGTTGTCCCGCCGCCAGGCGGATTCCAGCCGGGCCCATTGGTCCGTGACGTTGTCCCGGCGGTAAATCGCGGTATTCGTGAACACGCCGGGGCCGCCGAACAGGCCCAGTTCAAAGACGCCGCCGCCGTGCGTCGGTGCAGACACGCGGCTGTCGTCGACATGTTCCGCGAACAGCTCGTAATTGAAGAACGCGCCGGTGGACGACGTCGGCCGGCCCACCTCCCTGCCCGGGGGGCGAAGGGTAACGCTTTCCAGCATGGAGGGGGTGACGCTAAGGCCGAGTTCCATCCGGGATGTGTTCAGGTCCGCCGTTATGCCGTCGAGGTGACTCAGTGGCAGGTAGTCCCGGCCGTAATGTTCGATCCCGGGGCCGTCAGGCAGGCGAATCCGATAGTCCCGCAGGGTGTTGATTGGCAGCAGAATGCTGCCGTCGGCCTGGCGCAGGGCGAGAATGACGCCAGGTTTTGTTTGTCCGTTGAGGGTAACCCCGACCAGAAGCTCTTCGAATTCGATTTCGGATTCGTCCTGCCGGGGTTGTTCCGGCGACGGTGTCAGGTCCGGGACCGGCGGAGGGAGCAGGCAGTCTTCCGGCAGCGCCTTGCGGTTGATCTCCAGGTGCTGGCGCCGGAGCACGATGTTCAGGGACGGGCTGTCGCCGACCGAGAAGAAGTCCTCCTGCCGATAGCGGTAAGGATGATCGGGCGGCAGTGCCAGGCCGAGTTCGAGCAGATCCAGGCGGCGAACAAAGCGGCGTCCGTCCCCATGCCGCAGGACCAGAGCCACATGGCGCTGACGCGCGCCGTCCAGTGTGACGGGGAGCCACAGCTCTTCGACCGCGGACTCTGCCAGTATTCCGCGCGGCCTGCGCAGGGGCCAGCGTGTATTCGTCGGCACTTCGACGGCAATGGTGTCGCGGTCCGGCTGAATGAGAAACCCCAGTTCCGGCAGGGACGCGGTGGGATAGAACAGTTCCTGTCGGTAGCGGTAAGGGCGTACCGACGGAAAGGGGATGCCGAGTTCAAGCAGGTCCAGTTCGCGTATCAGGAACTGGCCGGAGGCATGTTCCAGCACCAGCATGTGAAGCTGGTTTGCATGTCCATTCAGTGCGCTTTGCAGCCAATGTTCCTGAACCTCGGGCACGCACACCACGCCCACCGCCTTGTCGTCGGCCGCGTTCGTCGCGGACGCGGCGGTCAACAGCAGGGCGAGGGTGAGGCTGTAGCCGGCTGCCTTATTCCAGCCTGACGGGGGCATCGATGGCATCGCGCCCGTCCTTGCCCAGGATCTGCATGGTCGATCCGGGTGTCGGGTTTCGCTGCAGCGATAGCCGCCACTCCTGCCGGGATCCGGGCAGGACGTAGCGCAGGCCTCGCCACGGCTGTGCCACGGTTGTGCCGTCGCCGGGGTTGGCCAGTTCGAGGCGGGTCACCCTGGCGTGACCGGCGCCGGCGTTCAAGGCCTGTAATACAACCTGCCGATTGCGCGTATCCAGTGTGGCGCGCCAGCGCAGATCGGCGTGCGCGGCGGTCTGCGGAGCAAGGAACACCGGTATGCTGAGCTGCAGTGCAAAGCGCAGGCCGAATTCCGGTCCGGCGTCGTCGGCGGGCGGAACTTCGCGGAACAATGCCCGGTAGGCGGCCTCTTCGTTGTCCGGCACGTCCCGCCGCAGACCCACCCTGACCGTCTGGCTCTGTCCGGGTTCGATGGAGAACACCGGCGGCGAGATCAGCAGATCTCTGGACGGCTCCAGGCGGTCTTCGCCCCGGGACTGGGTCCAGCGATGCGCTTCCACATGAAAGGTGGTGGTCCGGTTGCCCCGGTTGGCAAGTGTCAGGGTGCCCACGGGCTGACGCTCGCCGAGCGTCAGCCCGATAGGCGTGATCTGTACGCTCTGGCCACTGGCCGTACCGGTCAGTGCCAGTAACAGCAAACCGGCCACGATCAGCCGGGCTGTATGTGAAAAGCCGGTGGCCATGCGCAATGTCGGCTCAGTAGGTCACGGTAACGTTGATGGTATCCGAGTAACTGCCCGCGGTAACGGTAGTCTGGCCATCGGGAACACGGCCGTACACCGTGTGATCGTCAGCGGTGCCGGTACCGGTGTCGGCAACGGTGTCAGTGTCGATGACGTCTCCCCAATCGACCGAATGGCCGCTGTCGCTGTACAGCGCATATTCAAGGATGCCGGTGGCACCGTCAGACATTTCCCGGTTGCCTACGTCGCCTGCCCCGCCGCCGTCGAGGCCGATGTCGTAATCGGTGCCGGAGGTGCAGGTAACGCTGATGGTCGAGGTGGCGTCGGTATTGCCCGTGGCAGTTACGTCCACGGTGCCGAAGTCCAGGTCTGTGGCGGTAACCGTACAGGTGCCAGATACTTCAGCGCCGACGGTGAAGCTGTCGGTTGCTTCGGCGGCGAACAGCATGCCGGGTGCGGAGGCATGTGCGAGCAGGATGGCGAGGCGGGTTGCCGTCTTGTTGATCATTTGTCTTCCCCTTGTAACCACGATGAGCGCGTACACGGATGATCCGTACACGTCTCTCTGAGATACCGGTCAGGGGCAGAACCGAAAACACGGTCACGCGACAGTGACGGATAACCGTACTGTATTGAGAACTCGCATGCATGTCGGCGGTCCCGCTGTCGTAGAGTCGAGGACTCCTTAGACCGGTGACTTTGCGTCCCCGCCTTTCGACGGGTTTGCCTTTTCTAGCGAGGCCAGACTACCTGATTGATCTCTGATCGCAACCTCATTCAGACGAGTGGTATGCATCTGTTCGGGCGTCTTGCCCGTTGCCGCAAAACCCTCATGGGTGTCCTACCTTATTAGGGAGACCCTGATCTATTCACACGATCTCGGTTTCCAGCCGGCCTGCTGTGTGTTGGGGATGCCGATGCTTCATCCGTACCCGGTACGTGTCGCTCTATTCGCAGCGGGGGGCGGTCTTCTATGTTTGCTGGCGGTCACGGTGTGGCTGCAGAGCAACCCCGAGCTGTTTCCGCAGGCGCAACTGTGGGTGTGGATGCCGGTTGCGACCGCGATTGCCGTGGGGTTTCAGGCGCTCGCCCTGATCGGTTGCGCGCTCGGAGCTGTTCTGCTGCCCCTTGCCGCGGCGCTGATCGTGGCGCTGATAAGCGCGGCAAATCTGGCCTGGGCGCTGTTCCCGGACCTGCTCGATTTCTCCATGTCCCTGTTCGACGGCCTGCGCTGGTCGGGGGAAGATTCAGAACCGATGATTTCGCTGACGGCGATCGGCCTGCTGTTTGCCGCTGCTCTGATGCCGCCGTTGGTGATGCCCGCTAATGTGCGCCGCATTTCCGCGCTCGGTGTGGGTTCGACCCTGGTGCTGGTAATTGCGCTGGTGTCCCTTTCCGGCTACGTAACGGGGCATGAACCGACCCGGCACTGGCTCGGTTTTGACAATATGGAGATCATTTCGGCGCTGGCGCTGGCTATCATCGGCGGTACCGGCATGTTTGCGGCCATTCATGGCGGCAGGTGCCTGCCTGGTGACACAGCCATATCCTGGCCACCGCTGGCGTTGGCGCTGGGTGCGATTCTGATGACGGGGTTCCTGTATGTCGCGCTCGCCAACGCGCAGACCAATTTTGTCACCAGGGTTGTGAAAACGGACGCGCATAGCATTGCCCGGGAAATCGACAGACGTTTTGCAGACATGGTCCAGGGGGCGGTCCGCGCGGTTCGCCGCCTGCAGCGTGATGACACGGCGATCGGGGTGGACTGGCTGGGGGAAGTCGGTACGGCAATATTCCAGGACAGTTATCGCGGACTGGCATGGCTCGGGCCGGACCTGGAGCCGCAAATGCTCAGGGCGTGGGAGGATGGCGGGCACAGGATCGAGCGCCGGCTGATTCTTCAGGCGACAGAACCGTGGCAGTTTGAGCGGGCTGCCGGACTTGGTATTTATGCCGTCTCCGAACCAATCCCGCTCGGTGATGAAGAAATGGGGTTCTATCTCTTCATGCCGGCACTCCGCGACGGCAGCCTGCTGGGCTTTCTGGCCGTTGCCTATGCCATTGATGCCGCGCTGGTATCGCCGCTGTCGGGGGTGGTGGAGCGCGGCGCGGTGGTTCAGGTCCTGTATGGCGGGCGCGTCATCTTTCAGGACGGCCCCGCGGGCGGGGAAGCGGCCAACAACTTTTTTAAAGCCGTAATCGATGATGTCGGCCCCGGCTGGACGCTATCGTTGACACCCACCGAGGGCCTCGTCAGCCAGTACCGTAATGCACTGCCCGAGACAGTCATGGTGCTGGGAACGCTGCTGGTGTTGCTCACGGCCTTCCTGATGCGTACCCGGCAACAGCTCACCAGCAGCAACACGCAGGTAACGGAACTGAACGAAGGCCTGGAGCGCAAGGTGCGGGACCGGACCGAAGCTCTGATCCGTGAAGTCTCCGAGCGGGAGCGAATTGCTGCAAACCTTGCCCATGCCTCCAAACACGACGCGCTGACCGGTCTGCCGAACCGGGCGCTGTTCGACGAACACCTGATACACGCCATGTCCAATGCCAGACGGCGCTCGGGCCTGCTCGCCGTTATGTTTGTCGATCTCGACAACTTCAAGGATGTGAACGACAGCCTCGGCCACCCGATCGGCGATGCGTTGTTGCGAAATGTTGCCGGACGGATGCGTGATTCTCTGAGAGCGTCGGACGTGGTTGCCCGCCCGGGTGGAGATGAATTCCTGGTGCTCGCCGAAACCCTTGCTGAACCTGCCGATGCGGGCGGGCTGGCGGCCAAGCTCAGCGAGGCGCTGGGTCGTGAATTTCGCATCGGCGAGCACAGGGTCCACGTGTCCGCCAGTATCGGGATCTCGTTGTTTCCGGATCGAACCGGCTTTGTCACCGATGCCGCCACCATCATCAAGAACGCCGATGCCGCGATGTACCAGGCCAAGCATAACGGCAAGAACCGGTTCGAGTTTCACTCGCCGGCATTGCAGGCCAGAATACGGGAGCGCTTGTCAATAAAGGCGGCACTGATCGATGCCCTGGAGCGACAGCAGCTGGAGGTCTACTACCAGCCCCGCCTGGACTTGAAGACACGTAAAACCCTCGGCGCTGAAGCCCTGGTGCGCTGGAACCGCCCACGAACGGGGTATATCAGCCCCGCGGTATTCATCCCTATCGCCGAGGAGACCGGGCTGGTGACCGCCGTGGGTCGAGAGGTGTTGAACCAGGTCTGTGGGGAGCTGTACCGATGGCTTGAGGGCGGTGACCCGGTACCCATGATATCGGTGAACACCTCCGTTCAGCAATTTCGGGACGGCCAGTTGCTACGGCAAGTGCAAGAGTGTCTGGCCCCTCATCCGCTGGTGAGCGCGCATCTGGAACTGGAGTTGACGGAGCGGCTGCTGATCGACAACCGCGCCGAGTATCGGGGACTGCTTCAGCAGCTCAGCAGCATGGGGATCCGTATCGCCATCGATGATTTCGGCACCGGTTGCGCCTCTTTCGGCTATTTTCGCAACTTCCCCATCGACGTGGTCAAAATCGATCAATCATTCATCGAGCACGTTGTAGACAACACCCATGATGCCATGATCACCCAGACCATCATCGATCTGGCCCGCAACTTTCGTTTGCGGGTGGTCGCCGAGGGGGTGGAGACGGAAGAGCAGTTCCGCATGTTGCGAACGGCCGGTTGCCACGAGGGGCAAGGGTATCTGTTCGGCAGACCAATGCCGGCCGCGGATTTTCGCGACTACTGGGCGCGCGGTCAGCGCGTGGTCTCATAGGGAGCCTGCCCAGACAGGCTCCCTAGCGGAAGAAGTCGCGCCGGGGCTGTTGGCGCTCCATTAGCAGCTTGATGACCTCAATAAGCCGGCACACCCCGAACGGGCGACAAAGAAAGGCGTCGGCCCTTTGCGGTAGATCGGAGTCTCGGGGCAAGGCCGCACTGGAAAGCACGATCGGTATGTTTGCCCATGTGGGTGTTTCGCGCATCATGCCGATTAACTGGGCGCCGTCCATGTACGGCATCATCAGATCCGTGATGACGAGATCGAAGCGTTGGCTCTCCAGTTGGTCCAGGGCCTGTCGGCCGTTCGACGCCTGAACGACCCGAAAGCCTTCAAGCTGAAGGAACAGTGTCAGGGCGTCGAGAATGCCCGGTTCGTCGTCGACCAGAAGCAGATTTGGCCCGGGCCGGATTTTGTCGGAGCTGGTCATCGTCAGGTCAGGGTAGCAAGGCTTTCCGATTGAGCAATGCGAGCGCGCCTTTGCGCGGAAGGTTCGATGTTATGGGCTCCCGGCATGCCAAATAGTTCCCGACGCGGCTAAATCCGCAAGCGGGCTATTCACGCCTCACCGAGGTATCCCTGGAAGTATGACCGAATGGCGGAGTTAAGGAGACACTGATTTATTCCCATGGTGCTCTGCGGAGCCATCCGAGCGCGCTGGCAAGGCGGCGTTCGCAGGCAATGGGCGATGGCGCGGATCATCCGTTATCGTAGCGCCACCATTTGTCCTGATGAAGGTTGTACATGTCTATATCCAGCAAGCGCATGTTGAGCGGTTCATTGGGACCGCCCCAGGACAGCGGCCTGAGGTGATCCACCAGATAGCCCGGCGGCGTGATCCCCTGTCTCAGCCATTGTTTCATCCACCCTGGGCAACGGTGACTCTCGGCAAATTCCCGAAGAAACTCGGCGCGTGCTTCCCGGCAGGCCGGCAGTGACAGCAGTCGCTGGTATTCCATCTGCCGCTGGACAAGCTCCTCGCGAGACATGATCTTTCGTAAAAACATGGCGAATCCTTGCAGCACCAGGCCTGACGGAGAATCCCGCGGCCTCGGCCATAGCAAGGATGCTAACAAAGCGGTTATGCACGCCACATTGACCATAAGGCGTAACCAGCAGCATGGCGTCATCAGTGCACTTCCTTTAGGAGCTCCATGGGAATGGATCAGAGGCTCCTTTACAATCCCAACGCACGTCGTATTGCCGTAGGCGATTCAATATTGCCAACCCGGACGTCCTCCGGGGCTGATCGTAGATCCGAATCAGGAGACAGCTTCATGAAGAAAGAATCACTACACGCCAAGGGCCTCGCCACCCGTAGAGAAGTGCTCGGCGACGCGTACGTCGACAAATCGCTGGACAATGCCGACGAGTTCGCCTGGCCATTGCAGGAGCTGGTTACCGAGTACTGCTGGGATGCCATCTGGAACCGCCCCGGCTTGCCGCGCAAGACCCGCAGCCTCGTCAACATCGCCATGTTCACGGCACTGAACCGGCCCCATGAACTACGCGCGCATCTGGTGGGCGCCATCCGCAACGGCTGCACGGAAGAGGAGATCCGTGAAGTGCTGTTGCAGGGCGCCGTGTACTGCGGCATGCCGGCGGGCATTGATGCGTTCCGGGTCGCGAAGGAGGTGCTGGCGGACATCAACAAGAAATAGCATCCACCACCAGCGCGTTAACGCGCTGCTGTCCAGAGTGGATGCCAACAAATCATTTGCTTCACTGGAGGCCGGCGGTTGATCATGTCGAATGATCTTTCGCAGGAAGGCGTATTGGTGAAGCAAGGGCCTGAAAAGGCGGAAAACAGTGGCAGCCTGTCGCAGTTCGCGATTGATAATGCCGCTGACGGGGCTGTGTGGCTGCGACGCGACGGCACGCATTACTATGTCAACAAGGCCATCTGCAGGCTGCTTGGGTATAGCCGCGAAGAACTGATGTCGCTGACGGTGTTCGACGTCAACCCGCAATTCACGGCGGAGAATTGGGCTGAACACTGGGAGGCGCTCAAACAGGCTGGATCGTTCACGAACGAGGGGCGGTTGCAGGGCAAGGACGGGCGCGTCGCGTTAGTGGAGATAAGTGCCAATTTTCTCGTCTTTGCGGGCGAGGAGTACAACTGCGCATCGATTCGCGATGTAACCGGGCGCAAGCACGCGGAAGAGCTGCTTCACCGCAGTGGCATGCTGCTGCGGATTGCCGGCCAGACCGCGCGAATCGGCGGTTGGGCGGTTGATCTCGCCGAGGGGCGAATCTTGTGGTCGGATGAGGTCTGCGCCATTCACGAGCTTCCCAAGGGGACCGCGCCCAGCCTGGAAGAAGGTATTGGATTCTATGCCCCGGAATGGCGTGATCGTCTCAGAGCGGTGTTTGATGCCTGTGCGCGGCATGGCACCCCCTATGACGAGGAAATGGAAATCATTACCGCGAAGGGTCGTCGAATCTGGGTCCGCAGCATGGGTGAGGCGCTGCGCGACGACTGCGGAACCATTACTCAGGTAAGGGGCGCGTTCCAGGATATCACCGAGCAGAAACGGGTTGCCCGCACACTGGATCAGAGTCGGCGGCGTTTCCGCGAGCTGGCCGATGCCATGCCGATGATTGTGTGGACCGCCGACGCCGACGGCGAACTGGACTTCGCGAATCGCGCCCTGGATGACTACACCGGCATCACGGAGGCGGATCTGCCGCGCAGCGGCTGGTTGCAGGCCGTTCATCCCGACGATAAAGACAGTTGTCTGGCAGCCTGGGGCGAGTCAGTTCGCACCGGCAAGGAGTATATGGTCGAATTTCGCGTCAGGAACCGGGCGAACGGGAAGTACCGCTGGCATCTCGTCCGCGCCGTACCCATACGGGATGAAGCCGGAACGATCGTGAAATGGTATGGAACGGCCACGGATATACATGACCAGAAGACGACGGAAGAGGAGTTGAGCCGTCTGGCATCACGGCTGGCGAACACACTGGAGAGCATTACCGATGCCTTCTATACCCTCGATCAGAACTGGCGGTTTACCTATATCAACAAAGAGGCCGAGCGCATTTTCGGCCGCGACCGGACCGATATGCTGGGCAAGGTGATCTGGGAAGAGTTCCCGGAATTACATGAAACCCGGATCTACAAAGAGTATCAGCGCGCGGTGGACGAAGTCCGTACCGTACAATTTGAAGAGCGATCTCCCTCCTTTGGTGTCTGGCTCGAGATTCACGGCTACCCGTCCGAGGAGGGTCTCGCGGTTTATTTTCGCGATATCAGCGGCCGCAAGCAGGCCGAGGAAGATATCCAGTTTTTCGCGCTCTACGACCCGCTGACGCGGCTGCCGAACAGGCGCCTGTTGCAGGACCGACTGCAACAGGCGCTGGTGGCAGCCACGCGCAACCGGCTAAACGGTGCGGTGCTGTTTCTCGATCTGGATAACTTCAAGACGCTTAATGACACGCTGGGCCATGACGAAGGGGACCTGCTTCTGCAGCAGGTCGCCGACCGGTTGACCATCGGGCTTCGCGAGAGCGACACGGTAGGGCGTTTTGGAGGCGATGAATTCGTGGTCATTCTCGGCGAGCTGGACGCGTCAGCCGAGCAGGCTGCCCTCAAGGCGGAGCGAATCGGCAAGACTATTCTGGCAGCCCTCAATCAGCCTTATCGGCTGGGTGGGTACCAGCGTCAGATTACGCCAAGCATTGGCATCACAATGTTCGGTCAGCAAGGCGACAGCGCCAATGAGCTGATGAAGCGCGCCGATTTCGCGATGTACCAGGCCAAGGCCGGCGGCCGCAATACCCTGCGGATGTTCGATCCGGCCATGCAGGCCACGGTCAATCGCCGCGTCGAACTTGAAGCCGATATGCGCGAGGGTTTGCAGCGCCGGGAATTCGTACCGTATTACCAGCCCCAGGTTGATGACACCGGGCGGCTGACGGGTGCCGAGGCGCTGGCGCGCTGGCAGCATGCCGAGCGCGGGCTTATTTCGCCGGCGGAGTTCATTCCGGTGGCCGAGGAGACCGGGCTGATCCTTCCCCTTGGACGTCACATGCTGGAGGCGGTTTGCACCCAACTGGCAGTCTGGGCGGACAGACCCGACACAGCTGATCTGAGCCTCGCCGTGAATATCAGTGCCCGCCAGTTCCACCATCCCGACTTCGTCGACGGCGTACTCGAGGTCATCGATCAGACGGGCGCCAATCCAGAAAGGCTCAAGCTGGAGCTTACCGAGAGTCTGCTGCTGGAAGACGTGGAAGACGCCATTACCAAGATGACGGCGCTGAAAGACTGTGGCGTGCGCTTTTCGCTGGATGATTTCGGTACGGGCTATTCGTCTCTCTATTATCTCAAGCGCCTGCCGCTGGAGAAGCTGAAAATCGATCAACGATTTGTTCGGGACGTGCTCACCGACGCCATCGACGCCGCTATCGTCCGCACGGTCATTGTGCTGGCGCAGAGTCTGGGGCTCGGTGTCATTGCCGAGGGTGTGGAGACGGTGCAGGTAAGGGATTTTCTTGGCCACCACGGCTGTGCCCATTATCAGGGCTTTCTTTTCGGTTATCCGGAGCCTATTGAGCAATTCGAAGCGCGAATGCGCGATCGCCAGGGAGACGCTGATTTACTCATGCGGCCGGGTGAATAAATCAGCGTCTCCCTGGCGGCTCCTGTTTCGGATCAGGTGGGCGATCCGCATTGTGGGACAGTTGCGTATAATGCCAGGCCGCGCCGTGGTTGCCGAGTGATCCGCGGGCAGGCACGGGCGCTACCGAAATTACGCTGGGAGTCGGCTGTGGACAAGACGCTTGCCAAGGGGTTAGCCGTGCTGGAGGCACTGGTGGAAGGCGAGGGCTCGCAGGGTGTCTCGCAGATCGCGCGCAAGCTGGCCTTGTCGAAAAGCAATACCCATCGCCTGCTGCAGACGCTTTCCGTGCTCGGCTATGTTGCATCCAGCGACGGCAAATACCGCCTGACGCCGAAGCTCTGGGTGCTTGGCGCGGATCTGATCTCCCGGCTTGATGTGCGCCGTATCGCCATGCCGGAACTGGAGAAGCTCGCCGAGGAGACACGGGAAACCGTGCACCTCTCGGTATTGGACAGGGACGAGGTGGTGTACGTCGAGAAGATCGACAGCCCCCAGCCGGTGCGCGCCTACACCAAGATCGGCGGTAGGGCGCCGGCCTATTGCGTGGCGACCGGCAAGGCGCTGCTGGCCTTCCAGCCGCAAACGCTGATCGACCGCGTTGCCGAGCATCTGCAAGCCTATACCAGCCGCACCATTACGCATGCGCAGGCCCTGTCACGGGAACTGGCCGAAGTCCGTGCGCTGGGGCATGCCGTGAATCGGGGCGAGTGGCGGGATGAGCTCGGCGGCATAGGCGCCCCGATATTCGACTCGCACGGCGCCGTGATCGCCGCGCTCGGCATCTCCGGGCCGACCAGCCGTGTCAATGCCACGGCCGTTGCCCGGTTTGCGCCCCTGGTCAGGCAGGCGGCGCGGAATGTATCGCGGCAAATGGGCGCGACGCTCGGTAGCAGCGGCCTGCCGGAGTAGATCCGCTACCTTGGCTTTGAAGGCGTTGGCGGTTCGTCTTCGCACCACTGCGAGATCACCTCTGCCGTGTGCTCGCCAAGCTCGGGCGGAGGGCGGCGAATGGTGAAGTCGAAGCCGGAGATTCCAACCGGAAAGCCGGTGGTTCGGGTGCTGACGCCATTGGGCAGCTGCAGGTCCTGAACAAGCCCCATGTGTTTCACCTGCGGGTCCTGCAGTACATCGGCGTAGCTATTGATCGCGCTGGCCGGGACGCCGCGCTTTTCCATTTCGGCCAGCCAGTAGCTCGCCGGTCGGGTGCGGAATACCTGCTCCAGGGTTTCCGCGAGCCGGGTCTGGTTGCTCGCCCGCAGCAGCTGGGTCTGGTATTCCGGGCGGTCGGCCAGTTCCGGCATGGAGACGGCTGCGCAGACTTCCCGCCATAGTTTGTCGTTGCCGGCGGCGATGACGAAGTAGTCGTCCTCGGCCCGGAAGGCCTGGTAAGGGGCGTTGCGCGGATGGGCCGAGCCGATGCGGCCGCCGGACTTGCCGGTGCCGAAGTACTCGCTGGTCTGCAGGGCCGAGATGCCGATCAGGCTGCCGAGCATGGAACAGTCGATACACGTGCCCTTGCCGGTCCGCTCCCGCTTCAGGAGGGCGGCGGAAATGGTGTAGGCGGCATAGAGGCCGGCACTGAAATCACCCACCGGCACACCGCATTTGACCGGACCGCCGTGCTCTTCGCCGGTCACACTCATCAGCCCGCTCATGGCCTGGACGGTGACGTCGAAGGCGCCGCGCGCGGCGTAGGGGCCGGTCTGGCCGTAGCCGCTGATGGAGCAGTAGATCAGGCCCGGACTGTCCTTCGCCAGGGTCTCGTAATCGAGCCCAAAGCGCGCCAGCACACCGGGCCGAAAGTTCTCCACCAGCACGTCGGCGCTGCCGCAGAGCGTTTTCAGTCGTGCAAGGTCGGCCGCGTTCTTGAGGTCAAGCGCTACGCTGCGCTTGTTGCGATTCACCGAGGCGAAGTTCTCGCTGAACGGTGTGTGTTCCTCATTCGATGAGATAGGCGGCCAGTTGCGCATGCCGTCGCCGCCGCTGGGGCTCTCTATCTTGACCACATCGGCTCCGAGGTCAGCGAGCAGGGAGCCGGCGAACGGGCCGGCTGCGATCTGGCCGAACTCAAGCACACGAATACCTTCCAGCAGACCGGCGTCAGCCATGTTATGGATGTCCTCTTCAATGGAATGCCGCACGTTGACAGTGTTATTGGCATCAAAATATAGTGTTCCATAATACATATCGGTGTTCCGTATTTCAATACGGCTGCAACTGTTACACTGCCGGATGGATGACAGCCGCCCGCGGCGGGCCGGCAATGTGGTCCAGGCGGAAGTGGAGACTGCGAGAGGGCTTCGTCATGACGGACGCGTTACAGGATCTGGGCCGGCTACGGCAATTCGTTGTCCAGATGACCGATCTGGTGAACCGCGCCGGAGGCGACGAGCCGACCATGCTCGATACCGGCGCCGGCTACCTGAAGGAACTGGTCGCACGGGACGACTGGCTGCCGGCGTTCTGTGCCACACCTCACCCCGAGCACTACCAGCAGTATCTGCTGCACTGTGATCCGCAGGAGCGTTTCTCCGTGGTCAGTTTTGTCTGGGGCCCTGGGCAGGAAACGCCGGTGCATGACCATACCGTCTGGGGTCTGGTCGGCATGCTCCGCGGTGCGGAGCTGGAACAGCGCTACGCATTCGAGGACAACGCCCTGGTACCGGGACAGCGCGCCAGGCTCAACCCCGGGGATATCGGAATGGTTTCGCCGCGCATCGGTGACATGCACAAGGTTTCCAATGCCTGTGACGACCGTGTTTCGATCAGTATTCATGTCTACGGTGCCAATATCGGTCGCGTGCATCGCCATGTGTTCTCGCAGGGGACGGGAGAGAAAAAGAATTTCGTGTCCGGCTACGCGAATGATGTGCTGCCCAACCTGTGGAGCGGTGATTCGTGAGTGAACCGGTGAATCTGCGGATTGATGGCGATTGCGCCATCGTGACCCTGAACAATCCGCGCCGGGGCAACGCCCTGGGGCCGGAGCTGGTGGGGGCGCTGGGCAATGCGCTCGATGCGGCCGCCGATCAAGGCGCGGCCGTCATGGTACTGGACAGTGAAGGCAAACACTTCTGCACCGGCGTGGACCTGGCGGACGTCGAGCAGTTGAATGATGACGTCCTGCTCGACCGTTTTGTGGCGATTGAAGCGCTGCTGGCGCGTGTCTGGTCGGCACCGTTTCTGACCGTCGCCGTCGGACGTGGTCGTGTCATGGGCGCCGGCGCGGACCTGTTCGCCGCCTGCAACTACCGCCTGGCGCTACAGGGCAGCAGTTACGCCTTTCCCGGCGCCGCTTTCGGGCTGGTGCTCGGCACACGCCGGTTGGCTGTGCGCGTGGGGCCGGACGTTGCCATGGACCTGGCCCTGTCCGATCGGAGCGTTCCCGCTGACGAGGCCCGGGCGCTTGGGCTGGCAAGTGCCGTACTGGACGTGCAGGCGCTGGAGGCGGCGCTCGAGCGGATCAGACAGACCGCCCGACGCTGCGCACCAGAGACGGTGCGCGACATAAAATGCGCGGCTTTTTCCAACTATCAAGGCCTGGATCAGGATCTGGCATCGCTTACCGAATCGGCGCGGCGGCCCGGCCTGCAGGAGCGCATCGTCGCGCACAAGAACCGCGTGCTTGGCTGATCGCCGCCCCCGGGTTTACAGACCGGCCAACAGCAGGTACACCATAAACGCTGGCACCGCCACAACATGCGACAGGAGAATAATACCTGACACCAGCGCCTCATCCCCCTTGAGCTGCCGCGTCAGCACGTAGGCTGCCGCCGCTGTCGGGGTGGCCAGCATGATGACGGCAATCAGGGTGTACTCCGCTGAAAGGCCTATCCAGACCGCCAGGGCAAAGCCGATGCCGGGCAGCAATACCACTTTCATTGCGGCGCCGATCAGGGACAGGCCGAAATGTCCCTGTATGCGCGTCAGCGCCAATGCACCGCCGACGCCGATGAGCGCAAGCGGAAGCGCCATCTGACCGGTGGCAGCCACCGTGCGGTCCAACATCACGGGCAGGCTCGCTCCGGAGATCGACATCAGCAGTCCGGCAATGCAGGCGAGCAGCAACGGGTTGGCAGCCATTCCAATCATGGCTGCGCGTATAACCCTCCGATTAACGTCGTTGCCGGCAAAAAGCAGGACAAACACGCCGAGTACGTTATAGATGGCAATCATCGGCCCTATGGTCAGAAGCGCACTTTGTGCGCCACCATCTCCCGCGGCGGGATTGGCGTCCAGCGCATAGAGCACCACCGGCAGGCCGACAAAGACCATATTGCCGCGGAACATGCCCTGGATGAACGCACCGCGGGCCTGCCGCGCCATGCCGGACAGGCCCGCGAAAAGCCAGGCAAGCACCATGCCCAGCAGCGTCGCCGTCAGGATGACCGTGAGCAGGCCGCCGGCGGCCCTGAAGTCCGGCTCCGCGCCGGAGATGCCGTGGAAAAGCGCCGCCGGAAGAGCCACCCAGTAACACAGGCGGTTAACCTCATTCAGTGCGCTGGCGGAAAAGAACCGCCAGCGCACCAGACCCCAACCGATCACTATCAGCAAAAAGACCGGCGCAATGATGGTGATGATGGCAATCAGGGTTGCCGCACCTTGCGCCACGGTGCCGTCCGCAAGTCATGACTGCCCGATGTAACCGTGCGATGCATGGTGGCTCCAGCAAAAAGGCGTCGCTCGCAAGTGCATTTACCGCCGCCGCGGTGAACTGTGGCCGGCAACGCTAGACCGCGGCCGACCCCACGCTGGCGCCGCCGCAAACGTAGATGATCTGACCTGTCATGTAGGACGCGTCGTCCGAAAGCAGAAATGCAATCGGCCCGGCGATCTCGTCCGGATCGCCCGGCCGTTTCATGGGGATGGTCGCCACCAGGCGCTCGTACTTTTCCGATCCGTCGGGGTGATTGTTACTGAACAGTTCGGTCTTCACCGGACCCGGGGCGATGGCGTTTACCGCGATTCCATGTTCTGCAAGTTCCAGCGCCCAGCAACGGGTCAGCCCGATCAGCCCCGCCTTGGCCGCTGCGTAGGGCGTACGATCGGCGCGTCCAAGCGCTACCCGGCTGGCGAGATTGACGATGCGTCCATGGCGCCGCTCACGCATCCCCGGCAGTACTGCTTGCGCGCATTGGACTGCCGCGCGCAGGTTGACCGCGAAATGCAGTTCCATATCGGCGACGGTGGTCTCGCCAAGTGACATCTCCTTCGATACGCCGGCATTGTTTACCAGGTTATCGACGGCATGAGCGGACGCGATCTCCTCCAGCACCCGCGCGGTTTCCTCGGCATCACTGAAATCCACCTCGTAGAAAGGCCCGGGTGCATTGGACGGACGTTTCCGTCCGGTACCAATGACGAGATGGCCGCGCTCGGAGAGCTTGCGCGCGGTGGCTTCGCCTATGCCTCTGGATGAGCCGGTAACGAGCGTAACAGGACTGGACATGGTTGTACTCCCCCCTTCGACACGCGCCCGAAATACGAGCGCTAGATTGTTATGTGTACTGCTATGCGGTACCCCGTACCGTTATTGTTGACAGGCAGAGTAGACCTCGCAAGCGTCATGCCGCAACCGGAAAAGCCGCCGGACCCGGCCGTGGCAGCCCAGCCGCGCGACCGGCGATCGCGCGTGAAGCAACGTTGGCCAGTACGCCATTCATCATGATGATAATGGATATCATTATATTCGATTGGCGTTATATCTAGGAACGGCGTTAGCGTCGAAGGAGCCATCAATCGCTTGCCGACGTCTTCGAAAAAGGCATGAGGCAGTGGCGCCATTGGAATCAGGATGAACTGCCTGCAACAGGGATCACTTTCAGGCTAAATGGCTGGCAGATCAATCATCGGCTCTGTTTCGTTTCGGCCTGGAAATGATTGACATAAAAATCATATAGAGGAGGAGTCACCATGAGAGCACCGATACGGTCATTGCTCGCTGCCGCAGGGCTCGCCGCGTTTGGCGTCAGCTCCGTTGCCAGCGCCGATAATTACAGCCTGATATCCGCACCGTTCGGCAGCGGATCCTATGTGCTCGGCGGCGCACTGGAGGAAATCGTCAGAGATAACCACCCCAGTATCCGGGTCAGTCATTCCGAGAGCCCCGGCTTCGCCTTTAATCTCAACCAGCTCGATCGCGACCCCCCGTTGCGCAAGACCATGATGGTCGGCACGGGCCGTGGTGTCGTGGATGCCGCGGTGCGTGGGCAGCCGCCATTCGAAAAGGAGCTGCCGCCCGTCAAGGCAATCGCCAACTATAACCTGGTCGGGGCCTGGATGGTGACCTTTGATGACGACATCAAGACGGTTGCCGACCTCCGCGGCCGAACCGTGGCGCTGGGGCGCAAGCCGCAGATCAACTGGACGATCCAGCCGGAGCTGCTCATGCGCGTCGGCTGGGAGCTCGGTGACAGTGTAAACATTGAGTACATGGGGCTGACGGACGCCACGCAGGCGTTGCTGGACGGCCGGGTAGACGCTGCCGTGATCGGCGGCTATTTCCCATTAATTAACAACGAAATGACCATGTCCCCCCACACCGTCGAGTTCATGTCGGCGAATCGTGACGGCATGCGCCATCTGCCCTGGGGTGAAGAAGCAGTGAAGCGCGTTGTCGAGGAAACGGGCATGCCGCTGGCGCCCGATACCGTTCCCGACGACCATGTGCAGCAGCAGGACGGGCCGCTGGAAATCTATGCGGATACCGTGTCCTGGGCCGTGCACGCCGACTTTCCGGAACAGGCGGCTTATGAAATTACCAAGCTGATTATCGACAACGTGGAAAAATTCGCGGAGTTCCACGCGCTTGGCAAGCTGATGACCCCGGAGGCGCTGGCCTACGGCTGGGAGCCCGACGAGTTCCACCCCGGTGCACTGCGTGCCTACCAGGAAGCCGGCATTCTCGACTGATAGCGGCAGTGAAACGAGGTCGCGGTACCGCCGCGGCCTCGCTGCTCGCCCATTGCCATTACCACCAATGCGCAGTTCAGGCGGCCGCTCTATCAGTTGCCCGGCAAGAGGTTTGTCCTGATGAAAGTGTCCAAGGTCCTGGATATTGCCCTGCTTGTTGTCGGGCTGGCGGCCGTCGGTTACCACATGCTCAGCACGCAGATCCGCCTATTCACGTCCTACGAGCATCAGAGCGTCCATCTTGCCTTCGTGTTCGGCCTTATCTATCTCGGTGCCATGCGCACGGCGGCGTCGGCATGGAGCCAGGCCGCGCTCGGGGCACTGATGGCGCTGGGGCTGGCGCTGGTCGCCTATGTGCTCCTGAACATGCAGCATCTGGAGATGACCATCGGCTTCCCGGAGCCGACAGACGTGCTCGTGGGCGTCTTGCTGATTGTGGTCGTCGTGGAGGCGACGCGACATGCCTGGGGCATGAGTCTGCCGATAGTGGCGATGATTTTCGTCGCCTACTTCCTGCTCGGTCACTACCTCCCCGGCCCGCTGCATCATCGCGAGTTCGCCCTCTCCTTCGTGGTGTCCTATCTGAGCATCGGGTTGTCCGGCATTTACGGTTCGTTTCTGGACATCTCGGCCAATTTCGTCTTTCTCTTCGTCGTCTTCGGCGCCTTGCTGGAAGTCATTCGCGTCAATGACCTGTTCAATGAGCTAGGCAAGGCCGCCGGACGCGTCTTCAAGGGTGGCCCGGGTCAGACCGCGGTGGTGTCGAGCGCCCTGGTCGGTACCGTCACCGGTGCCGCCGTCGCCAACGTCGCCATCACCGGGGCCTTCACCATCCCCTACATGAAGCGCATGGGCTATAAGCCCGAGGTTGCGGGTGCCATCGAAGCAACCGCGTCAACAGGGGGGCAGTTGATGCCGCCCATCATGGGGGCCGCCGCGTTTCTCATGGCATCGTTCATGGGCGTTCCCTATGCAACCATCATGCTGGCCGCACTGCTGCCGGCGATCCTGTACTTCTGGGGCTGCATACTCAGTGTCCAGCTGATAGCCGTCAGCAGCAGGCTGGAGGTTCCGCCGGAGGCGGTCGACAAGCGCCTGATTCTGCGGCGACTGCCGCTGTTCCTGATCCCGCTCGGCCTGCTCGTGGTGATGCTGCTAAAGCACTACAGCCCGAGCCTGGCGGCATTCTGGGCCATCATCGTCGCCATCAGCCTAAGCATGATCAGTCGCGAGACGCGTCCATCGTTTACGGATCTCGCCCGTTGTCTGGCCAAGGGCGCACTGGTGGGGGCGCAGATCGGTGTCGCGCTGGCCGTTGTCGGCCTGATGGCGCAGACCCTCATCACCACCGGACTGGGCACCAAGATTGCTGGCCTGGTCGAACTGCTGAGCGGTGGCCAGCTATGGCTGGCACTCATTATTACCATGCTGGTGTCCATTGTGCTGGGCATGGGGATACCGACCAGTGCCGCCTATGCGCTGGTCGCCATCGTGGTTGTGCCGGCGCTGATTCGCATGGATGTGACGCCGATCTCCGCGCACTTCTTCGCCTTCTATTTTGCGGTGATATCGGCGATTACGCCGCCTGTTGCACTCGCCGCGCTGGCGGCGGCGGGCATCGCCGGCGGCGATTACATGAAAACGTCGCTGATGGCGTTCAAGATCGCCATCTCCGGGTTCATTATTCCCTTTCTGGTTGTGTACAACCCGGTGCTGGTATTACAGCCCGACAGCTGGTCTTCGGCGCTCGGTTCCCTGATCGCCATTCCGCTCGGCATGACGGCGCTGGCAACCACCCTGTTCAACTGCGGCCTGGTCAGGTTCCGCGGCTACGAGTGGCTCCTGTCGCTGGCAAGCGCCGTCCTGATGCTGGGTTACGTGCTGTTCCGTCAGTTCGACGATATCTACCTGGAGTACCCGATGCTGGCGGCAGGGCTGGTGACCTTCCTTATCCTGCTGGCAGGGCAGATCAAGCGTAAGCGTCAGGAGGACAGTGATATGAAGAATTCGCCGGTGCCAGCTTCATCGGGAGGATAACGGCCGTCGCTGAGAGCAAGTCAATCGGTGTCCTTGCGCCGCGCCCGCGCGCTCTGTTTTGCCTTGAAGGCCTGCGCCGCCTCCTCGATACGGCCGGAGGCAAGGAGCAGGGCGTTGAGATTCTTGCCATAGGTCAGCGCGTCAGTCAGGGGCATCTCCCTGGTGGCGCGGAATGCCTCCCGCGCCAGCCGCAGGGCCACCGGATCGCGGCTCGCAAGCATGCCGGTGAACGCCTGCGCTTCCGTGGTCAGCGCATCGGCGTCCACGGCAATGCGATTGATCAGCCCCTGTTCATACAGGCGCCGCGCCGGGATGAGATCGCCCGACATCAGCCACTCCAGCGCCAGCCGGGGTGAGCCCAGGTGAGAGAGCAGTGCGGTGTTGACGGCGGCCGGGAAGGCGTTGTGCATCTCCATTGCCCCGAAGCGTGCACCCTCGGTGGCCAGAACAAAGTCACAACCCATGGCAAGCGAGAAGCCGCCAGCCACGGCGTAACCCTCGACGACCGCCACCGACGGCTTTCCGAGTTCCTGAAGATGCCGGAACACGGCGCTATAGGCTTCGTCATAGGCGAGCACCGCCTCCAGCCCCGGCTGCAATGCCGCGCCAAGCTCGCGCCCGGCGCAGAAATGGCCGTTGCTGCCGGTCAGGACCACACAACGTGCGTCGCGGTCATCGCGGCATTCCGCGAGCGCCTCGCCGAGCGCGTGGATCATCTCCGTGCTCAGGGCATTGCGCTGCTTCGGCCGGTCCAGCCGGATCGTGGTGATGCCGTCGGTTGTCTGATAATGGATCATTGCGTCGCCTCATCCAGCATCATCACCACATCCACTGCCACGGCACCGTCCCTGGACAGCAGTACCGGGTTCAGGTCCAGCTCGCGCAGACGCCCCTCGCTCGCCGCGCCGAACCGCGAAACGCCGCAGAGCATGTTGATCAAGGCCTCGCGGTTGACGCCGGGGCGGCCACGCACCCCGTTGAGAATCTCCGCGCCTCTCAGGCTTGCAAGCATCTCTTCGGCCTCCGAGGGCGTGAGCGGGCATTTTCGGAATGCCACGTCCTTGAGTACCTCGATCAGAATGCCGCCGAGTCCGGCCATGATCACGTTGCCGAACACCGGGTCGCGCTGCAGACCGATCACAAACTCCACGTCGCCACTGGACATGGGCTGCAGGATAACGCCCTCCAGGCGTGCCTGCGGGCGGCGCTTTCGCGCCTCGGCGAGGATATCCGCATACGCGTCTCGAACAGCCTCCGGGCCGTTCAGTGACAAACGCACGCCATTCACCTCGGTCTTGTGCAGGATGTCCGGCGATTCGATCTTCATCACCACCGGGTACCCCAGTTCCCCGGCCGCGGCAACGGCCTCCTCGGCATTCAGGGCCTGACGCACCGGTGCCATGGTCACGCCGGCCTCCTCGAGCAGGGCGACGGCGCGGGTGGTGCTGACGACGCCGCCCGCGGCGGGCAGATCGGCGGTTTGCCGCGGCAGCGCCTCGCGCTGTTTGCGGTCGGCGAGCCAGCGGCGCCGTGCAGCCGCATACTGCACCAGGCCGAGCACCGCATCGGCCGCCGGCTCGGCGCCGCGGACGACGGCGATGCCGCGGGCGCGCAGCGCCTCCAGCGCTGCCTGCGGCGCCGCCACCCAGGCGACCACGAACGGTTTGCTGGCACGTGCCTTGATGTCCTCGAATATGCGGGTCAGCGTGTCGACGTACGCGTCCATCAACTGCAGCCAGATGATCCCGACGTGGACCGCCGGGTCGTTGAGCATGTGAATCACGCTGTCACGCAACACCGCCGGCTCGCGCACGAATTGCCCGGTGACGTCGACCGGATTGGCCGTGGCGCCGAAACCGGGAATGCATGCCTGAATGGCCTTGCGCGTCGCCGGCGACAGCTCGGGCACCTCCAGCCCGACCTCCTCGGCACGGTCGGCAATCAGTACGCCTGCGCCGCCGGACTGCGTGGCAATGCCGATACCGGAGCCTTCCGGCAGGCCGCAGCTGGCGAAGACCTCGACCATGTCGAGCATGTGCTCTTCATTGCGGGCGCGGATAATGCCTTTTTGCCTGACGACGCCGTCGAAGACCACGTCCTCTCCGGCCAGCGAGCCGGTGTGCGACGCGGCGGCACGGGCGCCCGCGTTCATTCTGCCGACCTTGGTCAGCACCAGAGGAATGCCTTTTTCCATCGACATATCGCCGATCCGGCACAGCCCGGGGCCGTTCTTGAGGCCCTCGATGTAGCCCGCGCCGACCCGGATGCGCGCGTCGGCAAGCACCGCCTCCATGGCATCGACGAAGGTGATGTCGACCTCATTGCCGGTGTTGACGAAATAGCCCAGGCCGAGGCCGCGATTGCGGGCAAGGGCGGAGATGGCCGTACCGAAGGCGCCGGACTGGGAGACAAAGCCGACCGGGCCGGCGGGCACCTCGCCGTCCACGTACTGGCTGAATGTGGCAATTACATGCTCGAAGGCGTTGAACAGACCAAGACAGTTCGGCCCGCAGACGCGAACCCCCGATTCCTTCACCGCCCGGGCGAGCTCCGCTTCCAGCGCCCGGCCGGCATCGCCCACCTCGGAGAAGCCGGAGGCGAACACCACGGCGGCGGGCACCGACCTGCGGCCCAGCGCGCGAACGGCATCGGCAACCGCCTCCGCGGGCAGTACAATGATCGCCAGATCAATGCCCTCGGGCAGGTCCTTGATGCGGGCATAACAGCGCTGTCCGCCGATCTCCCGCGCGCGCGGATTCACGGGGTAGAGCCCGCCAGCGTAACCCTTCTCCAGCAAATGCATCAACGGCCGACCGCTGACTTTTTGAAAATCCGACGACGCGCCGATAATGGCAACCGATTCCGGCCGCAGCAGCGCCCTGAGCGTTGTGGTCATGAACTTCCTCGCAGGCTTTGTTGTTATGCAGGCGACCACACTAGCGGAACGCCTGGATACCCGTCTGGGCCCGGCCGAGCACCAGGGCATGAACGTCATGCGTGCCTTCCAGGGTGTTTACCGTTTCCATATTCATGGCGTGCCGGATCACATGATACTCGTCCGAGATGCCGTTGCCGCCGTGCATGTCGCGCGCAACCCGCGCGATCTCCAGCGCCTTGCCGGCACAGTTGCGCTTGAGCAGTGAGACCATCTCCGGCGCCGCCTGGCGCTGGTCGCGCAGACGGCTGAGGTGCAGACAGCCGAGCAGGCCCAGCGTGATGTCGGTCTGCATGTCGGCGAGCTTCTTCTGCACCAGCTGGGTGGCGGCGAGCGGACGCCCGAACTGTTTGCGATCCAACACATACTGCCTGGCCGCGTGCCAGCAGAACTCCGCCGAGCCCATGGCGCCCCAGCAGATGCCGAAGCGGGCATTGTTCAGGCAACCGAACGGGGCCGCCAGGCCCTCCGCGGCGGGTAGTTTGTTGTCGTCGGGCACGAAGACGTCATCCATCACGATCTCGCCGGTGGGTGACGCGCGCACCGAGAACTTGCCCTCGATCTTCGGCGTGGTCAGCCCCGCCATCCCCCGCTCCAGAATGAAGCCGCGGATCATGCCGTCATCGTCCTTGGCCCAGACCACCATGATGTCCGCGATCGGCGAGTGCGTGATCCAGACCTTGTTTCCGGAAAGGCGCCAGCCGCCGTCGACCTTGCGCGCCCGGCTGCGCATGCCGCCAGGGTCGGAGCCGTGGTCGGGTTCGGTCAGGCCGAAGCAGCCGAGCAGCTCCCCGGTCGCCATGGACGGCAGGTACTTCTCGCGTTGCCGGTCACTGCCGTAGGCGTAGATCGGGGTCATCGACAGCGTGGTCTGTACGCCGCAGGCGGAGCGGTAAGCGGTATCCACACGCTCCAGTTCGCGCATGATCAGGCCGTACGACACATAGCCGACACCCGCGCAGCCGTAGCCGCTCAGCGGCGCTCCCAGAAAGCCGAGCTCGCCCATCTCGCGCATGATTTCCCGGTCAAAGGTCTCGTTGCGGTTGGATTCCAGGATGCGGGGCATGAGGGCGCCCTGGGCATAATCGCGCGCGGTGTCGCGGATCATGCGCTCTTCCTCGGTCAGCTGCTCTTCGAGTAGAAAGGGGTCATCCCACTGAAAGGGCCGTCCGAGTTCGACAATGGCGCGGAAGTCCCCGTCCTGGAGCGGTTTATCCGCAGGCGTAACGCGCGTCATGATGACTGCTCCTCTGGCTCACAGCCGCTCGATGATCACGGCGATGCCCTGACCGACGCCGATGCACATGGTCACCAGGCCGTAGCGGCCACCGGTGCGCTCGAGCTGGCGCATGGCCGTCAGCAGAATCCTCGGACCGGATGCACCCAGCGGGTGGCCCAGCGCGATGGCGCCGCCGTTCGGGTTCACTCGCGGGTCGTCAAAGCCGATGCCGAGCCCTTTCATGCAGGCCAGCGCCTGGGCGGCGAAGGCCTCGTTGAGCTCGATGACGTCCACGTCCCTGATTGTCAGGCCCGCCCGCGCCAGCGCCTTTTCGGAGGCCGGCACCGGCCCGTAGCCCATGGTGCGGGGCGGGACCCCGGCCACCGCCGACGCCACCACCCGTGCCTTCGGTGTGAGGCCGTTACGTTCTCCCGCCGCCCGCGTGCCGATCATCAAGGCGACGGCACCATCGTTGATACCGGAGGCGCTGGCGGCGGTGGTCACGCCGCCCGCATGCAGGGTTCGAAGCCCGGCGAGCGCCTCCAGCGTTGTACCGGGGCGCGGGTGCTCATCGCTTGCAGCGACCTGCGGATCACCGCGGCGCACCGGAATGGTAACCGGCGTGATCTCGCCATCGAAGTACCCCTGCTCCGCGGCTTTTGCGTATTTCTGCTGGGACGCGAAGGCGAATTGATCGCAGGCCTCCCGGCTGATGCCATGCTCGTTTGCCAGGTTGTCGGCGGTCTGCGGCATGGAATCGTCGCCGAACTCCCGCTCGAGCACCTTGTTCGGGAAGCGCGTGCCGACGGCCGAGTCGAAAACCCGCAGATCGCGGCTGAACGCGGTCTCCGCCTTGCTCATGACAAACGCCGCACGGCTCATGCTCTCGACGCCGCCGGTAATCATCAGCTCGCCCTCGCCGCAGCTCAGCGCATGCGACGCCGCGATCACCGCGCCGAGGCCGCTGCCGCAGTTGCGCTGGATAACCGTGCCGGGGACGGTCACCGGCAACCCCGCCAGCAGACTGGCATGCCTGGCGACGCAGCGGCTGTCCTCGCCCGCCTGGTTGGCGCAGCCGATAATGACGTCCTCCAGCTGCTCGGCGGCGATCCCCGAACGTTTGACGACCTCGCGGATCACTCCCGCGAGCAGATCGTCGGGGCGCACCTTTGCCAGGGCGCCGCCGTGACGGCCGAAAGGGGTGCGCAGGCCTTCGTACAGGTAGGCATCAAGCATGTTCGTTACCTCTGGTTCGGTCGCGGTGGCGGCCATGCGCGCCGGCGCCTTTATCAGTGACTGATGTCTTCCGGCGTCGCAACCGACACCCCAAGGCGGGCGCGTCGCATCAGCCAGGGGCTGGGGCGATAGCGCGGGTCGCCGTAGATTTTCTGCAGCCCTTCGAGCACGCGAAGGATGTTCGCGGGCCCGAGCGCGTCTGCGAACGCCAGTGGCCCCTGCGGGTAGTTCAGTGCCAGGGTGGTCGCCTTGTCGATGTCGGCGGGTGCGGCGGCACCGCACTGGGCGATGGCGCAGCCGATATTGACGATCATCGCGACCACGCGCTGGGCGACGAAGCCGGGGCTGTCGCGGATCACCGTCACCGGCCGGCCGTCGCCGGCCAGCAGTGCGTGAGCGGCCTGACGCATCCGCGAGCTGGTGATCGGCGTCGGCATGATGACCCGGCGATTTTCCATGGAGAACAGGGTGTCGACGGCCACCGTGCGGCTTGCATCCAGGCCCTGATCCACGGCCGCGCTGGTGGCGTCGCTGCCCATCGGCGTGACCAGGCATAGCGCACCCGCGGATGGTTGGTCGCCGTCCTCCAGCGGTGCATCCAGGTTCCGGAGCAACTGCGTGAGACGGGCGTGCCCCTCCGGCTCGGCACGGCTGACCCAGACGGAATCCGGGCCGCCGGTCGGCGCCGGCGGTTCGTCCGGGACCACCTGCTTGCCATCCTCGTAGGGGTAGAAGCCGCTACCGGTCTTGCGGCCGAGAATGCCGGCCTGCGTTCTCTGCTCCATGACCAGGGCAGGGCGGAAGCGTGGTTCGCCGTAGAACTGCTGGTAGATCAGCTCGGTCGCAGGGTGGGTGACGTCGAGGCCGGTCAGGTCCATCAGCTCGAACGGGCCCATGCGGAAGCCGGCCAGATCACGCATGATTCTGTCTATCTCAACTGTCCCGGCGATGCCCTCGTCGACGATATGGGCCGACTCGATGGTCAGGCCGCGGCCGATCTGATTGACCAGAAAGCCCGGTGCATCGCGCACCCGCACCGGCTCGCGGCCCATCTGCCTGCCGACCCGCATCAGCGTATCGCCGACCCAGGATTCGGTACGAATGCTCTCGATGACTTCCACCAGCTTCATCAGCGGTACCGGATTGAAGAAGTGAAAGCCGGCGATACGGCCCGGCAGGCGGGCGCTCGAGGCAATGGCGGCGATGGACAGCGACGAGGTATTGGAGGCAATGATGCAGTCCTCCGATACCACGTTTTCCAACTCGGCGAAGACTTTTTGCTTGACCGCCAGGTTCTCGACCACGGCCTCGACGACGACATTGCAGCCCGCAAGATCGGACATCGTCGCCGCCTGCCGAATGCGCCCGATCGCTGCTTCCGCGTCATCCACCGACAGCTTTCCCTTCTCCGCCAGACGCCTCAGCATGCGGCCGACGAATTCGCAGCCCTCGGTCGCAACCTGTGAATTGGCGTCCAGGATAACGACCTCCATGCCGCCGGCTGCCGCAACCTGTGCAATGCCCCTGCCCATGGCCCCGGCACCGATGATGCCGAGCCGCAGCCCTTGCTCACTGGCAGTTGAATCCACTTGGCTCTCCCCCGTGCTTGCGAATGACCAGCTGGACTGGGCATGGCGATATGGCCCGTGGCGGTTGTGCGGAACGCCCGGACACGTTGAATGGGTTCATTGACACGCTATGACCAGCGCAGATATAAGTCTAATTGAACTGCGTGATGCCAATTATTGATAACATGAATCTAAGATCCTTCGATCTGAACCTTCTGCCGGTGTTCGACGCCATCCTCAGCGAAGGCAATCTGACCCGGGCCGCGGAAAAGCTGTCCATGAGCCAGCCGGCCATGAGCAATGCACTGGCGCGCCTGCGCGACGCGGTGGGAGATCCCTTGTTTACGCGCACCGCCAGAGGCATGCTGCCCACGCCCAGGGCAAGGCAGATGGCCGAGCAGGTGCGTCATTCCCTGGACCTGGTGCAGAACTGCCTGCGGGATACACGCGACTTCGATTTTCCCTCCTCGCGACGCACCTTTTCCATCGCCGTGGAGGATTACGGCGAGGTCGTCATCACGCCGCGCTTCATGGACTGGCTGACCAATGTCGCGCCGCACGTGCGGGCCAGGATCTGGCCGGAACACAACACCATGGCCTTGCGGGAAGAGCTCAAGAAGGGCACCGTTGATCTCGCCGTCGACTATTACCGGCTGAAGATGGACGGCTTTAGCAATACGCGCCTGATGACCGATGAACTGGTGTCCATGGTGCGCGAAGATCACCCGGTGATTGGCGACACCCTGAGCCTTGAGCAATACACCACGCTACCGCATGTGGTGTTGACGCAGAAATCACCGATGGTCGACCGTGAACTGGCCAAACTCGGCCTGCAGCGGACCAAGGCGCTGGAGGTCCCGCATTTCATCTCCATGCCGCTGATCGTAAAGAGCACGGATTTCATCTGCACCCTGCCACGGCAGATGGCCAGGCTGTACTCGGAGCATTTCCGCGTTCGCATGCTGAAGGCGCCGATCAACTTCCCCAAGATCCCGATCTACCTGGTCTGGAGCGACACCATGGAGAACGACCCCGGTCACCGCTGGCTGCGGGAGTCGCTGATCCGCTTTTGCGAACGCCTGTAGTGCGGCCCGCCGCCATTACCGGCCCCATCCCTAGGACTTCAAGCCTTCCTTCATGCGGGCAAGCAGGCTATCGGCACTGTTGGCAAGCAATGCCAGGTCCGATCCGCAGGCGACGAAACCGAAGCCCTCGTTGAGCCAGGTCAGTGCCTGCTGCTCATTACCGGTGAGGACGCCCGCCTGTTTGCCCGCGGCACGTACCTTCGCGGCGCCATCGCTGATTGCCGCGCAGACATCCGGATGGTTGGCCTTGCCCAGCAGCCCCATGTCGGCGGAAAGATCCGCGGGGCCGAAGAACACCCCGTCCACGCCCTCGACCGACGCGATTTCCGTCGCCCGGGACAGGGCCGCGGTGGTCTCGATCTGCACCAGGACGCAGATTTCCTGCTCCACGGTGGTGACATAATCGGCGATACGGCCAAAACGATTGCCGCGCTGGTTCAGCGCGAGTCCACGTATGCCGTGCGGCGGGTAGCGCGTTGAAGCAACGGCCGCCTCGGCCTCCGCGGCATTCTGGACCATCGGGAAAAGCAGTGAGAAAGCGCCCAGGTCGAGAATGCGCTTGACGATGACCGGCTCGTTCCACGGTACGCGGACAACGGGGGTGGTGCCGCCGAATTCGTATGCCTGCAGTTGCGAAAGCACGGTCATCGGATCGTTCGCGGAATGCTCCATGTCGATGACGATCCAGTCGAATCCGGCTGACCCGAGTACATCGGCGGCAACGTTGCTGCACAGGCAGTTCCATAGTCCGATCTGGGTACGCCCCTGTGCGAGCGCCTGTTTGAACGTGTTGGTGGGCAGCTTCATTGACTTCACCTGTTCATGGGTAAAAAACGGCTGGCATGTCCGGCCCCGGCTTGCGGCTTTCCATTGGCCGTTACCAGGGTAGCGCGCAAGCCATCGTGTGGAGCCGTGTTGCTCAGCTCTCTGCCTGAAAACCCACCACCGCGTCGACGGCGATCGCACCCTGGCCTCTGGCCCCGACCAGCACCGGGTTCAGATCGAGCTCGACCAGCGTGTCCCGATAGTCCCACGCGAATCGGGAGACGTCGACCAGAATCCTGACAACCGCCTCGACATCCAGCGCCGGGCGGCCCCGCACGCCGTGAAATATCTCGTAGCCGCGCAGTTCCTCGAGCATTTCGCGCGCGGTATCGGCGTCGAAGGGGGCGACGCGGAAGGTGATGTCGCGCAGCACTTCGGTGAAGATGCCGCCCATGCCGACCGCAACCACCGGCCCGAACGTCGGGTCGTTGAGGGCGCCAACCAGCAATTCGGCGTCGCCATGCACCATCTCGGCAACCAGGATGCCCTCCAGCTGCGCGTCCGGGCATCGCTCGGCGACGGCTTTGCGAATGTCGACGACCGCCTGACGCACCTCATCCGCTGATTGCAGATTCAGTTTCACGCCGCCGATATCGCTCTTGTGGGTAATGTCCGCTGACAGCACCTTGGCCACGACCGGAAAGCGCAGGTCGGCCAGGGCTTCGTTGCCGACGTCCTCGCCGGTCAGGACGATTTCCTTCGGCACCGGGATGCCGTAGCGCGCCATCAGTTCCTTGCTTCTGCGTTCATCGAGCGTGCCGTGATCCCGCGGCTCGGTGCCCGCGGATTGCACCGCGGGAGCAGCGGAATCCGGGAACAGGGGGCGCCCGGCCAGATGGGCCTGACGGCTGACATGGCGCGCCACGGTGGCCATGCAGTCGGCGGTGCGAACCGGATGTGGGGCAATCGGAATGCGTGCCTCCTCCAGCATGGCATAGGCTTCCGCTGCCCGCTCGCGGCGCGCCGACCATGCGAGCATCACCGGCTTGTCGTGGCGGTCGGCCGCCTTGATGATGGCCTCGGCGGCCAGTCGAGCCCGCTCGCCGGGCAACGATGCCAGCAGCAGGGCCAGTTGATCGACCCCCGGATCCGCCAGCACCACATTCAGGGCGTCATCGAACTGGCTGATGTCGTTGAAGACATTGGCGGTGATGTCGACCGGGTTCTCGGCCGAACCGAATGAGGGCAGAATCTCCGTCAATCGTGCCCGTGTCTGGTCGGACAGCTCGACCATGTCCAGACCGCCGGTCACCGCCCGGTCGGTGAACAGGATGCCGGCCCCGCCGGAGATGCCCATTGCCGCAACGCCGCGGCCGCGAGGCAGCCGGTCGCCCTGCAGGGCGGCGAACAGATCGGCCATTTCCTCCACCGAGGTGACTTCAAGAATGCCGGCCTGACGGAATGCCGCCCGGTAGATGTCGTAACGGCCGGTGAGGTTGGCGGTGTGGGAGCTTGCCGCACGCGCGCCGGCCTCGGTATTGCCAATCTTCCAGATCACCAGGTGTTTGCCGAGCTCGGCTGCGCGCCGGCCGATGGCCATCAGATCCCGGCCGTCGCTCAGCCCTTCGATCTGCGCGACGGCGATTTTGGTATCGGGATCGTCGAGGAAGCCATTGAGGACTTCCGAGGTGGTGATATCCGCCTGATTGCCGATGGAGATGGCGTGGTGGAAGCCGATCCCCAGCATCTCGCACAGGAGCAGCACGCTGAAACCCAGGCCGCCGCTCTGGAAGACCATGGAGACAGGCCCCCGGCGGAGATTGGGCTCTTCATTGATCGCGCCGAACGACGCGAACATCTGATCATGCAGATTGACCACGCCCTGGCAGTTGGGGCCGATAACCCGTATGCCGCTTTCTCGTGCCGCCTTGACCAGTTCGATCTGCAGCCGGTCGCCGTCCTCGCCGCTTTCCCGGAAGCCGCCGCTCAGGACCACGGCGAACGGGATCCCCGCCGCACCCGCCTCGCGCAGCGCCTGCGGCACCGCGTGGGCCGGCAATGCAACGACGGCGAGATCCGCGGGGCCATCGATGTCGCCGACTCGCGCAAAACAGGGGAGGCCCTGCACGGTCTGGTACTTCGGGTTCACCGGATAGATCCGGCCCTGATACCCCTGCTTCGACAGAAAGGCAACCGGTTGTCCGCCGATGCGGCCCGGATTATCGGATGCACCTATGATGGCCACCCCGTTCGGCGACAGCAGTCTGCCGAGGGAGCCGTTCTCAGTTCGCATGTTCATTTTTGTTTTCGCCAGGTGTTGTTCAGGACGCGCTGGACTCAGCCAGCGGGAGACCCAGTAGGGCGCGTTCGCGCAGCCAGGGCACTGGCCGATAACGCGGGTCGCCGTAATGGGTATGCAGGCCGTTCAGCATGCGCAGAATCGTATCCGCGCCGAGAGCATCGCCAAACTCCAGCGGCCCCTTCGGATAATTCAGGCCGAGTCGCACGGCCTTGTCGATATCGGCGGGCGTGGCAATCGCCTTGGCTGCGATGGCGCATCCGACATTGACGATCATCGCGATGATGCGCGGTGCGATAAAGCCGGGCGCGTCCGCGCAAATCGTGGCGTCGGCACCGTCGCTGGCCAGGAGTGCCGCAAGACCGTGACTGCGCGCGGTCGGCACCATGATCGTCGGCATCAGGGTGCGATGGCGTTCCAGGCCGACCATGGTATCGATGGCCACCGTGCGGGCCGGGTCGAGCCCATGCTCGAGCGCTGTCGCGTGCGCGGTTTCGCCGATGGGTGTGACGATGCACAGGGCGTCGTCGCTGGGACGTTCGCCCGATTCGGGCTTCACTTTCAGGCTCGTCAGCAGGTCCCGGACACGGCGGGCCGCCTCCGGCTCCGCGTCGCTTACCCAGATGCTTTTCGGCGCGTCTCCCGACAGCGGCTCGGAACTCGGCGGCACAGGCTTGCCGTCCGCGTATCGATAGAAGCCCTCACCGGTCTTGCGTCCGAGCAGGCCGCCGGCTACCCGCGTGCTTAGCAGCGCGACGGGCCGGTACATCGGCTCCTGAAAGTACTGGTTGTAGATGGATTCCATGACCGCGAGCGCGATGTCCGCGCCGACCATATCGAGCAGCTCGAACGGCCCCATGCGGAAACCGGCTTCCTTGCGCATGATCCGGTCGATGTCATGATGACCGGCAATCTGTTCCTGCACCAGGTTGAGCGCTTCGGGAACGAACGCGCGGCCAGCATGATTCACCAGGAAGCCCGGTGTATCGGTGGCCTTCACCGGGTCCCGCCCCATCTGCTTGCCGACCGCCATCAGGGTGTCGACCACGTCTGGCCGCGTGCGCAGGCCCGGGATGATCTCCACCAGCGCCATCAGCGGCACCGGGTTGAAGAAATGAAAGCCGGCGACGCGCTCGGGAATACGGCACTTGGCCGCTATTTCGGTAATGGAAAGCGATGAGGTGTTGCTGGTCAGGATGGCGTCGTCCCGGACGATATCCTCAAGTTGCGCGAAAACGGCGCGCTTTACATCGATCTCTTCCAGTACTGCCTCTACCACGATGTCGCACGCGGCAAGCGCCTCCATGGTGTCCGGCGTTTCCAGGCGGGCGATTGCCGCTTCGGCATCCTCGCTGGCCATGCGCTTTTTTTCAACCGAGCGCCGGAGCATTCCGGCGATGAAGGACTGTGCCTCGGCCATGGCCTCGGTTCGCGTATCGAACAGCAGCACGCGCATTCCGCCGGTGGCGGCGACCTGGGCAATGCCCCGGCCCATCGTTCCGGCTCCTATGACGCCGATCACCAGATCGGACCGATTCGCTTCGATAGACAAGATGTCTCCCCCTTGTTTTCTAGTCGGCCTTATCCCCCGCTACGCCGCATGCTTGTTCATCAATTCCAGAGGAGGGACCAGGCCATGGCGATGGAATTGTCGACCGCTGCCAGTCTAAATCGTGCGTGCGCAGCGGCCACCTTGCAAGCGCACTGGAGGCGATCCGGTTTCGCAATGCGAAACAATCTGTTCCTGCATTGACCGGTATCGAAAGCGCAATCTAGTATCCGAAGAGACGCATAAAAAAATAATTTTACTTAAAAAGTATTGAAGTTGACTCAACGGCTTACGCTGCCTGATCCAGACGTCCATGGCAACCGGGAGGAGCCCATGCAGTCTTCCGACCGGAATTCTCCACCCGCCGGACGATCATACTCGGGCATTACCTTGGCCGCCGAATGAGCAGGATCCACTTGCGCGATCAGTGGGTGCTGCAAGCATGCGCGTAGGGCTCCGATAGCAAAATCAATCATGGAGCGTGCGGGCGACTGTTGATGTAAGGAGGAGAAACACAATGTTCAGAACACTAATCACGCGACCGCTGGTCTCCAGGGCGGCCTGTCTTGCCTTTACGCTGGCGGCCGGGCTTGCCTCGGCGAGCGCGGACGCCCAGAACAGGAACCTGACGATCGGCGGTGGTGCTGTCGGCGGGACGTGGACTGTTATCGGGACGGCGATCGGGGACTACGTTTCCCGGGAAGTTTCCGACGTCCGGACAACAGTTATTGCCGGGGGCGGCGTCAAGAACATACTCGGCCTCAGCATGGATCAGCTGCAACTCGGCTTCGCCTACTCCTCGACCGCGGGTGAGGCGCTGACCGGCACGGGGCCATTCGAGAAGGGCAAGCTGCCGGTGATGGCGGTTGCCGGCTTCTACTACGCGCCGTGGCAGCTTGCCGTGCGCGCGGATTCCGACATCCACACGATCAAGGATCTGAAAGGCAAGGGGTTTTCGCCCGGCATCAAGGGCTTTACCGGCGAGGTGATCTCGCGAATGGTCCTCGGCGTCAACGACATGAGCTATGACGATCTGGCTCGGGTCGAGTACATCGATTACAACGATTCAGTGAACCTGATCAAGGATCGTCACCTGGATGCCTTCTGCCCAATCGCGGCTGATCCCACCCCTTCCATCCAGGAACTGGCAGCCAGCGCTGATGGCGTGCGCATCGTTTCGCTCTCGGATGAGGAGATCAAGGCCATCCGCGAAATCAACCCCGGTTATGCCACCTACCCCATTCCCAAGGACCGGTATGAGGGCATGACGGAAGACAGCCAGACTATCGCCGCCAACACAGTGCTGTATGTCTCCCCCGAGGTGAGCCCCGAGCTGGTCAAAAAGATTCTGGAGGTGATGTTCGACCGCGTTGACGATCTCCGCTCGCTGCATCCGCTCATGAAGAACTTCAGTGCGGAAAACGCGGTGAAGGATCTGGGTGCGCCGCTCCATCCGGGTGCGGAAGCCTTCTATAAGGAGCGGGGTCTGCTCTGACCTGATCTGCTCTGATCGAGACCGAGAGGCGGCGGCGTGCGGTGCGCCGCCTCTCCTTTCTTCGCATGACAACGTACCCCTACAGAAGAAAGGGAGACCCATCTGATGGCGAATTGGCGGCAATTGCTGGGTCGAGGGAGCCGTCCCCCAACGGGTTCCGCGGATGTGGAAGGTCCGGAAGAACCGACCGGTTGGTTGCTCGGCGTTGTTTCCCTGGTCGCCGTCAGCATGTCGGTGTTTCAGATCTATACCGCCATCTTCGGTACGCTTCCAAGCATCTCCCAGCGCGCCGTCCATCTCGGCTTCGCAATGGTGCTCGCCTGGCTCCTGTTTGATCCTCACCGCAATGCGCGGCAACCGTTGCTGCGCTGGTTGAAGTGGGTATTCATCGCCGTCACGGTCTTCAATATCGGTTACCTGGCGCTGTTCCCCACCGAGATTCTGGGGCGCATGTCCTACTTTGAACCACTGTCAGCGCTACAGATGTTCATAGGCATCAGTCTCGTGCTCCTGCTCCTCGAAGCCTCCCGCCGAGCGGTCGGCATGATCTTTACGTCGCTGATTGTCCTGCTGATCGTGTATGGCTTCGTCGGGCCGTATCTCCCCGGGCCTCTGTATCATCGGGGGTTCTCCACCATGTGGATCGTCGATCACCTGGTGTTCACGACCTATTCGGTGTTTGGCATGCCGAGCGGGGTCTCCGCGACCTACGTGTTTACATTTCTACTGTTCGGTGCCTTTCTTGAACGCACCGGCGCTGGTGCGTTCCTCATCAACCTTGCGATCTCGATGACGGGGCGATTCCGCGGCGGCCCGGCGAAGGTTGCAGTCGTGGGTAGCGCGTTCTTCGGCATGATCTCCGGGAGCGCGGTGGCCAACGTGGTCACCACCGGCTCCATGACCATTCCTCTGATGAAGAAGATCGGGTTCAGTCGGTCGTTCGCGGGCGCGGTCGAGGCCGTTGCGTCCTCGGGGGGCCAGTTCACGCCGCCGCTAATGGGAGCGACCGCCTTTCTCGTCGCGGAGTTTTCGGGCGTCCCTTATATCCAGGTCGCGCTGGTCGCACTGGCGCCTGCGGTGCTGTACTACGCGGCGGTGATCTGGCAGGTGCATTTCCGGGCCGTGCGCCAGGGTCTGAAGGGGATGAGCACCGAAGAGTTGCCATCATCTCGGCGCATCCTGCTCGACGGTTACTACTATTTTGTGCCGATCGCGTTGCTGCTCGGAATGCTGCTAATGGGGTATACGCCCATGCGAGCGGGCCTGATTGCCACCGGCGCACTGGTCGCGATCGGCGTTATAAGAAGGACGGACCGACTGACTGTGCGCCGCTTCTTCCAGGGCCTTGAATCGGCGGCCAGGATCGCCGTCCCGGTTGCCATCATTCTGAACGCGGCCGGTATTGTTATCGGCATGTTCCAGCTCACCGGTCTGGGCGTCCGTTTCAGTTCCATCATCCTGGACCTGGGCGGCGGACATACGTTGTTGACGCTGCTGCTGGTGATGGTGACGTCGATCGTGCTGGGGATGGGGCTGCCGACAATCGGTGCCTACGTTATTCAGGTGGCGCTTACGGTGCCGGTGCTGATTCACCTTGACGTTTCGCCGCTGGCGGCTCATCTGTTCGTCTTCTATTTTGCGACGCTCTCTGCGATCACGCCGCCCGTGGCGGTCGCCGCGTATGCCGCCGCCGGCATTGCCGGGGCCAATCCGTCAACGACCGGCTTCGCGGCGCTGCGGCTCGCCATTGCCGGTTTCATCATTCCCTACATGTTCGTGTTCTATCCGGCGTTGCTTCTGGACGGTTCGCCCCTGGAAATCGTGCGTGCCGTCGTGACCGGCTTTATCGGCGTCACCTTCCTGGCCTCGGCGGTGGAAGGCTGGTGCCTGGTTCAGAACCGGAAGCTTGAGTCGCTGCTACTGCTGGTCGCTGCGCTGGGGCTGATACAGCCGCAAATGTTCACCGACTTCGCGGGCTTTGCGCTGGGTGGGCTGGTGTTGCTGGTCCAGTATTTGCGCTACCGGCGATTGGCGGACAGCGCGGTTGCCTGACCGGGATTGCGGTCCGATGGGCGCCATTGCAACAGCGTTGGAGTTGAGGTGGTTTCGCATTGCGAAATACCCGGATCCTGGATTGACCGGCGTCCGAGGCGCAAACTAGTATTCGTAAAGAGGCTTTCAAAATTAAATTTCAAAAAAATAAAAGCCGAGCCAACGGCTTAATTGCCTGCCCCGGGCGTTCAGGGCAAGCAGGAGGAGCGCTATGTTAACTGCTGATCGGAGGCTTCGATCGCCCCTTGGGCGCGGCCTTGATCCATCGAAAGTTCCACAGTCACCGAGACCGGGTACCTGTCCGCCGTGTGCGCTGTTGCCTGGGGGGGTGCGGCCTGACCCAACGGATCGTCAGTTCATCAACGCCCTGTCGCGTGGGCTGATGGTGCTTCAGGCGTTTTCGCCGGGCGATCCGCCGCTCAGTAACGGTGAGCTGGTGCGTCGTACCGGCCTGCCCAAACCGACCGTATTCCGGATAACGCATACATTGACGGCGCTGGGTTATCTCCGGGTGGACTGGGTCACGGGACGCTATGTGCTGTGCCCGCATGTGCTGTCGCTCGGCTATCCCGTCCTCGCACAGCATGATGTGCGGCAGGTGACGCGGCCGTTGATGCAGTACATCGCGGATGACGTGCTCGGCACTGTAGCGCTCGGCACACGGACCGGGCTGCAGATGATCTACATCGAACGGTGCCGGCACATCAACACGTCGGCATTGCCGCTGGATATCGGTTCGCCGATGCCGATGGAGACCTGCGCAATGGGACGCAGTTATCTGGCCGGTCTGGATCCAGTGGCGCGGACGGAAGAGCTGAACCGGCTGCGCCTGCACCACGGTGATAAGTGGGATGACCTGCTCTACGGCATCGAGGAGGCCATGGAGCAGTATGAGCGGTGCGGCTATGTCACCGCCGTTGGGTCCTGGTATCGCGATATCAACGGCGTCGGCGTTCCGATCCGGCTGCCCGATGGAACAATCTACGGGCTGACCATTGGCGGATACGCAAAGTATGTCCCTGAACACATGTTGCCGGATCTGGGTGAGCGGTTGATCCGGGTTGCCGATGCGGTGATGGCCACCCAGTCGCTGCATCGGGTCTGTGGTGCTGATGACGTCACTCCTGGGGCGGAAAATCTTAAAGGCAGAGAGAGGCAGAGGTAATGGTCCGTGACCAGGAAACGTTCGATCAGATTATCGAAACGATTCACCGGTTCGTGCGGGAGCGTCTGATCCCGAACGAGAATCGGCTGGAGGAAGAGCAGCGGGTTCCCGCCGAGATCGTCCAGGAAATGCGCGAACTGGGTCTGTTCGGTCTGACCATACCCGAGGAATACGGCGGCCTTGGCCTGACCATGGAGGAGGAGGCGCGGGTCATTTTCGAGATCGGCTATGCCTCGCCGGGGTTTCGGTCCACCTTTGCGACGACCATCGGGCTCGGCTCACAGGGCCTGGTGATGGACGGCACGGACGAGCAGAAGCAGACGTACCTTCCACGTCTCGCATCCGGAGAGATGGTCGCGTCGTTCGCGCTGACGGAGCCCGGCTCGGGCAGTGATGCGGGTTCGCTGCGGACCTCGGCCGAGCCCCGCGACGGCGGTTATGTCCTTAACGGCAGCAAGCGCTTTATCACCAACGCCCCGCATGCCGGGCTGTTTACCGTGTTTGCGCGCACCAACAAGAACGAGCCGGGGGCCAAGGGCGTGTCGGCCTTGCTGGTGGAAGCCGATACGCCGGGACTGAAGCTCGGCAAGCTCGACAAGAAAATGGGTCAAAAGGGCTGCGACACCTGCGATGTGATATTCGAGGATTGCTGGGTACCGGCTTCGAGCCTGATCGGCGGTCCGACGTTCGAGGGCAAGGGCTTCAAGACCGCGATGAAGGTACTCGACCGCGGTCGGCTGCACCTGTCTTCCGGCTGTGTGGGCCTGGCCGAACGGTTGATCGATGAAGCGCTTTCCTATGCCCTGGAGCGCAAGCAATTCGGTCAGCCGATTGCCGAATTCCAGCTTGTTCAGGCCATGCTCGCGGAAATGCGCACCGGAGCGTATGCCGGGCGCACCATGGTGCTCGACGCCGCGAGAAAACGCGATGCCGGTCAGCGCATCACCACCGAAGCCGCCGTCTGCAAGCTGTTCTGCTCGGAGATGGTTGGGCGCGCCGCGGACAATGCCGTCCAGATCCATGGCGGATCGGGCTACATCAACGACTACAAGGTCGAACGCTTCTATCGCGACGTTCGGCTGTTCCGCCTCTACGATGGGACCTCCGAGATTCAGAAGCTGGTCATAGCGCGCGACATGATACGCAACGCCACTCAATAAGGTATTGGCGCGCGATGGTCGGGGTGGAAGCCCGCAAGGTGCGCGTTTGCCAGGCCGGGCCCGCCTGAAAGAGCGATCCCGGTTGGTCAAACATGCCGGCCGGCGAGGTACGGGAAATTTATCGATAAAACTGGAGCGTATTCATTATGACGGATACAGACACGATCGAGGCCGCGGGTCGCGGTCCCGATGAGATCTACAGGGAAAATCTCAAGCAGGGACGGCTGTGTATTCAGTACTGCACGGCAAAGAAAGCCTATATTTTCCCGCCGCGCATCATGAGCCCCGGAACCGGGTCGCAAACGCTGGAATGGCGAGAGGTTTCCGGGCGAGGCGAAGTCTATTCAACCAGTGTCATACGCCGCAAGCCGGATCGCGGCGGCAACTACAACATTGCCCTGATCGATCTGGAAGAAGGGTCGCGCATGATGAGCCAGGTGATCGATGTCGCGCCCGAAGACGTGACCATCGGCATGCCGGTTCAGGCGGTGATCGAGGATCGCGATGGCGAGGCCGTTGTTGTCTTTCGCCCGCGCTAGAAGAAATCGATGAAACAGGAGATGGATCATGGCCGAAGGGCTTAGAGGAAAAACGGCGATCGTCGGGACCGGCTTGGCGGGTCTTGGCGAGGCGCCTGGTTACACGCACCTGGAGTTGCTGGCCGAAGCCGCCGGTGAAGCCCTGGGTGAGGCCGGCCTGACGCTGGCCGATGTCGATGGGCTGTTTACGTCCAATCTCGTCAATTTCGTTCCGACCCTCACGGTCGGGGAGTATCTCGGTATTCGCCCGAAATTCGCCGATGGCACGAACGTTGGCGGATCGTCCTTCCTGGCGCACGTCATGTCGGCAACGGCTGCGCTGGAGGCCGGCCTGTGTGAGGTCGCGCTGATCTGTTACGGGAGCAACCAGCGAACGGCGTCCGGCAAGCTGGTCACCGCCGCCGATCCACCCGTGCACGAGGCTGCCTACAAGCCGCGCTACCCGATTATTGCCTATGCGCTTGCCACCGCCCGGCACATGCACCAGTACGGCACCACCCGAGAGCAATTGGCCGAAGTGGCGGTATCGGCGCGCCAATGGGCAAAGCTCAACCCTGATGCGTATGAGCGCGGCGATCTGTCCGTAGACGACGTCATGGGCGCGCGGATGATCTGCGACCCGCTGACGGTCCGCGATTGCTGCCTGGTTACCGACGGCGCCGGCGCGATCGTCATGGTCCGCAGCGATCGGGCGCGCGACATGCCGCAGAAGCCGGCCTATGTGCTCGGCGGTGCCGCGGCGCAGTGGCACCGGCAGATTTCCTCCATGCCCGATCTGACGGTCTCGGCCGCAGCGGAATCCGGTGCCCGCACCTTTGCCATGGCCGGCATGAAGCCGTCCGATGTCGATGTGGTCCAGCTTTACGATGCGTTCACGATCAACGTCCCGCTGTTCCTGGAGGATCTGGGGTTCTGCGAAAAGGGCGAGGGCGGTCCGTTCGTCAGCGGCGGCAGGATCGCGCCCGGCGGAAGCCTGCCCGTCAATACCAACGGCGGCGGCCTGTCATGCGCGCATCCTGGCATGTACGGCATATTCACGCTGGTCGAAGGCGTTCGGCAGATCCGTGGCAACACCGGTGAGCGGCAGATTCCCAACGTCAATGTTGCGCTTTGCCATGGTAACGGCGGCACGTTGTCGAGCCAGGCAAGTGTCCTGCTTGGTTCTGAAAACACGCTCTGATAGTGATGCAAGGCGAGGTTGATTAACGAATGAATATTAAGGATAGACGGGTTTTCATCACCGGCGGCGGCTCTGGAATCGGCGCCGAGATCGGCCGCACGCTGGGCGCCGCCGGGGCGCGAGTTGCGATCTTCGATCGCGATGAGGCGGCGGCGCAGGCGGTTTGCAGCGAGATCGAGGCCGCTGGAAGCCCGGCGACGGTGGCCGTCTCCGGTGACGCCACGGACAAGGCGTCCACCGAAGCGGCTGTCGCGAAGGCCAAGGAGGCATTCGGATCCATCGACATTCTCATCAACAATGTCGGCATTGTCCGCGATCGGTATCTGATCAAAATGTCCGATGAGGATTGGGATGGTGTGTTGGATACCAACCTCAAATCCTACTTCCTGGCCTCGCGCGCGGTTGCGCCGTTGATGATGGAGCAGAAATACGGCCGCATTATCAATATCTCGTCACGGGCGTGGCTCGGTAATGTCGGGCAGGCCAACTACTCGGCGGCAAAGGCCGGCGTCGTCGGCCTGACGCGTTCGATGGCGCTCGAGCTCGGCAAGTTCAATATCACGGTCAACTGCGTGGCACCGGGTTTCATCGACACGCCGCTGACCCGGAACCTTCGGGAGGATGTCTGGGAGAAGCTGGTCAAATCCCAGCCGATATCCACCATCGGTACACCCAGGGAGGTCGCCTATGCAGTGCAGTTTTTTGCGGCCGACCAGGCGTTCTATCTGAACGGGCAAGTGCTCTACGTGTGTGGCGGCAAGAGCATCAGCTCGTTCGGATCGGCGTAGGTCCAGGGCCGATCGCCATGACGATTGTCCCTTCAGGGAAACATTAAAATCATCAAGGCAGTTTAGTTAAGGTGTAGGGTGTAAATGCGTGAAGAGTAGTTGAATAGTCTGGAAACAGGTGGCCGTTCTGGAGCCTGGGACCTTATTACAAGAAACTGTGACCGGAGGAGACATCATGAAGAAAGTAATACTGGCCAGTATGGTCTGCGGCACCCTGCTCATGGGTGCCGGTGCAGGTCAACCCGCCAACGCCGATTTTCCCGAGCGGCGTATCGAATTCATTGTTGCCTGGAATGCGGGCGGTGCCACCGATCTGATTACGCGGGCGGTGACACCGAAGCTTGCGGAAATTCTGGGAGTCGACGTGAGCGTGCGGAATATCGCGGGCGCCGCCGGGACGATTGGTACGGCCCAGTTCACCCGTGCAAACCCCGACGGTTACACACTTCTGCAGACGCCGGCCGGCCCGGTCATCATGCAGCCGCACTTGCGGGATACGGGCTATGGGCTCGAGGATATGGAGCCGATCTGCCGGCTGAGCCTTGCGCCACTCGCCCTGATGGTGCCGCAGGAGTCCCCGTACAAGAGCGTTGACGATCTGGTCGATGCCGCAAAGGCCTCGCCGGGCGGGATCGATTATGGCTCCGCCGGTGCCGGAACGCTGCCGCATGTCAGCATGATCGGCCTGTCCCAGGTTGCCGATGTTGAAATGACGCATGTCCCGTATCAGGGGTCGGCCCCGGCCATGCGCGCCCTGCTGGGCGGCGAGGTCGATGCTGTCAGTGAGCAGTCCAACCTGGTTCCGCGCTATGAACTGCGAGCCCTTGGCCTCTGGTCTGAGGAGCGTACGTCGGAAATGCCCGACGTTCCGACGATGAAGGAGCAGGGCTACGACCTCACGTTCGCCAACTGGAACGCCTGGTACGCACCTCCCGGCACGCCGAAGGACGTGGTTAACAAGCTCGCCGATGCCTGTGAGAAGGCGCTTCAGGATCCGGCCGTGATAAAGGCCATTCAGGAGGACCAGGAGACGCCGATCCAGTTCCTTGGACCCGAGGATCTGCGTGAATTCCATCGGACCCAGTTCGAGGTTGCTGAAGAGCTGCTCCGGGCGTCGGGCCTGACGGACTGACGTTGCTTCTGTCCTGGTCCGGCTCCCGGACCAGGACATTATTAATGTTGCCGACAGCGCTCCAAAGTCAGGGAGCATCAAGGGTAGACAGATATGCGCCAAGGCGTTCTGGATCTTGCTTTTGGGCTGATGATGCTGATCGTCGGCTCATTACTTTTTTACGAAAGTTTCGATGCCGGTTCTTCCCGATTGCTGGCTGGCCATCAGTTCCCGCCGATGTTCTATCCGAGAATTCTGCTGGCCATCTGGATGCTCCTGTCGCTCACGCTGATCGGCCGGGGAGCGTTGTTGCTCAAGGTGGACATCAAGGCGGACCGGATCAATCTGGTACGTGTTGGTATCTGCATGGTTTTGTGCGGCATCTATGTTGCGTGGCTGGTGCCGGCTGTCGGCTTTCTGATTGCCAGCATTCCGTTTGCATTTGTACTGACGATATTCCTCGGCGCACGCCACAAGTTCTGGGTTCCCGCTATTTCAATCGGCTTCCCAGTGATTGCGTGGTATGTCTTTCAATCGATTCTGCGGATTCCGCTCCCCCGTTCTCCCTGGTTTCTTAATTTCTGATCGGGAAGGCCGCGACGTCAGGGGGGAATGTTGGTCCAGATATCACATTCGTTAAAGAGGCATGAGGTATGGAATATGTGATACCGGCTCTCCAGGCGCTGCTGACGCCGGCAGCGATTCTGGCGATGATTGTGGGGACGGCAGTCGGAATCGTACTTGGCGCCCTGCCCGGTATCGGCTCGGTCGTGGCGATCACCATGGTCCTGCCCTTCACCTACACAATGGGTCAGGTCCCGGCCGTTGCCATGGTCCTTGCCGTTTATTGCGCTTCCGTTTATGGCGGATCGATATCGGCCATCCTCATCAACACGCCTGGTACGCCGCAATCGGCCGCGACGACGCTCGACGGCTATCCCATGGTGCTCCGGGGTGAAGGCGACTACGCGATCGGCTGGGCGACCGTCTCATCAGTGATCGGCGGTCTGTTCTCGATCGTTGTGCTGGTTCTTGCGGCACCACAGCTTGCCGCCGTCGCGCTCAGATTTGGCGCGGTGGAAACGTTTGCGCTGATTTGCCTGGCGCTCACCTGTATTGCATGGGTGTCTCGCGGCAGTATGATCAAGGGCTTGTTCGCCGGTGTGTTCGGCCTGTTTCTGGCCACGGTCGGCATCGATTCGATGACTGGCCAGACACGCTTCGATTTTGACATCTTCGCACTGACCGGCGGTATCGAGCTGATCCCGGTGCTGGTCGGCATATTCGCACTGTCGGAAGTCTTCATGCGCGCTTCCGGGTTCGGGACCGACGCCGAGACGTTGACGACCCGGGTCGGTTTCAAGGTAGCGCCGTTTTCGGAATGGAAGAAGCGTTACAAGACGCTGCTGAAAAGCTGTGTGATCGGCTCTCTGGTTGGCGTACTGCCCGGAACGGGCGCGGCAACGGCATCGTTTATCGCTTATTCGGAAGCAAAGCGCAGCGGCCGCTATCGAGACAAGCTGGGCACCGGCGAGCCCGAGGGCATCATCGCGTCGGAGAGCTCCAATAACGCTGTCACCGGCGGCGCGCTGGTGCCGACCCTTGCACTTGGCATACCGGGTGATGCGGTAACCGCTGTCGTGATGTCCACACTCATTATTCAGGGAATCCAGCCCGGCGTCAGGTTGTTCGTCGATAACCCGGGCATCGTCTATGCGGCATTCATGTCGCTGGTATTCATCAACCTGATCATGCTCGCCATGGCGGCCGCGGGCGCGCCGCTATTCATGCGCATTCTAAAGATGCCACAGTCCTTCCTGCTGACCATGATCGTGATTCTGTCGGTACTCGGGGCATACGGGGTCCGCGGCAATTCGTTCGACCTGGTGGTTCTGTTCATTGCCGGGCTGGTCGGTTTTGCGATGCGTTATAGTGGGGTGCCGGTGGCCCCTGTCGTTATCGGCATGGTGCTTGGCCCTATCCTGGAAGAGTCCCTGCGACAGGGGCTGATCCTCAAGCGAGGCAGTTTCCTTGCGTTCTACACCGGCCATCCAATTGCCCTGGCGCTTTTGATAGTCACGATATTTATCCTGGTAGTGCCTATCGTGCAGACTATCAAGGACTTTCGCCGAAAGGGCCTGGAGGCGGTCGTTGACAACAATTAGTGCGCTTTGATGTCTACCAGTCAAGGCCACTTTGCCGAGGTGCCAGATGAGCGCGACCATTAAAGAAAATGCCGTTGAACCGGTGATTCGATTGCACGCCAACGATAACGTGGTGATCGCCCGTTCCGTTGTCGGGCTCAGAATGCGTATCCCGTCGGAGAGCATCGTAAGTCGCAGTCAGGTTCCCGCCGGTAACAAGATCGCAACGCGACAGATCGCCAAGGGCGAGCCCATCCGCAAGTACAATGTGGTTATCGGCTTCGCCAATGAAGACATCCCGCCCGGCACCATGGTGCATAGCCATAACATGCTTTTTCGGGAATATGATCGCGACTATGCCCATGCCAGTGCCTATAAGCCAGTACAGCTTCTGGAGGAAGCGCAGCGCGCGGCATTCCAGGGCATCGTCCGCGAGGACGGCCGGGTTGCGACCCGCAATTACGTGGGCATACTTTCGACGGTCAATTGTTCGGCGACTGCGGTGCGCAGAATAGCCGACTGGTTTACCCCCGAACGGCTAGCGGAATACCCCAACGTGGACGGCGTGGTTGCCTTCAGCCATGGGCTCGGCTGCGGCATGGAAATGAGCGGAGAGCCCATGGACCTGCTGCGTCGGACCATCGCCGGATATGCCAGGCATCCGAATCTGCACTCGGCACTGATCGTCGGGCTCGGCTGCGAACGCAACCAGATCAAGGACCTGATGAGCGCGGAGGACATGCACACCGGCGCCCGTCTGCGGACGTTCACGATGCAGGACGAGGGCGGTACCCGCAAGACCATCGAGGCGGGTATCGAGGCGGTCCGGGCGATGCTGCCGGAAGCCAATAATGTTCATCGGCAAGCTGTGTCCGCCAGCCATATCACCGTGGGCCTGCAGTGCGGTGGCTCGGACGGCTTCTCGTCGATTACCGCCAACCCGGCTCTGGGAGCCGCCGTCGATATCCTGGTACGCCACGGTGGTACCGCCATTCTTTCCGAAACACCGGAAATATACGGCGTTGAACATACGCTGACCTGCAGGGCCGCCAGCCGCGAGATCGGCGAGAAACTGGTTGAGCGGATTCGCTGGTGGAAGGATGTCTACGCGGTCGGCCGCGACGTACAGATCAACGGCAAGGTGAGCCCTGGCAATCAAGCCGGTGGGCTGGCGAATATATTCGAGAAATCACTGGGCTCATCCATGAAAGGCGGCACGGGGCCGCTGATGGATGTTTACAAGTATGCGGAGCCGGTGAAGACCAGGGGCCTGGTGTTCATGGATACGCCGGGCTACGACCCGGTCTCGGCCACGGGGCAGATCGCCGGGGGTGCCAATATCATCGCGTTTACCACCGGTCGTGGCTCGATGTTCGGCTCAACACCGGTGCCCTGCCTCAAACTAGCCACCAACTCCCCGATGTTCCAGCGGCTCGAGGAAGATATGGACATCAACTGCGGCGAGATCCTCGATGGCACGACCACCATGGAAGAAATGGGCCAGCGCATCTTCGAGCAGTTCCTGCGCACCGCGTCCGGCGAGCCGAGTAAAAGCGAGTTGCTCGGGCTCGGAGACAACGAGTTCATTCCGTGGACCATCGGCATCATGAGTTGAAGCGGAGGCCACGGTTTGCCGCGACTGGAGTAGTGAGAATGCATACGGTAGTATGTGTAAATAATTCTCATTCGCGATAGTCTTTCCGGCGAACTCAGCGCCATTCCAAGGAGATACCAATGATCAGATACTCGCTTCCATTCCTGCTCGTAATGGGTTTGAGCTGTGCCGCGTCTACCCTGGCGGATGATCGAATTGATCATTTCAAGGGCGAACCGGCTGAAACGCTGGAGCAGGCAGTCGCGAGCTTTTCCGAGTACAACGCAAGACTGGCGACGGTTCTGGACAGCGGGGACCTGACGGCGCGTGACCTCGGAAAGATCCACGAATTGACCTACACGCTTGAGAACGCGCTTGGAAAGATCAATGAAGATCTGACCGCCCTGGCGGATACGCTCGAGGCGCTCCATATCGCATCGGAGACGGCCGAAATTGACGATGCCAAGCGTCACGCCGCCAACTACCTTGAGACGGCGCGTAAGGTCGTGCCGTAAGGCAAGGGGTGCGGATGAGGACGACGGTGTCGTGCGGCAACGCGTGCGCTGCCTTTGGGAGATGCTGGAGCCTCCATCAAACCCGGGATGGATAAATGGTCAAGCAGGGCGTTACTTTTAAAGCCTAAAAGACTAACGCGGGACCGGGTGCCACGGAAAATGAAGTCGCCGGCACTGCCCATTTGAAGGACACCAGATCACAAGGAGGTTCGAGCATGATCGAGAACGGCGCTGGCGAAGTTCCGGTACGGATTTACTTCGCTGACACGGATGCAGGCGGAGTCTGCTACTACGGCCGTTACCTAGAGTACATGGAGCGTGGCCGGGCGGAATTGCTGCGCGATCTGGGCGTCGACCAGGTATCGTTCGCCGCCGAAAGCGGCCGGGGCTTCATCGTCCGGAAGCTCAACGCTTCCTATTTGGCTCCCGCCAGGCTCGACAATGTTCTCACGATTCGTACGCGAGTCCAGAGTGTTCGAAAGATCGGCGTTCACCTTATTCAGGAAGCAATACTGGATGGAAAGGTGGCATTCAGCGCGGAGGTGGAAATGGTATGCGTGGATGCGGCAACGCTAAGGCCTGCTCAACTTCCGCCTGACCTGTTAGCGAAGATTCAGCAGTTGAAGCCTGCAGATCCCTGATCCACCCCCGATGGTCCTGGGTCACGGTTTGTATGGCGCGCCCGGCAGGATTACTCGGCGCCTGTGGCGCCTCGCCCTGCGGGCCGCCTTCGCGATGCTCAGGCGTTGTCCCTGCGCTGCGCTGCGGGACTCGAACCTGACTTTGTTGATTGTCGCAGGTTCGAATCCCGGCTTCGTCCGGACAAGAGAAAGCCTCCGCGTTGGGAGGCTTTCTCAAACGTGCGACCCGACACATAGGTAACGACGGATACCGGAGACATAGGTTACACCTTTGGGCATTTGGGGGGAGATCCCGATGCCCTGGAGAGAATGTAATCGTATGGACGAACGTCTCAGGTTTGTCGCAAGGCTCCTCGAGGGGGAGA
>JBBDNK010000042.1:0-47051 GCA_040877625.1 Aquisalimonadaceae bacterium
TTCTTGCCAAGGGCGACGGCCATTGCCTGCGAACGCCGCCTTGCCAGCGCGCTCGAATGGCTCCGCAGAGCACCATGGGAATAGATCAGTGTCTCCCTAGGTCGCCTTTCTCATTCGATACTTGCAATGTACTCGTACAGGGCCGTATGTTCTGAATCATACGGCCATCGCGGGAGCACGCCGGCCGCCCTGAATCCCGTCGCAGTCGCGGGAATGGGTAGAGAGTATCAGGGTGCAGGGAAACCGCCTGCCGCCGCATTATGGGAGGAGTTTGCGTGGCGTTTGAAGAGGCGTACGATAGCGCCCCGTGGCGGCAGCATTATGCCGTTCTGGAGGCTGGTGAGAGCAAAGTCGCGGGGGTCGCAAGCCTTCCAGCGCTTACCAGCGCCGCAGGGTCTGCATACGCGGATGGCATTGCATATACCACCTGCATGCCAAACGGTATGTCCGGCTCGCTGAGCTATGCGCAGGTCGAGGAGATGTCAGACGCCTTCGCGCTGTATCTTCGCGAGTCTCTCGGCTTGCGGCAGGGAGCCCGGGTGGCTGTCCAGATGCCCAATTGCCTGAGCTACCCGGTTGCGGCGATGGGTATCCTCAAGGCCGGCTGCGTACTGGTGAATACCAACCCGCTCTACACCGAGCGGGAAATGGAGCATCAGTTCCGCGACAGTGGCGCCGAATGCGTGGTGATCATCGACCTTTTCGCTGACAAGCTCGAGCGCATTATTGACCGTACCGATATCCGCCATGTGATCATCACCTCGCTGCCGCAATGGTTCCCGCCCGTGGTACGCGTCATTCTGAAAGGCGTGTTGCGTTTCTGGAACCGGGTGATCCCCGACCACGGCCTGCAGGCCGATACGCTTGCGCAGGCTCTTGACAAGGGGCGTCGCGCGGCCGCCGAGGGCATCCGCACGGAGAGCTTGTGGGAACCGCTGACGGCGGATGACATGGCGGTGCTGCAGTACACCGGCGGCACCACCGGCGTAAGCAAGGGCGCTATCCTCAGCCACGGCAACCTGCTTGCCAATATCCGGCAGATCGAGCAGGTTGCCGGCAGCCATGTCAGGAACGGCAAGGAGTGCGTACTGACGGCGCTACCGCTTTACCACATCTTCGCGTTCACCTTGAACATGCTTGCCTTTTACCAGCTGGGTGCGAGAAACATCCTTGTTCCCAGTCCTCGGCCCATACAGAATTTGCAGCGGGCCATGGAGAATTTTCCCATCAGCTGGATTTCAGGCGTCAACACCCTCTACAACGCGCTGCTCAACGAAGAGTGGTTCACGCTGTATCCGCCGAAATCGCTGCAGGCGGCAATTGCGGGCGGCACGGCTTTGCAGCGATCGGTGGCGGAGCGTTGGGAGCGGATTACCGGGTGTCCGATTGCCGAAGGTTACGGGCTGACGGAAAGCTCTCCGCTGCTGACCTTCAATCCTCTCGGTGGCGAGCGCCGGATCAACAGTATCGGTATTCCAGTACCTGACACGGATATGCGGGTGGTGGATGACAACGGGCAATGTGTGGCGCCCGGGGAGCCGGGGGAGCTGATCGCGCGCGGGCCGCAGATCATGCAGGGTTACTGGAACCGGGAGGACGAAACGGCCAAGGCACTGCGCGATGGCTGGCTGTATACCGGAGATATCGCTTATATGGCCGACGATGGTTACTTCCACATCGTCGACCGCAAGAAGGACATGATCCTGGTAAGTGGCTTCAACGTTTATCCCAACGAAGTCGAGGACTGTCTGGCCAGACTGGACGGCGTCCATGAATCGGCGGTGATCGGCGTCCCCGACGACAGTGCCGGGGAGGCGGTACGGGCATACGTGGTGAAACGCGATGACAGCCTGACCGAAGAGCAGGTGCGTGCCCATTGCAGAAAGGAGCTGGCTGCATACAAGGTACCGAAACGGGTGATCTTTCGCGACGAACTGCCGAAGACCCCCGTGGGCAAGGTGTTGCGTAAGGAACTGCGTGCGGAATTGGAGTCCGCGGGCGGCGCAGGCAAGAACCGGGAAAATAATCAGGCGGCCTGACCGCGCCATGGAGTTTGCTTGAATGCTGACACCGCTGGAAGAACAGCTTCTTGGCGTGATGATGATCGTGATCATGTTGGGCATGGGCGCGTCCCTGACCTTCAAGGATTTCCGCATTGCCCTGCGCCACCCTCAGGCTATCGGTATAGGCTTTGCCTCCCAGTATCTGTTCATGCCCCTGATCGCTTTCACGCTGTCGCGGGTGTTCAGTCTGTCGCCGGAGCAGACCGTGGGTTTGATTCTCATGGGCTGTGTGCCGGGCGGCACGACATCGAACATTTTTGCGTATTTTTCCAAGAGCCTGTTAAGTTTGAGCATTCTGATGACCGTATGCTCGACGCTGGCGGCGGTCGTGATGGTGCCGCTGGTAATGTCCATCTACAGGGCCGGCATCGCGGATGAGTTCCTGATACCGCCCGGCAACGTGGCCGCGGTCCTGTTCGTGCTGCTGATACCAACGCTGATGGGTATGTGGTCGCGCAGGAAGAACGCCAATTTCGGCGCCGTAACCGAACTGGTGGGCGGCATACTGGGTATAGGCGTGATTGTCTTCCTGGTCGTTACCTGGGTGCCGCGTAACTGGGATCTGCTGCTAGCGACCAGAGCTGAAGTCTATGCCGCAGCCATTTTACTGGGGCTTTGCGGATTCCTGATCGGTTATTTTTTCAGTAGAGGCCTGAGGCTGGATCCGCGCAAGGCGCGTACCGTGTCGCTGGAGACGGGCATCCAGAACGGTCCGCTGGCAATCCTGATTATCGTGCTGTCCTTTGACGGTGAGGTCCAGCAGCAGATGCTGCTGATCCCCGTCATGTATTCGCTGTTTATCGTCATCAACTCCACTATCGTGACCGTGTTTTACCGGCGCTGGACCACGCGGGAAGAACTCGCTCGCGATCAGGCCAAGGTCGAGCCGAGCTAGGGAGCCCCATGGGAATAAATCAGAGGCTCCCTGGAGGGCCTCGCGGACATATATCGCCGAAAGGCCCTTTATGTACCGGTTCGCGGGTTACCAGCGCTTGTAGGGCAGGAACTTCCCGTTCATCGTGATTTTCACACGATCGCCCTTGGGGTCCTCGACCTTTTCCACGTCCATGGTGAAGTCGATGGCGCTGACGATGCCGTCGCCCATCTTTTCCTGCACGACCTCCTTCAGCGTCTCGCCGTAAACCATAACGACTTCATTCAGTCGATAGACCAGCGGGTCGGTGATCATGGTGGCGGCGCGCTGGCCCTTGTTGGGATAAGCCTGCAGTGCGGCGGATACCTCGGAAGGCAGGCCGAGCACTTCGCAGAGCTTGTCGGCCTCGGGCTTGAGCATGCTGTTCTCACCGAGCGCGGCGGAGCAGACGAATACCGGGTTGAGGCCTACGGCCCCCGCGAGTTCTTCCCAGCTCATGCCCTTGGCGGCCCTGGCCGCCACGATGGCCTCACGCATTGCTTGCTTGTCCATACCTACTCCTCGTGGTTGATCAATGGTTAAGGAGACACTGATTTATCCCCATGCTGCAAAGCCCCGGATGGCTCCGCAGAGCACCATGGGAATAAATCAGTGTCTCCTTAAGTTTCAGGAACCGCCGGCCATGGTTCTGGGGCCGGCATCGTTGCTGTCCGCGGGGGAGACGACGTTGATGGTACGGGTCTCTCCGCCATCTTTCCCCGCCAGTTCTTTCGACCGGCGGACCAGAAAATCCACCAGATGGTTGCGAATCTCGTAATAGCGCGTGTGCTTGATCATGGTGGCGCGTTCCCGAGGGCGGGGGATGTCCACCTGTACCGCTTCGGCGACGCGCGCCTCCGGACCGTTGGTCATCAGCAGAATGCGGTCCGACAGCAGGATGGCCTCGTCCACGTCATGGGTGATCATGAACACGGTCTGGTGTGACACGCTCCAGATCTCCAGCAGCTCATCCTGGATGGTGCCGCGGGTCAGGGCATCAAGCGCGCCGAAGGGTTCATCCATCAACAGCAGCTTGGGCTCGATGGCGAACGCCCTGGCGATGCCGACGCGCTGGCGCATGCCGCCCGAGAGCTCGGCCGGGCGACGGTGTTCGGCGCCTTTCAGGCCTACCATGTCGATGTATTTCATGGTGTGCTCACGCACCTTGTCGCGAGACCATCCAGGCCATCGCGCCTTGACCGCGAACTGCACATTGGCATAGGCGGACTTCCAGGGCAGCAGGCTGTGATTCTGAAAGATCACGCCCCGGTCGAGGCTGGTGCCCTTGACCTCCTTGCCGTCCATGAACACATAACCATCGCTTGCTTCGTCGAGCCCGGCCATCACATTGAGGATGGTGGACTTGCCGCAACCGGAGTGACCAATAACGCAGATGAATTCGCCCTTGTCGATTTCGAAATTCACGTCCTCGAACACGGTTAGCGGATCTCCGCCGCGAGCGGGCGGGAACGTCTTCTTCAAGTTCTCGACCTGCAGGAACGTTTTCTTCATGAAATCTCCCTGGCCGGACCCGGTTGCCCGAGCCCGACGCATCGGTTAGTCGGCGTATTGGACGGCACGGGTGGCGGAAGCCAGCACGGTATCCAGGATCATGCCGACGATGCCGATCATGATGATGGAGAAGATCACGCTGGTAAGGTCGAGGTTGTTCCACTCGTTCCAGACGTAATAGCCGATGCCGGTACCCCCGACGAGCATTTCAGCGGCGACTATCACAAGCCAGGAGATGCTGATGGCGATGCGCATGCCGGTGAGAATGGTGGGCGCCGCGGCGGGCAGAATCACCGTGAAGGCGGTTTTCAGTGGTGAAAGTTCCAGTGTTCTGGCGACGTTGAGCAGGTCCTTCTTCACCGCTGCAACCCCGAACGCCGTGTTCACCAGAATCGGCCAGATCGAGCAGATGAAAATCACGAAAATGGCCGATTTGACGGAATCCTGGATGACGAACAGCGCCAGTGGCATCCAGGCCAGCGGCGAAATCGGCCTTAGCACCTGAATGTATGGGTTGAGCGCTTTCTGCACCAGCGGCGACATGCCGATCAGGAATCCCAGCGGTATGGCTACCATGACCGCCATGCTGTAGCCCATGAGCACGCGGCCCACCGAGTACATTAACTGCGTGCCGATACCCTGATCATTGGTGCCGCGGTCATAGAACGGGTCCTTCAGTTCCGTGACCGCATGCAGGAAGATCTCCGACGGCGCCGGCAGACCGCCTTCATCGGGCTGAGCGCCACCCGTGAGCATCTCATACTCGGTGAGCTCCGCCTTTGGCGCCAGGGCGCCGCCCGGAGTCGCCAGCTCCCAGGTCAGACACACTGCCGCGAGGATGGCGATGCTGAGCAACGTGGCGCGCGCGTTCATTGAGGACAGCATCTCAAGCCCTCCGGATCTTGAAGCTGTCGACGTACGCTTTGGGTGACTCCGGATCGAAATCCTTGCCCATGATGGTGTGGCTCTTGTATGTCACCTGCGGCGCTTCCATGCCCAGGTCCCGCATCAGGTTTCCGCAGTCCGTGGCCAGGTAGACCTGCTCGGCGATGCTCTTGTAGTCCACGTCGCCGTCGATGTAGCCCCAGCGTTTCATCTGCGTGAGGATCCACACGCCCATCGAGTGCCAGGGAAAGGGGTCGAAGCCGATCCGGTCGGGATCTTCCTTGACGTTGCCAAGGCCGTCCGCATAGCGGCCGGTCAGTACCTGCTGGATAACCGCCTGCGGCTGATTGAGGTAATTCCGCGGCGCAATTGCCTCGGAAATCTCCACCCGGTTGCCATGATCGGATGCGTATCGCGTGGCCTCGATGATGGATTTGAACAGTGCACCGAAGGTGTTGGGGTTTTCTTCGGCAAAGCGCTTGCTGGTGGCAAAAGCGCAGCACGGGTGTCCGTCCCAGATCTCCTTGGTGAGCATATGGATGAAGCCCACGTTGTCCCAGACCGCCCGCTGGTTGAACGGATCCGGCGCAAGGTAGCCATCGACATTTCCGGCGCGAAGGTTTGCGACCATCTCGGGGGGTGGCAGCACCCGGATCTGGATGTCCTGGTCCGGGTCGAGACCATGCTCCGCCACGTAGTAGCGCAGCAAGAAGTTATGCATCGAGTAGTCGAAAGGCACGGCAAAACGAAAACCCTTCCAGTCTTTCGGGTCGCGCTTGTCCTTGTGTTTGTTGTGCAGCGTAATCGCCTGACCGTTGATATTCTCCACGGCGGGCATGATGAACGGCATGCTCGACGAGCCCGCACCCATGGTCATCGCCAGTGGCATGGGAGTGAGCATGTGGGAGGCGTGATACTCACCGTTTATGGAGAGATCCCGGGCAACAGCCCAGCCCGCCGTTTTTACAACTTCCACGTTCAGGCCGTTACGCTCATAGAAGCCCATGGGGTGGGCCATGATGATGGGCGTGGCACAGGTAATTGGCACGAAGCCGACGCGCAGATCGGTGATCTCCGGCTTGCCAAGATTGTCCTTGAGCATTGCCTTGGCGGCACTTATTGGGAAAACGGAAGCCAGGGCCGCGGCGAATGTGCCGCCGCCAATCAGCTTCATGAACTGGCGGCGGTTGGCGTCGTGGTGGCCGAACAGGGATCTGACCACGGCGCTCTCAATGGCGCGATCCATCATCGCCTCGGAATCCGTCGGTGCGGGTTCCGAAGCGGGGGCGTCCAGCTGATGCGGCCGGCAGCTCTGGCAGCCGCATCCGGCACTGTGGCGCAGATCGTTCTGCGGGTTGTACGGATCACCCAGTGACTTGTTGCTCATGATCAAGCTCTCCCGTGTCGGTCCAAAAAGAACGCCCGCACGGCCGAAGCCGTATGGGCGTCATTGCCCGAAGTCAGATTGTCATGAGGTGCCGGTACTGACCCGCCATTGAGCGTTGCACGCAATTACCCCGGTACCCCCTGCAAGTGGTCAAAGCAGGTCTCGTGCCAAACTGGGGTAAACCCGGACTATCAGTGGGTAGGGTGATGCATGAAGCGATGTAACGCCTGGATGGGAGGCGGTATTTGCACCGATTCGGGGTGAATGAACCGGGTGACCGCACCGTTATTGTGCAAGTTGTCAGAATGATTGCCCAATGGCATTGATCAGCATACGGGCAATACCGGTGATGCGGCGACCGCGGTCACGGCGAAATAGCACGCAGGAAGGTTGCCGTAATCGAAAGATCACCGGAACAGGAAATGCCCCGGCATTCAGATAATACCGGGGTTAGGTGACGGATATTCAGTGGCAGACTGCGAAACGCTACGGGCTCAAAACCGGTAGCGGCCGCCAAGCAGAACCTCGTTGAAGTCGCCTATCGCCAGTTCACCGCCCAGCCGGATCCGGTCGGCCACCGGATACCAGGTATTGGCGAATACCTGGACGTAGCTCTCGCTATCGATCCGCTCAAATCTCAGTCCCGCCGCGGTATCCCAGGATTCCGCGAATATCGCCTTTGCCCCGCCCTCGGCGCGGAAACCGCCGGAATTGCTGTCTCCGAATTCATAGAGAAAATCCGCGGCGGCATACAGGTCCATGGGCTGATTGACGGGGATAATAAAGCCAAGCCCGACAGCGGCCAGATCCCAGCTCAGGGTATTGCTATCGGAATCCTCCGGGTCGTCGAAGCGGTGAGTCGAAATCTCGCCCCGCAGGAAAAGATTGTTCTGCAGTGCAAACCAGGCTCGGGCCCGGACGCCGATATCGCTGTCGCCGAGTTCCGAAGGAGGTTCCAGGAAGCTCAGGCCAGCTTCGGCGTGGGTGTAACTGGGATCTTGCGCCATCAGGCTCAGGGGCATGAACAGCGCCAGTGCGGTCACCATCTTTCGCATATCACTCTCCTTGTGAAAAGCGGGTCATTGAAATTGAGTATGGCAGTCAGGTGGTCAGCCTGCTCGGCATCGGTGTGTACTTTTTCAGTGTTGTGCACACAGTGTGATATCCATGCCTTCGATCTGATTCCGGAGGGCAAGAGTCTTGTGACGGAGTGGATCACAAGTATGTGAAGTAACGCGCTTTTTTACGAGGCAAGGGCGTGCCATCATCGCGCCCATGAAGCCATTCTGTATTGAGGAAAGGGATCGTGAGCAACCAGCAGGATCATGTATACCGAAACGGGCGGTTGTTATTGCCACGTGATATCGCTGATCGGTCCCCGAGTGCCCTGGCCGAGTGGCTCGGGGGCGTTCCCATCGCCGATCGCGCGCGTGCGTTCCGGGCCCTGCCGCTGAATGTGGCGGCGGCGGCATTTCTGGTCATGGAGCCGCGCATGCGCATTGGTCTGCTGGCCGGGCTTAACCCGCGGAACATCCGTTATCTTATCAGTATTGCCGGTGACGCATTACTGTTGGACACCCTGGAGCAGGGAGGTGAGGATGTGCGTTCCGCAGTATTCGCCGAACTTCCGGATTGGCGTGCTCAGCGAATGCAAACGGCACTGGAGGAGTCGCGGCGTCGGCAAGCCGACGAGGCCCTGCAACTGGAGCAGCGCCGCGTCAAGGACGTTCCGAGCCGGTCCGGTCTGGCCAGGCTGCGTGGCTGGTTGAAGCTAACGGCAGTTGCGCTGGTGCGGTGATTCGTTGCGGCCGGGCCATCTGCTTATTATGGTTGGCGGATGCATACCTGCGAGTCGACGATTGATACTCAGGTTCTGGATACGGATCTGGCGCTGATCCGCTATTTGCGTGGTCGTGTTCCAGAGGAAATCGTCCGCCGGCGGCTGGAATTGGAGAAGCGCGGCCCGGAGCCGGTATTCGACCTCCGAAACCGTACACTGCACCCGGAGAACTGGTCGGGAGTCGCGCCGCTACTGCGATTCCTGCTGCGGTTCCCGGGGGCCTATGAGCGTGGTCAGCGCAATGCGCACTCATTGGTTTTGCGACAACAGCCACTCACCGTGCGGGGTCTGGGAGCTGACTTCCGCGGCTATCGTATCGTGCAGATCAGCGATCCGCATCTCGATAGTTCCCCGCATTTTGCAGACACGCTGATCGACGCCCTGGAGGGCGTGCAGGCGGATCTGTGTGTGTTTACCGGGGATTTTCGTTTTCAGACCGACGGAGACAGCGGCCCCGCTCTGGAGGCCATGGCGCGCCTGGTGAACGCGCTCCCGACTCCCGCCTACGCGGTATTGGGCAATCACGACGCCCTGACCATGTTGCCTGAACTGGAAACCCTGGGAGTGCGTGTGCTTTTCAACGAGGGGCTCGCCCTGACGCGGCGGGGCGCCACACTTTGGCTTGCGGGTGTGGATGATCCACACTATTTCGGTCTGCATGATCTGACAACAGCGCGGGCAGGCTGTCCGGATGATGCCCCCGCTCTGCTGCTGTCCCATTCCCCGGAACTTTACGCGGAAGCCGCGGCCGCCGGGTATCAGGTGATGCTTTGCGGGCATACCCATGGCGGTCAGATCTGCCTGCCTGGCGGAATTCCTCTCTTTACCAATGCACGCTGCCCGCGCCGGTATTGTCGTGGTACCTGGAACGTCGGCGCCTTGCGCGGTTATACCTCCACGGGGGCCGGTACATCCGTGCTGGATGTGCGCTTCAACAGCCCGGCGGAAGTTGTTGTGCATATTCTGGAAAGCGAGCCTGGATCTTGACGACGCTACGAAAGAAGATGGCCCGCCCACGGGCATGCTGCAAAGCCAGAGCGCCATGGGAATAGATCAGAGGCTCCTTAATGAACCTCGAAGTCCACCTCACGTTCGTCGAGGTGGCGGAACAGGGCGGCCAGGGTGCGGTGGCCTGTCAGCGCGTTCAGCGTATACCGGGTCGGCCCCATGAGCCAGATCCGGCCCTGAGCGCCGTCCTCCAGGGCGCGCTTCGGTGTCACCCAGCGAGCGCCGACGGTTTCCTCGCCGCAGACCGTGACGTTCTGCGCGGTTGGCGCAGGGGCTAGAAAAAAGCGCGTATCAAACCGGCGCGGACGGCCCGGCGGCGTGATCCAGCGGGCGAGATAACGCAGTCGGTCAATCGAGGGCACGAGGCCCTGGCGGTCCAGCAAGGTGCCAAGGTCGGTTGTGCCGTTGCGCAGTGCGTCCCGCAGATCCGCCAGATCCGCGTCTGAGAGGGTTTTGCCGTTCGGGTACTCGGCCAGGAGAATGCCGGCCTCCTCGAAGCATTCGCGTATTGCCGCCTGCAGATAGGCCAGCCCGCCATCAGCCATGCCCAGCTGCCGACTGGCCGTGGCATCATCAATCGTGCATCCGGGAAAAGGGGTATGGTCGGCGGCGTCGACACGGCCGCCGGGGAAAACATAGGCCCCACCGCCGAACACAAGCGCCGGACTCCGCTGGACGAGTAGGGTTTCCGGTCCGTCCCGGCCATCACGAAGTAGCACGACAGTCGCTGCAGGTTTGGGAATCAACGGCATCGATCGGCTCCATGGCCTTCGGCGTTGCCAGGACGATAGGGAGCCTCTGATCCATTCCCATGGGGCTCCCTGGAGGCATATTGTTACTGCAACAACACAATTGTGCTATCAGTAGTGTACTGTCTAATTGCAGCAACAGTTTGCAAACAGGCGTGCCGAAGCAGATAGTTCGGTAAATTGACCGCAGTGGAGGAGAACCTGCTTATGTCTATAACTCGTAACGCCCGTCGCTTTATCGCCATGCTGATTGCAAGTGTGTTTCTTCTCACCTCCGTTGGTATTCCCGCGGCGCAGGCCGGAATGATCGGCACTCAGACCTTTGCCAGTTCGGAGCAGGTTGAGAGCCAGCGTCAGGCCATAATGGACATGCTCAAGAGTGATGATGTGCGTACGCAGTTGGTGTCCTGGGGCGTTGAGCCGGCCGATGCCGAGCAGCGCGTGAACAGCCTCACCGCCGAGGAGGTCCAGGCCCTGCATGAGCGAATGGATGAGATGCCCGCGGGTGCCGATTCGCTGGTCGGTGCCGTGGTGTTCGTTTTCCTGGTCCTGTTGATCACGGACATACTTGGCTATACCAACATATTCCCGTTCACAAAGAGCGCCCGGTAAGGCCGGTTGCAATGAAGGCAGCGCGGCCTCGCCAGGGAGCCTCTCATTGTGAATAAATGAGAGGCTCCCTGGCTGTGATCTCTCCTCTTAGCCGCTCCAGCAGGGTGACATCCGGATATCCGTCCGCGGGCAGATCATTGCCTTGCTGATAGTCGCGGATGGCCTGGCGGGTCAATCTGCCAACCATGCCGTCGGGTGTGCCGCTATCGTGGCCAAGTGCGTTCAGAACGCCCTGAATCTCCTCGATCTCCTCGCGCAGCAATGCCCGTTCGTCGTTCGGCGCCGAGGCGTGTAACGTACCCATGCCGGCAATGCGGTCCGCCAGGTGGCCCACGGCCAGGGCGTAGGAGATGGACGTGTTCCAGCGCATGATCTTCCGGAAGTTGTTGTACACAAGAAACGCCGGTCCGCGATGACCCGCCGGCAGCACCAGTGCCGCATCCATGTCGGCCACCGGCAGCGTTCCGCCATCCGCCCGCCGGATACCCAGATCCGCCCATTCCTCCAGCGGTCTGGCATTGTCCAGCCCCGCCAGATTCCAGCGAAAATCGTCCGGAACGCGGACCTCGCGACCCCAACGTTCGCCATCGCGCCAGCCCATGTCCGAGAGGTACCGGGCCGATGAGGCGAAGGCGTCGGGAAGGCTGCTCCACAGATCAATGCGGCCATCGTCATCATAATCGATTGCGTGTGCGTTGAAGGTGGAGGGCATGAACTGGGTGTGACCCATGGCGCCCGCCCAGGAGCCAAGCATGTCATCGCGGGGAATATGTCCGGCGTCCAGGATCCGCAGGGCTTCCATCAGCTCCGACGTGAAGTATCTGCTTCGCCTGGGGTCGCAGGCCAGCGTCGCCAGAGAATCCAGCACCGGCATCTTGCCGAAGTAGGCGCCGAAATTGGTTTCCAGCCCCCAGAACGCCACCAGGTAATTCGGTCGTACCCCGAAATCCCGGTGAACCCGGTCGAGCAGCGTACGGTGTTCCTCCAACAGTTGACGGCCGCGCTGGATGCGATCATCGGTGACGCGCACATCCATGTACTGCCAGAAAGTCTGGAAGAACTCCGGCTGGCGACTGTCCAGCTCCAGGACGCGCGTCTGCTGCACTATATCGGCGAGTCCGATATTGATGGTGTCCTCCGTTATGCCGGTTTGCCGGGCTGTGTCTCGCAGCTCGCCGATACAGGCCTGGAAGTCATCCGCGACGGCAGTTCCCGTCAGGCACAGGGCGGCGACGAACAAGGCGTGGCCCGAGAGGGATTTTGGCAAAGGCATGTGATGGCTCCTGTCCTGCGTTCTGGCGGTGTCCTTCGTGGACGCTAAACAATCATGCAACGAGGGAGACAGTATTGACCTGCTGGAAGTTGCACTGGGGAGACACCAGTGTACTGCGTCGATTCAGTGCTCCCTGGCGGAATCGATTGCGGACTTTGCAGCATCATGATCAGTGAATTACTCCGCAGCTTGAAGCGCTCGGGGGCTGACGTAAACTTCCCGACGGTATAAAGTGTTGTTGTACAGTTGGATACGGCACCAGGGTTTGCCTGTGGGAACGATGAATAAAACGGATACAGCGTTAGCCACGACATCGATTCGCAATCAGCTGCGCGCGCTCGGCCTGCGCCCCACGCGCCAGCGGATAGCGGTCGCGCGCCTGCTGTTCTCGGGCGAGCACCGCCATCTCAGCGCCGAGGAACTCTACAATGAGGCGCAGGCGGCGGGAATCCGCCTTGCCTATACCACGGTCTATAACATCCTTCACCAATTCACCCAGGCCGGTCTGATCCGGGAAGTGCCCGTGGAATCCGGGCGCACCTGGTTCGACACCAATATCGGCTCGCATGTGCACCTGTTCGACGAAGACTCTGGCCAGATCCGCGATCTGGAGCTGGATTCACGGCAGTTGGAATTGCTGCGTGAACTGCATCTTCCGGAGGATGTCGAGATCAGGGATGTCGATATCATCGTTCGTGTCAGAAAGAAAAAGTCCTTTGATCATTAAGTTGTAGCCTTTTTTAAAATCTATCCATTGTAGTTGACGACGTATGCCGTCCCCCCGTATATTTTCCCTACCTGGCTTGGTGAATTTCCGGCTACTTGCGCGCATCATGCAGTTGCGCCGGAACGCACCGGGAAGCAGGCGACCATGTGTCGACATAAATTCAGCAAGAGTATCGGGAGGGAAGTCATGAGCCTGAAGGGCAGCAAGACTGAAGAAAACCTGAAAGAGGCGTTTGCCGGAGAATCCATGGCCAATCGTCGTTACCTCTACTTCGCCCAGAAGGCGGACGTCGAGGGATACAATGACGTCTCCACGGTGTTCCGTTCCACCGCCGAAGGTGAGACCGGCCATGCCCATGGCCATCTCGAGTACCTTGAGGAAGTAGGCGATCCGGCCACCGGTGAGCCCATCGGGGATACCCCCCTGAACCTCAAGTCCGCCATCGCCGGTGAAACCCATGAATACACCGACATGTATCCGGGTATGGCCAAGACCGCGCGTGAGGAAGGCTTGGACGAGATTGCCGACTGGTTCGAGACGCTCGCCAAGGCAGAGAAGAGCCACGCCGGCCGTTTCCAGAAGGCGCTGGACCAGCTGGACGCCTGATTACGGGTAGTTGGCAGGACCTTCCTGGCCGGCGGACTCCGGTTCGCCGGCCTTTCAATTCGAATTTCCGCTGATCCATGGCGGAGTGTATGGGTCCGCGGTGACTTGAAGGCTCCAGGAGACCATCGCCATGAGTGAGGGAAGTCTCGAGGCGCCAACGCGCCACCCCATTCCCTGGGAAGACCCCGACTTCTATGACCGTGAGAAGCTCGATGCCGAGCTGCATCGGGTTTTCGACATCTGCCATGGTTGTCGTCGGTGTTTCAACCTCTGTGATTCCTTTCCACGCCTGTTCGATCTCATCGACGAATCGGAAACCGGTGAACTGGATTCCGTCGCGCCATCGGCCTATCAGCCGGTCATCGATGCCTGCACCTTGTGCGATATGTGCTTCATGACCAAATGCCCGTATGTGCCGCCGCACGAGTTCGATCTGGACTTTCCGCATCTGATGCTGCGGGCGCGTGCCGTGGAAGCGAAGGAGGGCAAACGCGGTTTCTTCGAGACGGAGCTTAAGAAAACCGATCGTAACGGCAAGCTTGCCGGTAGCGTTGCACCTCTGGCCAACTGGGCTTCAGCTACGGGCAACAATGTGACTCGGCCGCTCATGGAAAAAGTGGCGGGTGTACACCGCGAAGCGCATTTGCCGAAGTTCAATCGCAAGACGTTCGTGGCCGCGTCGCGGCAGTCCAGGCCGGAAGTGAACCGGGATGCGCCCGCCTTCGGCCGCAAGGCCGTGCTGTTCGCCACCTGTTTCGTCAATTACAACAACCCGGATATTGGTCACGATGTCCAGTCGGTGCTGGCGCATAACGGCGTGGAGACGGAAACGGTTTACCCGAGCTGCTGCGGTATGCCGCAGCTGGAGAACGGCGACATACAGGCCGTGGCGGAGAAGGCCAGAAAGGCCGCAGCCGAGCTTCTGCCGTGGGTGGACAAGGGTTATGAGGTCATAGCCCTGGTGCCGTCCTGCGCTCTGATGATGAAGTTCGAGTGGCCGCTGATTCTGCCCGATAATGCCGACGTGAAGCGCTTGGCGGAGCATGTTTCCGACGTCAGCGAGTACGTTGTCGCGATCTCGAAAAAAGAAGGCGTCGTTCGCGACATGCAGCCGCTGGAGGGCAAGGTCGGCCTGCACCTGGCCTGTCATGCGCGCGCCCAGAACATGGGCGCCAAGGCGGCCGAAATGCTGCGGCTGATTCCCGAGGTGGAGATGGCGGTGATGGACCGATGTTCCGGCCACGGCGGTGCCTGGGGAGTGATGAAGGAGAACTTCCCCATCGCCATCAAAGTGGGCAAGCCGGTCGCCAGGAACATGGCCAGGAGCGAGGTTTCCCACGTGGTGTCGGAATGCCCCCTGGCCGGTGATCATATACTGCAGGGCATGGAGCGACTGGGCGACGACCAGACCGTGCCCGAACAGTCCTGGCATCCTATCCAACTGCTGGCCAGGGCCTATGGGCTGTCACGTTAAGGAGACGCCAGACCATGAGTGCGAAGACTGAAGTGACCCGCGCCGATATCATGCCGATGGAGGAATACGCCGCCCTTCGCAAACGCCACCGCGCCGAGCTGGTAGGCGTCAAGCGCAAGCGGCGTGTTCATTGCGGGCCGCATGCAACATTCTATTTCGAGAGCTACGAGACGATGTGGTCCCAGATCCACGAAATGCTCTATATCGAACGTGGTGGTGAAGCGCAGATCAAGGATGAATTGCAGGCCTACAATCCGATGATTCCGAAGGGAAAGAATCTGTCGGCGACGCTGATGTTCGAGATTGAGGACAAGCCCCGCCGACAGGCCATTCTGTCGAAGCTGGGTGGTGTCGAGGAGACCGTCTTCATCCGAGTGGGCAATGAGAAGGTCATGGCCGATTCCGAACAGGATGTCGACCGCACCACCGCGGATGGCAAGGCCTCGTCGGTGCAGTTCCTGCACTTTCACTTTACCGATGAGCAGATCCGCAAGTTCCGGGATCCGGCCATTGACGTGATTGTGGGTGTCGGACATCCCGAGTACAGCCATATGGCCGTGTTTACTCAGGAAACGCGGGATGCGCTAGTCGAGGATTTTCACCAGGTAAACTAATGTCCTGTCCGTTAAGGAGACACTGGAATCAGTCGGAGTGGGCGAGTCTGAGCAGCGGCAGCAATGCCGCTGCTTTTTTGTTACTACGCTGGCGGCGCGGTTTGCCTGACAGCAATCCCCCCGCTATCATTCGCTGCCGGATAACAAAACCATGGACGTTCCGTCCAATGAAATTCCTGCTTGCAATCTCCGCAGCTATCGATTGGTTCAGCACGCGTATTGGCCACCTTATGGGTTGGGTTGCGGTTGCTCTGGTGGCGCTCGGAGTGATCAATGTCATCGGCCGTTATCTGGGTGCTCGCCTGGGTATCCAGCTCGGCAGCAATATGCTGCTTGAAGCGCAGACTTATGCATACAACCTGATGTTTCTGCTCGGAGCGGCCTATGTCCTGCTGCGGGATGGGCATATTCGCGTGGACATTCTCTATTCCCGCTTCAGTGCGCGCACACGCGCGTGGGTCGATATCACCGGGGCGCTGTTGTTCCTGACGCCGTTCTGCGTGCTCGCGATCTGGTACAGTATCGGCTACGTGGAACGCTCCTGGAGCACCATGGAAGTCAGCCCCAATCCCGGCGGACTGGCGCGTTATCCCATCAAGACGGTGATCATTGTCGCCTTCGTGATGTTGCTTTTGCAGGGATTGAGCGAAACCATCAAGCGGGTGGCCTGGCTGCGCGGCGTTGTCGGAGTGCCGGGACCCGACCACAGCGGACCGGCACGTCCGGAGGCGAATTGATGGAGTATCTCTCGCTCTGGATGTTCGCCGTCCTGATTGTGTTCATGCTGACAGGTTATCCGGTGGCTTTCAGCCTGGGCGCCACAGCCGTGCTGTTTACCATGTTCGGCAGCGATTTGTTGCCGAACATGGGTATTGCACTGCCCTGGGATCCGGAGTTCCGTTCGGTGCGCCTGAATGTGCTGCCCCAGAGAATCTTCGGTTCCATCATGGATAATTACACCCTGGTGGCGGTGCCGTTCTTTGTATTTATGGGCGTCATGCTGGAGAAATCCGGTCTGGCGGAAGACCTGCTCAAGACCATGGGGCGGCTGTTCGGACGCCTGCGCGGCGGCCTCGCCATCTCGGTGGTCGGAGTAGGGGCCTTGTTGGCGGCATCCACCGGCGTGGTGGGGGCGTCCGTGGTGACCATGGCCGTGCTGGCGCTGCCAGTGATGCTCAAATACGGTTATGACAAGCGTCTGGCATCCGGCACCATCGCCGCCAGTGGCACGCTAGGACAGATCATCCCGCCCAGTATCGTGTTGATTATTCTTGGCGATCAGATGGGCGTTAACGTCGGCGATCTGTTCCTGGGCGCGTTCATCCCCGGCCTGGTCCTGAGCGGACTGTATGTCCTCTGGATTATTATCGTCGCCATCAGAACCCCCGGTGCCGCCCCGGCGTTACCTCGAGAGTCCGACGACTTTCATGTGCAGAACCTCGGCCTGGCCGTGCTCAAGAGCCTGCTGCCGCCGCTGGCTTTGGTCGGCGTGGTGCTGGGTACGATATTTCTTGGTATCGCGTCGCCGACTGAGGCGGGGGCGATGGGGGCCTTCGGTGCAACACTGCTGGCACTGATGAACCGCAGGCTGACGCTGGCCAACGTCCGTGCCGTGAGTGAATCGACCGTGCGTCTCACCAGTATGGTATTCATCATTCTGGTCGGTGCCACGGCCTTTGCCATGGTATTTAATGCCCTGGATGGCCCCTGGCTGGTCGAGGGCTTCCTGCTGGACCTGCCGGGGGGGCAGGTCGGGTTTCTGTTCTTTGTCATGCTGGTGGTCTTTTTACTGGGTTTCTTCCTGGACTTCATCGAGATCACGTTTATCGTGGTTCCGCTGATCGCGCCGATTGCCGTCAATCTTGGTTTCGATCCGGTCTGGTTCGGCGTCCTGATTGCCATGAATCTGCAGGCCTCATTCCTGACGCCGCCGTTCGGCTTTTCACTGTTTTACCTGCGTGGCGCGGCGCCGCCATCGATTACGACCATGGACATCTACCGGGGGATCGTGCCCTTCGTTTGTATCCAACTGCTGATGCTGATAATCATCGTGGTCTTCCCGGGCCTGGTGCTGTGGCTGCCAGAGCTGTCCCCGGGGTAAGAATCGGGCGTTTACGGGCCTGGCGGTGAAAAGCAAAGGGGCTGCTTAAGGAGTCTCTGATCTATTCCCATGGGAATAGATCAGAGACTCCTTAAGCAGCCCCTTTGTCGTTCGACCAACGATGAGGCTCAGGCGTCCTTGTACAGGAACCTTTCGTAGGGGTGGGTTGTCCGGCTGGTCCAACCGCGAACAGTGGAGCGGAATCCGTCCCATTGCTCATGGATCTTCCGGTACATGGCGTCGGCCTCCATGTCTTCTTCGTGCACTTCCTCCGCGCCCTTGCGGAATGCATCAAGTACAGCGTCCGGGAACATCAATACCTCGATACCGTGCTCGGTCTCCAACTTGCTGAGCGCTATTGGGTTGGTGGCATTGTAGCGTGCCGCCATCCATGCATTACTCTCGTATGAAACGGCCTTTATCATGGAGCGGATGTCCGCCGGCAGGTCGTTCCAGATGTCCTGATTGAAATAAAATCCAAGCATGGCGCTGGCCTCTGCCCAGCTGGGCAGATACAGGTATTTCGCCACCCGGGGCATGCCGAGGATGGTGTCGTCATGCGGCCCAACCCACTCCGCCGCATCCAGCACACCGCGCTCCATGGCGGTGAAGACTTCGCCGCCCGGCAGCTGCTGAATATTGACGCCGGCTTTGGCCATTACCCGTCCACCGTGGCCGGGGAAACGCATCCTCAGCCCGCGAAGGTCAGCGGGCGATTCAATGCGCTTGTTGAACCAACCGCCGGTCTGCGGCCCTGTGTTGCCGCCCGGAAAGGCGATCAGATTGTCGCGGGCGTTCAGCTCATCCCACAGTTCCTGGCCACCGCCGTGCATCATCCAGGAATCCTGCTCGGCCACAGTCAGGCCGAACGGCAGGGCGGTGTAGAAGCCGTGTGCGGGAGACTGCCCGATAAAATAATAGGGAGCCGTGTGGCAGCATTCGAAAGCACCGCTTGAGACCGCATCGTACACTTCGAGCGGCCCAACCTGAGCGCCGCCGGGATACGTGCGGCATTCCACGTCGCCATCCGTGACTTCACCAATGCGCTTGGCGAAGTACTCGGCGGTACCGTAGAGATTGTCCAGCGCGGCTGGCCAGGATGTCACCATCTCCAATCGGATTCGGCGATTTTGAGAAAACACGTTCGGTGAGAAGGTGGTACTGGCGGCAACGGCGCCGGCGGCGGCCGTACCGGTGAGAAAACCCCGGCGTTTCATAAGCGTACTCCCCCTTGGAACTGGTTTCTGTCTTATCGATTACACGCCGCCCGGATTACCCGAACGGTCGTCGTCATGACTACGGCACGACTAGAAGCGATTGTGGCATCCCCAAACATCGCGGTCCATTGCATTACATAACCGCAAATGATCAGCCTGATGCCGCTGTTCGCGTCTGCATGACCTCCTCGCGTTTTGCCTCTGCATCTCGAAGTGCGGTACGCAGCCCTTCCTCGATAACCGGATGGTAAAAGGGCATTTCCAGCATTCCGGCAATCGTCTGCCGCTGTTGGTGCGCCCAGGCCAGCAGGTGCGCCAGATGCTCGGCCCGGGGGCCGACCATCTCGGCGCCGAGCAGGCGACCGGTGGCTGCATCCGCGTAAAGGTGCAGTAAACCTCTGTTCTGGCCCATGACCCGACTGCGCCCCTGATTCTGAAAGCTCACCTCGCCGGTAACGAATCGCCCAGGACGTAGTTGATCGTAGCGTTGTCCGATCATGGCGAGCTGTGGATCGCTGAATACCACGCCGATCGGGGAGCGGCGGTGGCCGCGTTGAATGAAAGGGTGGCGGCCCGCGTTGTCGCCGGCGATTGCGCCTTCATCGGCAGCCTCGTGCAGCAAGGGGACGTCGTTGTTGGCGTCTCCGGCGATGAAGATATTACTGTGCCCGCATTGCAGCGTCTGTTGATCGAAGACGGGTACGCCGAACCTGTCCAACTCCAGGCTGGTGTTTGCCAGACCAAGACCAGTGACGTGGGGGCTTCGTCCCGTGGCGGCAAGCAGGTAGTCGAACCGCTCCTGCACCAGGGTACCCTTGGCGTCGCGGCGGCGAACGATAACGCCGTCGCCATGGCGGACTATGGACTCGACGTGTGCATCCGGTTCAAGAGGGAATTCCGCCGAGAATGCGCGATAGGCGGCGTCGCGCACCAGCGGGTCGGAGAGCGGACCTACGGCCCCACCCCTGCCGAGCAGTCGAACCCTTACGCCCAGGCGGTGCAGGGCCTGGCTGATCTCCAGACCGATAACGCCGGGCCCGAATACGACAACCGATTCGGGTAGATCCTGCCAGTCGAATACGTCGTCATTGATGATCAGCCGGTCGCCCAGGCCGTCGAACAGGGCCGGCACCCTGGGTGACGAACCGGTGGCGATGACGATCGCCCTGGCCTGCACTTCAGTGTGATCGTCAATGCGCAGGGTATGGTCGTTCAGGAAGCGGGCATAGCCACGCAGACGGTCCTGCTCCGGTAGCGCATGGGTCGATTCCAGCACGAAGCCGACGAATCGATCCCGCTCACTACGCACACGGGCCATGACCGCGCGCCCATCAACGCGAACCTGCCCGGCATGGACACCGAACATGTCTGCTTCCCGGGCATGATGGGCGGCTTCCGCGGCCGCGATCAGCAGCTTGCTGGGCATGCAGCCGACACGCGCGCAAGTGGTGCCGTAGGGGCCACTTTCGATGATGAGGACCCGGTCATGGTGCTTGCGAGCGGCGCGATAGGCAGCGAGACCGGCGGTTCCGGCACCGATGACGGCAACGTCGACGCTGAGCTTGTTCATGGTGTTGTCTCCGGGTAAGCGGTGTCGGTCGGGAGGCGATCTGGAGTCAGTAGCAGCCCCGCGCTTATTGGCGGAGAGCGGTTTGGGTTTCGATAAGCCCGGTGACGGCGACTGCCGCCACCGGAATGCGGCTGGATGGCGTTACGCGGCTTTGCGGTCGCGGAAATACGCTTCCAGGTCATCGGCGGTGCCGATCAGCCGGCCGCCGATGAAGACCTGCGGCGCGGTCCCGGCACCGGACACGGCGCGCAGACCACGGGAGCTGATGCCGGCTCCGAGCTGGATCTCCTCGAAGGTCAGATCATGCTCCTTCAGTACCGCCTTGGCGCGCGCGCAGTGCGGGCAACCGGGCTTGGTGAAGATGGTCACCGGTTCCGGCGCCTCGGCGTCCTTGTTCAGGTGCTTCAGCATGGTGTCGGCGTCGGAAACTTCAAACGGATCGCCGGGTTTCTCCGGCTCGATGAACATCTTCTCGATCACACCGTCCCTGACCACCATTGAATAGCGCCAGGAGCGTTTGCCAAAGCCGAGGTCGGCCTTGTCCACGAGCATGCCCATGCCCTCGCTGAACTCGCCGTTGCCGTCGGGAATCAGGCGTACGTTCTCGGCCTCCTGATCCTGGGCCCACTCGTTCATGACGAAGGCGTCGTTCACGGACAGACAGACGACGTCGTCCACGCCGTTTGCCTTCAGCACCGGAGCCAGCTCGTTATAACGCGGCAGGTGCGTGGTGGAGCAGGTGGGTGTATAAGCACCGGGGAGTGCGAACACCACAACCGTTTTTCCCTTGAAAATGTCGTCGGTGGTAACGTTCACCCAGTCATTGTGCTGACGGGTACGAAAAGTGACGTTGGGTACGCGTTGGCCTTCTCGGTTGGGTAGCATGGATAACCTCCTGTCATGCCGATGAGTGATTGGTTTGAAGTTCGAGTTAAGGATGGCAGAGTAAAAAAGATATGCATAATGGATTGTTTGTTGATTGATGATAGTAGCTGTCTATCAATAGCTCGCCCTGAAATTTCCAGGTTGATACCCATGGGACTGGATCAGAAGCTCCCATATGGCTATCGGGTCACGCGTACCCAAGCCCGGAATACGATTGACTGCCATTTAACAAGACACGAGATGGAGTGCTTTCATGCCCGCACTGGGCCCGCGTGAAACCGATCCGGATGCCTGGATCAGCTGGCTGAAGGAAGCCCTGGGACTGTTGCGCCGCCGCCCGCTGGCATGGCTGTGCTGGCTGGCGGTGTGCCTTTGTCTGCTGTACGTGGGCCATCGTGCGAGCTGGGCGCCGTTGCGAACGGCGAGTCTGTTCTTCCTGATGCCCATGTCGCTGGTTGTTTTCATCCGCCTCGCCTGGTGTGCCGACTACAGTCGTCCGGCACGGTTGACGGATCTGTTGCCCACGAATCGGGATTGCGGTTTGGCGATCGGTATCGGTGCCGGGCTGTTCGCCGTTCTTACGGCGTTCAGTGCCATGCTGGCGCCGTTGGCGGATGGGCTGGAACACGTGCTGACGGCATTGGGGCTGTACCGTGAGGTGTTGGATGACGGCTTGCCGGCGCCACCGGCACTGCGGCATACCATGCTCGGCCCGGTGCTGGTTGCCGGGGTTCTGTTGGGCGCGGCGGTATTTGCCTGTCTCGCCTTACTGCTGGCGTTCGGTCAGTGGTTTGCCATTCCCATGCTGGTACTGCATCAGACGCCTCTGCCGCCTTCCATGGCAGTGAGTATCCGCGCCTATATGCTGAATCCGGTTCCGATGGTTGGGTTGGCCGGTGTCGTTATGATCTCGGTGGGTCTGGTGGCACTGAGCATGGGCTGGATCGCCCTGGCGATGATGCCCTTTTACGGCGCGCTGCTTTATACCTCCTATCGAGACGTCTTTCTGGGCCGGGAGGAGAGCGAACCGGCCGCGGTGGTCGAGGATGAAACCCACGGCGTGCCGCTGGGACACTAGCCCTCCAGTTCCGTCCATCGCTCGAAAACCGACTCCAGCTCCTGCTCCAGCGCCTTTAATCGGGCGGTGGCTTCGGCAATGACGTCTGGTGATTCCCGGTAAAAGGCGGGATCGGCCATCTTCCGGGTCAGCACCGCCTGTTCGTGCTCGAGCGCTTCGATGCGTTTCGGCAGGGCTTCGAGTTCCCGTTGCTCCCCGAAGCTGCGCTTGCGCGCGCGGGGGGCCTCGGCGGCGGGTGTAACGCTTCTTGCCAGCTCCGGGGTGGGGCGGGACGCTTTGCGGTCCTTTACCTGACGCGGTTGCGGGCGTTGCTTCAACCAATCCGAATAGCCGCCCACGTATTCGTTGATGCGTCCCTCGCCCTCGAACACCAGTGAGCTGGTGACCACGTTGTCCAGGAACTCCCGATCATGGCTGACCAGTAGAATGGTACCGGTGAAATCCACCAGCAGGTTCTCCAGCAGTTCCAGGGTCTCCATGTCCAGGTCGTTGGTGGGCTCATCAAGTACCAGCAGGTTGGCCGGTTTGCAGAACAGCTTGGCAAGCAGGAGGCGATTGCGTTCACCGCCTGAAAGGGCGCTGATGGGCCCGCGGGCCTGAGCCGAGGTGAAAAGGAAATCCTGCAGGTAACTCATGATATGGCGCGGCTTGCCGTTCACGGTCACCGTTTCCGAACCCTGGCCTACGTTGTCCGCCAGCGTCTGCTTGTCGTCGAGCTGACCACGGAGCTGATCCGCGTAGGCAATTTCCAGTTTGGTGCCGTGCCGTAGGGTGCCGGCGTCCGGGGCGTTTCGCCCCAGTAGAATGTCGAGCAGGGTGGTCTTGCCTGCGCCGTTGGGGCCGATGATGCCGACCTTGTCGCCGCGCAGAATGGTGGTTGAGAAATTCCGGATCAGCGTGCGCTCGCCCAGCGTGTGGGTGACATTTTCGGCTTCCAGCACCAGCTTGCCGCTGCGGGCGGCAGCCTGAAGATCGAAGCCGGCGGTACCCTGTTGGCTGCGGCGCGCCTGGCGTTCCCTGCGCATGGCCTCGAGGGCGCGGACCCGCCCTTCATTGCGGGTGCGGCGAGCCTTTATCCCCTGGCGGATCCAGACTTCCTCCTCGGCGAGTTTGCGATCGAAGCGCTGCTGCTCCTGTTCTTCCGCATGCAGTTGCTGTTCCCGGCCGCGCAGGTAGCTATCGTAATTGCCAGGCCAACTGGTCAACCGTCCGCGGTCCAGGTCGACGATGCGGGTCGCAAGCCGGCGGAGCAGGGCACGGTCATGTGTGACGAACAGCAGCGCGCCCGGGAAGGTCTCCAGGAATTCTTCCAGCCAGCGGATGGTCTCGATGTCGAGGTGGTTGGTGGGCTCGTCGAGCAGCAGCAGTTCCGGGTCCCGCACCAGAGCCTGTCCGAGCAGAACGCGCCGCTTCATACCGCCCGAGAGCGTGTGGAAGGGCGCATCGTCAGGCAGGGCAAGGCGCGAGAGCACCGTGTTCACCTGCTGGTCCATGGACCAGCCGTCCACTTCCTCCAGTCGATGCTGTACTTTCTCCAGCTCGGCCAGATGCTGATCGTTGCCGTTGGCAAGCTCCGTGGTGATTGCATGGAAACGCTTCAGCAACTCGCCGGTCTGGCCCAGGCCCGCGGCTACCACGTCCAGCACCGTGCCTTCGGTATCATCCGGTACGGTCTGGACCAGGCGCGCCACGCGCAGTTCGGGTTTGCGGGTGATGGTGCCGTCCTCCGGTTGCAGATCACCGTATACCAGCCGCATGAGCGTGGATTTGCCGGCGCCGTTGCGGCCTACCAGGCAGACGCGCTCACCCGGATCAATGCGGAACTCGGTGTGGTCGAGGATGGGTGCGCCGCCGAAACCGACAAAAATGTTCTGTGCCTGTAGAAGCAAGGATGATGACCTCAATAGTGGGGCGGTGGTGGCTCGGGGGCTTCCGGTTCATTGCCGCGGCCCCGTGTTTCCATGTCCCGCAACTGGTTTTGCAGGGCCTCGACCTGACGGCGCAACAGATCGATCTGTCGTTGCTGGGCGAGCAGGCTGTCGGTGAGTTCGTCGATGGACGCCTCCTGATGGGTAATCCGGATCTCCAGATCCGTCAGTCGTGTGTCCATCAGTCGATCTCCCGTTCAGAATCGGACTCGGCGGCCTCGAGTTTTGCCAGTGCGTCCATCCAGGCGTCCTCGGTGGCGCTGATGCGATTGCCAAGCTCGCCCTGCTCGCGCAGCAGCGGCTGGATATCAGCGTCGACAGTGCCGTCGTACAGAGCCGGATCGGCGAGCCGTGCGTCCAGACTCTGGCGCTCGGAGAGCAATTTCTGCAGCGCCAGCTCCAGTTTCTGCACCTCCTTGCGTAGCGGTGCGAGGGCCTGCCTGCGGAACGCGTCTTCGCGGCGGCGTTGACGGCGGTCCTGCGGTGTTCCGGCGTCCGCGCTGTTGCCGTTTCTGGTGCCGTTCTGGATGTCGCCGCGGCGGTCGGCAAGCCAGCGCGCGTAGTCGTCCAGATCACCGTCAAACTCTCGCGCCGAGCCGTCGGAGACGATGTACAGCTGGTCCGCCGTGCTGCGCAGCAGGTGGCGATCATGTGCTATGACCACCAGCGCTCCCTGAAAATCCTGCAGGGCGTTGGCCAATGCCTGGCGCATGTCCAGATCCAGGTGGTTGGTCGGTTCATCGAGCAGCAGCAGGTTGGGCCGCTGATAGACCACCAGGGCCAGCACCAACCGGGCCTTCTCGCCACCGGAGAAGGGTTCTACGGCGTTCAGGCACATATCGCCGGCAAAGCCGAAGCCGCCAAGGTAGTCCCGCAATGACTGCTCTGTCGCGCGCGGATCGATACGTTGCATATGAAGCAGCGCACTGGCCTTGTCGTCCAGCTGTTCGACCTGGTGCTGAGCGAAATAGCCGATGCGCAGATCCTGCGCCTCGATGCGTTCGCCGGCCATGGTCGGCAGTTCGCCGGCCAGTACCCGCACCAGTGTGGACTTGCCGGCGCCGTTGGGGCCCAACAGGCCGATGCGTACGCCGGGAGACAGGTGCAGCCGCACGCCGGTCAGCAGCGGTGTGCCGTCGTAGCCGGCCACCACGTCGTTAAGCCGCAGCAGCGGGTTAGGCAGTTTGGGCGGTTCGCGAAAACGGAAGCTGAATGCCGAGTCGACATGAGCCGTGGCAATAAGCTCCATTCTTTCGAGTGCCTTCAGCCGGCTCTGGGCCTGACGGGCCTTGTTGGCCTGCGCGCGGAATCGGTCCACGTATTTGCGAATATGGGCGATTTCCTGCTGCTGCTTGGTGAATGCCGCCTGCTGCTGCGACAGCCTGGCGCTGCGCTGGCGTTCGAAATCCGTGTAGTTGCCGCTGTAGTCCTGCATACCCTTTTGTTCCAGATGGAGGATTCGGTTGCAGACGCCATCCAGAAACTCGCGATCATGAGAAATGAGCAGCAGGGTGCCGGCGTAGCTTAGCAGCCACTCCTGCACCCAGATGACCGCATCCAGATCCAGATGATTGGTGGGCTCGTCCAGCAGCAGCAGGTCGGAGCGGCAGATCAGGGCCTGAGCAAGGTTGAGCCGCATGCGCCAGCCGCCGGAGAACTCCGCCACCGGCCGCGATTCGTCGCCGGGCTGAAAGCCCAGGCCGTGCATCAAACGGGCAGCGCGTGCCGGTGCGCTGTATCCGCCGATGCTGTCCAGCCGACCGTGCAACGTTCCCAGCCGGTGACCGTCGCCGGCAGTCTCGGCTTCCCGAATCGCACGTTCCACCTCCCGCAGTTCATGGTCGCCGTCAAGCACGTACTCCAACGCCGGGCGCGGATCCGCCGGCGTCTCCTGAGCCACATGGGCGATCACCACCCGCGGCGGCAGGGCCAGATCCCCGGCGTCCGGCTGCAACTCACCAAGGATCATTGCGAACAGGCTGGATTTGCCGGTTCCGTTGGCACCCACCAGCCCCACGCGCTCACCGTCATGAACGGTAACCGTGGCGTCCGAGAACAACAGCTCGGGGCCCCGACGCAGGGCCAGTTTCACTAGATTCAGCATGGCGCGCAGTGTACCAGTATGCGGTCACGGTTTTCGACGACGGTGAAGCCATGTCCTACAGGCAGTGGACGGACTGGCGCAGACAGGGTGATCGATGGCCTCGCAGGAATTGTGGCATACGTCTACGGCGCGGGCGTGTAGCCGCTACTGACATGTCGCTCGGTGCGGGATAAAGTGCCAGCCTGACCTGCGACCCTGGTAGCGCCATGAGCTCACCGTATCCGCATTTGTTCTCGCCCCTCGATCTGGGCTTTACCGAGTTGCCCAACCGCGTGCTCATGGGATCCATGCATACCGGGCTCGAAGACCGTCGCAAGGATTTCGAGAAGCTCGCGGTCTACTTCGCGGAACGGGCCAGAGGGGAAGCGGGGCTGATGGTGACCGGCGGCATAGCGCCGAATATCGCCGGGTGGCTCGCACCGTTCTCCTCCAGGCTTACCAGCCGTTTTCACCTTCCCCGCCACCGCCTCGTGACCAACGCCGTGCATGATGAGGGCGGAAGGATCTGCATGCAGATCCTTCATGCCGGGCGGTACGGCATGCACCCGCTGAGCGTGGCGCCTTCCGCTTTCCAGTCACCGATCACGCCCTTCCGTCCGCGTGAGCTCGGGCCCGGAGGCGTCGAACGCCAGATCGAGGCCTTTGCGCATTGCGCCGCCCTGGCGCGGGAAGCCGGGTACGACGGCGTTGAGATCATGGGGTCCGAAGGCTACCTGATCAACCAGTTCCTGGTGACCCGCACCAATCAGCGCACGGACCGTTGGGGTGGTCCATTCGAGAACCGGATGCGTTTCCCCGTGCGCATTGTCGAGCGGGTACGGGAAGCGGTCGGGCCAGACTTCATCATCATCTATCGACTATCCATGCTTGATCTGGTGGAGGAAGGCAGCACCGCGAGCGAGGTGCTGCAACTTGCGCAGGCCGTGGAAGAAGTCGGCGCCAACCTGATCAATACCGGTATCGGCTGGCATGAAGCCCGCGTACCCACCATTCAGACCATGGTGCCGCGGGCGGCGTTCAGCGAGGTGACCCGCCGCCTGCGCGAGCACGTCCGGGTACCGCTGATCGCCACCAACCGGATCAACGTGCCGGAGGTGGCCGAAGCGCTACTCGCCCGCGGTGATGCCGACATGGTCTCCATGGCCAGGCCGTTACTCGCCGACCCTGACTGGGTGGTCAAGGCGCGCGAAGGGCGGTCCGAAGAGATCAATACCTGCATTGCCTGTAACCAGGCCTGCCTGGACCATGTCTTTCAGAAAAAGCGGGCAAGCTGTCTGGTCAATCCCCGTGCCTGCAATGAGACCGAACTCAATTATGTACGCACCCGGCGGCCGCGCCGCTACGCCGTGGTCGGTGCCGGTCCGGCAGGGCTGGCTTGCGCCACCATCCTTGCCGAGCGCGGTCACGAGGTCAGCCTGTTCGATGCCGGGTCCGCGATCGGCGGCCAGTTCAACATGGCCCGCCGTATCCCCGGCAAGGAGGAGTTCGACGAAACACTGCGCTATTTTCAGCATCGTATCCGCATCACCGGGGTGGATCTGCGCCTGGGGCGGCAAGTTCACGTCCAGGACCTGCTGATGGAGGACTTCGACGGCTATGTCCTGGCGACCGGCGTGACGCCGCGCATGCCGGATATTCCCGGCCTGGAGCACCGCAGCGTGCTGTCCTATGTGGACGTGCTGGCGCATGCATCGCCGGTAGGTAAGCGGGTCGCGGTAATAGGCGCCGGCGGTATCGGATTCGATGTCTGCACCTTTCTGGCGCACCCCCCGAACGCGGCGCCGCCGGACCCCGAGTCGTTTTTCCGGGAATGGGGAGTCGATCCGACTTCGCTTGCACGCGGCGGCATAGAGGGCATCAGGGCTCAGCCGCCCCAACCGGCGCGATCGATCTACCTGCTCCAGCGCAAGGATGAAAAGCTCGGTCGCGGTCTTGGCAAAAGTACCGGCTGGATTCATCGTCACACCTTGCGGGCTCAGGGTGTGGAGATGATTGGCGGCGCCCGCTACGAACGCATAGACGGTGCCGGCCTGCATATCCGGGTCGGCGACGAGGCGCGCGTGCTCGAAGTCGACAACGTCGTTATCTGCACGGGGCAGCTGTCCCGCCGGGAGCTCTATTCTCCCCTGCAGAACACCGGTAGACCGGTGCACCTGATCGGTGGCGCACACGTGGCCGCGGAACTGGACGCAAAGCGTGCCATCGACCAGGCCAGCCGGCTGGCGGCGAAACTTTGATCGCGTTGGCGGGGTGGACGGGTTTCGGGCTATCCTACACCGCCCAACCCGCTCTGGCGCTGCTCCATGAACCGACAAGGCATGAACCGACAAGGATCGTTCCCGGCTGATGAGGCCTTCGTGACCTATACCGGCGCGCCGCCCGAGCAGGTGCTGCGCAGCGTATTCGGCTACACCAGTTTCCGTCCGCTGCAGGGCGAGGTGGTCGATTGCCTCGTCGGTGGCGGCGATGCGCTGGTGCTCATGCCGACCGGCGGTGGTAAATCCCTTTGCTACCAGGTGCCGGCACTGGTTCGACCGGGCACCGCGGTGATTATCTCGCCGTTGATTGCCCTGATGCAGGATCAGGTCGGCGGCCTGGTTCAGGCCGGTGTGCGGGCCGCCTGTCTGAACTCCTCCCTCGGCATGGATGAACAGCGTGGCGTGGAACGCGCTCTGCGCGAGGGCGAACTGGACCTGCTGTACGTGGCGCCCGAGCGCCTGATGACGCCGCGCATGCAGGCGCTGCTGGAACAGGTGCCAGTTGCCTTGTTCGCGATTGACGAGGCGCACTGCGTTTCGCAATGGGGTCATGATTTTCGGCCGGAGTATCTGCAGTTATCCATGCTGCATGAGCGTTTCCCGGGCATACCCAGAATTGCGCTTACGGCGACCGCGGACGTCCGCACCCGTGAAGAAATCGTCCAGCGTCTCGGCCTGGGTGGCGCCCGGCGCTTCATAGCCGGTTTCGATCGGCCAAATATCCGTTACCTGGTTCAGCAGAAGAACTCACCTCGGGAGCAGGTGCTGCGCTTTATTCAGCGCGAGCACACGGGCGAGGCGGGTATTGTTTACTGCCTGAGCCGCCGTAAGGTGGATGAAACCGCTGAGTGGCTGGAGGGCCATGGTATCCGGGCCCTGCCCTATCATGCCGGTCTTGGTCAGGAAGCGCGAAAGCGCCATCAGGAGCGGTTTCTGGCCGAGGAAGGGGTGGTGATGGTGGCCACCATTGCGTTCGGCATGGGCATAGACAAACCCAATGTGCGTTTCGTTGCGCACCTCGATCTGCCACGCAGCCTGGAGGCCTATTACCAGGAAACCGGCCGTGCCGGACGCGACGGCCTGCCGGCCGATGCCTGGATGGTCTACGGTTTCCAGGACGTGGTGATGTTACGGCAGATGCTGGAAACCTCCACCGCCGCCGAATTGCAGAAGCGGGTAGAGCGGCAGAAGCTGGAGGCCATGCTGGCCTATTGTGAGATCACCCGCTGCCGCCGGCAGCACCTGCTGTCCTACTTCGGTGATCACCTGCCAGAGCCATGCGGCAATTGCGATACCTGTCTGGAACCGCCGGTAACCTGGGATGCCACCGAGCCTGCCCGTATGGCCTTGTCCTGCGCCTATCGCACCGGCCAGCGCTACGGGGTTGCACATCTGGTCGACGTTATTTGCGGCAAGGACACCGAGCGGGCCCGGGCGCAGGGCCACGACAAGCTCAGCACCTTCGGTATCGGGCGTGATATCGATGCGCGTACCTGGCGCTCGGTATTCCGCCAGCTGGTAGCCCGCGGGCTGCTGACCGTGGATTCAGAGGGTCACGGTTCACTGCGGCTGACGCCGGAATGCCGGCCGCTGCTCAAGGGAGAGCAGACACTGGAGCTGCGTCGCGATCCGGCAGGGGGAAAGAAGAAAGGCAAACGGATCCGTGCCTCTGGCGCCGGCGTCGTCGATGCCGCCCGCCAGCGCCTCTGGGATGCCTTGCGGCATTGCCGCAAGCGCCTGGCGGAAGAGCAGGGCGTGCCGCCCTACCTGATTTTCCACGATGCAACGCTCATGGCCATGCTGGAGCAGCGACCGACCAGCCTGGACGCACTCGCAAGCCTGAGCGGGGTGGGGGAAACCAAGCTGGCGCGCTATGGGGAGGCGTTCCTTGGTGTCCTGATGGCGGATGCGGGCGCGCAGGGCGGTGCGGGCGGAGACTCCGTGCTGGAGACGCTGCAGCTGTTCGAGTTGGATATGGACGCACAAGCCATTGCCCACCGCCGCGGACTCGCGGAGAGCACCATTTTCAGTCATCTCGCACGTCTGGTGGGGGAAGGGCGGGTGCGGCTTGATCGGGCCACCGGTCTGGAGGGTCCGGAACTGGACGGTGTGCGCGATGCGATACTGGCCCAGCCGCCGGGCTCCCGGGCTATCAGGCCGGTTTTTGAGCAATTCGAGGGGCGTTATTCCTACGGCGTGCTGCGCTGCGTGCTTGCGGACGTGGAACGGAAGACGGGTGAATCAGTGTCTCCTTAGTCTGACCGTCACTCGTCCAAATCCGCCAGAGTTTTCCGAAGGAGCGCGGACAGTTCGTGCAGCAGTTTCTCCAATGCGTTATTGGCGGCGATAACGCCGCCCTGCGGGTCGTCCGAGGGCGCTGTTTCGGTCACGGCGAGGGCCCGATCAAGTCGGATCTCCCGCGATTGTTCATCCAGCAGCCGGACCTGAATCGCCAGGTGGACCCGGCTGGGTTGTTGCTGAAAATCCTGTTCCAGGCGGATCAGCTCCACATCCAGCCTGTAGCGCGTGGAAATGCCGCTCTGGCTGGAGACGACGTACCGAAACGGCCCAAGGCCGTCCAGCGTTGCCGTCAGTGCCGGGTGCAGCATGCGGGTCGGGCGGTCCGCCCATCGGTTCTCGGCAAAGTATCGCAGCTCAAAGTCGGATTGGCGGTAAGCAATCGCGCTACTGTCGTATCCTGGTCTGGAGGTCATCCGAGTGATCGTCAGATCCGCCTGCAGACGATCATCCGGGCTTCTGGACAGCTCCGGAGGCAAAAGCTGAAAGGTCTGCTGGTGTTTGTCGCCCCCGGGCAGGCTGGCGCAGCCGGTCAACAGCGTGAATGTCATTATCAGTGCCAGCGGCATGAATCGCATTATTCCTCTCCAGGGCCGGGCGGACGTGGTGGGCGCCCGTAGAGCAGCAGACTCGGGTTTTCCGCCAGTTCCTCTGTCAACGCCCCCATGTCCGACGACAGGGACTCCAGCTCCCGCAGCAGTGCGGTGAGCTGGGGCAGGGTGGCGCGGGTAAGGTCCTGAAGGCTGTCGGAGCCATCGCGGGTTGACCTGGCCACCTCGTCACCGGCATCGGCCAGGGTCTCGCTCATGGTGTCGACGCCGGACAGCGTGGCGTCCAGACGGTCGATGATGAGCGGCAACTGCCCGTTTAACGTGTCGGAGAGCCGGCTGCCGTCATGCAGCAGGTTTTCCGCGCCATCCAGTATGCCGTCCAGGCGGTTGCTGTGCCCCAGGATGCCGCGGGTCAGCTCCTCCATGTTGGCCAGCGCGCGGTTCAGGTTCTCCAGATTATCGTCCTGAAGCAGTGATTCGATCTGCACGCTGATCCGGTCCAGTGAAGCCAGCCCCTGGTCGAGAGCGGAGTCCAGCCGACTCAGCATTGATGGGGACGTGGGTATCACCGGGTAGCGCTCACCTTCCGGTTGTTCCGGCGGTGGGGCGTCGGCGGAGCCGCCGGTGAGTTCAACATGGGCGATACCGGTTAGCCCCTGCGTCGACAGCCTGGCACGGGTGTCGCTGCGCAGCGGGGTGTCGGTGGCAATGTCCACCAGCAGGTGCACGCGGTCCGGGCGACGCTCATCGAGGCGAATGTCTCGCACCTGGCCCACTTCAACGCCGCGGTACCTGACCGATGCGTTGACACTGAGGCCGGTGACCGACTCGCTGGAATAGATGGAGTAGCGGGCGTACTCCCGGCCGCTGAGATCGGCACTGAACCACAGCCCGGCGGCGATAATGACCAGTCCCAGGAGGACCACGAACAGGCCGACGGCCGCGTAGCTGACCCGTGTATGCATTCAGGACCTCCTTCTGTCACGGGTTCTGGGCCCCTGGAAATAACGTTGTACGTCAGCCTGCGCGGACGCCGCCAGCTCTGCAATCGGTGCCACCATGACGACCCGCCGCTGGGCCAGAAAGGCCACCCTGTCGGTCGTGCGCCATAACGAGTCGGGATCATGCGTGATCATGACAACGGTCAGCCTCAGCAGGGACTTGAGCTCCAGTAACAGATCATCGAATGCCGCCGCGCTGACCGGGTCCAGACCGGAGGTGGGTTCATCCAGGAACAGCAATTCCGGATCCATGGCCAGTGCCCTGGCCAGGGCGGCTCGTTTGATCATGCCACCGCTGAGCTCGGCGGGATATCGGCTTGCCGCCTCCGCGGGAAGGCCGGCCATGCGGATCCGAATCATGGCCAGTTCTGCAATGAGCGTCCGGTTAAGCCTGGTATGTTCCTGCAGCGGAAGCATCACGTTCTCCTGAACCGTCATGCCCGTGAACAATGCGCCGTGCTGGAACATCACGCCAATGCGTGTGCGCAGCCTGCGCTGAACCGCCATGCCCTGATGGCGGGCGTCATGGCCCAGTAGTTCAATGGTGCCGGTCGTGGGCGTGTGCAGCTGGAGTATCTCTCGAAGCAGAACCGTCTTGCCGCTGCCACTACCGCCGACGATTCCGACAATTTCGCCGCGCCGGATTTCCAGGTTCAGGTTCTCATGTACCAGGGTATCGCCGAACCGGGTGCTCAGGTCGCGAACATGAATGACGGTGTCGGTCGATGGCATATCAGAGGTCGACAAGGTTGAATGCGATGGAGAAGGCTGCATCGGCCACGATCACCAGGAAGATACTCTGAACCACGCTGCGGGTTGTGGCCCGGCCGACACTTTCGGTGCTGCCTTCCACCGCGAACCCATGATGGCAACTGACCGCGACGATAATGGCGGCGAATACAGGTGCCTTGACGATACCCACCCAGAAACTGCTGGCCGCCACGGCCTCCGGCACGCGTTGGATGAAGTCCGCCATGCCGACGCCGAACATGGTCTGTGCCACCACCATGCCGCCGAGCATGCCCATGACATCCGCGTAAACCGTGAGCAGGGGCATGGCCACGACCAGTGCCAGCAGCTTGGGCAGGGCGAGAATCTCCAGAGGCGTAATGCCGATGGTGCGCAGCGCATCCACTTCCTCGGTGATGCGCATGGTGCCGATCTGGGCCGCATAGGCAGAGCCGGTGCGGCCGGCAACGATGATGGCGGTCATCAACGGCGCCATTTCCCGCAGCATGGTGATGGTGAGCAGGTCGACGATGAAGATATTGGCACCGTACTGCCGCAGCGGCGTGCCTCCCTGGTAGGCGATGACCACACCGGTCAGGAAAGCCAGCATGCCCAGAATGGGCAACGCGTTGATGCCGGCGTGCTGGATCTCCCCCACCACCTGCTTCCAGCGCAAGCGGCGCGGGCGTAGCAGTCGCGGCACTGCGTCCATGGTGAATCGGCCGATGAAATCCAGGAACGCCAGCATTTCCCGCAGGAGTTCCCCGGTGCGTACGCCAAGCGCCGTCAGGGGGTCGCGCTTGCGCGGCAGGGAGGCGGTTGTTTCGTGCACGTGCTGAGCAACGAATTCCAGCAGCGCCCGGTGTTGATCGCTGAGCCCCTCCACGACGGCATCCTTGCCCAGGCGGTCGCGTATTTGCTGAAGCAGCAGGGCGCCGGCGGTGTCCATGCGCTCTATACCGGATGCATCGAGTTGCGAGGGGGTGTCGTCGCCAAGGCGGACTGATAGGGTGCGCTCCCGACCATCAATCCCGGCGAGCGTCCAGTCGCCGGAGCAGTGCAGGAGGCCATGCGTGTGATCGCGGATCAATTGTGCCGGTTGCAGCCGGGTTGGGGACAATGGATCGCTTCCTGTGAGTGGTCTCCGTGCCGAAGCTAGCACACACCGTGGTTCAGGGGGAGTAATCGGGCATTGAGGCGGCGGACCGGGAGTGTTACAACCCGGTGATGGATGTTTTCTCCCCGATCGATTTACATTGTCATTCCACTGCCTCAGACGGAACGTTGGCGCCCGCCGAGGTCGTTGCACGGGCGGCCGAAAAGGGTGTGCGTGTACTTGCCCTTACGGATCATGACACGGTCGCCGGCCTGGGCGAGGCCGAGAACGCCGCCCATGCGCTGAATATCCACCTGATTCCGGGCGCCGAGCTGTCCTGTGCGTGGGAGGGCCGGGATCTGCATGTGGTGGCTCTCGGTATCGACCGCGCCGATGCCATGCTGCTCGCGGCACTGGCCGAGATCCGCAGCATGCGGGAACGACGTCTGCAGAGAATGGCCGAGAAGCTTGAGAAGCGCGGTATACCTGGTATGGCTGAAGCCGTGCAAGGCCGTAGCGCCATCAGCATGCCGACCCGTACCCACCTGGCCAGGGCGTTGCTGGATGCGGGACGCGTGCGAACGCTGCAGGAAGCCTTCGACCGCTATCTCCAGCCCGGCAAGCCGGCCTGGGTCAAGGCCGAATGGCCGGAAATGGAGGCAGTGGTCCGTCTGATCCATGCGGTCGGCGGCCGCGCGGTACTGGCGCACCCGCTTGCCTACGGCATGACCGGCGCGTGGCTGCGGCGAACCCTTACGGCGTTCCGGGAAACCGGCGGTGATGCGGTCGAAGTTGTTTGCGGCAACACCGACCGGCAGCGCGTGGATACCGCCCTGGGGCAGACGCTGCGGGCCGGCCTCCAGGGCTCCGTCGGTTCGGACTTTCACGGCCCGGCCAACCCCTGGATCGAGCTTGGACGTCTGCGGCCTTTACCGGCGGCGGTTACGCCGGTGTGGAAGAACTGGAACGATGTCGAGAAGAGACTGACCAACTGACCAGTCGCATGGCAGCCCGCTCAGGGCTTTTCGTCCCGGCCCTTGTGCGGCCTGACCACCTCGCCTTCAATAATCATGCCTTGACGCTGCTTCCGGTGGGGCTGGCCAGTCTGGCCTTGACCGTGCTGCCGAAGCTGGCGGCGCAGCCACCAGAGCCGCAGGGACATGACCGTACCGCCGATGATCACAATGCCTATCATCGCGAGAAACACGAAGGCACCGATAAACAGCGCTGCCGTGAACAGCAGCAGGCCGCCGATAATGGCTACCACCTGTAGCAGGGGATTGGTGGATGACATGCGCATGGTGGTCTGACCCGTCGTTTGAGCGATCAACCTTTGGATAGCGGGTTGACGGCTATCACTTTCAGGTTATGCAGCTCTCGCCGACGGTTTTCAAGGGGGTCTTCTTATTGGCGCAATTCCGCAAGGATGGCCAGATACAGACCAATGAGAATCAATATCGCGCCCCCCGCATGGTAGGCATGGAGTTGCTCGCCGAGGAACAGCAATGCCAGACCCGCGCCGAAGACCGGCACCAGGTAGACGAACATGGACGACCGTGCCGGGCCGATCACCGCGACGCCGTAGTTCCAGCCCAGATAGGACAGGACTGACGGGAATAGCCCGACATACGTAATGGCGAGGATCGCATGCATGTTGGGCTTGAAATGGTAATCCAGTGCCAGTTCGGCCAGATAGACGACGAATATCATGGGCAGGGCCAGGCCGATGAGGACCGTGAGCAGGACCACCGGGTGAATCTTGATATCCATGCGCTTTAGCAGCACCGAATAGAGCCCCCAGCAGCTGACGGCAATCACCATCAGCAAGTCGCCGGGATTCACGCCGATGGAGAGCAGTACGCCGAGTGAACCGCGGCTGATGATAACCAGCGTGCCCAGCAGCGCCATGCATATGCCCAGTATCTGTCGATTGGTCAATCGCGCATCGTTGATGAAGTAGGCGATAATGCCGATGAAGATAGGCATGGTGGAGTTCACCAGCGTCATATTCACGGCGGTGGTGGTCTGCGCTGCCAGGTAGAGCAAGGTGTTGAATATGCCGGCACTGAGGAAGGCAAGTACGGTCAAGAGTCGCCAATGCCGGCGGACTGTCGGCCAGGCGTCCCGCAGGTGCGGCAAGGCGAAAGGCAGCAAGATCAGAAATGCCAGAACCCAGCGCCAGAAAGAAAGCGCCATGGGAGGAATGATATCAGCCACCGCACGCGCGACTACTGCATTGCCTGCCCAGAACAGGGCGGTGAAAATCAATGCGATACATGCGAACAACTCGCGTGTTTTGGTAGACTCCATGGTATATCCACTGACTTGGAATCGGCGTATTCCAACACAGACGGTATTGCTCTGTCTTCCAGGGAAGGAGCGTACCGGCGTAAAAGGCAGCAGGAGTATCTCATAGATGATCAAGCGTACCGATTTTGACAGTATGGATTTCGAAGGTGGCGGACTGGACGCAGCGGGCCTGGATGGATCTGGCCTGGAGGACGCCGACCTCGAGGATGTCGACCTTGAAAACATCGATTTGGATGACATCGATCTCGAGGATATCGACCTTGAAGACATCGATCTGGATGACACGGATGAGCAATCCCTGGATCCGGACATCCTTCGGTTCATCGAGGAGGTCGCCGAAACGGGCATGGCCTGGGGGCTGGAGCATCCGGAGGGCTGGGCGTTGTCCTCTGGTTCCGAAGACAGCGAGACGCTGGTTATGCCGTTATGGTCCAGACAAGAGGATGCTTCGGCCTGCGCCAGTGACGACTGGAGCGCATACAGCGTTGCATCGATCGGACTGGACGAACTGCTGGAGTTCTGGCTGGTGGGGCTGCACGACGACGGTTACCGTGTCGGCATCAACTGGGACACCGAACTGGAGGGCAGTGAAATTCCGCCCCTGGAGCTCCAGGCTGATCTGGAGCGCGTCATCGACGAGATGGACTCGAAAGAAGGGTAATGACTATCCGCCGGGCATGCTGCAAAGCCAGAGCTCCATGAGAATAGATCAGAGGCTCCCTAGGAGTTCGGATGCCCTGAGGCGCAACCATGTCCGCCCTGGTGAGCGTTCCACGGTTACACTGTCGATCTCCGGTTTCCAGCGGTAAGTGAGATGGCAGTGGTTGCGCGCGCGCGAAAGGGCTGATTGACGGAAAATGGCTGCATTGATACCGCCGGCATGGCGGGCGGAGGGTGTCAGCAGGCCCTGTTCACCGCGCTCGTGCGCCAGCTTCCCCAGCGGCTGTGTCTGTGCGTAGCTTTGCGGGTGTACCAAAGCCGGAAAATCTTGCTCCCTGCCCCTGAGGTCCACCAGTTCCGATTGCCCGTGCACGAGGAAGATGTGGCGGTCGCCGATGATTTCGCCGGTTGGGCCGGGAAAGCTGTCAGTGATGAAGTGAAGCCAATGATAGGCAGTCTCATGCACGGTGGTGTGCAGCTCGGGGCTGCCGTACCAGACGCCGAACCGGGTGCCATCGCTGTAGCGGGTACCGTGCCAGCATTCCGGCAGAAACGGCCAGGCCGGAGCTACCCCGTACAGAAAAGGCTTCTCGATGATGGGGTCGCTGCTGGATTCCCGGGTGCGGCTTTCCAGGACAAGGGCATAGGCACGGTCCTCCGGCGATGTCTCCAGATCGTCGAACGGATCCTGTCCGGCCGTCATGCCGGCAACGTTCCGGTTCAGATCACCGTCGAAGCCCACATGGTGTTTCAGTAGCTCCGAGATTGACACGTTGATGTCCTCAGCGGCCGCGTTCAAACTCCAGGTAATGACGTAATGCGATAAGGCCCAGAAAGCCCTGGTCCCGGACGACGTCCACTGGCGACTGGCCGCCAAAGCGAAGGTTGGGCCGTGTCATCCAGCCGTAGGCCAGGTCACGATTATGGGGAAAGAGCATGCGCAGGGATTTGTGAATGCCGAGCAGATGGCCAACCCTGTCCAGTAAATCCCGGTTCGGGCCAAGCGGGCGACCCGCGCGGTAGCGGCCTATCGTCTGACGGGCGCCTCGCCCGGACAGACCCAGCAGCTCAGCCTGCTGGCTCAGCGGCAATTGCCAGAGATCCATCAGTCGGATGACCATGCGCGCAAGCGCGGCCCGGCCTTCTGGTCCACCCGGATCAACGTCTCCGAGGCTGTGCGGGGCTAAGGTCTCCACCGGCTGTCTCCATGCCAGCTGTCCATGACTCTAAGTGTAACAAGTGTGATCGGCGGCGCCTGTCGTCTGCTGTCGCCGCCTATACGTCCATATCGCCCACCTTACCCACCATACCCAGCTCTGTCTCCCTGGCCCGGAGGCTTTCAATCGGAAGCGCATGCGGACCGCATTGTAACGGTGCGGGACGGAACCCCAGCCTCGCGTAGGCGCGGTCATAGAGCACTAGCTGAGCAGTTTCCGGAATTGCCTCGGTGGGAGGGAGGCTCGGGTCGAGCGCCATCATCAGGCCTTCCGTCAGACAGCACCATGCGGTGCGGCTGCCCTGGGCATCGTGGTCGGCGAAGTCAAACGGAAAGTGAGAGACGTAATTCAGGTGACTGCAATCTACCAGGCCGGCTTCGCAGGGAATGATGTCCTGGTGTTCCATGCAGCGCTGCCAGGCATCGTCCCGGGACCAGCACCACGGCTGACTGTCGTCCACCAGAAGCGTACCGGGGGCGAGTTTATCCACCTCGATGACATGACTGGCATTGATGGCGCTGACCAGGATGTCGCAGCGGTAAGGGCTGCCCCCCGGAGGCACGCGGCCGTTGGGAGCGGTGGAGGCCACCCGGATCTCGCAGCCGGTTGATCGGTGAAGCTCGCCCGCGAGCTCTTCGGAGTATCCACGTCGGCTCGGCAGATCCATCAGTACCAGTTCGCGAGGCAGTGGGCGATGTTCAAGCAGCAGTCGGGCAAACCCGGTACCGACGCTGCCCATGCCCATAACCACGACCGAACTGCGCTCTATCGGCCGGTCCAGGGCGTTCAGCGCCGTTTCCATTGTGCTCAGCATATTGACAACAGTCGCGCTGTGCCCTGACGTGATTCGGAGCCCGAGCGCTTCGGCGCGGTCGCGGATGCGCCTCCCGTAGCCGGTCAGCGAGGCGGTGAGGCCGCCGAGGCACACGACCTTGGCACCGGTTTCGGCAATCCTGGGCAAAGCTTCCTGTTCCAGGATTTCCCGGCAACGGCGGCGTGTCCTGGGGTTGACGATGTCCTCCGCCGGACAGGTCAGGAACATGATGCCTGCCTTCAGCATCGGCATTTCTATAACCTCGCCCAGGACGGGGCGAAGATGGCGCATCAGGGTGAGGCGATAATCGGCGTTGAAACCCGTAAGCCAGGGAAGCAGGCGGGAAAGGTCCGTATCGTCCCTGGGGTGGGTGAGAAGAACCACATCAAGTGCACTATCCGGAGCCCGTGCTCGCCAGATCGTGTTTGCCATGATTCCGACGGCGGGTTTGCGCCCGTTTTCGTATGTCATATCTTCCATTTCTTTGGCTGGCACTCCTTCGCCTGACTGTATCTGGTGGCCGACCAGACTTTCAAAGCACCATAACGGGCGTTATGCCTGGCCGCAACCCGTCGCCTGATAGAAACAGGTCATGCATGACGGCGGACGTCAGTACCAGGCGGGAGATACTGCCTCGAGCGCGATTGCGTGAATAAATCAGAGGCTCCGTAGGGTGAACTTGTTACGTTTGCTACGGATTCTGCTGTCCGCCACGGCGCCCTTTACTTCAAGTAGACCGGCCGCTGCATTTCATGCTTTGGCGCATCTTGCAATAACGCCGCGGGGCCGGCCGCGGATAACCGGCGATTCCTCTGACATAACGAACCTGTTACAAAAGTGTGTGGATTCCTATAGTTTGACTGTAAGGGTCGGCATTCGAGCATGCCCTGACAGTCATCATACGCGTAGACCGCTTCAGGAGGATAACCATGAACAATGCATTCCTGCGTTCCGGGCTTGGCGGGATCGCCGCCAGCGTGCTGCTGGCTTCGACCGCATTTGGCGTCTCCGCCACCGCCGAGGCACAGCAGCGTTTCACGACCATCGGCACCGGTGGCGTCACCGGCGTGTATTATCCGGCGGGGGGAGCGATCTGCCGGCTGGTGAATCAGGATCGTCAGCGGCATGGCATTCGCTGTTCCGCGGAAAGCACCGGTGGCTCCATATTCAATCTCAACGCGCTGCGGGAGGGGGAGCTGGAATTCGGCGTGGTCCAATCCGACTGGCAGTATCACTCCTACAATGGCACTGACCAGTTCAACGACGCCGGTCCGCACGAGGAGCTGCGAGGCGTGTTCTCCATGCACCCGGAACCGTTTACCGTGGTCGTGCGCGCGGACGCCGACATCAACAGTTTCGAGGACATCAAGGGCAAACGCGTCAATGTCGGCAATCCGGGGTCGGGCCAGCGCGGCACGGTCGAGCTTCTGATGAGCGAGTACGGCTGGACCATGGACGATTTCGCGCTGGCCTCGGAGCTGCCCTCGCGGGAGCAGTCGGCGGCGCTGTGTGACAATCGCATCGACGTGATTCTATTCACCGTGGGGCATCCATCCGGTTCAATCCAGGAGCCAATCGCTACCTGCGGCGCGGAACTGCTGTCGGTCGAAGGCGATGTGGTGGACGAGCTGGTTTCGGACAATCCGTATTATTTCCACGCAACGATTCCGGCGGGGATGTACCCCGGGCAGGATCGGGATGTGCGGACCTTTGGTGTCGGTGCCACGTTCGTGAGTTCATCCGATGTGGCGGATGAAGTCGTATACGAAGTTACCAAGGCCGTGTTCGAGAACTTCGACACCTTCAAGGGCCTGCATCCGGCATTTGGCGTGCTGGATCGGGAAACGATGGTGAGTGATGGCCTCTCCGCGCCGCTGCACGACGGTGCCAGGAAGTATTACAAGGAAGCAGGACTGCTCAAGTAGCCATTGCGCTGTAAGCGGCCGGCCTGGTTGGAGGTATCCGCCGGGTCGGCCGCTACTCGTGCAGGGACCGCGCATTTACGGATTTGTGGTGGGGAGAGGGCGGAACCGTGGCCGAGAGCAGTACAGACGCGGATAGCGGTGCAACGGCACTGCTGGAACAGGTTGAAACGGGGGGCAGACATCCAGGCCCCCTGCTGGCGCGGTTTTTCTACGCCCTGGCCCTGGCCTGGTCCTTGTTTCAGGTCTGGATCGCCTCGCCGTTGCCGTTCATTTTCAACTTCGCCATATTTACCGATACCCAGTCCAGGTCCATCCACCTGACCTTCGCCATGATCCTGGCCTTCGCCGCGTACCCGGCTGTGCTGGATGCGGGGCGCCGAAAGCCCGGACTGGTGGCATGGCTGTATCTGGTGGTGACCGTGGTCGCCCTTGTCTACGCTGGCGCCCTGCAGTTGGGGCTGGCAGCGGGTACCAACCCGGTGGTGATGCTCGCCATCGGCATAACCTTCGGACTGGTGGCATGGAGCACGTTGTTTCCCGTGCCGGCGTCGCGAATTCCGGTGACCGACTGGCTGCTGATGCTGGCCGCTGCGTTTTCCGCTCTTTATCTGTACGTGTTCTATAACGAACTTGCGCTGCGGCCGGGTCGGCCGATTCTGATGGACCTGGTGGTCGCCGGCGTGGGCATGGTGACCCTGCTTGAGGCGACGCGCAGAACCCTTGGGCCGGCGCTGACCGTTATTGCCGCGGTCTTTTTGCTGTATACCTTCGCCGGCCCCTACATGCCGGATCTGATCGCTCATCGCGGCGCGTCCCTGTCGCGCGCCGCCTCGCAGTTCTGGCTCACCGCGGAGGGCGTGTTCGGCATTGCGCTCGGCGTGTCCACCAGCTTCGTGTTCCTGTTCGTGCTCTTCGGCGCATTGCTCGATCGTGCCGGGGCCGGCAATTACTTTATTCAGGTCGCATTTTCCCTGCTCGGTCATCTGCGCGGTGGGCCGGCCAAGGCGGCGGTTGTCGCCTCCGGTCTGACCGGGGTGATTTCGGGCTCTTCGATTGCCAACACGGTGACCACTGGTACGTTCACCATTCCGCTCATGAAGCGGGTCGGTTTCAGCTCGGAGAAGGCGGGCGCGGTGGAAGTGGCCAGCTCCGTAAACGGCCAGCTCATGCCGCCGGTGATGGGCGCCGCCGCATTCCTGATGGTCGAGTACGTGGGCATTCCCTATGTGGAAGTGATCAAGCACGCGCTGTTGCCGGCCGTCATCTCCTATATAGCCTTGCTCTATATCGTCCATCTGGAAGCGGTAAAGGCCGGGATGCAGGGTATTCCACCCAAGGTGCAAACTCCGCTTGCGCGCAAGCTGCTGACCATGGCGTTTTCGGTGCTCAGCATCGTTGTGCTCTCCGGTGTGGTGTATTACGGCATCGGCTGGATGCGGCCGGTGTTCGGAGATGCGGCCAACATCATCATTGCGGTGCTGGTGCTGGCCTCTTATCTCGGCCTGCTCTGGAATGCGTCGCGTTTTCCGGAACTTGCACTTGATCACGGCGGTGAGGCGCCGACGGAGTTGCCCGCTCCAGGGCCTACGATCAACAGCGGGCTGCATTTCATCCTGCCCATTGTCGTGCTGGTCTGGGCGTTGATTGTGGAGCGTCTGTCTCCGGGGCTGTCGGCGTTCTGGGCGGTAGCGTTCCTGATCTTCATCCTATTGACGCAACGGCCGATCATGAGCTTCTTCCGCGGCCGACACCGCTACGCGGAGGCTGCACTGGAGGGTGTGCGGGATCTGCTCGACGGCCTGGTCGGCGGCGCCCGCAACATGGTGGGTATCGGCGTTGCGACCGCGGCCGCCGGTATTATCGTCGGAACGGTGTCCATGACCGGTATCGGCCTGGTGCTGACTCAGGTAGTGGAAACGCTGTCCGGCGGCAATCTGTTCGTGATGCTGGTGCTGGTTGCGGTGATGAGCCTGGTGCTCGGCCTCGGTCTGCCGACGACCGCCAACTATATTATTGTCGCAACGTTGATGGCGCCGATCGTGGTGCAATTGGGGGCGGATGCGGGATTGATCGTACCGCTCATCGCCGTGCATCTGTTCGTGTTCTATTTCGGCATCATGGCCGACGTCACGCCGCCGGTGGGGCTGGCCTCGTTCGCGGCCGCCGCGGTATCCCGCGGCGACCCCATCATGACGGGCGTACATGCGTTCTGGTACAGCATGCGTACCGTGGCGCTGCCGTTTATCTTCATCTTCAACACGCAATTGCTGCTAATCGGCATTACCAGCTGGTGGGATCTGAGTCTGGTGATCTTCAGCGCCGTTGTCGCCATGCTGGTATTCGCGGCCGCCACCCAGGGCTGGTTTCTGACCCGTACGCGCTGGTATGAAGTGGTCGGCCTGCTGCTGGTCGCATTCACCTTGCTGCGCCCGGGTTTCTGGATGGATTACATCCACCCGGAGTACGACCGACTGGCGCCGGACCAACTTGCCGAAGTCGTCGGGGAGACGCGTGAGGGGGGCCATCTGCGCATCTGGGTTGAAGGCATGAATGCCGACGGTCGTGATATCTCCCGGGTGGCGATGCTCCCTCTGGGCTCGGGTGATTCCGTAGCGCAGCGTTTGACGGGTGCCGGGCTAACCGTGATGGAGATGGGCGATCGGGTGCAGATTTCCAATGTCGGCTACGGCAGTACCGCGGACCGGATGGGGCTGGAATTCGGTTGGGATATAACGGGCATCCTGGTGCCCGCGGATCGCCCCGCCCGGCAATGGTTCTTCATCCCCGCACTCGGCCTGCTCGGTCTGATCTGGTGGTGGCAGCGCCGCCGGGTCAGTGGTGGCGCGCCAGCGCCGGGTTCCCGAGATAGGCGGTGAAGTCCTCCGCCGACATCGGACGGCCAAGATAGAAGCCTTGCGCGGCGTCGCAGCCCAGCTCGCCGAGCACGGTCATGGCGGCGGCGTCTTCGACGCCCTCGGCCACGGTGTACATGCCGAGGCGCCGCGCCAGGTCGATGCTGGCTGCCGTGATGGTGCGGTCCTTGTCACGGGTGGCGATATGGCGGATGAACGTCTGATCGATTTTCAGCACGTCGACCGGCAGCCGGGTGAGGTAGGCAAGGGAAGAATAACCCGTGCCGAAATCGTCAATGGCCAGCCGAATTCCGTGATTCGCCAGCATTTCCAGATGACGGATACACTGGTCGGGATTTCTGAGCAGCATGGTTTCGGTCAGCTCGAATTCCAGCGATCCCGGCTCCACCTGATATTCGACCAGCAGCTCCGGTATGCGCTCCGGCAAGTGTGGCTCCAGCAGATTACGGGCCGAGAGGTTGATGGCGATGCCCAGTTCCGGGTGCGTTTCTCGCCAGGCCTTCAGTCGACGAAGAACGTCATGCACGACCCAGAGCGTCAGGGGGTCCATGAGTGCGGTCTGTTCGGCCTGGGGCAGAAACATCCCCGGCGGTATCAGTCCTCGCGTCGGATGTTGCCAGCGCACGAGCGCCTCGGCGCCGATAAGCTGGCTGTCCGAGAGCCGGAATTTCGGCTGAAACACCATGACCAGTTCATCAAGTTCGATCGCCCGCCGCAATTCGCCCAGCAGCTGCAGCGTGTTCCGCATATCGCCTTCCATGGTGTGATCGTACGAGGCGATGCGCTGGCCGATGCTGTTGCTGGTCCACATGGCGAGCGCGGATTTACGCAGCAGCCATTCAGCATCAAGGCGTTCACTGTCCGGATAGGTGGCGATACCGGCCGTGACCTCAAGGTGAATGGGTATGTCCTCCACGGAGACAGGGAGCTCGAACTGTTTGAGCAGGCGGTTCACCCACATCATGCAGTCGGCACTGTCCATGTCCCGAAACACCACGCCGCATTTGCCGGGGTCAAGCACATAGACGTCGCCCTTGCCGTCCAGGACATTCTCCAGGGCGGCGGCGACTTCACACATCAGCTGGCTGCCGGCGCGGAAGCCGAGGCTGGTATTGATCTGTTCGAAATTCTGCAGCAGCACGGAGACCACATGAATCGGCGGGTTTGAATTGTCTTCGGCGTCAGCAGTCGCCGGAGGTATCAACTCGCTCAGGTCCTCCTCCAGGGACAGGCGGTTGGGGAGGCTGGTGTCGCGGTCGCGGAAGGCGAGGCGGCGGATGGTGTTCAACTGGTGGCGAAGCAGCTGAAAAAGCATGCCGGCAAAGCCGCCTATAGAGGTCAGCAGGGTGAGGCGGATTACCCAGTTGATGGTGGTCTGCGCGGTCTCCGTGACGACATAAAGCGGCATGAAAGGACCCAGTGCCAGGCCGGCAAGCATGGCCGCTGTCACGCCGCCGAGCATGCCGAATAGCGCCGCACTGAGCAGGATGGGAAAGAACATCAGGTACGGGTAGACGTAGGCTGTCCCGCCGGTGATGTAGACCAGCCAGGTTACTGCGACAATCAGGACCACGGAGAACAGGGCCGCCGGTACGCGCATTCGGGAGGGAAGAAGGGCCAGGCGTGCTGCCTGCCGCGTCAGTTCGTTGGCCCAGGACATGGCTGGTGCCCCTTTTTTCATTTGGTAGGTGGACTATAAGCCAGCTAATGATTATTTGTATACTCCCGTTATTCCGTTCGGGGTTTGGCGTTCGGAAAACAAACCTATTTGGGTGTGGTTGTGTTGACTGCGGGCGGGTGTTTCAAAACGTCGGTGGACATGCGGCCGTCCGCATGGGAAGCACGCGCGAGGACGCCGCCCGTCAGCGGGCGGGCGGCGTCCTGTGCATATGACGCATTATTATCAGCTTTATCAACCGAGCAGGCTCCTCAACATCCAGGCGGTCTTCTCATGCACGCGCATGCGGTGGGTGAGTAGATCGGCGGTTGATTCGTCTCCGGCGGTATCGACGGACGGAAACATGTCCCGCGCGATACGAACCACGGTCTCATGGTCATCAACCAGGTGACGGATCATTTCCTCGGCGGCTGGAACGCCGGCGTTTTCCTTGATCGCACTGAGTGCGGTGAATTCCTGGTACGTGCCGGGGGCCGGATTGCCCAGGGTACGGATGCGCTCGGCGATACTGTCTACCGCGGTGGCGAGTTCGACATATTGCCCTTCAAACATGAGGTGCAGCGTCTGGAACTGAGGGCCGGTGACGTTCCAGTGGTAATTGTGGGTCTTGAGGTAGAGGGTGTAGGTACTCGCCAGCATGCGAGACAGATTCTCCGCCGTCTTCTGGCGGGTGGATTCGTCTATGCCGATGTTGATGGGTGCTGGCGGGGTGTCAGTGTACATCTCCTTGGTGGTCTTCACGGTCAGTGTCCTCCCGACATTGTCCAGATGTGAACGCATATCATGGAAAGCATGAGTCAGACATCCGATGGCGTCTATCGGGATAGTGCCGGATTGGCGTTTCAGAATATTGCAACTGGCGGCGAACGGGGGCTTCGATCCTGGCGGCAGGGGAGGTGGCGGTCAGGCGCTCCGCGCTACGCCTGATCCGCCCCGAAGTCCTGGCCGGCTGACAGCACATCCCTGTGCTGACAGCCGGTGGCCGCATCCATGCGGCCACCCTGCGGGCCGAGCGGACTTAGGGAGACACTGATGTATTCCCATGGGGCTCTGGCTTTGCAGCGTGCCCGGGGGCAAGGCGCGGCTCGCAGGCAA
>JBBDNK010000043.1:0-46762 GCA_040877625.1 Aquisalimonadaceae bacterium
GCGAACGCCGCCTTGCCAGCGCGCTCGAATGGCTCCGCAGAGCACCATGGGAATACATCAGTGTCTCCTTAAGTAGTCTCTGGAATACGGTAGAGAGCGTCATGACCGAGCCCGGAAAACAGGCACCCGATTTCATGCACGTACTGCGGGAACTGGTGGAGGCGTATCAGGCCTTTGAGGCCTGTGCCATTCCGCATATCAGAAAGCAGGGACTGACCCCCGCGCAGTTCGACGTGATCGCCACGCTGGGCAATACCGAGGGCATGACCTTCAAGGAACTCGGGCGCCGAACGCTAATTTACAAGACGACCTTGACCAGCGTTGTCGATCGACTTGAATCCCGGGGCCTGATAGAGCGCGTTCCGGCGGAAATCGATCGCCGCAGCACCATTGCCCGGCTGACGGCGGCCGGCGAGTCGCTGTTCCAGACGGTATTCCCGGCGCACAGTGAACTACTGCGCAAGCACCTGGAGCAGCTTGATGATGCCGAAATGCAGGATGCCATTCGCATCCTTCGGCGGCTGCGAACAGCCTTCAACCCGGACAGCGACCGATAGAACCAGGCACATCCGTTCGGCACCGACCGTCAACGGATGACCCGCCCGTACAGATCATGGGCATCCGCCTGGCTGATCAGCACATCCGCGTAATCTCCCGGCTGCAGGTCATCGGCGTCATCAAGGTAGACCAGGCCGTCAATGTCCGGCGCGTCGGCGAAGCTGCGCGCAACGGCAATGCCATCCTCATCGAAGCCATCCACGATCACCTGGGTGGTCTGGTTGACGAAACGCTGCAATCGGCGGTTGCTGATCTCCGCCTGAACGGCCATCAGCCGCTGCTTGCGGGCCTCCGCAACGTCAGCCGGCACCCAGTCCGGCAACGCATTCGCGTCAGCGTCGTCCACCGGCGAGTAAGTGAAACAGCCAACGCGGTCAAGCTCCGCCTGGCGGAGAAAATCGAGCAGTTCCTCGAACTCCTCCTCGGTCTCGCCGGGGAAACCGACGATGAAACTGGAGCGTATCGTCAGATCCGGGCAAATGCGCCGCCATTCGCGAATGCGCTCGAGCACCTTCACGCCGTTGGCGGGTCGCTTCATCGCCTTGAGTACGCGCTGATTGGCGTGCTGCAGAGGAATATCCAGGTACGGAAGAATGTGTCCGGACGCCATCAACGGGATGGTCTCGTCCACATGCGGGTAAGGGTAAACGTAATGCAGGCGCACCCAGACACCGAGATCCCCCAGCGCCTTGCACAGATCCGCCATGTTGGTGCGCAGGGTTTCCCCTTTCCAGTCAACCTCCTGATAGCGCAGATCCAGCCCGTAAGCGGAGGTATCCTGACTCACGATCAGCAACTCCCTGACGCCGTCGCGCACCAGGCGTTCGGCTTCGCGGAGAATCTCCGGAAGGCTGCGGCTGACCAGTTTGCCTCGCAGTTTCGGAATAATGCAAAAACTGCACTTATGATTACAACCTTCTGAAATCTTTAAATACGCATAGTGTCGCGGGGTGAGCTTGATACCGCTTGCCGGCAGCAGATCCACCAGCGGATCGCGTTCAGGCGGCGGCAGCTGTTTATGTACCGCGCGCATCACCGCCTCGTAATCATGGGGGCCGGTAATGGACAGCACGTCCGGATGCCGCTCCCGGATGACCGCTTCGGTGGCACCCAGGCAGCCCGTCACCACCACCTTGCCGTTCTCGACCAGGGCCTCGCCAATGGCATCCAGTGATTCCTCGCGAGCCGACGCAATGAAGCCGCAGGTGTTTACCACCACCAGATCGGCTTCGCCGTAATCGCCGACCACCTCGTAGCCCTCCACCCGCAACTGGGTCAGGATGCGCTCTGAATCCACCAGAGCCTTGGGGCAGCCGAGGCTGATGAACCCAACTCTCGGCGCCTGTGCGGACCCGATGGTTACAGGGGTGGACATAAAAGGCGTGCCTCCGGCGGATACCGTGATGGGAGGGCGTATCCTAATGGACCCGGCGCGCCCGATCCAGCCTGGGGAGACACCGATTTGTTCACGCCAGCGCGTTAGGCGTTAGCGTTGCTCAGTGACTCCCCGATGCTCACGCACCTCGAGCGTAAGCCGCACCCGTCGCCGTCTGGCGCGGACCGCACTGTAGCGATGCACAATACCTCGGCCTTCACGGCCGGGTTCGCCTTCGCCACGCAGCAGCGCCACTGTTCCGGGGGGGATGTCCTGAATGGCGGCAACGGGCCCGATGGCACTGTTGGCAGCAGTAACGTTGCGGCCCCGCAGGCCGAGCTGGTCGCGCGCGACGACACCGTCCGGCAGCCATTGAATGCCCGGCCCGGCGTAGGTGCACACCAGCCGCACAGTATGGTGGTCGACGTGAAACAGCGTGCCGTCCTCGTCGTCAATGGTCTGCAGCCGCAAACACACCGGCACCCGGTTGGCCAGCGCCCGGTAGCGTTCCGTCAGCATGGCCATGTCCGCGATCCAGTCAGCGCAATCAGCGTTCTCCACCCCGGGCCAGTGCGCCAGCATCGCAGCCAGACCTCGGCGCGCATCGCCGCTGTCGTCGATGTGCAGTTGCGCATTCACCGGTGCCTCGGCAATCCAGGCCTCCAGCATGCTCGAAAATCTCGCCGGACGCGGCCAGAGATAGAGATTCACCGGCGGGTCGAAAATCGCGCGCCAGGCATAACCGGTCGGGTCCGTGACCAGATGATCCATGGAGCTTCGGGTCGGTCGCATGATGGCGTACACACCTGAACGTTGAGCCGGACATTGAATCAAAGAAGCTACCCTACAACCGACGGCGGGTCACGGTGCAGTTCAGCGCACCGCATGCGACACTCCCGGAGTCGGCTATGCTGAACGGTGATCCAATTTTCCGTGACGTTCTCGTGGAGGACCCGAAATGACCCGCGTATCACTGTTCGGCCTGGCATTACTGTTGATCATTTGGACAGGAGTAACCATGGCCGCGAACATCCAGACAGAAAACGTCCGCTACCAGGCGGGTGGCACCGAAATGCACGGTTATATTGCCTGGGATGAATCTGACGAGGGCTCACGACCCGGTGTGCTGGTGGTGCACGAGTGGTGGGGTCATAACGAACACGCCCGAGCCAGCGCCCGCAAGCTGGCAGAGATGGGCTATACGGCACTCGCCGTCGACATGTACGGCGAGGGTCGCACCGCGGATCACCCCCGTGACGCAGGTGCCATGGCCGGTCAGGTTCGAGAGAACCCGGAGATCGCCGCGCAGCGCTTTGCCGCGGCCGAAGCCGTGCTGCGCGCCCACCCCACGGTAGCGGATGACCGGCTGGCCGCCATCGGCTACTGCTTTGGCGGCGCCGTGGTGCTGCAGATGGCCCGTGGCGGCGCCGACCTGCGTGGCGTGGCGAGCATTCACGGCGCCCTCGCCACGTCGACGCCGGCAAAGGCGGGAGAGGTCAATGCCGAGGTGCTGGTACTGCACGGCAATGCTGACCCTCTGGTGCCGCCGGACCAGGTACAGGCATTCCGGAAGGAAATGGACGATGCCGGCGTGCGCTATCGGTTCGTGGGCTTCGATGGCGCGACCCATGCCTTCACCAATCCCGATGCGGACCGTGCCGCCAGGGAGTTCGATATGCCGGTCGGCTACGATGCCGACGCCACGGCGGCCAGTTGGCGGGAACTGGAACAGTTTCTCGCCCGGGTAACGGCAGACTGACCGAACCGGCGCCGGTTCAGCGTCGGGCCAGTATCCGGTCAAGCTGATTGGCAAAAGTCTGGCGGTCGCGGCTGGAGTACGCGGCCGGGCCGCCGGTATCCACGCCGCTGCCCCGCAGCTCGTCCATCAGATCGCGCATGACCAGGCGTTCACGGATAGTATCCGGGCTGAACAATTCGCCACGCGGGCTCAGGGCCTGTGCACCCTTGTCGATGACCTCGGCCGCCAGCGGAATGTCGCCGGTGATCACCAGGTCTCCGGCAGCGGCCAGTTCCACGATGCGATCATCCGCCACGTCAAATCCGGCGGATACCTGAATGGTACGAATCAGCGGCGACGGCGGCGTCTGCAGAGGCTGATTGGCGACCAGCGTCAGCAGCGTACCGGTGCGTTCGGCGGCGCGAAAAAGTATGTCCTTGATGACACGTGGGCAGGCGTCCGCATCGACCCAGATCCGCATGGTGGTTTCTCTCGGTTCTCCGGCATTTCGCTCCAGCCGGGCAATTGTCATATACTTTTGTTTAATTGGCCGATTTCGGCTGCAGTGACGGCGATCTCTATCATGAGCGATGGCGTCTACTGGCGGGCACTGGAAAGCGTAACTGTCCGCTACGCAACGGTCCTGGCACCAATTCTGCGCCTGCGCCCGGATTATCTCGAGCCGCATGAGCTGGCCATCGTTATCAACTATGTCCTCGGCCAGCAACTGCGGGAGATGTTACAGGAACTGGGCTATCTCCGGGCCGATCACGTACGCGCCGCGCTCGCCCGCCTGCCGCCTGAACAGCGCCATCCACGCACTGCGGTCGACGCACTGGTCTGGTACGACCGAGGCGCATGCCTGAACCTGCGTCTGCCGGAAGTCGTCGCCCGCGGGCCGCTGTTTCAGCCCTCCATCGAACGTGCCTTCCGGCCCCGACGGCGCAACAATACCGAGCACAGCCTGCGCGCCATCATAGGCAGCTACCACGACCTCGCCGAGGCCATCGACCGTCTGCAGGCCGAATTGGACCAAGCCGATGCAGCCCCCGCATCGGAGGCGCGGTTGCGGGCCGAGTTCAAGACCATGCAGAGTTTCATCCGCTCCGGCGAGTGGCATGCCCGTACGGCGGCCGCCTGGGCAATCAAGAATGGTTTTCCCGCACCGCGTATCGGTGAGGCGCTGGTGCGACTGTTCATAGGCCCGTTGCGCCGCAAGGCCGAAGACCTGGCGGATCTGGAAACCCGGCTCGGGTTCGACAAACATCGTTGTTCCAGGGCGGCATGCCGCGCGGCACACCGCGTCATCCTTGAAATCATGGATGCTTCGGCGGAGCCGTTTGGCCGCCGTTCCGATCAGCCCATGGCAGCCACGACTCCACAACCCATCTTCGCCACCACGGGCAGAACCCGACGCCTTGCATATACTCCCGTTACCCGGCCGTTATCCGGTCGCCGACGTGACGGTTTCAGCCATGACGGATCAGGCTTACAGACAGGCGTTGGAAGTGACAACCGTTCATCACCGGGACGTGGCGGCGGCCGCCTTGCAGGTCAGGCCAGGGTACCTCGAGCCTGGTGAACTCGCCGTCGTACTGGATTACCACCTGGGGCATCAGCTGCGGCCAGCCTATCGTCGGCAAGGCACCATCAGGGCCGACCACCTGCTGGCGGCACTTGCCACATTGCCCGCCTCGAAACGGCATCCTGCCGCCGTGGTGGAAGCCCTGGACTGGTACGATCGCGAATCCTCGCTGAACCAGCCGCTCGATGCCGTGGCGGCAAGGCGGCCGCTGTTCCAGCCCGCCATCGAACGTGCATTTCGTAAGCGCCGCCGGCTCTACATGCGGCACAGCCTGCGCGAGATGAACGGCAATCATCGGGCAATCGCCGTCGCAGCCAACGGCCTGCTCGATCAGCTTGCCGGCAGTCCACCCGGCTTCAACCGCAGCGTCCATGTAGAACATCAACTACAAACCATTCAGAGCCTGATCGAATTCGGAGAATGGCATGCACGCGCGGCATGTATCTGGGCCATGAAGATCGGCGTCGCCACGCAGGACATCAGCGATGCCCTGGTCCGGTTTTACATCCAGCCCATGCGCCGTATCGTGGAACTGCTGGAAAGGCTGGAAACCCGCCTCGGTCGGACGGAACAGTGGAAACTCTCTGAAAATGCCGCGCAAGCCGCCCGCCGCCTGGCGCTGGACCTGATGAACGCCGCCGAATCAATACCCGCACCCGGCCCGCTCCGATAATACAGTCGGGCGGGGCCTTTCATGTATTACTGCCCGGCGCCACCGAATCCGCTTCCCGCGCCAGCCGCTCCTCCTGCTGGTGAGCCCACAGGGCCGCGTAGAGGCCGCCCGCGCTCAGTAACTGGCCATGCGTGCCCTGCTCCACCACCCGCCCCTGGTCGAGCACAATGATCCGGTCGGCATCCATGATGGTGGACAGCCGATGCGCGATGGCCAGCGTCGTGCGCCGCCGGGCGACCTCGTTCAATGCCTCCAGAATGGCCTGTTCGGAACCAGAGTCCAGTGACGAGGTGGCTTCATCGAAAATCAGAATCGGTGGGTCCTTGAGCAGCATGCGGGCGATCGCGATCCGCTGCTTCTCGCCGCCGGAGACCTTCAGGCCCCGCTCGCCGACCACGGTGTCGTAGCCTTCCGGCAAGCGGGCGATGAAGTCGTCCAGATGGGCGAGCCGCGCGGCGCGTCTGACCTCTTCCTCGGATGCATCGGGGCGGCCGTAGGCTATGTTGTAGAAGATGCTGTCGTTGAACAGCACCGTATCCTGAGGCACCACGCCGATGGCCCGGCGCAGGCTCTGTTGGGTGACGTCGCGAATATCCTGACCATCCACCGTTATGGAACCGGCCTGCACGTCGTAAAAGCGGAACAGCAGCCGGGCAATGGTCGACTTCCCCGCACCGCTGGCCCCCACCACTGCCACCTTGCTGCCGGCGGGAATGTCGAAACCAACGTCATGCAGGATGGTGCGGTCCGGGCCATAGCCGAACACCACGGCGTCGAAACGGACATGACCCCGCTCGCAATGCAGCTCCGTGGCGCCTTCCCGATCGGTTACCCCGGCAGTCTGGCCCAGCAGGCCGAACAACCGTTCGATATTGACCAGGGCCTGACGAATTTCCCGGTACACAAAACCGAGGAAGTTGAGCGGGATGAAGAGCTGAATCATGTAGGCATTGATCATCACCAGATCGCCCAGGGTCATCTGCCCGGAAACCACCTGGCTTGCCGCCATGACCATCATCACCGTCACCGCCCCGGCAATGATCAATGCCTGGCCGGAATTGAGCGCGGCCAGCGACAGGCGGTTTTTCATCCGCGCTTCCTCCCAGGCCGCGAGACCGTGGTCGAAACGCTCGGCTTCAAAACGCTCGTTGCCGAAGTATTTGACAGTCTCGTAGTTGAGCAGGCTATCGATGGCGCGCGTATTGGAGCGGTTGTCCATCTCGTTGGACTCGCGCACGAAGCGTGTCCGCCACTCGGTGACCCAAACCGAAAATGCGATATACACGGCCACCGACAGCACCACGGTCAGCACGAACCCGGGGCTGAAGGCAACCAGCAGAATCACCGCCACCATGCCGATCTCCAGCAGGGTCGGAATGATATTGAAGAGCATGAAGCGCAGCAGAAAGCTGATGCCGGTGGTGCCACGTTCGATGTCCCGCGCCAGGCCGCCGGTACGACGAGAGAGGTGGAAATTCAGCTCCAGGTTGTGCAGGTGCTCGAAAACGGCCAACGAGACGCGGCGCATCGCACGCTCGGCCACCCGCGCGAACACGGCGTCACGCAGTTCACCAAAGAACACCGCACTGAACCGCAACAGGCCGTACGCCGCCAGCAGCCCGAGCGGCACCGCGACCAGCGCCTCCGCGGGGGAATCCAGACCGTCAACAATGTACTTCAGCGCCACCGGCACAGCCACGTTTGCCAACTTGGCAATGGTCAGAAAGGCAAGCGCCAGCACCACCCTGCCCCGGAACTCGAGGAGATAGGGCAACAGACTGGTGATGATCCGCCAGTTCGGCCGCTGGTGTGGGTAGTCGCTATGAACGTCTGGTCGCAACAGAGCGCCTCAAAATTGTACTCGCTGAAAGGCTGGTACTTTAGGGGAGTTCACGCCAAACCGCACGCCGCGCCGACTGCTGTCAGCGTATCGGCCACAGCCGACTATTGCGGCTGACGTGTGGACAATGGCAATCTTCCGCACTTTCCATACGATAAGGACGGCTCCTTGATGACGTCAGGCACCTGGAACGCCGAGGATTACGCCAGCAATTCTTCCGCCCAGTTGCAATGGGCGCATGAGCTGATCGCAAAGCTGCGGTTGCAAGGCAACGAAAGCATTCTCGACATCGGATGCGGGGACGGCAAGATCAGCGCCCGGCTCGCCCAGGCTGTCGGCGACGGCAAGGTTGTCGGCATCGATCAGTCCGGCAACATGATTGCGCTCGCCAGCAAACGGTTTCCGCCCACCACGCACCCGAATCTGTCGTTCCTGCGGATGAATGCGGCGAACATCGATCTTGCCCAATCATTCGACATCGCATTCTCCAATGCCACGCTGCACTGGATAAACGATCATCCCGCCGTGCTCAAGGGCCTGCGCGCCTGCCTTCGGGCGCAGGGCAGGGTCCTGTTTCAGATGGGCGGGCGCGGAAACGCCGCCGGCATACTGGATGCCATGCAGACGGTCATGAATGCCCCGCGCTGGCGGCAGTACTTCCAGGGCTTCACCCAGCCCTACCACTTTTATGGGCCAGAAGACTATGCAACCTGGCTGCCGGAGGCAGGCTTTTGTCCGGTGCGCGCAGAGTTGATTCCGAAGGACATGCAGCATCAGGGAACAGACGGCCTTTTGGGCTGGCTGCGAACAACCTGGTTCCCGTATACCGACCGCCTGCCGACCGCGCTGCGCGACCCGTTTCTAACCGAAGCCCTCGATACCTACATCGACAACCACCCGGTCGACGCCCAGGGCAACACGCACGTCAGAATGGTCCGCCTGGAAGTGGAGGCGCAGGCCATCTGAAGCGGGCTGTTACTGCCTGCGGGCCTCAACCTCCAGGATCAGATCCACCTCGTCCCCCACCAGGTCGTTTTCCAGCGCATAGGTCATGCCGTATTCACTGCGACGCACCGTACCGCGTAGTGATGCGCCAATGACGTACGGGGGGCGGCGCAACAACCCGCCGCCCATCGGGTAGTCGCCGATTCGGTTGATGGTTACATCCAGGTCGATCGGCTTCGTGGTACCGAGCATGGTCAGATCGCCGGTCAGTACACCGGTATTATCCTCGCCCGGAGACCACTGCGTGGCCTCGAAGGTGATCCGGGGGTGCTCGCTTACGTGCAGGAAGTCCTCATCGCGCACATGGGCGTCGCGGTCCTCGTGGTTGGTGAAAATGCTGTCCGCGTGGATTGTCACGCTGCCGCCTTGCAGGGCATTGGCCTGCTCGTCGTATACGAACTCGCCCTCAATCTCCAGAAAGCTCCCCAGCACTCTGGCATAACCGGCGTGATCGACCAGAAAACTGGCGGTGAAATGGTTATCGTCAATTACGAAGCGCCGGGGCTCCGCCTGAGCCATTGACACAAGCATCAACGGCAGGACCAATACGGCCGCCAGCAACATGCGGGACCCTGTTTGTTTAGCGAGCGGCGTTTTCATGGGTCTTCTCCCCTTCTGGTGACGGATGGCGCAACAGCCAGATGCTGTCCACCACAAAGGAATAACAAAGCAGTAGCAGAGCCGCCCCCAGCAGGGATGTAGCAAGCCGCGGCCCGACGATCGGCGCCAGTGCCGCTACCAGCACAACCGACTGGAGCACACAAACCGTCTTGCGCCGCATGCTCGCCGGAAGGTCGCCACGCAGTGCCGGCAACCACCAGCCCAGCAGGACAAAACCGTAGCGCATCAGGCCGATCAGCAGCACCCACGGCCCTGCCTTGCCGAACTCGAAAACCAGCGCCGCGAGGACCATGATGAAGAAGGCGTCGACTTCCATGTCGAAGCGCGCACCAAATGCGCTGGAGGCGCTGAAATGCCTGGCGACCCAGCCATCCATGCCGTCCAGCAACAGCGCCACGCTGGCGCCGCCCACCAGCCACCAGGCATGCGTGGAAACCGCCTCGGCGTGAAATATCAGGCCTGCAAAGACTGCGGCCACAACCGCCCGCAGCAGGGTGATCCGGTTTGCCGCACCCAGTGCCGCCCGCCCTCTGCCAACAAACACCAGCCAGGCGATCACGGCATAAACCAGCAGCGCCTGCCCCACCACGGCAGCGGGCGTGTCGGCCAGTCGCCACAGGCTCAGCGCCAGTGCCGTGAGCAGCGCCAACCCGGCCAGCAGGTCGGCAATGGCACCGCTCAGCAAGGCCTTGTACCTGGATGGTCGCGGTTGCACGACGTCGATGGGGCTATCCTCCGGGTAATATGCATGTCAGTAAGACAATCACCGAAGCACAAGTTCAGCAGCAGTGCGCGATTCAGCCAATGATGAAGTACCTTGGGAGTCTCTGGCTCATGTAAAGGATCGGCGACATCCCTCCAAAGGATATCAACCTATGCCACAGACCGCTCTCGCCTACTGGGCGAACCCACCAGGCCCGGGCCAGTTGCGGCCCACGGTACTGCCGAACCCCGGCCCGACGGACGTACTGGTAAAAACGCTCTACAGCGCCATCAGCCGCGGCACGGAAAGCCTGGTTCATCTGGGCCGTGTGCCCGAGAGCCAGTATGCCGCCATGCGCGCACCATTTCAGGAAGGCGAATTCCCCGGCCCCGTCAAATACGGCTACATTAATGTCGGTGAAGTGCAGGAAGGGCCGGATCCGCTGTTGGGCAAGCAGGTCTTTTGTCTGTTCCCGCATCAGGACCGTTACGTGGTGCCGGCGACCGCCGTCACACCGCTGCCGGAGGGCCTGCCCGCCGCCCGGGCGGTATTGACGGCGAACATGGAAACCGCGGTGAATGCGGTATGGGACGCCGCACCTGGCCTGGGTGACCGCATCAGCGTGATCGGCGCCGGCGTGGTAGGTTGCCTGGCCGCGGCACTGTGCTCGGCAATTCCCGGCACGCGCGTGGAATTGATAGACACGGATCCCGGCAAGGCGGAGATCGCCAGGGCACTGGGGCTGTCCTTTTGCCTGCCGGCGGATGCGGCGATGGAAGCGGATCTGGTGCTGCATGCCAGCGGCAACCCGGCGGGCCTGGATCAGGCCTTGCGGATTGCCGGCATGGAAGCACGCATCGTCGAGGTGAGCTGGTTCGGCAGCCAGGCCGTTTCACTGCCCCTGGGTGAACATTTCCACTCCCGCCGGCTCCGCATCCGTTCCTCCCAGGTTGGCCGGCTGCCGCCTGAGCGCGCGCCCCGGTGGGATCATGGGCGGCGTCTGCGGCTCGCGATGGAACTGTTGATCGATCCGGTGTTCGATAATCTGATTACCGGAGAGAGCGCCTTCGAGCAGTTGCCGGAGACGCTGGCCGAGCTGGCCACTCGCCCCGGCGGCAGCCTCTGCCACCGGATTCGTTACCCTGATTGACCCTGGAGCCCCATGTACAGCCTCAATGTTCGTGACCATTTCATGATTGCCCACAGCTTCCGTGGCGCGGTCTTCGGCCCGGCGCAGAAACTCCATGGCGCCACCTATGTCGTGGATGCAACGTTCCGGCGCGCGCAACTGGACGCCGACGGCCTGGTGGTGGACATCGGTCTGGCCTCCGAGACGCTGCGCGCAATTCTGGCGGAACTCAATTACCGCAACCTTGATGACGAACCCGCGTTTTCCGGCCACAACACCACCACGGAATTCCTCGCCCGCGTTATTCACCAGCGCCTGGCGACCGCCATACTGGACGGTCGACTCGGCGATGGCGCACGGGCGCTCAGCGCCGTCGCCGTCACCCTGAACGAGTCGCATGTCGCCTGGGCCAGCTTCGAGGGCCCGCTGGATGCCGGCCATGCATGAGGCGATATTGCTGGTTCCCGGCGACCCGCAACAGCTTACCGGCGGCTATGTCTATGACCGGCACATGGTGGCCGGCCTGCGTCGGCACGGCTGGGACATCCTGTTGCAGGGCCTGCCTGGCCGCTTCCCGGACTGCGACGACACCGCACGTCGGGGTGCCGACACCTGCCTGGCGGCGCTGGCGGACAATCACCTCGTGATCATCGACGGCCTGGCCCTCGGCGGCTTGCCGGACATCGCCGCGCGACACGGGGCCAGGCTGCGTCTGGTGGCGCTGATTCATCACCCGCTGGCCGACGAGACCGGCCTGTCCGCGACCCGCCGGGACACGCTGGACGCCAGCGAACGGGAAGCGCTGCGTCACGTCCGCCATGTGCTCGTGAACAGTCCGTTCACCGCCTCGCGGATGCGCGACTACGGTGTTCCCGCGCATCGCATCGCCATCGTGCCGCCCGGCACCGACCCGGCTCCGCTTGCCGCCGGCAGTGCCAACGGCAGTCTGCGCCTGCTTTGCGTCGGCTCCGTCATTCCACGCAAGGGTCATGACATTCTGATCCGTGCCCTGGCAACGCTCGACACGCTCCCCTGGCACCTCGACTGCGTGGGCAGCCTGGCATATAGCCCGGATTACGCAAACACCATGCAAGAGTTGACAGGCAGCCTGCAACTCGAAAAACAGGTTCACTTCCACGGCGAACACCCGCCGGAGCGGCTGGCAGATTACTGGCACGCCAGCGATGCCTTTGTTCTCCCCTCTCACTATGAGGGCTACGGCATGGTGTTTGCCGAAGCGCTGGCCCGCGGGCTGCCGATTATCGCCACACGCGGCGGCGCGATCCCCTCGACCGTACCCGATGGCGCCGGCCTGCTGTCGGAACCCGGAGATGTGGAAGGCCTGGCTGACAATCTTCGCAGCTTCATGACCGAGCCGCGGATCCAGGCCGGCCTGCGCACCAGGGCGATTGAGGCAGGTCAGGCCCTGCCCGACTGGGAGGCGGCCGGCGACCGGTTCGCACGGACACTGGAAGACATCCAGGGAGGGCATCCATGAGCGGCCACTTCGATGCCGACTGGCTGCAACTGCGCGAGGCCGCCGACCACGCCGCTCGCCCGGATACCCTGCTGCACGCCGTGGGGTGCTGGGCCAACGGCAAGGATGCCCTGCGGATTCTGGACCTTGGCGCGGGTACGGGCTCCAATCCACGCTACCTTGCTCCCGCACTGGCCTGCGCCCAGCACTGGACACTGGTGGACCATGATCGCCGCCTGCTCGCCCTGGCCGACCGGAGTCTGTCGAGCCTGTGCAATGCCGACGGACGACCGGTGCCGGTCATTACCCGGCAACTGGGACTGGCGGACCCTGCCGCGCTGATCGTCGACGCACCGAACCTGGTGACCGCATCGGCCTTGCTGGACCTGGTATCCGACAGCTGGCTGGCGGACCTGGCCAGCGCCTGTCGGCGCGCCAACGCTGCCGTCCTGTTTGCCCTGAGCTACGACGGCGACATGCGCTGGGAGTCGGAGGACGCCATGGATGAAGCCGTGCGCCACGCCGTCAATGCCCATCAGCGCCGCGACAAGGGCCTGGGGCCCGCGCTGGGCCCGGATGCCGCACGGCGTGCCGCCGCAGTATTCGCCGAAGCTGGCTACACCGTCCAGCTGCAGCCAAGCCCATGGTTACTCGGCCCCGAATCGGCCTCGCTCCAGGGAGCATTGCTGGACGGCTGGCTACGTGCCGCAATGGAGCAGGAGCAGGCCCATGCGCCTGATTTCCTGGACTGGGCGGTCCGCCGTCATAACTGCATACGCTACAGCGAGGCGCACGTTGTGGTCGGGCACCAGGACCTGTTCGCTATTCCGGCCGCGCCGACATGATACCGCCGCGCCTCCGGCACCTCGTCCGGGTGACGATCAGCCTCGGGTTGCTCGCCCTCATGGCGGTGCTGCTGGATGCCGGCGAAGTGATTGAGCTGTTGCTCAACGCCGATCCGACCTGGCTGCTGTTCGCCCTCGCCATCACCGTGCTCCAGGTGTTGCTGTCGGCATGGCGCTGGCGTTTTACCGCCGGCCGACTGGGCCTGACGCTACCCTTTCCTGCCGCGGTGCGGGAGTACTATCTCGCCACCTTTATCAACCAGGTGCTGCCGGGCGGGGTACTCGGCGACGCGGCACGGGCCTGGCGGCACGGCCGCAATACCGGCGCACTTGGCGCGGCCACCCGTGCCGTGATCCTGGAACGCGCCTCCGGCCAGGCTGCAATGCTGCTGATGGTTCTGCTGACACTGGCTGCCAGCCCCGGGCTGCTGGCAAGCATGGTTCAGCACCTGCCCGGCGGTGCCGTTCTGCAGAGCGGTGCCCTTCTATTGTGCATCACCGGAATCGCGCTGCTTGCCCTGCGTCTGGGGCCGGTTCGACTGCACCGTGGCCTGGGGGCGGATGCCTACCGCACGCTGCTCGCCGCGGACGCATTCTTCATTCAGTTGCTAACCTCACTGCTGGTGGTGTCCAGTTACATGGCGGTATTTCTGATTGTCGCGCGCGCCGTCGGCCTGGACGCGCCGCTGCTGACCCTGGCGCCGCTCATTGCCCTCACGCTGCTGGCCATGCTCATACCGGCAAGCATAGCCGGCTGGGGCCTGCGCGAAGGAGCAGCGGCCCTGGTCTGGCCGTTGGCGGGGCTTGAGGCCACCGGTGGCGTGGCCGCATCCGTTGCCTACGGTATCGTCATTCTGATCGCCAGTCTGCCGGGTGCCCTGCTGCTTGGCGCAGGCCGAAATCGAACAGCACATCCTCCCCCATGTGGAAGCGGCGGCACGCCGGACGCAGTGCCTCATCCAGCGTCGCCACCTGCGGCAGCGTCAGGCCGAGACGCCCGGAACCGATAATCAGCGGTGCCACGGTCACATGCAGGCGATCCAGCACGCCGGCCTGGAGAAAGCGCGATACCGTCTGACCCCCGCCTTCCACCAGCACCCTGTGCAGCCCGCGCTCGGCGAGGCAGGCCAGCACCGCTTGCGGAGGTACGCCGCCCTCCTCGATGGTGACCGGCAGCCACTCCACCGCCTCGCGCCTGGCCGGCGCCAGATGGGCGGAACGGGCATCAAACAGGACCAGGGTATGTGCCGCGGCATCCTGAAACAGGTGTCGATCAGGGCCTACCCGCAGCCGGGGGTCGATCAGCACGCGCACCGGCGAACGCCCGTTCGCGTGCCTGACAGTCAACCTGGGGTTATCCGCAATGGCCGTTCCCGCGCCGATGACAACCGCATCACACAAGGCACGTAGCCGATGCAGGTGAAGGATATCCTGCGAACCGGTAATATAGTGTGAATGGCCAGACGCGGTCGCGATGCGGCCGTCCACACTCTGCCCCATCTGCGCGACAACCATCGCGCGGCCTGTTGACACGCACAAGGGAATATAGAGGTCCAGCATCAAGGCCGCTTCATCAGTCACGGATGCGTCGGATTCCCACGCCCCGGAGCAGTGCACGCGAAGCCGCGGCGCCGGATTGCCCGAGGCCGTGAGTTCCCGCTGCACACGCGCACCCGGACAGACACGGCGCGCCTGCAGGATGAGTTCCCAGGCAGCAGTCTCGTCGATAACGGATGGGGCATGTGCACGCTTGGCCATGAACCGCATGCTAGCATCAGTCTGAGTATCCCGCGCACGGCGTTGATACGGCATGGAATGGTGAACTGTTATTGTCCGATGGGGTCACTAGAACGGTGAAAGATCGAGAAAACATGCACCAGGCAGAACGCGGCGTATTCGATTTGCGCAGGGGGCACCCCATACACCTGTTTGGTCCGGCCGGTGGAATCCTGACCGTGGCGGTGGAGACCATGGCGGAAAGCCATCCACGCGAACTGGCCGCGCTGACAGGTACCGCACCGCGACTGCTGCTCACACCGCGGCGGGCGTTCGCGCTTGGTTTGCGGGGCACTGACGGCGGCGCCGTATCCATGCCAGTGCCCGCCGATGCAACCACCTCGGATATCATGGCGCTGGCATCGGCACCGGTTACCACGCTGTCGGCTGCACTGCTGCGCCAGATCACCCGTCCCGTCAGTGAAATCGAGCTCGGCGCCCTGAATCTGGCGAAAACCGGCAGACTGCTGCCGGCAATGCTCAGCGTACCCGTACCTGACGCCCCGGGCGCGGACCTGCTCGCCCTGCTGGGCGACAGCACCCTGCTCAGCGTACCTGCCGAGCAGGCTGCAACTCTGATGTTCCGGCCACGGCTGCGGCTGGCGCGCACCAGCGACGCTCCTGTCCCTCTGGAAGATGCCGAAAAAACCCGCTTCATGCTGTTCCGGGAAGACAACGGCGTGCTGGAGCATTTGGCCATTCTCATCGGCGATCCCGGAGCCTGGCAGGACCCGGTGCCGGTGCGCCTTCATTCGGCCTGTCTCACCGGAGACCTGTTCGGCAGCCTGCGCTGTGACTGCGGCGAGCAATTGCGCAACAGCGTGCGCGCCATCACCGCCGAAGGCGGCGGCGTGCTGCTATATCTGGCACAGGAAGGGCGCGGCATCGGTCTTGCAAACAAACTGCGGGCCTACACGATTCAGGATCAGGGCATGGACACGGTGGATGCGGATCGCACGCTCGGGTTTAACGATGATGAGCGCCGCTATGAGGCGGCAGTCGCCATGCTTGAGGAGATCGGCGTGAACCGGGTGCGCCTGTTCACCAACAACCCGGAAAAGGTCGCCGCCCTCGCCCGCGGCGGCATCGAAATCGTAGACCGACAGCCGCTGCACGGCACCATCAACCCCCACAACCTGGGCTACCTGAACACCAAGGCCGAACGGGCCGGCCATATGCTCGACGGCCTGCTTGAGGAGCGGGACGCGGAAGGACGCTGAGGCGACTACGGTAGCAGTCAGGGTCTGAGCGCGGAGAGGTCGAACGCCAGCGTCTCTTCCAGCACCTCCGCGAGTATGCCGGCGTAATGCGCGGCAAGCTTTTCGCCCATGGCCGCGGTTGCCTGGGTGGCGTCCCCCACAACCCCGGAGACGTTGAGATCCTGGGCCATCCAGGCAAACGAGGCGACCCCTTCCGGCCCGAGGTGGCTATTATCCCGCTCCAGTGCCTGACCAAGCGAAATACCCGCAAGCGCCCGCTCCATGCGCACCGCATCGTGCCTGAAATGCAGCATCAGCGCCGTCTCCAACGCACCACCGTGAATGCCGTGGCGCAATTCCCCGCTGCCAAGCCCCACGTCCACCGGTGGAAAACGGAAATAATTGGCCTTCACCACCAACAGATCGTGATCCCGGCGCAGCCGCAGTGCCGCGATATCGGCCACCTGGCGGTTGCCGCCGTGACTGTTGAACAGCACCAGCCGGCGGATTCCGGCCCGGGCCGCGGCGGCACCCGTTTGCTGAATCACCGTAATCACTGTTTCCGGCTCGAGGCTGAGCGTTCCGCTGAAGGCCGTATGCTCCATGCTGTCGCCGATCATCAGGGGCGGCAATACCAGTAACGGGAAGTCCTCCGCAAGGTACTCCACGGCCTGTTTTATCAGACCGTTACCGATATCCAGATCGGTGGACAGGGGCAGGTGAGGTCCGTGCTGCTCAATTGCTGCCAATGGCAGCAGCGCCACGGCATCCCGGGCAGCGTAGTCCGCAAGCTCGATGGTGGTCAGATCCTTCCAGTAGCAGGGTTGTCCGGTCATCAGCACATGGTTTGCGCTGGCGGCGCAGTCGTCAAGGACAAGATGCCGGATTGCCGTTGAAAACGGCTAGGGAGACGCGATCAGGACCTTGCCATCAGTCACGCGTACGCGCCGGCGGCACGGCCCGACGCCCATGCCCACTGGAAATTGTGGCCGCCCAGATGACCGGTCACATCCACCACTTCGCCGATAAAATAGAGCCCCGGAACATGGCGGCACTCCATGGTCTGCGATGACAGCGCATCGGTATCCACACCGCCCAGCGTGACTTCGGCGGTACGATAACCCTCCGTTCCGGCCGGCCGGACAGTCCAGTGCTGGCACGCCTCGACGGCCCTGGTGATATCGGCGTCGCCGAGCTGATCCAGCGGCAGGTTCTGCAGCCAGAGTTCACACCAGCGCCTGGCCACGCGTTTGGTCAGGCGCTCGGCCAGCAGATTCCCCAGCGTCAGTTTCGGCCGCGCCCGGCGCGCCGACTCGATGAGCTCGCGCAGGTCCTGCTCCGGGTAGAGGTCGAAACTGACCGTGTCGCCGGGTTGCCAGTAGGACGATGCCTGGAGCACCGCCGGCCCGCTGAGCCCCCGGTGCGTAAACAGAATATTTTCGCGAAAGGCCGCATCGCCCGCTTCGGCAACCGCCTCCACGGAGACTCCGGTCAGATCGGCATAACGACCGAGGTCATCTTCCCCGAGCGTGAACGGCACCAGACCGGCGCGGGTCGGCAGGACATTGATGCCGAAACGGCGGGCGAGATCGTAACCGAAGCCGGTGGCGCCCATCCTGGGTATGGACAGGCCGCCGCTGGCAACCACCAGCGAGTCGGCGCTGACGTCGCCGTCGCTGGTCTGCAGCCGGAACGGCGCACCGGGCTGTACGTCGCGAACGCTGCAGTGGGTACGCACCCGCACCTCCCCCGCCCGACACTCCTCAAGCAATAGCTCAACGATATCCTTCGCCTTGCGATCGCAAAAAAGCTGCCCCAGCGTCTTCTCGTGATAAGGCACGCCATGCTTTTCCACCAGGGCGATGAAATCCCAGGGCGTATAGCGGCTCAGCGCGGACTTCGCGAAGTGCGGGTTGCGAGACAGGAAATTCTCGGGCGTGCTGTACATATTGGTGAAATTGCAGCGCCCGCCGCCGGACATCAGGATCTTCTTGCCAACCCGGTTGGCGTGGTCGAGCAGCAGGACGCGTCTCCCGCGCTGGCCGGCGGTCAACGCGCACATGAGACCGGCCGCGCCGGCACCGATGATGATGACGTCGTAATGGTTCAAGCACTCTCCGAAAATGCCGAGCCGGCGCGCCGGCGGGGGTAATCAGTCGATTTGGGGATCCACGGGTGTGACCTGCAGCAGCAGGCCCCTGCCCGCCACGACACGGACCCGTGTTCGCGGCGGTATGCGCGTTCCCTCGGCACTTTGCGCCTGCCAGCGCTCGCCGCGTACCAGCACCAGGCCCCGGGGGTCGATTACCGTATAGGCGGTTGCCTCGGTACCGACCAGCGCCTGCGCGCCCGTGGGCGCAGGCCCTTGCAGAGCCGGGCGATAGAGAGGATACAGAACGGCATCCTTGAACACCCAGAAGCCCATGACAACGGCGGCCGTGCCCGCATCCAGCCATTCCTGGTACCAGGCCATGTAAAGTAACACCACCAGAACCAGGTAGCCCGGCACCTGCAGCAGGCTGTATCGTAGCAGTGGCGTCATGGCCGGCACAGCAGTGCCTCCAGTCGTTGTGTACGTCTGGCTATGGCCGCGCCCATTGCATGCGCGTCTCCACGCCCCCATTCCAGTAACTTACCGCCGATCCTGTCCCGACAGCCCGTGCGAGCATTGAAGCATGCCCAGAGATCAGACCCTGGCCGAGCGGCCCCGCAGCCGCAACCTGTCCGTGCTCCGACAACTGTTGGGCTTCCTGGCGCCGTACCGCTGGCGGGTGGCCGCCGCACTGGCGGCGCTGCTGATCGCCGCCGGCAGTGTACTCGCCATCGGCCAGGGGCTGCGGCTGGTGGTCGACAGCGGCTTCGTCTCCGGTGACCCGGCCCTGCTCAACCGCATGCTGCTGCTGACGCTGGCCATCGTCGCCGTCATGGCCGTAGCCTCCGCGCTGCGATTCTACTTCGTCTCGTGGATCGGCGAGCGCGTGGCGGCGGACCTGCGACAAGCTGTGTTCGACCACGTAGTGAGCCTGGAGCCGGCATTCTTCGAAATCAACGGGGTCGGCGAAATCCAGTCCCGTATCACCACTGACACCACCCTGTTGCAGACCATACTCGGCACGTCGTTCTCCATGGCCGTCCGCAACACCCTGCTGCTGCTCGGCGCGGTGATCATGCTGTTCTACACCAGCCCCAAACTGACCGCCCTGGTGCTGGTCGGCATGCCGCTGGTGATGGTACCGATACTGGTGTTCGGCCGCCGCGTGCGGCGCCTGTCGCGCAGCAGTCAGGACCGGGTGGCGGACGTCGGCAGCTACGCAGGCGAGACACTGAATGCCATCCGCACCGTACAGGCTTTCGGCCATGAAGGCGAAGACAGGCGTCGCTTCAGCGGCCACGTGGAACAGGCATTCGCCACTGCCGCGACCCGAGTCCGACAACGCGCCTGGTTGACTGGTACGGTTATGCTGCTGGTGTTTACCGCGGTCGGCGTGATTCTCTGGCAGGGTGGCCATGACGTCATGGCCGGGCGCATGAGCGCCGGCGAACTGGCCGCGTTCGTGTTCTATTCGGCCCTGGCCGCGGGCGCCGTGGGCGCCATCTCCGAAGTGGCCGGCGATGTGCTGCGTGCCGCCGGCGCCACCGAGCGGCTGCTGGAGCTGATGGAAGTCCGCCCGCAGATCACCTCGCCTGCCAACCCGCGGCCGCTGCCGGAGCCGCCGCGTGGAGAGATTGAGTTCGACGCAGTGCGCTTCTGCTATCCGTCCCGACCGCAAACACCCGCACTGGACGCCATCAGCCTGCACGTACGCGCCGGCGAGCGGGTGGCGCTGGTCGGCCCCTCGGGCGGCGGCAAGAGCACGCTGCTGGCGATGATGCTACGATTCTATGATCCGCAGTCCGGCTGTCTGCGCTTCGACGGCGTGGACGTTCGTGAGGTGGACCCACTGCGCCTGCGCGAGCGCATCGCCGTGGTGTCGCAGGAGCCGGAGCTGTTCACCGGCAACGCCTGGGATAATATCCGCTACGGCAAACCAGATGCCACCTACGCACAGGTGCGCGCGGCCGCCGACGCCGCTTGGTGCACGGAGTTCCTTGAACGCCTGCCCAATGGGTTATCCACCGAGCTCGGCCCCGGCGGGGTACGGCTGTCGGGTGGTCAGCGCCAACGCATCGCCATTGCCCGCGCCATCCTCCGCAGCCCCGCACTGCTGTTGCTGGATGAAGCCACCAGCAGCCTGGACGCGGAAAGCGAGCGTCACGTTCAGGGCGCGCTGGAGCTGCTGATGGCGGGCCGCACCAGCATCGTCATCGCTCACAGGCTGGCCACGGTGGTGGCCGCCGACCGCATCGTGGTCGTCGAGCAGGGCCGGATCCATGCCGTGGGCAGCCACCGCGAGCTACTGCGCAGCAGCGAACTTTATGCCCGACTCGCCGCCCTGCAGTTCAGTCAGCCCGAACAGACGAACACGCGATGGGCACAGACAACCTGACCACCATGACGGAGCGCGCGATGCATTTGCCAACCCCTACGATTTTCGTCTCTCACGGCGCCCCCACGCTGGCGCTGTCCTCCGCACCCGCCCACGGCTTTTTGCAAAAGCTGGGTGAAGACCTTGGTCGGCCGCGCGCGATTGTGGTGGTCTCGCCGCACTGGCAGACCAACGACTTCGCCATCCGTGCACCGGAGAGCTTTCGCACCTGGCATGACTTTCGGGGGTTTCCGAGGGAGCTGTACCAGTTGCGCTATGAGCCCCCTGGCGACACTCGGCTGGCCGAGCAGATCTTGCAGCGGCTGCAGGCGGCAGGGCTGCCGTCACATCTGGATCAGGACCGGGATCTGGACCATGGTGCATGGGTACCGCTGTCACTGATGTATCCGCAGGCGGATATCCCCGTGGTGCAGATATCGCTATCGGCAGGCGGGCCGGCTGCCCATCTCCAGCTGGGCGAGGCATTGCGGTGGTTGGCGGATGAAGGCGTGCTGCTGCTGACCAGCGGATCGGCGGTTCACAATCTGGGCGAACTGCATCCGGAAGACGCGCCCGCGCAGGACTGGGCAGTGGCCTTCGACCGCTGGCTGGAAAGCGCTCTGACGTCGAACGACACCGCGGCCCTGCTGGGCTTTGATGAGCAGGCCCCGGAAGCCCGGCGCGCCCATCCCGACCCGGACCACCTGATGCCGCTATTCGTCGCCAGAGGCGCCGGTGGCCACGCACGTCGGCTGCATGACAGCTTCACCTACGGCACGCTGAGCATGGCCGCCTACAGTATGCAGCCGGCATGATGTACCGGTCTCTTTGGTCGAGGCTTCATGGGCATCATCCCGCAATCGGCGCCAGGACCAGCTCACTCGCCTCTTCTACCCGCTCGATCCAGTGAAAGGTCAGCTGCTTGCGTGCATTCTCCGGAATATCGTCGAAATCCCTGCGGTTGCGCGCCGGCAGCAACACGTCGCGGATGCCGGCACGCTGTGCGGCCAGCACCTTCTCCTTGATACCGCCAACCGGCAGCACCAGTCCGCGTAACGTGATCTCACCCGTCATTGCCACGTCCGCTCGCACACAACGTCCGGTCAGCAGCGATACCAGCGCCGTGTAAATGACAATGCCGGCGCTGGGGCCGTCCTTCGGTATTGCCCCCGCCGGCACATGCACGTGAATGTCCGTGCGTGCGAAACTATCCGGGTCAATACCCTGGCTGTCCGCCCGCGCCTTGATCAGGCTCAGGGCCGCCTGGGCACTCTCCTTCATGACCTCTCCGAGCTGCCCGGTAAGAATGAGTTTGCCGCTGCCACTGGATAGGCTGGCTTCGATGAACAGGATATCGCCGCCGACCGGCGTCCAGGCAAGCCCGGTAGCCACGCCCGGCACACTGGTGCGCATGGCCACCTCGTTCTCAAACCTCGGCGCACCAAGGATCGCCTGCAGACCGTCTTCGTCCACGGTGGCCGTGGTGATCACGCCCTCGGCAATACGCACGGCGACATTGCGTGCCACGGCTCCGATCAGCCGGTCCAGGCTGCGGACCCCCGCCTCACGGGTATAGTCCGAGACCAGCCGATGCAGAGCGGCGTCGGTGATGTGAATCTGCTCTTCCTTCAACCCCGTGGACTCGCGGTTGCGTCGGACCAGATAGCGCCTGGCGATCTCCACTTTCTCCTCCTCGGTATAGCCGGGTAATTCGATGACTTCCATGCGGTCACGCAACGGCCCGGGTATCTGGTCCAGTACATTGGCGGTGCCGATGAACATCACCTTGCTGAGGTCGAAGGGAACGCCCAGGTAGTTGTCCCGGAAGCTGTTGTTCTGCTCTGGATCGAGCACCTCCAGAAGCGCCGACGAGGGGTCGCCATGGACGCCCGCTCCCAGTTTGTCCATCTCGTCGAGCATGAAGACCGGGTTGCGCGTGCCGGCCCGGCGGATGCCCTGGATGATGATGCCGGGCAGCGCCCCGATGTAGGTCCGGCGGTGGCCACGAATCTCCGCTTCATCGTGCACGCCGCCGATGCTGGCGCGGGCAAACTCCCGCCCCGTCGCGCGGGCGATGCTCTGCCCCAGGGAAGTCTTGCCTACACCCGGCGGCCCGACGAAGCAGATAATCGGACTCTTTCCCTCGGGATTGAGCTTCTGCACGGCCAGATGTTCGAGGATACGGCGCTTTATCTTCTGCAAACCGTAGTGATCCTCGTCCAGCAGCTCCCTGGCACGGGCGATATCGATGGTGCTCTCGCTAACACGCGACCACGGCAGCCCGATCAGCCAGTCCAGATAGGTCTGTACCATGCCCTGCTCAGCTGCGCCCTCCGGCATGCGCTCAAGGCGATGCAATTCCTTCAGGGCCTGGCGCTCGACATCCTCGGGCATGCCGGCTTCCCGGATGCTGTGCTCGAGTTCGTGGATTTCCTCGCTGCGGTTGTCATCGACGCCCAACTCCCGCTGGATGGAACGCAGTTGCTCGCGCAGGACGGCCTCACGCTGACGTTCATCCATGGTGGCCTGTGTGCGTTCACTGATCTTGCGGGACAGGCGCAGCACTTCCACCCGGTAATCCAGCAAAGACTGCACACGGTCCAGGCGGTCACGCAGGTCCACCAGCTCGAGAATCTCCTGCTGCTCTTCCGCCTGCAGGTCCAGGTAACTCGCGATGGCATCGGCCAGCAATCCCGGGGTGGTAATGGCACGCAGGGCATCAGCCATGTCCTCGGAACTATGGGGCAGTAACTGCAGTGCCTCCAGTGCGCGCTCCTTTAATGTAAGCATGCGGGCGTCCACATCCTTGGCGTAGATGTCAGGCTCTCGAATGAACTCAACGCGGGCCAGCAAAAAGGGCTGTCCCTCGATGAAATCCAGCACCCGGAAACGCTGCTGCCCCTGGCAGACCAGATGCTGCTGCTCCTTCCGGCCGCTGACATAACGCAGCACTTTCACTACCGTGCCGACTCGATGCAGGTCCCGGGACCCGGGTTCACTGACCGAGGCGTCCTTCTGCAACAACAGACCGAGCTTGAGTTCCCCCCGGTTTGCCTCGGCAACCGCGGCATAGGATGCCGGCCGACCGACAGTCAGCGGCTGGATCAATTCCGGAAAGAGCACGAGGTTTCGCACCGGCAGGATGACAATCACGTCGTCATCGACCCGCGAAACCGTGGATGCATCAGCGTCGGGTACAGCCTGCTCGCTCGACATGGCAGTCCTCCACGGCTGGCAGCCATGGCGAATGGCAGGCTGCCGGGTACGGAAATTCCATCTGCTCTACATTAGACCGTTTCAATCGCCAGGGGTGCGAAGCGCCACAGCCATGGACGCCCAATCTGCGTCCGTGTATGTTTTCTGCCTGTTGGTGAAGCAATAACTCCCGGAGGACGGCCATGTCGCGGTTCAGATCACCGCCGCAGGACATTTTCATCTCCACCGATGTCGAAAGCGACGGGCCCGTGCCGGGGCTGAACTCCATGCTGTCGTTCGGCTCCGTCGCGATTACCCAGGAAGGCGAGCTGACAGCCACCTTCACCCGTAACCTGGATGCGCTGCCGGAAGCGCGCCCTCACGCCAATACCATGGCCTGGTGGGAAGATCATCCTGAAGCCTGGAAGACTGCACGGGACAACCCGCAGGCCCCCGGAAAGGCGATGAAGGATTATCTGGAATGGCTGCGTGCCCTGGATGGGCGGCCGGTATTCGTGGGATTTCCGGCGAGCTTCGATTTCCCGTTCATCAATTACTATCTGCATCGATTCACCGGCGAGGCCCCGTTCGCCACCTCGGCCCTGGACATCACCAGCTACGCCATGGCCGTGCTGCAGCATTCCTCCTTCAGCCGCACCTCCCGGGAAAAATTCCCGGGTCACTGGTTCGAGGCCGGCCTGAAGCAGGAACATGTCGCTCTGGACGATGCCATTCAGCAAGGATTGCTGTTCATGAACATGTATCGCGAGAACCAGGCTCGAGGGCTTCCCGAGATGCCGGAAATCCAGGAATTCGACGAGATGCCGCCCCCATGATGGCAGGCGCCGGGATACGGCGCCTGCCGGAACCACCGGCATCCGTGAAAGGTTCCCCCGGTGCGGTTCGCTGGAGAAACGGCGTTTTGCCCGCGTTCCTGCTTTCGGCGCTAAGCATCATCACCGCACCGCCAGTCGCTGCGGGCGACCTGGAATTCACGCCCTTCGTGATCGGCGGCTCCCCCGTCAGCGAACCGGACGTACCGTCCTGGATGTCGAGCGTGCTGTGGTTTCAGGCCAACGGCTCTCAGATCCGCTGCGGTGGCACACTGATCGCCGAGCAATGGGTCATGACTGCCGCACACTGTCTGTTCGGGTCCTCTCGTACGGTAAGCCCCGTGGCGCAGCCCGAGGACGTTGAAGTCTGGTTTGATTTCAGCGATTTCAACGACCTGAGCGGGTCTTCGTTGTTGAAGACACAAGTTGAGCAACTGATTATTCACCCTGAATACCGGGATCGATCGGGCAATTACGCCACCGACATCGCCCTGCTCAAGCTCGCGGAGCCGCTGACCGGCAGACAAACCATACCGCTCGCCGAAACCAACGAGAGCGAGACCCCCAACCCCAGCCTCAGCACGTTTATCATCGGCTACGGCGTCTCCGACCAGACAGTGGAGCCGAATCCGTCAGGCAAGCTCATGGAGGCGGATGTGGAACTGATTTCCCGCAACCTCTGCAGGCAGCGCTGGGGCGACTCCAGCCTTATCACCGAAGGAATGCTGTGTGCCGGCTACCTGGAGCCGAATGATCCCTTTGTCGGCGCCTGCTTCGGCGATAGCGGCGGACCGCTGTTCGGCTGGTACCCGGACGGCACGGAGACCATACGCCAGTTCGGCATCATCAGTTTCGGCGTCAACCCCTGCGGAGGCGACAGCAATGGCAAACGCATCCCCGGCGTATACACCAATGTCTTTATGTTCGGGCAGTGGATAAACAGATGGGTGCTCGCCCTGGAAGGCGCCATCGAGAACGTCCCCCCACTCAACATCACGGCCTCGCACACCACCCTTGTCGCCAACGCCTGCATCAGCTCCGAACTGGAACTCGCATACAACGGTTCATACGACCGATATGTATTCGATCCGGTCATTCGCGGCCATTCCAATGACCTCCGTTTCTCGCTGCCTGATCGGAGCGTTCCGAACCGCCTCGTACTGACCTTTACCCCCCCAGCTAGCGCTCGCGCGGGCGATCAGATCGAGCTCGAACTGACGGCGTTCGACAACTTCGGCAATGTCGAATCGGTCACCGTGGACATCCTCATGGGAAAAGGTCACTGCAAGGGTCTGCTGTCCAATGATCGTGGCGGTGGCGGTGCATCGTGGCCGTTTCTGCTGCTCGCCCTGCTGGGCATAATGGATTTCATGCGAAGAAGAGCAGCGGGGGAACGTCGGCATGCGCAGTGACTGGCTGGATCTGCTGCTGGTAGGCGTCCTGCTGGCAGCGCCCGCGCTCGGCATCATGTTGTTTGCCGACGCCGCCTGGGGCCTGCTCCGCTATGATCGGCCGGCAGTCCTGGACGGCCAGTTGTGGCGGCTGCTGAGTGCGCACTGGATCCATCTCGGCCCCACACACCTGGCCGTGAACCTGGCAGGGCTTGCCCTGGTGCTGGCGGTACTGGGCCGCCTGCTGACGCCGACCAGCCTGTTGCTTTCGGCACTGTTCGGGGCGCTGGGAGTCGGCCTGGGCTTACTGTTGTTTTCACCGGGCCTGTACTGGTACGCGGGGCTGTCCGGGATGATCGCTTCGATATGGGGTACTGCCAGCGCCCGCGGGGCCCGCTGCGGCAGCTGGCTCGGATGGGCGAGCCTGGCGTTGCTGCTTGGCAGAGTTCTGCTGGAACAACTGGCCGGCCCCAGCCCCGCGCTCGCCCAACTCATCGGCGGCGCGGTCATTGTCGACGCTCACCTGTACGGCGCCGCAACCGGCGTCCTGATTGGCGTGTTGCTGCCTCGCCTTACGACAAGGCACTAGTCCGCCATGCTACCGTCGGCCAGTGGGTACAGCACGCGCGCACTAATACATCAGCTGAAACAGCTTCTGACGGTAAGGCCGCGCCAGCGGATGCTCGGGCCCAAGCAGGTTGAACACTTCCAGCAGGGTGGTCCTGGCCTGATCTTCATTCCAGCCCGGCGCCTCGCGCAGCAGCTGTAGCAGGGATTCCATGGCGGCGGCGTAGTCGCCGCGCACCACGAGGTGCAGCGCCAGTTGGTAGCGCGCCTCGACATCCGTGGCATCCTCCGCCAGGCGTGCTGTCAGCTGATCCGGTGCAGGGAGTTCCTTGACGCGCTCAGCAAAGGCGCGCTGGGCGACCATGCCCTTGACCCGATCATCGTGGCGGGTGCTGTCCGGCAGTGCCTCGAGCAAGGCTTCCGCCCTGGCCGTTTCGCCGGAATGAAACAACGCCCGGGCGAGGTCGATGGCCAGGTCGGTGTCTTCCGGCTCCGCCTGGTGCGCCACGTCCAGCAACGGCAACGCGGCCTCGAAGTCACCCTGCTCAAGATGCGCCCTGGCCTGCTCCCGCGGCGAGGCCTCGGGCATGGGCACGTGTTTCTCCAGCATCTGGCGAACCTCACCCTCGGGCAGCGCGCCGGAAAACTGATCCAGCAGTTGTCCCTCCTTGACCAGCATGACCGTCGGCAGGCTGCGCACGCCCACCTGCGCCGCCAGTGCCTGCTCCTTGTCGCAATCCACCTTGGCGAGGATGAAATTGCCCTTATAGGCACTGACCAGCTTCTCCAGCACCGGGGTCAGCTGTTTGCAGGGCTCGCACCAGGCCGCCCAGAAGTCCACCAGTATCGGCTGCTGAAAAGAGGCTTCCATCACGTCGGCCCGAAAAGTTTCGGTACTGACGTCGCGGATATACGGTGACTCGCTCATGAAAATTCGGCTCCTGAATTTCGGCAACACTGAATTTTGGTTACGTGGATTGTACCGGCTGGACAGGGAATACGGGGAACCCGATATTCGTCATACCACGGAGGGTAACCAATCACCTCCCGCGATCTCCGGAAAACGCTGCCGGCCGGCAAGGTAAAGATAGATCCAGGCGTCGCCCCAGGGTGTGGCAATACGGCTGCGGGTGTAGCTGCGGGGATAATCTTCCAGCACATCCAGAGCCGCCAATACACGCCGGTTGACACCGTAGACCTCACCAATAATGGCAGTCGTTCCAGGCTGCACCACGCCCGGGAACCGGCCCAGATTCAGCATGCGAAAATGCGGCTCGGTGCGGTGTCCGCCCAGAAGTCGCCCGCCCTTCAGGAACCGGTGATTGGTGCCGCCACGCCGCAGGCTGCCGTATACGAAAACACGGTCTGCACACATCATGGCGCTATTATGCGCAGCCGGCCGCCAGGATCAAACGCCGGGAACCAGATCTGGTTCGGCTCCGCCTGGCTGATGGGCGAGACGCAGGTCGGTGTGCTGGTCCATTTTTGGTACATCATCGATGGACAGCGGATGGCTGAACAGAAAGCCCTGATAGCCGTCACAACCGAGCTCGCGGAGAAAATTAAACTGGTCGGCCGTTTCCACCCCCTCCGCCACCACACCCAGGCGCAGGCTATGCGCCATGGCGATCATGGCCCGGACAATGGCGGCATCGTCACGGTCCGTGGTCACATCGTTGACGAACGAACGGTCGATCTTGAGCCGATCGATGGGAAATCGTTTCAGGTAGCTCAGACTGGAATAGCCGGTTCCGAAATCATCGATAGCCAGCGTCACGCCCAGCGTGCGCAGATCACGAAGCGTTCTCACGAACGACTCCGCATTCTCCATGAGCACGGACTCGGTGAGCTCCAGCTCCAGCATGCTCGGCGGCAAACCGGTTTCTTCGAGCACCGTGCGCACCAGATGCTGCAGATCCTGACGGGCAAACTGGCGCGCGGAGATGTTGACCGCGATCCGGTAAGCGGGAAGCCCCTGCGCCACCCACTGGCGCTGCTGCATGCAGGCGGTCAGCAACACCCACTCGCCGATGGCGATAATTAGCCCGGTTTCTTCCGCCACGGGGATGAACTCCGCCGGACTGACGGGTCCCAGCATGGGATGCTCCCAGCGCAGTAATGCCTCCAGGCCGACGGCGCCCTTGCAGCCCAGGCTGAACTGCGGCTGATACACCAGATGGAACTGGTTGTTGTTCAATGCCTGACGAAGGTCATTACCCAGCATCAGACGGCGTGTAATGGAGTCACTCAAGTCAGTGGTAAAGGACGCGAACCCGTTGCGCCCCCGGTCCTTGGCCCGAGACATGGCAAGGCCGGCATTGCGGATCAGGTCCTCAGGATCCTGAGAATCACTGGGGTACATGCTGATACCAATACTGCAGGTCATGTGGCTGGTGATCTGATTAATATGGATCGGCTGCGATACCGCTGCCATGACGCGTTCCGCGATGATCCGCACATCGCCGTCGCAATTCAGCTCGGTACAGAGCATGACAAACTCGTCACCGGCGAAACGGGCGACGGTGTCCATGCTACGGGCGGCCCTTTGCAAGCGATCCGCGACGCTGCGCAGAAGCTCATCCCCCAGCAGATGGCCCTGACTGTCGTTGAAAACCTTGAAACCGTCCAGATCGATATGAAGTACCGCCAACCGGCTCTTCTTGCGCCTGGCCACCGCCACCGCCTGCTTCAGGCGGTCCATCAACAGCATGCGATTGGGCAGGCCGGTGAGGCCATCGTGACCGATGCGAAACGCCAATTCCTCCTCGTAATGACGGCGAATGGTGATGTCGTGCAGGATGCCCACGAAGTGGGTGATTCGACCGTGCTCGTCCGGCATCGGCAAAATATGGAGTTCGTTCCAGAACTGCGAACCATCCTTGCGGTAATTGCGCAGCACGGTCTCGGCCTCGCATCCTTCCTCTATCGCACGCCGAATGACCGCCACGCCCGGCTGGTCGCTGAACCCACCCTGCAGGAACCGGCAATTGCGGCCGAGGGCCTCCTCGGCGCTATAGCCGGTTATCAGGCAAAAGGCCGGATTGACGTAGACCAGAGGCTGCTCCGGGTCGCCCATATCAACCACGGCCATGCCATTGCGGCTACACTCCACCGCCCGCTCGCGCAGGCGCCGCATGATTTCACCGTCCTGGATGCCCTTCTTGGTCATACATGGCTTCTTGATGGCTGTTTATTGGTTTTTTGGTAAATAACTTTACCAGTCTACCCGATCGGGTTTACCGGATCGGTAGAGCAAAACACACCCAAGCCCAAAAACTGCGAACGAGTTCACAAAAACTGTGGCAGTTTCACGACAGGCGCGCTTCTTTCCCGCAGGAACTCGCGGTTATCCCAAAGGCCGGGCTGATGGAGAGATTCCGTCCTGCGGGGTAGGTAGCGACGGATTGGCGTCCCCAAGGGCGCACGACAGCTGGCCACCAATTTGCAAGGTTGGCATAACAGTGAGACGGCCGGGTCTGAACCCGAAATAGCCGCACTTCAGTCTTCGTACGCCAACTCGAGACCGGCCGTTACCTTTCGCAGGCGCTTGTCACGAGTCCAGAGACATGAGTACCCTCGATTGCCGTCGACGCCAGGAGATGGGCATCGATGAAGCCGATGCCGCTAGTGGGTACAGAACTGAGGTTCCGGACTAGTCGCAGCTCGGCGAGTCGGTCAGCGGATCGTGCGCGCCTGTCATAATAGCGGCCGAACGACGGCAATAGTCCGATCGAGCGATGCAGTATGTCGATTAATCGACGGCAAGGGGAGCGAAACACTTACCAGAGGTGCCGCCGCAGGCAGCGATACGATCATAACCAACCAAGCTTCTTGTAAGACGCCACGATCAGCTTCACTTCATCATCCAGGGACTGGCCCGGCGTGTAGCCAAGCTCGACGCGTGCCTTGCTCCAGTCAAACGCTCGCGTCTTGGTGAAAAAATCCACACGGCGTCGATAGATCGGCGGTTCGATCCCGAGTGGCCTGCAGATCCTTTCAACTATATCGCCGAGCACTTGCACCGGTCGTGCTGGTACCCTGAATCGAAGGGGCTTCGAACCGACATGCTTAGCTATCAGATCGAAAAGCTCTTCTATTGTTACTGGTTCACGTCCCGCGATAATGTAAACCTGACCTGTGCTCCGTTCCGAGTCTCCGGCCAGGATCATGCCGCGAGCAACGTCATCGACGAGCGCCCAATGCAGTTGGATCTTGCCGGTACCGATGACGGGCATTCGTCGTCTCGCAATACCCCGAAATAGCTTGAGCGTGCGGTTGTCGCCCGGACCCCAGATCATCGCCGGCCGCACTACACATCCATCGATTTCACCTTCTCGAAACCGTTGCAGTGCGAGTTTCTCGCCCTCGCACTTGGTTTCCTGGTAAATGTCCCCTGGTCGATACGCTTCGCTTTCATCGGCCGGCGGCGACGGAATATGGCTATGCACTCCGACTGTGCTGCAGTGTACAACGCGCCGCACTCCCACACTCGACGCCGCCGCCAGTACGTTACGGACTCCTTCGACATTGGTCTCCCAAAATGCAGAATCGGGCACGCCCTGTTCGCGAAACAGCGCCGCAACGTGATAGACGATCTCCACGCCTTGGAGCGCAGCAAGCATGGATCGTGCATCAGTTACGTCAGCCTCGATCCTTTCAACATCGAGATCCTTCAAAGAGTCCACCTTCCGGGGATTCCGAAAGATCGCGCGAACACTCCTGCCGTCTTCAACCAGCTTGCGACACAGGACTGCACCAAGGAATCCAGTAGCGCCTGTAACTGCGACCAGTCCTGATGACGACTTTTCGTTCATCGATATTCCGGATTGGAAGGGGGTTGCGTGCAGAGCTGACACGCTGCGACACTGAAAATTACGATGGCGTCCCCAAGGGGATCCGCCATTTCTATCGATCATTCCATAAAAATCAGTTACTTAAAAGCCTCCATGAGAGGGCAATGTACCACCCTTCTGTACCACCGGCAAGCGAGCCAGATTCCAACGGCCCACCTCCGACCATTGTCGCACGGTGGTGAGGCCCCGCGACCCGTGGACAGTGTGGAGATGTCTACTGCACCGGGGGAAGTCCAGTTCGGTTCTGCATGAGCCCTAGTTCACCACACGGCCCTGCGCTCGCATTACTCGAAGAAGGCCGCATTGTGGCGCCAGAAGAATCAGAGAACCGCCACCGAAATTGGATGTGATTAACGTGTGGGGGAGACGTGTGGGGAGGGCTGGGCACAGAATAGCCAAAACAGTCGTACAATCAAATTGCTTGGACTCTTCAAGGGATAGTGGCGTCCCCAAGGGGATTCGAACCCCTGTCGCCGCCGTGAAAGGGCGGTGTCCTAGGCCTCTAGACGATGGGGACGTAGAGGACCCTGCATAGCGAGGCCGCATAATACGAGCCGCCCCTACGGGTGTCAACCCGCAGCTGGCGCTGCCAGACGGTGCGTTGGCGTCCGTAAACCCACTGCAACCTTGACAGGCTCATGGCTCCTTGCCGAACCGGTAGCGCCGCAAGGCGTCCGTGTAACCGTACCGCTCCAGGGAACTCTCCAGGTCAAACCGTGATACGCACAGGCGGGGATCGTTGACATAGCCGCGAGAAAAGGTGGCAACGCCCAGTTCGAAGAGCTTCCCGCAGTACTCGTAGCCCTGCTGCTTCACATACTGTTCGGTAAGCCATCCGGCTGCCATTGGCACAGGAAGGAGCAGGAATAGAGCTAAATAGAATCCGTTTACGCACCATTCGACAAACGGCCGCATCCGCTCTCGGGATACCTGGAAAAGGCGTAGAGCCTGCGTAACAAAGACTAAAATCGGCCACAACAGCCCGCCAAGCATGACCGCCGGTAATGCATAGTAGGCATAGTTCACTCGAACGACGGGATCGCCGTACATAAGTGGTCCGTATATATCGCGTACGAAAAGATCGCGGACCCAGAACGGAGCCCCAGCCGCCAACACGGCAATAAGCATTGCCGACAACATGTTCCCAACCGTCAGTTGCCAACTCATGATCAACGGAGCGTCATCTTGTGCAGCCGGTTGATGTGTATGGCGTCTTGTCTCCACAGCCATGGCTACCACCTGAGCGTCGGAAGATGTGCTGGACCACGATAGAACGTTGGTCCGAAGAACTCCCGGACAGCCTTCTCTCCGGACCTCTGAACCGTCTCCATAATCGCTTCGGCCGTCGCATCGACTGCGTCGTACAACGTATCTCTAGCGGCCACCCTCAGTCGACAGCCCCATGTATCTATGACTCTGATCTTTCGCAGAGTAATCTTCATTTGAGCAACCAGATTATCGGTTACGCCGACTTGCCCATCTACATACTCAAGCAGACCAGCGACTATGGTCCCGACGACAATGGAAACCAGCAACGGCCCTGACACTAAACCGAAGCTGGCCACATACAATCCAGCGCCGTACCCAAATTACACTCGCCGCCGCGATCTTTGCGATGTCACTGCCGAGCGTTCCGATTAATGCGGTCAGCGTGGTTTTGTCATTCAGCAGGTACTCCACGATCCGGTAGGCCCCCATCAGCACGACAGTCACCATTGCCCCGGCCTTGGCCGCATGCTTGATGCCCAGTCGGCCGATGCCCATGGCCACCACCAGTGGGTTGTCCGCCAGGTAGCGGGTTCCCCGGATCAGGGATCGCAGCCCCGCGTAGTCCTTGAAGACGATGTATTCCCGGCCCACGTAGCGGGTCGTTCTGAAACGCCCCATGCCACGGAAATCCTTCATGAGTCGGCCGGCGTCGAGCGCCGATTTGGCGGAGGCGGCATTGCCAAGGCCGATCTCCATGGCCTTCTTCAGGCGCGCCTGCTGATCCGGGTCATCCGGCCAGACGCCGTCCTGCCAGTAGCGCCAGATGGCGTTGGCGTCGTCCCGGCTGAGCTGGCCCTTGTAGACCTTGAGCTCCAGCCAGCAGGCCGGGAGGTCATCCCGGGCGATGACGAGGAGTTCGTGCTGGTTGCCGGGCATGTGCATGCCCTGGCGGATGGTTCGCAGTGTGCCGCGGCATTCAGTTGCCATGGGGTACCTCCGTGTATGCGCTCGTGTTCAAGGTAACGGCTGGCGCTATCGCCAGCGTCTCCGGCGCCGTGGCGTGACATCGGTGGGAAGGGGAGTCTGCAAGGTGGGCTGACCGGCTTCCGTGTCTCGTCAGGCGCGATAAATCTACCCGAGTTCCGGCCACGCGGGCAAGACCCCGGATAGTCTGGCCCTTGTGGATCACCAGTGTTATTGCTGGGATTCATAAACACACTGCAGCGTTTACAGGCTCACGGCTCCTTGTCGAACCGGTAGCGCCGCAAGGCGTCCGTGTAACCGTACCGCTCCAGGGAACTCTCCAGCTCGAACCGTGATACGCACATGCGGGGATCGTTGACATAGCCGCGCGAGAATGTGGCCACGCCCAGTTCGAAGAGTTCCTCGCAATAGCTGTAGCCCTGGCTCCTAACAACCTGCTCGGTGAGCCGCCCTCCGATTAGGAGTAGTAGAAAAAGTAGACCCAGGGAGAGACAGGCACCCTTCATACACCATTTGGCCGCCGGCATTATGCGTTCCAGCGGCACATGCAAAAGCCGATGGATCTGCGCCAGTACGAGCATGATGAGTACGAAAATCGATCCAAGCATCATGGCCGGTACGGCAAAGTAGGTGTAATTTACGCGAACGACTGGATCACCGTGGTGCAGAGGACCGTAGATATCACGAACAAACATGTCATATGAGACAAACGGAAGCCCAATCGCCATAGCTGAAACCAGAATGATTACAGCCCCTGCCATCAACGCACTCTGATCGTCTGAAGATGACCTCGGAAAACCTCGCTTCGCACCCAGGTTAGAGCGCCTCATCGCTACCACCTGATCCTTGGAAGGTGGCCTTCATCTAAATTGCTGGGATTCATAAACCCACCGCAGCCTGGACAGGCTCATGGCTCCTTGCCGAACCGGTAGCGCCGCAACGCGTCCGTGTAACCGTACCGCTCCAGGGAACTCTCCAGCTCAAACCGCGATACGCACAGGCGGGGATCGTTGACATAGCCGCGAGAAAAGGTGGCAACGCCCAACTCGAAGAGTTTCCCGCAGTACTCGTAGCCCTGCTGCTTCACATACTGTTCGGTAAGCCATCCAGCCGCCATAGGCACAGGGAGGAGCAGGATCAGACCAAGGTATACCCCCTTCACGCACCATTCGACGAAGGGACGCACTCGCGCGCGCGACACCTTTCGCAGGCGCTGAATGTGAACAACAATTACCATCAGCGAACCGAGTATGCCCGCAAGCAGAACAGCCGGTAATGCATAATAGGCGTAATTTACGCGGATGAAGGGGCCTCCATGAATAAGCGGCCCATAGATGTCGCGAACGAACAGATCATGGACCCAGAACGGCGAACCCGCCGCCAGCGCGGCCATGGCAATGGCCGCGAGAAGGCTCCAGACGGTGTCCTGCAAACTCATGACGATTGGAGAGTCGTCCCACTCAGGGCGGTACTGGCGCGAACGTTCCATGCCTACCGCCTAAGCCCTGGAAGGTGGGCCGGGCCACGGTAGTACGTCGGACCAAAAAGCCGGCGCACAGCCTTTTCCCCGGATTGCCTAACCGTCTCCACGATCAGTTCAGCGGTTGCATCAACCGCATTGTGGAACGCATCTCTGGCCTTTACTCGCAATCGGCAGTTCCATGATTCAACCCCCCGAATCTCCCGCAGAATAATCTCCATTTGAGCGACCAGCTTGTCGGTTACGCCGACTTGCCCATCTACATACTCAAGCGCAGCGGCAGCCGCCATTCCAAAAAATATGGAAACTACCAATGGCCCCGCTACCATCCCGGAAGCAACCACGAGAGAGCCGAGACCATACCCAACCGCACTCGCCGCCGCGATCTTTGCGATGTCGCTGCCGAGCGTTCCGATTAATGCGGTCAGCGTGGTTTTGTCGCTGAGCAGGTACTCCACGATCCGATAGGCCCCCATCAGCACGACGGTTACCATTGCCCCGGCCTTGGCCGCATGCTTGATGCCCAGCCGACCGATACCCATGGCCACCACCAGTGGGTTGTCCGCCAGGTAACGGGTTCCCCGGATCAGGGATCGCAGCCCCGCGTAGTCCTTGAAGACGATGTATTCCCGGCCCACGTAGCGGGTCGTTCTGAAACGCCCCATGCCACGGAAATCCTTCATGAGTCGGCCGGCGTCGAGCGCCGATTTGGCGGAGGCGGCATTGCCAAGGCCGATCTCCATGGCCTTCTTCAGGCGCGCCTGCTGATCCGGGTCATCCGGCCAGACGCCGTCCTGCCAGTAGCGCCAGATGGCGTTGGCGTCGTCCCGGCTGAGCTGGCCCTTGTAGACCTTGAGCTCCAGCCAGCAGGCCGGGAGGTCATCCCGGGCGATGACGAGGAGTTCGTGCTGGTTGCCGGGCATGTGCATGCCCTGGCGGATGGTTCGCAGTGTGCCGCGGCATTCAGTTGCCATGGGGTACCTCCGTGTATGCGCTCGTGTTCAAGGTAATGGCTGGCGCTATCTATCGCCAGCATCTCCGGCGCCGTGGCGTGACTTCGGTGGGAAGGGGGGTCTGCAAGGTGGGCTGACCGGCTTCCGTGTCTCGTCAGGCGGGATAAATCTACCCGACTTCCGCCCGTGCGGGCAAGTCAGCCTGAATCCGCCGAGCTTTTGCGGGATTTGCGTAGACGGCGGAAGAGCAGCACGAGCAGAACTATGAGCACGCTCCAGAAGGCGACCGAGATCACCATCATCCAGAACACGTAGGACTCGACCGTAAAGCCGAAATCGTGGCGGATGACCACCTCCGGCCAGGTCCGGGTCAGCCAGTCCATGATGACCCTGCCCGGCAGGAACAGCAGTGCCTGCCACCAGCTCATATTCAGCGCCACTGCCTGTCACCCTCCATTGATCTCTTTAGCCTCATTGCGCATCAGGATACCGCCCCGGGACCGGCTATCGAATCCTAAATCATTCTGCGTGGTTCGCACGCATCGTTCAGGCATTCATATGCCGGAAACCCCGGCTGCCCTCCCCCGTCAGCTGCGCTCGGCTGAGCGGCCGGATTTATCCCGGGATCGAACGCGGGCACTGGTAACAGGTCGAATCAAGGTGTATATTTTTATGCATTACCTGAGTATTTGTGAACATACGAAGGCAAGCCGATGGAAAATACCGCCTACGACCTCCCGCCCGTCTCTTACGACAGCCCGGACACCCGCCGCGATCTGGCAAGGATGATCATGCGGCTGTTCGAGCACTGGAGGCTGGACTCACGGACCAGGCTGGAGCTGCTTGGCATGAGCCCCAACAGCCGCAGCAAATTGTCCGAATTCACCGCTGGCAAGGCCGGGTTGCCCAAGGGCCGGGATGCACGTGACCGGGTCGCTTATCTGCTGTCGATACACAAGGCCTTGCGGCTTTTGTACCCGGAGAACCCGACCCTGCGCTACGACTGGGTGAACCGCCGCAACCGGATGCTGGAAAACATGCGCCCCATTGACGTCATGCGCGAGCAGGGCCTGATCGGCATTGCGCGTGTGGCGCGGTTTCTGGACTATCTGCGCGGTCAGTGATGGATGATCTGCTCACTCGCATTGCTGACTTCAATCAGCGGGTCAAGCGCAACGTCGTCGGGCTTCGGGCCAGCGTTGATCTGTTCGACGACCTGAGCGACGGGGACGCAAGGCAGAGCCATGTGGCCGCGTCCCTGGAGGCCCAGGTCAAGGGTGAATACTCACCGCCGGATCAGCTATCACGCGCCTTTCTCTACGCCACCGCGGTGGAGTATCCGTTCCGAACCGAGCCATGGCACCAAAGCCGTTACGGCGACAGCACTTACCCCGTCTGGTACGGCTCCCTGGCGCTGAAGACCACGCTGTACGAGACCGGCTTCCATATGGCCCGGCATGAACTCGGCGTTGAAGGCGCCGATGAGGTGGTCGTGCGCGAACGCGCCGTCTACGACGTCCACTGCCGTGCGCTGCTGATCGACCTGGCGGCGCAACGTGAACCGTATCCACAACTGGTGCATTCATCCGATTACAGCTTTCCCCAGGTCCTGGGGAAACGGATCAGCCAGGAAGGCCACCCCGGCCTGCTCGCCCCGTCTGCCCGCCATGAAGCCGGCACCAATGCGGTTATCTTCAGCCAGGCGGTGCTGTCCGCACCGCGCCTGTCGTGTTACCTGCGCTACCGGTTCAACCCCCGGTCCCGGGAGTTGGTAATCGAACGCTCCCCGGGCAAGGTGTACGAGCGGTTGATGTTTACGGATTACGTTGTGCAATAACGCCGGCTCACTGTGGCAATGCCGGCCTTATTGAATCCACACGACCGCCTTCATGGGCCATATTGGTGTGTATGCGGACACCCTATCCACCCCTGTTCTGGCGCTTGACTGGGTAGAGGAGCTGGGCAAGGTATCCGATCGGAACGGGGTCGCCGGCAACGCCGTAGTCGTCCGGCCAGCGGTCACCGGCGGGCAGATAATGAGTGCCAAACAGACGATCCAGCCACGGAAAGTGCACGGCAAAGTTGCGATTCACCGCTTCGGCCGCGGCAGAATGATGCCAGTGATGAAATCTCGGCGTCACGAGCAGGTTCTCCAGCCATCCAAAGCGAAAGCGGACGTTGGCATGCACGAACACCGCATGCGCCGCCACGAAGACCAGATAGGCATAGACCGCCTGCATGGAAAAGCCGAGCAACACGACGGGCAGAAGGACCAGCGCGCGGGTGATCACGATATCCACCAGATGCAGGCGTGACCCGGCCAGCCAGTCCATGGCCCGGCTGGAGTGATGAACTGCGTGAAAGGGCCAGAGGCGACGCTGCGTGTGAAAGCCACGATGCACCCAGTATTGTGTCAGGTCCGCCAGCAACACGATTTCCAGAAACTGCAGCCATTGCGCCTGCGCCCCTACGCCGCTGCGCAGTACATCCGCCTGCCACCAGAAGGTGGCCGCTGCCGGCGAAGTGCATGATGTCCGTGGTCCAGCCCGGACGGAATACGCCCTGCCCCGGCAACCGCGCAAACATCCGCTCCAGCGGCACAAAGACCACCGCGGTAACCAGCAGCGACAACAGAAACCAGTCCAGCCCCAGGTAAACGGGAAAGCCGACGTCATCTTCGATGGGTACGGATGACCCGCCAAGCGACAACGCCAGCAACGCCATGACGATACTGGTGGTGCCCAAACGACGCCCACTCGGCAGGGCCAGCGCGATCACACCCAGCACTCCGGCCAGCGCCAGGCAGACACCGATGATTGCGCGCATCACTGGAACGGGATAATGCGCACGCAGATCAGCGGTACTCAGCACCTCCGGATAATGCAGCACGAGAACCGCCCCAAGGCTGCATACCCCCAGAAAGACGCCAGTCACCGCCAGCCACCAGCCGAGTTCCCCGCCGGCGTTGGTGCGTGGCCCAAAGACGGATTCCAGCCAGTGTTCCAGTGGCGGGCGGGGCTGTGTCATGGGTACGATCCGTAACAGCTTCAATTGCCGAAGGAGTTCGCCCCGATCATGGCAACTGCGAGAGCAGAAAACCTGTACCCACGTCACTGTTCCGAGCGGGACACCGGGGTTTCGCTAAACGGAAAAAGGGGTTGGAGAAACATCTCCAACCCCTTGCACTTATTTGGTGGAGCCAGGCGGGATCGAACCGCCGACCTCCTGCATGCCATGCAGGCGCTCTCCCAGCTGAGCTATGGCCCCGAAATCGAGGAGCGCATGATAGATTCGCGCACTCCCCGTGTCAACTGATTGGCCGGGCGCCCTCACCCTCCTTTACCCAGGCCATGGCGTTGTCGATCCTCGCCAGGCTGCTTTCGCGGCCCAGCACGACCAGGGTGACGTCGATGGACGGTGAGACCGGCCCACCCGTCAGGGCCACCCGCAGGGGCTGCGCCACCTTGCCCATTTTCAGATCCAGGCTTTCGGCCACCGCCTGCACGACTGCATGCAATGCTTCGGCCTCCCATTGCGTCACGCCGGCAAGCGCATCGCGCAAGGCCTGCAGCACCGGCAGGGTCTCGGCCGTCAGGTTCTTGCGCGCGGCCTTTTCGTCATACGCTTCTGGCATGCGGTAGTAAAACGCGCTGGCCTCGGCCATCTCCACCAGCGTCTTGGCGCGTTCCCGCTGCGCTACCACCACGTCCTCAAGCGCTGGGCCTCCGGCGGCCGGATCGATCCCCAGGTGCCCCATGTGCCAGCCCAACTGACCGGCCACATACTCCGGCGGCCTGGTCTTTATGTACTGCTGGTTCAGCCAGTTCAGCTTCGAGATATTGAGGCTGGACGCCGAGCTGTTGATATCCTCAATATCAAACAGCGACGTCATTTCATCCAGCGTGAAGATTTCCTGGTCGCCATGCGACCACCCCAGCCGCACCAGATAGTTCAGCACCGCCTCCGGCAGGTAGCCCTGATCGCGGTAGCCCATCACCCCCGTGGCACCGTGGCGCTTGGACAGGCGCTTGCCGTCCTCGCCCAGTATCATCGGTACATGGGCGAACACCGGCGGCGTGACACCCAGGGCTTCGAAGATATTGACCTGTCGGGGGGTATTGTTCAGGTGATCATCGCCGCGAATGACGTGGGTGATACCCATGTCCGCGTCATCAACCACCACGGTGAAATTATAGGTGGGTGAGCCGTCGGTGCGAGCAATGATCAGATCGTCCATCTCAGTATTGCTGAACACCACCCTGCCCCGCACGCGGTCATCAATCACCACCGAGCCTTCCGGAGGGTTGCGGAAGCGTATGACATGCGGCGCATCCGGCGCTGGTGGCGCTTCCAGCTCGCGACAATGGCCGTCATACCGGGGCTTTTCCTTGCGTGCCAGCTGCTCTTCACGCAGGGCGTCGAGCCGTTCCCGGGTGCAGTAGCAGCGGTAGGCCTTGCCCTCGTCCAGCAACTGCTGGATGACCTCACGGTAACGATCAAATCGGTGCGTCTGGTAAAACGGCCCCTCGTCATAATCCAGCCCCAACCAGGCCATGCCCTCGAGAATGGCGTTGACGGACTCCGGCGTGGAGCGCTCCAGATCCGTGTCCTCGATTCGCAGCACAAAGCTGCCGCCGTGGCGGCGCGCATACAGCCATGAAAACAAAGCCGTTCTGGCACCACCAATGTGGAGCTCGCCGGTAGGGCTGGGGGCGAATCGGGTCTTGACGGTCATCGAGCGCGTATCTCCGGGCTGCGGTGGCATGAAGGGCGGCTATCTTAGCAGACTGCCAGGGAGCCAAGAAAAACCGCGTTGACACTGCCGGGAGGCACACATAGAATTTCCACCCTCAAACGGGCGCGTAGCTCAGCGGGAGAGCACTGCCTTCACACGGCAGGGGTCGCTGGTTCAATCCCAGCCGCGCCCACCAGACAAATCAAGGGCATGCGATAAATCGCATGCCCTTTTTCTTTACTCGAAGTGCTGACAAAGTGCTATCAACGCCCTAGATATCGCCCATATAGGTAGCCTTAACCGCTTATCGTGGCTACGCTTTTTGGCGGCACCCGCCATTCTGTCTGCTGGCCTTGGGTCGCATCTCCTGTCGCGAGAGGAGCATGGGGCTTCTAGGGCGGCAGGCCCTCCCTGTCGGGAGCACAGAGGTACTGGCTATGGCCAAGACGAAGTGTTACCCAAAGCGGACCAGCGCTAAGCCTGGGCCGAAGACCGTGGCGGTGAAGAACTACCGTCGGTCTCCGCCCAAGCCCACGGGCGGGTCTTGCAAGTAGGTAGGTAGCGAGTGGCGGGTGCCACCACACTAATGGAAGTGATACCCCAAATCGCCGTTCAGCGTTGAGCCAGATTGTCCCATTAAGCGCGCAGAACTCCTGCGTGAACGATTAACTAGGCTCGACTTTCTGGTTTCAGCCAAGACCTGATATAGGTGAGATAGATAGCGTCAAGAATATTGCGGTTGGAGTAGCCAAGGCGCTTCTTCCAAGGCTGGATCCAAATCTCACGCAAGAACTCTATGGAGGCAATGGCAATTAGCCCATACCCAAAACCGGGGTAACCATCCCGCTCTAGAAGGCCACCAACGGCTAACGCGATCAAAAAGATGGTGACTTTCATCTGCGGCGGCCTTTTGGTATTGCAGGTAGGCGAGTATACCACCTGTGGGCAGTTTCCTAGGATGCAATACGCCCCTTCAATAGATGCCAGCCCACGCGCGCGCGGAGTCGCCTTGAGGGTTGTCTTATGGATCGAAAACTGGTTCTGCCAGCCCACGCGCGCGCGGAGTCGCCCTATCTCCCCGAGTCACGCGCCTGTAGGATCAAACACTTCTGCTAGGTCGATAAGACTCAAACGCCATGGAACCTTCGGACATAACCCTGATCGTCGCCAGCGCAGCGACAGCCCTCGGTACACTTGCCCTGGCGATCATAACCGGCATATACGTCCATCTAACCAGACGGCTCGTTCAAATGCAGTCAGACCCCTGCATAGTAGTTTTCACTCGCCATGATCTTGCACAGCCGTCATCCATACTGGTTGTAATCAAAAATATCGGGCACAGCCTGGCACGAGACATCACTTTCGATCTCGACGAACGAATTCCGGAATTCGTGGCAGGGGTCACTGAGAAGGACGCCAAATACACTGGGAAAGTTTTATCAGATGGCCCGTTGATAACGGGTATTCCAGCATTGGCTCCAGGCGAGGAAAGGGCCTTTATGTGGGGGCAGTGGGGCGGGCTTTCTCATTGGTTGGAGCGCAAGGCGGTTGGCGTAACTTGCCATTTCAAGCGGGGCGACAAACTGCTACCACCTACAAGGTGTGTCCTGGAAGTGAAATCCTTCGAAAATACGATTGCCGTCGACACTGATGGAGCCAGGAAGACGGCGAAGGTGCTTGAGAAAATTGAGAAGCGCCTTTCCATGCTTGCCCGCGGGCACGGTCGGCTTCGCGTCCTTGCCGAGCACCCTCGTGTGTCTCCAACCAAACCGTGGAAGCGCAGAGGGAAGTAAGACTGTTAATAAACGCCCCGGAAGCCGAAGCCGCCGGGGGGTTGTGGGTGGGGTGAAAGCTTCGCTCGCGAGGTCATGGGCTATTCTGCTAGGTGCGGCACACAAAGGGGTGCGGTCATGGCTAAAACAACGAAGAAGCGCCACGTGGTTGATGCACGCGCTGATAGTGACGGCAATATCACCCATGTGAAGCTAAACGACAATCAGAAATGGACTTCGGTTGAAAAAGCTATGGACATGGCGGACAAGGGAAAGATCGACAACGCGCACACCATTCGAAGTAAGGGTGCCAAAGAATTCTTTAGGACGAATCCAGATGGCTCGAGACGCAACAACCTTGATGAGATGGCTGGCGACGACTAAAAGTTGACAGCATCCTACCCATGGTTGAAGACGCCCCGCCATCAGGCAGGGCGCGGGGTCCGGGGAGGGGCTTGTCGCAATGGGTGGTCTGCCGACCGGCAGAACCTGTCTCCCGAACAGACCGCTTTGCTGTTGCGACGGCAGTCAAAGATTCAATAGCCTGGGCATAGTCTTAAAATTAGAGATCCTGTCCATGAGAGCATCGATTCGTTCCGCTATCATCGGTTTTTCCCTCGTCTGTACAGCCCCCAGCGCCGTTTTAGCGGTTGACGACATCCGGGGCGCATTCGGCATGAAACTCGGCGATGCGCTATCAGACGGGGACTCCCGGATCACAGAACCAGCGCACTCTAGTCGTGACGCTGGACTCCGGTACACGTTCGTTCCCGAACACCCCTTTGGTGCGCTGAACCAGTACTACGTTCTAGTCACACCAACGACGGGGAAGATTTACAGGATAGTAGCGGAAGGGACATTTCAGTCTGCGTCTAGCTGCGAAGGCGAACTTTTGGCCCTTCAGGAGGCTTTGGAAGGAAGATACGGACCCAGCGATGACAACATTGGTGACGCCATGGTCGGCTCAATGACCGGAATTGAGGTAATCCGGTTCGGGCAATCACCACGTCGAATCATTGCGACCTGCGTCGGAGTGATGCGCGAGCACAGGGCCACACTCACCTATATCGACGACGATCTCGAGAGCCGCGCCAAAGTGGAAAGAGCCCGGATGGGTCAAGGTGACTACGACGGCTTGGGGTTATAGATGGCCATCTTACAACGAAATAATGGCCACCATCGGTGATGGTGACTTTCCCCACGTTCATTGCCGTCACTCTTTCGGGCCATGGTTCGCGAACAATCGATACAGGTCGCTCAAGAGCCAGATTCCGCAGACGAGAATCAGCGCCGCACCTATCCCGGGATGTAGACCGGGGAGGTGACCTATGATCGTAAGCACGCCGATCAGTGTGAGTAATGCGTTAAGCGCGATGCGCACAGATACGGGGAAGGGTTCGGGGTCAACGGGTTCTGCGCGGCTGGCTTCCTGCTCGTGCGCGGGTTCCTCAATTGTCACCCATTCCGAGCAGTAGCGGCATTTCCTGGCATCCCTGGGGATGTCGGCTTTGCAGTATGGGCATTTGCGCATCTTGGCGCTTACAACCGCTGAGTCCCAGACGCCGCCCAGTAGCCCGCCGCTTCTTCGCTTGCCATCGGCACGCACACCGGCAGGAGCCGACGCTATAGCGAGGACAGCAGTGACAGCGGCGCCAACCCATGCGGGCGGGAAGATGAAACCTGCTAGGGCGAGGAGGACAGTTATGACAGTCCACGCTCCGCGCATGACATGCCTCTATTCTTTGTTGTTCTCTGGCGAGATTAACACATGGACATTCTGTGAGCGCCTAGGGCGCATTCGTACAGAGCCAATGCCGCCCAGAGGGAGAAGGCCAACGAGCGCCGGCAGGAGGACGGGACGCTAGGGATCAGTGGTGCCACAACTAGTGGCACGACAGGTGACAGCAAGCCCACCCGCAGCAGCACCGCCAAAGCCAAGGCCAGTAAGACGAACCGGGGGGCGGAGCAGACACAAAAACGCCCCACCGAAGCAGGGCGTTGTGGGTGGGGTGGCGGTTAGCGGTGTATGGGATCGCCCGCAATGTAGCGGCCCAACGTCTCGTAGAATCCCATCAACAACTGGCCCTCACACGTATCCATGCGAATGCTAGCCTGCCCCAGGGCAATAAACGCCAACTGCCGACCAGTCGTGCTGGCGTCATCACCCTCATCCCTTTTCATGAGCTTGATCAGGTGGAAGCCGGTGATGCGGTCACACCAGAGCGTGTCCCGTTCATCAGCCTGGGCCAGAAACTGGCGAGGGCGTGTGTCCGTTATCGACGTGTCGAGCTGCTTAGCCGGCATAGCACAAGGTTTCCGTGTGATTCTCGTGTGACCATAATGGTCACACGAGCATGCACAACAGTACCCTACCTTGCATTACAAATGTACTTAACTAGTTGTTTTTATTGGATACGCCCTTGTCAGCGGTTCAGCAAATTTACCTTCACACGGCAGGAGTAGCTGGTTCAATCCCAGCCGCACCCACCAGACAAATCAAGGGGTTAGGTCTATGACATAACCCCTTTCCCGTTTCAGGGGTGCAATAATCCGACGTTAACTCACGCCAAAAGCGCGCGGTGGCCATACGCCCGCCACCGACACGGGATGTCTTGGCCTTGATGCCGAGGTAATTTCCCGGGATGCGGACAGGACTACTGCGTTGGTGCGGCCTTTGCGACGGCCCCCTGCAGGCGGCTCGAAGCAGCCATGGCTTCGGCCAGCAGCTCGTCCCAGCCATCAGGAGGAGTGCCGCCCTTCAGCATTCTGCGAAAGATCCGGTATGCGTCGTCATTGCTCCCATACGCGCGCCTGGTATCTTCGTTATTCACCCAAGCGTAGACGATCACTTTACTCGGGCCGTGATAACGGAAGAACAGGCGGTACTGCTGAAAGAACTTGGCACGAAACCAGTGCTTGTGCCCATCTCCAAGGGTACCGCCCTGCCGATACTCGGCCCGCGCCGGATCTTGCGGGATCACGTCGAATATCAGCTTCGCGATGGCCGCCAGACGTTTGGTGGCATTCTTCCTGGCGTAACCACTGGGGTCCTTTTGCCTGAGGGCATGGACCTGCTGAATCAATGCTTCAAGCGCATCAAGAAACAGCGGGTGGGCATAGAGCGTCCAGCCATTCGCAGACAGTGACACCGGCTCCGCCCTCCTCATTCATCATCGGCGGACAAAGCAGCATCAAGGTCCACGTTCACGCCCTCGACCAGGGGCTGGATGCGCCCGACAAGCCCTGGGTCAAGCTGCCGAAGGCGATCGGGGCGGTTGGCGATGTCGTTGGCAAGGAAGCCCAGGAACTGCCCAAGCACCGGGTCATCCACCTCCGTATCAGAGGCACGTGTTAGCACCACTTCGCCACCAGGGTGAATAGTGTAATGAATCTTGTCGTGCTTTCGGAGTTTGAGGGCACTACGCACGATTGCCGGCACTGTAGTCTGATAACGGTCAGTGAGTTTCGATTCAGCTTCGGGGGTAGCAGTCATAACGCGCTCCGATGAATGTGGTTGCCTTGGAGCATAATGCAAATGCATTGCTAAGGCAATGCAAACGCATTGTCTGATACAGTTGCGCCTGCGGCAGCCGTGGCGCCTGAAACAGGCAAGTCATTGCAAGTTGCTCACCCCGCCGTCGCCCTCCTGAGCGCACGCAGCATATCTTCACGCGCGCTCATGCCAATCAGCCGGCCCTCTTCGGAGACGACCGGCAGGCACTCCACTCGAGAGTTGGAGCCTCCACGAAACTGAACTGACCCCCAGAAGTTGGACGAACTTCAGGGGTGTTACATGGCAA
>JBBDNK010000044.1:0-76436 GCA_040877625.1 Aquisalimonadaceae bacterium
CCGATGGCTCCGCAGAGCCCATGGGAATAAATCAGAGGCTCCCTGGGGGTTGCACTCGCCGGCGGTTTGTCGTGTCATCGTCCCCGTTTCCAACAATGAAAAGGATCTGCCCGTGATTGATCTCTGGACCTGGACCACGCCGAACGGCCGCAAGGTTTCCATTCTCCTCGAAGAGCTGGGGCTGCCCTACAAGGTCAATGCCGTTGATATTACCAATGGCGACCAGTATCAGCCCGAATTTCTGCGCGTTAGCCCGAACAACAAGATACCCGCCATCGTCGATCACGATACCGGTATGGCGCTGATGGAGTCGGGCGCGATCATGATCTATCTGGCCGAGAAAACCGGTCGCCTGCTGCCCGAGGACGCGGAAGGACGATACCGCGTGATGGAATGGCTGATGTGGCAGATGGGCGGTCCCGGCCCGATGCTCGGCCAGCTTCACCATTTTCATCATTTCAATCCGGGTAAGGCGCCTTATGCCGAAGAACGGTTCGGCAAGGAAGCGCAGCGTCTGTACGGCGTCCTGGAAAAACGTCTGGCGGGCCGTGACTATGTGGTTGATGATTACTCCATTGCCGATATCGCCATCTGGCCGTGGATTTCCCGGTTCGAGTGGCAGGGGATGGATCTCAACGCATTCCCCAACGTGAAGCGCTGGTATACAGCGATCGCTGCGCGGCCGGCGGTACAGCGCGGCTACGATGTGCCGGGACGGCAGGCGGACATTCCAATGCCCTGAGTTCGGAAATGCGCGCCGGGCAGGGATCAAGGAGACACGGACGTATTCACGCGGCCGTGTGAATACGTCCGTGTCTCCTTGAGAGTTAGTATTTCAGACAGGATGTAAAGGCGGGCATCCCGCGCTACAGGTGGGCTCCAAAGGAGAGGGCATGTTGTCTCGCACCAGGTACGGATTCCGCGCATGATCGACGGCATCGCGGAATACCAGACACTGTTCTGGTGGCTGGCGTCGTTGTCGGTCGTGGTGTTTTTCGCCACCCTGATTATTGTGCCCATGATGGTGGTTCGAATCCCTGCCGATTATTTCGCCCGTAGCCGCCGTCGCACGGCGCTATGGGCGAATCGCCACCCGGTGGTTCGGGGGCTGCTGTGGATTGTCAGAAACACGCTGGGGCTGATACTGCTGCTGGTCGGGCTGGCGATGCTGGTGCTGCCCGGCCAGGGCATCATTACGATTCTGGTTGCCATTATGCTGCTCGATTTTCCGGCCAAGTTCAGGCTGGAGAGATGGATAGTCGAACGGCCGCCGGTCCTTCTGTCCATTAACTGGTTACGCCGACGCGCAGGCAAACCCCCGCTTGTCGTAGATCCCTGAGTGATTGCCGTTTCCATCCGGGGACATGGCCCTGAGCGTGGCCTGGTGGTTGCGCCTGTTGCGCTCGGTCATGCCGCTGTCAGTCGCCGCCAAACGCCTCCATGAAGAACTGCACGACCAGCAGGCCGGACATGAGCCACAGAAAACCTCTCAACCAGCCTCTATAGACTGCAACCGAGACCCTTTCCCGCACCGCGATGCCGATCAGCAGGCCGAGCATGGCCATGACGGCAAGCGGCAGGGACCACAGCAGCAGAGTTGGCCCGAGCAGTCCGAGCACGGAGAACGTCACGGCCTGCGTGCTTTTGCCGACCAGAAAACAGAGGTTGATGGTTTGTACCAGGATCAGTGGCGCCAGTCTGAGTTCCAGGAAGTAGGCGACCAGGAGGGGGGCGCTGACGTTGACCGTGCCGGCCAGTGCGCCGGCGGTGAGGCCGACGCCGGCATTGGTGATCCTCTCGGGCCCGCGCATCCAGCCCCACAAGTTCCGTTCCTTGAACCGATCACTGACCAGATACAGCACGAGCGTCGCCGCCAGCAGCAACCGGAACGGGTTGGGGTCTACGGATACCAGCCACAGCGTCCCGAGGATGGTACCCAGTACCATCCACATGGCCACGGGCCAGTATCGCCCCAGGCTGGCCGACCAGCCGCCGCCACGCAACATGCTGTAGAAGTTCACCGCGATGTTGGGAGCCAGGGTCAGCAGGATTGCCGTCTGCACGTCCGTCAGCAGGGCGAGCAGCGGTGTCGCGACCATGGGAAACCCCAACCCGAAGCCGCCGTGTATCAGACCCGCCAGGGCCACGACCCCCAGGGCCAGAATCATGTGAGAGAAAACAAGGGTATCCACAAATAATCGACCCGAATCGGTGATGAAGGAGCAGTGGAACGGAGTTCGCAATGTCCACAAGGTGGTGGTCAATTTGGTTGGCGGTATGTTAAATCAAATTGCGTTGATTGTGATTAGTCGAGGAGTGAAGCCTTCGTGTATGACGGTCCGCGGTCGTAGAGAGCGATAGATAGGATTTACAGTCCGCCTGGAGCTGGCACTCTGTGTGACACTGCCAGTATTCGCGCAGCGCGTGCTCGTGGCTGCCGTGGCCCAGGTTCGGCAATGTGACGGTTCGGCCGTCAGGCAAGAGGTAGCGCAGTGACGGGTGACTATGAAATTGTCGATCACGTTCATGACGTGGTGGTGGTCGGAGCAGGCGGCGCCGGGCTGCGTGCCACGCTGGGCATGGTGGAGCAGGGCCTGACGACGGCCTGTGTAACCAAGGTGTTTCCCACTCGGAGCCATACGGTGGCCGCCCAGGGCGGTATTGCCGCCGCGTTGGGCAATATGGATGAGGATGACTGGCGGTGGCACGCCTACGACACGGTCAAGGGCTCGGATTGGCTGGGCGATCAGGATGCCATCGAATACATGTGCCGGGAGGCGGCGAGCGCCATTGTCGAGCTCGAACATTATGGTGTGCCGTTCTCCAGAACGCAGAGCGGGCACATCTATCAGCGTCCGCTGGGCGGTCACAGCGTGCGCTTCGGGGAGGCAACCGCACAACGTGCCTGTGCCGCCGCTGACCGCACCGGCCATGCGATCCTGCATACGCTCTATCAGCAGTCTCTCAGGCACCAGGCCGAGTTCTACGTGGAGTTCTTCACGCTCGATCTGATCATGGAAGACGGTATCTGCCGGGGCATCGTGGCGCTGGAGATGGCCAGCGGGCGGATTCACCGATTCCGTGCCCGGCAGACGGTGCTTGCCACCGGCGGTTACGGGCGGGCGTGGTTCTCCTGTACCTCCGCACACACCTGCACCGGCGATGGCGGCGGCATGGCCCTGCGCGCGGGCCTGCCGTTGCAGGACATGGAGTTCGTTCAGTTTCATCCCACCGGTATCTACGGATCGGGCTGTCTGATCACCGAAGGCGTACGAGGCGAGGGCGGATTTCTGACCAACAGTCGTGGCGAGCGTTTCATGGAGCGTTACGCGCCCAATGCCAGGGACCTTGCCTCCCGCGACGTGGTCAGTCGTGCGATGACGGTCGAGATCAGGGAGGGGCGGGGTGTCGGCAGGGCGCAGGACCATATCCACCTGCATCTGGAGCATCTCGGGCCGGAAGTGATAGACGAACGGTTACCCGGCATCCGTGAAACCGCACGGATCTTCGGTGGCATCGATGTCACGCGGCAGCCGATTCCGGTTATCCCGACGGTGCACTACAACATGGGCGGTATTCCCACCAGCATCCACGGGGAGGTGATCAATCCGGCGTCGAACGATCCGGACCGGGTGGTGCCGGGCCTGATGGCAATCGGCGAGGCGGCCTGCGTTTCGGTGCACGGCGCCAATCGACTGGGCTCGAATTCACTGCTGGATCTCATCGTATTCGGCCGTGCCGCCGCGGTGCGCGCGGCGGCGCTGGTTCGCCAGGGCTCTGCCCTTGCGCCGCCGCGGCGTGACAGTGCGGATCCGGCGCTGGAACGCGTGGACCGTCTCCGGCATGCCGGGGGCGGCCCTACACCCGTCGCGGTGGTGCGGGACCAGTTGCAAAGAACCATGCAGGCGCTTGCCAGCGTATTCCGCACCGGCGAGACCCTGACGCAGGGCCGCAGCCAGGTTCAGGCCATACGTGATGCCTTCAGGGATGTCCGGGTTACGGACAAGTCGCTGATCTGGAACACGGATCTGATCGAGGCGCTGGAACTGGACAACCTCATCGGTAATGCTCAGGCCACGGTCGCCTCTGCCGCCGCCCGCACGGAGAGCCGAGGCGCCCATGCGCGGGAGGATTTTCCGGACCGCGATGATGTCAACTGGCTGCATCATTCCCTGGCCTGGATCGAACAGAGCGGCGCACCCCGGCTCGGGGAGCGGCCGGTACACCTGCATACGCTTACGGATGCGATGGCGTCTATCGAACCCAAGGCCCGTCAGTATTGATCGGAGAAACCCATGTCCCTGAATATCGCCCAACTCCAGGAGTGGATCGGCAGCACCGAGACGCTTGAGGATGTGCTGACGGCCACGCCGGTCGCCGCGATGAGTGCGACGATTGATCGACAGGATCCGCCGTCGACGGCTGGCACCGAACTGCCTCTGCTATGGCATTGGCTCTATTTTCTGCCGCTCCACCGCCACTCCGAACTCGGCCCCGACGGCCATGCCGAACGAGGCGGATTTCTGCCGCCCGTCCCATTGCCACGCCGCATGTGGGCGGGCGGGCGGCTGCAGTTTCACCAACCCCTGCGGGTTGGGGACAACGTCACCCGGGTATCACGTATTGCCGACGTCAGTGCCAAGGAGGGGCGCAGCGGTACGCTGGCGTTTGTCCGCGTACGGCACGAAATCAGCAACGGTGGGGGACTGGCGGTCACCGAGGATCACAATATTGTTTATCGCAATATGCCTGCGCCAGGTGATCCGCCGCCGGTGCCGCCGCAGGCGCCCGGGCAGTCGGCCTGGTCGCGGAAGATCACGCCCGATCCGGTGCTGTTGTTCCGCTACTCGGCGCTGACCTTCAACGGCCACCGAATCCATTACGACCGCTCGTACGTGACCGACGTGGAAGGTTATCCCGGTCTCATTGTGCACGGCCCGCTGATTGCCACCTTGCTGCTGGATCTGCTGCGGCGCAACCTGCCGGACGCCTGGGTAGTCGGCTTCAGCTATCGCGCGGTCAGCCCGGTGTTCGATATTGAATCATTTAGCGTCTGCGGCGCACCGGAGACCGCGGGTGGATCTGTTCGGCTGTGGGCGGAAAATGCCCGTGGTGGGCTGGTAATGGAAGCGACGGCGGAGCTTTCGCCGAGGGAGGAACGATGACCGGGAAGCTTGCGCACTCGTATCTGTTCGTCCCTGGCAACCGCCCGGAACGCTTTGCCAAGGCATGGGCCGCCGGCGCTGACGCGGTGATCGTGGATCTGGAGGATGCGGTACCCATCGAGGACAAGGTGCGCGCCCGCGAGCATGTTGCCGAATGGCTATCGCCGGAAAGACCCGTGCTGGTGCGTATCAATGCCGCGGACACCGAATGGTTTCAGGAGGATGCGGCGCTGTGCCGGATGCCCGGTGTAGCCGGTGTCGTTCTGCCGAAGGCTGAACACGTCGAGGATATCCGGCATTTTGCCGCGCAGTGCCCGATCTATCCGCTGATCGAGACGGCGAACGGGCTGTGGCATGCCGAGGCCCTGGCGCGACAGCCGGAGGTGGCGCGGCTGGTGTTCGGCTCCATCGATTTTCAGCTGGATCTCGGGATCAGCGGCGACGATGATGAGTTGCTTTATTTCCGCTCGCAGCTCGTGCTGATTTCCCGGATTGCCGGACTACCGGCGCCGGTGGATGGCGTTAGCGTCGCACTTGACGATGCCGGGCAATTGCGTGCCGATGTGCAGCGATCGCGGCGGCTGGGGTTTGGCGCCAAGCTCTGCATCCACCCGAAGCAGGTTGAACATGTCAACGCAGGTTTTCGACCCGGCGCGGAGGACATTGCCTGGGCAATGAAGGTTGTTGATGCGGCAACCGCGGCGCGGGGTGCCGCCGTGGCCGTGGACGGCAGGATGATAGATCGACCGCTCATTGAGAGGGCCCGGCAGATACTCGCCGATGCCGAGCGACACACCTGACCTCAGGCTTGCGTGAGGCCCTGTTCAAACGTTGCCGTCCGGTTCCGGCCGGCGTTTTTTGCCTTGTAGAGCGCGGCATCGGCCTTGCTCATCAGATCATCCACATTCAGGCTCTGCTCATCCGGCAGCAACCGGGTCAGACCGGCACTCAGGGTGTGCCTGATACGTTGCCCCTTGTAGAGCGTATAGGACTGTTCAAACATGGAGCGAATACGTTCCGTGAGGTCCACCGCTGCCTCCATGGACGGGGCCTGGAACAATACGGCAAACTCTTCACCTCCGTAACGGATGCAGACGTCGTCCGGGCGGCTGAAGCGGAGCAGCAGCCGAGCGAATTCTTGCAGCACGACGTCCCCGGCATCATGGCCAAAGCTATCGTTGATCTCCTTGAAGTGATCGAGGTCGATGAACAACAGGAAAACCGGCGTTCCGGTGGTGGCAAAGCGGTCCTGCGCACTCGCCAGGGCGCTTGCCAGCATGCGACGGTTGCCGAGCCCGGTGAGCGGGTCGTGATTCGCCATTTCCAGCGCGGTTTTCCTATCGCGGTCCCACCCCATTAATCGTTCACCCAGCGCCAGGAGCAGCAGCACGGATTCAATCAGGCTGCCGATCTGGGCATAGAGCAGCGGCTCCATCCCCCAGTGCAAGACATTGCTGGCAGCGCTGATGACGCTTGTGAGCAGCCCCGCGGCATAGATTGCCCAGGCAAGGACGAACCAGCGGGCGTATCTCAGGCCCTGTTGATAGGCTTGCAGGCCCACCAGGGGCAGCAGTATCAACAGTGACAGGGAAAAATAGGACACGTACAGAATCGGCCCGTACACTCCGGCAAAGCGCAGCAGGATTCCGAACAGCATGATCGCCTGCAGTGCCGACAGAACCGTATCCGTGCGCGGAGCCAGGCTGCGGGTCTGAAGGAAGTGTCTGGAAAACTGCACGGCGGTTATGCCGACGAGCAGGAAAACGATGTGAAACCCTTCGTTGTGCCAGAACTCCGACTCCGGCCACAGGTACTGAAAGGCGAAGCCGTTGAGTTTTGCCCACACCAGGGCGCTGCTGACCAGGAAAGCGGCGTAATACACGTAAACGGATTGTTGCAACAGCGTGGCGCTGATCAGGGCGATTACGATCAAGGCCAGCATAATGCCGAAATAGGCGCCGTGAAGCAGATACTCCCGCTGCACAATCTTTTGAAACGCCGACTGTTCCATCAGGTGGAAGTTGAGGCTGATCGAGTCTGCCTTGTCGTAGTTGAGGCGCAGGTAGACGTCGGTATGGCTTGCCGCGGGCGTCTGGTGACTGAATGTCAGTTTGCGGTAGTCCACCGGACGGGATGTAAACGGCTGCCGGTCGGACAGGTGCCGTTCAGTCATTTCTCCGCCATTGTCGGCGAAGTAGATGGTCAGGTTATCCAGGTAACTGGTTTCGTGGTGGAGCACCCAGGCGCGGTGTCGCTCGGTATCGGAATTGCTCAGTCGCAGGCGCAGCCAGTAGGTGCTTCCGCTAATTCCCTGGTTGATGTCTTTTGTCGTCAGTGGCGTAAAGGCTTGCTGCCTTACGCTTTCCAGAGTGCTGCCCTTGTCCGTCACCAGGTATTCGACCGGCGCCCGCAGCGTCTGATGGGTCAGGTCGTCGATGCTGATGGCCGGCAAGCTTTCATTCTGGCCATACGCCACCGAGGCACCGCTAAAAGCAATGCCGATGACGAGCATAAAACAGAGGCGCTGTATTCTACGGCCCATTCTTTGTTCTGAATCCTGGGGACGGGCCACTGTCTGGCAGGGCGAAACTGCAGGCTACCGTCAGGAACATACGCCGAACGCTCAGGATAATGAGGGCGGGCGGGGCGGTTTGTCCACAGTGTCACAGTTGGAGCGACCGGCGCCGGTATGGAAAGTATTGGTTGGCCGAGGCCCGGGCCAGCGCGGCGGGACCGGTCTCGCAGACCTCGGTGGGCGTAAAAGTCGCGTCCCTGTGCGTGTGCGCCCATTGGCCTCTGACCAATGGATGATTCGATTAAGCGGCAAAAACATGCACAGTAGGCACCGGTTGCGTCATTGTGGCCGTGTATTATTGTCAATCTGGTAACTTTGCAAATTCTGGGTCCACGCTTATGTCAAATGGAACTTCGGACGACCTGCTCGAATACTCGGTGGTATTTACCGATCGTGCGCTCAATCACATGTCCACCGCTTTTCAGCAGGTCATGCGGGACATATCCGCGACGCTCAGGCGCGCCTACCAGGCGGAATCGGTGGTGGTGGTGCCGGGTGGCGGTACCTACGGCATGGAGGCGGTGGCGCGGCAGTTTGCCACTGGCAAGCGTTGTCTGGTGATTCGCAACGGCTGGTTCAGCTACCGTTGGACGCAGATCTTCGAGATGGGCGATATCCCCTCCGAATCGACTGTACTCAAGGCGCGCCCGGTGGAGCCGGGACGCCAGGCAGCCTACGCTCCGCCGCCGGTGGAGGAGGTGATTGCCGCCATCGAGGCGGAAAAACCGGACCTGGTGTTTGCTCCCCATGTGGAAACCGCCTCCGGCATACTGCTGCCGGACGACTACCTGCGTGCGGTTGCCGAAGCTGTGCACGCGATCGGCGGCCTTTTCGTGCTCGATTGCGTGGCATCGGGCTCGCTCTGGGTGGACATGGAGGCAGTCGGCGTCGATGTACTGATCAGCGCCCCGCAGAAAGGCTGGAGTGCCTCGCCTTCGAGTGCCCTGGTGATGCTTGGCGGCGCGGCGCACCGGCGCATAGAACATACTCGCAGCACCAGTTTTGCCTGTGATCTGTTGAAGTGGCAGCAGATCATGGAAGCGTATGAAAATGGTGGTCATGCCTACCATGCAACGATGCCGACCGATGCCCTGGCGCGGTTCCGCGACGTCATGAAGGAAACCGAGTTCTCCGGTTTCGAACGGCTGCGTTCCCTGCAACTGGCACTGGGTGCCAGCGTGCGCGAAATGTTTGCCCGCCACGGCTTCAAGAGCGTTGCCGCGAAAGGCTTCGAAGCGCCGGGCGTGGTGGTGATGTATACCGACGACGATGGTATCCACACCGGCGGCAAGTTCGCCGAGCACGGGCTGCAGACAGCCGCCGGAGTGCCGCTGATGTGCGATGAAGCCGACGATTACAAGACATTCCGAGTGGGGCTTTTCGGCCTGGACAAACTGAACGACATCGAACGTACGGTAGAGAATCTCGAACGTGCTCTGGAGCAGATACTGCGGACCTGACCCGACCCCGCCCGGCAGAGTGGGGTTGTCTGGCGCCTACCAGAGCGTGAGCTGGGCGCCGTCGGGCGCTACCGGCCGGCGGAAGCGATCGGTGACCAGCCCGGTCAACGATCGCCGACGCAGCCCATTGCGCTTGCAGGCCAGCGCAAAACGCTGGGCGAGCAGTTCGGCGAAGTGCCCGGTACCGCGCTGGCGCTGGTTGAAACGGGCGTCATAGTCCTTTCCTCCCCTGGATTGCCTGATCAGGCTCATCACATGGCCGGCGCGCGCCGGCGCGTAGGCTTCCAGCCATTCGCGAAACAGCCCCGCGACCTCGTGGGGTAACCGCAGCAGCACGTAATTCGCGGTCTCGGCTCCAGCGTCCGCGGCCCGCTCGAGTATGGCCTCCAACTCGGCATCATTGATGGCGGGGATGACGGGTGCCATCAGCACGCTCACCGGAACGCCCGCGCCCGTCAGTGTCGCGATGGTATCCAGGCGGCGGCGCGGCGAGGCGGTTCGTGGCTCCAGGCTGCGCTTGAGGTGATCATCCAGGGTGGTGAGACTGACGCAGACCATGGCCAGGTTCTCCTCGGCCATGGCCGAAAGCAGATCCAGGTCCCGGGCGACGTGACTGCCCTTGGTAATGATGCTGACGGGGTGTCGGTAGCGGTACAGCACCTCCAGCAGCTCGCGAGTAATGCCGAGCTTGCGGTCCAGGGGCTGATACGGGTCGGTATTGGTGCCGAGTACGATCGGGGCGCAGCGGTAGCCGGGCCGCTGCAAGGTCTTCTCCAGGATCTCCGCGGCATTGTGCTTGTAGAACAGGCGGGTTTCGAAATCCAGGCCGGGGGACAAATTCAGATAGGCGTGGCTGGGGCGGGCGAAACAATAGATGCAGCCGTGTTCACAGCCACGATACGGATTGATTGAGCGGTCAAACGGCACATCCGGTGACGTGTTGTGGGTGATGATGCTTCGCGCCGTCTCCGCCCGCACCACGGTCCGGGGGTCTGGCCCGGCGTCGTCGGGATCCTGATACCAGCCGTCGTCCACCGCTTCGGTTAGCCGTGATTCGAAACGGCCTTCGCCGTTGCTGAGAGCGCCTCGACCCTTGATTGGCATGAGCTATCATCCGATGCATGTATGAATATACAGTAGTATGTTGCGCGTATTCGATTCAGGCAAGCGGATTGCCACGCTCGCTCGCCGCATTGATGGGCCGGCGCAAGTAACCTTGCGACGGCCTGTTCCGCTTGGGCGACCGTTGACGTGGGCACGTGCCGATGACGACCAGTTACGCCTTCTCGGTAAAGTGCGGTATTCTGCCTGTGCGGATACCCTTTTCTTAAGGTCTGTGGGTCCGGACCGGCAGATCGCAAGCCCGTCACCGTCAGCGTGACGGACCGTTAATACGATAAAACGTAAGATAAAACGTAATTAGGCACACTGCTCGGGAAAAGTGGTCAATCCGCACTGCCCAATGGGGGGGCATGGGGTGGGGAAGATTGGCATTATCCATACGGCTTGGCTGGTCGTGGTTTTTTCGTGGGCGTGCTGCGCGCATGCGGGAGAGCCGCTGGACCGACTGACCGCACTCATTCAGAGCGGCGATTACGACGGCGCCTGGGCGCTGGCCGAAGAGCTGGAGCCGGCTCATGCCGGTGCACCGGCCTTCGATCTGTTATACGGCCTGGCGGCGTACCATACTGATCGGCATGACTTGGCGGTGTTCGCATTCGAGCGCCTGGCCTGGCAGTATCCGAATGATCCGCGTATCCGGCTGGCGTTGGCGAGTGCTCGCCTTGCCACCGGTGAAGACCACAGGACCCGGCAGCACCTTGAAGCCGTGCTGGCGAAGGACACTCTGCCTTCGGACATGCGGCCCCGGGTGCGACACTATCAGGAAGCTGTCGCTCAGCGGGGAGCTGGTTCATCCGGCAATAGTGGGTATGTGTCCGGCCTGGTCGGGTACGATAGCAATATCAACAACGCGACGGCAGCAAAAGAGCTGTCCTTCCCTGGCTCATTCGTCACCATACCCCTTCCCGATGAAGCGCGGCAGCAGGCCTCCGGCTTTACGGAACTCGATGCAGGCGGACGCCTCGAGCGGCTGGTTAACCGGCAACGGGGCTGGTTCGCGCAAGGCCGTTATCGTAACCGGAGCAATTTCAGCTCCGGCGAGTTCGATCAGGACATCATCGAAGTCTCCGCCGGACCTTCGCTGCGACACGGTTCCAGCCGCTTTCGGCTGCCGCTGCAAGTTCAGACAGTCCTGCTTGATGGTACCCGCTTCCGGAACACGGTGTCGGTTGCCGGCGAATGGGTACGCAGCCTGGGCCGTGAGCAGGCCGTCCTTGTGCTCGTACAGGCGGCGCAGGCCCGTTATCCGGACGATTCATTGCGCGATAGTCATACGGTCACTGGCGGTGGGCACTGGATGGTTCGCCAGGCAGGTGGAGCGCGCGTGTACGGGATCACACTCGCAGCTTCGAGCGAATCCACCCGCCGCGACGAGGGCGATCACCTTGGCCGGGATCTGGGTGTGCTACGCATCTCGGGCCGCTGGCGAGTGTCGCCCGACCATCTGGCATCACTGGCCCTGACCGGCCTGTATGTCCGTCATCATGCGGATCACCCGCTTTTCCAGGACCGGCGGTGGAATACGAATGTGCGGTTAACGGTCGATTGGCAATGGGCAGTTACGGCGAAATGGCATATCGAGGCCGAGGTAAATCATGTCGACAACGCCTCGCCGATCGATTTTTATGAATATGCGCAAAGCCAGGTGAAGGTGGGCGTGGTTTACGCGTTCCAATGAGCCGGGTCGAGGGGGCGGAGCGATGATTCGGGACAAGCGATGGGTTCTTACGATATCGGTGGTACTGCTGACATGGTTCGGTGTGGCCATGATGCCTGTCTGGGCGGCTGAGGCGGCTGGTCACGTGATCACGGCCACCGGCAAGGTGACGGCTACAGACACGGCTGGTGAGGAGCGCGCGTTGCAGCGCCGCGCGCCAGTCTTTGCGGGCGATACCATCAGCACCGGCGCACAGGCACGTGTGCAGATTCGCTTTGTGGACGATGGACTGATTTCTCTGGACGGTGGGACTGTACTTCGTATCGAGGCCTTTCGTTACCAGCAGCGCAATCGCCCGGCCGGGGATACCAGTGTCATGCGCCTGCTCAAAGGCGGTCTACGCAGCATTACGGGTGCCATCGGCCGCACCAACCCCGAGGCGTATCGGGTGATAAGCGAACCTGCCACCCTGGGGATTCGTGGCACCTACTTCGAAATGTACCTGGATGAGGTGCTGGCGGTCGCCGTCTGGCGCGGTCGGATCTATTTGACCAATCCGGCGGGCCGTCTCGATCTGGGCGAGAACGCCGCGTTCAGATTCGCCGTGGTGCTCTCGGCCGACGACGCACCGGAAGGCAGATTGCTGCCTCCGGACGGTATTCGTGGTGACGAATTGCCACCGCCGGGCGACGTGACCGGGTTGCTCGAGATTGATGATCTGCCTGGCGCCGACAGTCAGCTTGGTACGACCGGTGATCTTCTGTTTGACACCACGGATAGCCTGGTTGATGTGACGGGCGATCTACTGCTGGGTACCACGGACACGCTGCTGAATACCGCCGACACCCTGCTAAATACCGCCGACGCCTTGTTGGGCACCGACGCGCTGCTCGAGACCGCGGGTGATCTGCTGGGTACCGGGGATCTGCTCGATACGACGGGGGATCTTCTGGACACCGGGGATCTGCTCGATACGACGGGGGATCTTCTGGACACCGGGGATCTGCTCGATACGACGGAGGATCTTCTGGACACTGGCGCGCTGCTCGATACGGCGGGGGATCTTTTGGACAGCGGCGATCTTTCGGGTATGGAGGACCTGCTTGATTCGTCCGAGGATCTACTCGATCTCAACGATCTGCTCGATACGGGTGATCTGCTCGATCCCGGGCGGCTGCTCTAGGTGTGGAGCCTCTGATCTATTCCCATGGAGCTCTGGCTTTGCAGCATGGCCGGGGTCCTGGCACGGGGCCGGTGCGGCTATTTTTCCAGGCGCTCGTCCACGCCGTCCCAGTTCGGGCCCGGGTCATTACCGCGTAATGTGTGAATGCGTTGCAGATAAAGCTGGTGGACGTAGCGCTGCGGTTCAGCCCGGGCCAACGCTGCGAATGCGGCCTCGGCCACCGCCCAGCGGCGGCCACGGTAGGCGGCAAGGGCGTCATGATATTGCACCAGCAGCCGTTGCTCTTCAGCTGAAAGACCCTGCGGCACCCCCAAAGGCTCGTAAACCGTTAGCGCCTCGCGCCGGCCCTTGACCCGGACCCGGTCCAGATCCCGAAAAACGAATTGCGTCTCCTGCCCGGAGCGGGTGTATTCACTGACCACCAGGTTGACCTGGTAGAACCGGGTCAGGCCCTCGAGACGTGCGGCGATATTCACCGCGTCGCCGAGTACGGTATAGGCTCGCCGATAGGCCGAACCCATGTCGCCCACGTTCATCATGCCGCTGTTCAGACCTATGCCGATATCGATGGGCGGCAACCCGTCGGCCTGGAATGCGTTGCGCAGGTGCACCAATTCCTCGCGCATGGCCAGAGCGGCCTGCAATGCGTGAAGGCGGTGTTCGGGGTTCTCCATCGGAGCACCCCAGAACGCCATGATCATGTCGCCGACGTATTTGTCGATCGTTCCCCGATGCTCGAATATGATGCGCGTCATGGGCGTGAAAAAGCGGTTCAGAAGTTCCTTGAGCGCGGCGGCATCCAGGGTCTCCGACAGCGCCGTAAAGCCGCGTATGTCGGCGAATAGCACAGTCATTTCGCGGTTCTCGCCGTCGAAACCGTAATGACCCGGCCGGCGGCTCATTTCCTCGACCAGCTCAGGCGGTATGTATTCTCCGAAGCGGTGCTGCAATAGCCTGCGGCGCCGGTCCTCGAAAAAAAAGCCGTAAGCGGCATTGACCACGCCCAGCGCGAGTACCAGAACAACGGGTACCGCCAGAGGCAGTGCCAATCCGTGGCCCGCCCAGAGCCAGTAATTACAGGCGGTGATGGCGATCACGGCACTGGCGCCGGCCGCGATCAGCCAGAATGGGGCGAGGAAGGGCAACAGAGCGGCAAGCCCGATACCCGCAGCCAATATCACCATATAGCCGGCGCCTTCCGCCCATTTGGGTTCCTGAGGGATGCTGCCATCGAGCAAGCCGGCAATGAGGTTTGCGTGGATTTCTACCCCTGGGAAGACACCTTGTACCGGGGTCGCACGCATTTCGTAGAGCCCCGGGGCCGATGTGCCCAGCAGCACGATGGCCTGATCCAGCAACTTCTGATCAGCAGCGCCGTGGAGCACGTCGACCGCCGATATGTAGGGGAAACTGCCGCGTCCGCCGCGATACGGCACCAGCACGGCGCCTGTCTCGTCCGTGGGTATCCGCACCGAGCCCAGGTGCACCGCTTCGACACCGCGAATACCACCAATTGGCGCGGACTCGAGCTCGATCCCCTGTAAAAGATGGAATATCCGCACGGTCTCCAGCGCCAGGCTGGGGTAGACACCGTCACCGTGACGCAGAATCAGCGGGGTGCGCCGCACGACGCCGTCGCGATCCGGGGTGGTAGTGAAAAAACCGGCGTGGCGCGCGGCTGTCTGGAGTCCGGCCATATTGGCCGAGTAGCTGCTCCGCCGACCCAGCACCAGCGGTTGCGGATGCTCCTCGGTCAGCCTCAGCAGTGGCGGCGGTAGCTGACCGGTGGTAACGCCGGGGTCGTCGTGCAGCACATAGCCAAGCACCGCGTCCCCCCTGGTCAGCGCTTCCGCGAGGCGCGCATCCCCGTCAAAGCGGGGAGCAAGTTGCAGGAGATCGCGAACGCGTGACTCTGCGGCCCCGTCTTCGGCCAGCGTGCGCGCGATTTGCAGGGCGACATTCTGTTGGGGCTCGGCAAACACCATGTCGAACGCCACCACTGCCGCGCCGGCATCCCAAAGCTGATCCAGCAGCGTCGCTATCCGTTCCCGAGGCCAGGGCCAGCGACCCTCGGCGGCAAGGCTGTATTCATCGACATCAACGATCACGATGGGCTGTTCGGGGGGCGGTCGATCGATCAGGGATAACTGCAACCGCAGATCGTAGGCACCGGCATCCAGGCGTTCGACAATACCAGCGATTGGGCCCGTGTCGACGCGTTGTATCCATAACGCAGTCGCCGTCAGTAACAGGCCAAGCAGGAGTGGCAGGGCCTGGTCCCTGAGTGCGGCAGGCATCGATTACGCATTCTCATGATGATTGTGGTGGGACATGGTTCACACCTCGATCCGGTCAAGGCACGTTACCATCGGTCAATTGCCGGTTCCATATCGGGAAGTGGCGCCTGCCTGTATGGGCACCCGCGGGCGGACCTTGCGGGTCAATGTTGCGGACAGGATTCCCCGTGCCGACAGGAAACTGGAATGACGAGCCGTAGGGAAGACATCCTTCCGGACCGCGTGGACAAGCTCAACGAGTTGGGCATCGCGCTGTCGGCGGAGACCAATACCGCCCGATTGCTTGAGCGCATCCTGCTGGGCGCCCGGGAACTGACCAACGCCGATGCCGGCACGCTGTATCGCGTCACCGAAGACGGTCGCCATCTGCGCTTCGAGTCCTTGCACAATGGGACCCTGGGAATCGCGCTCGGCGGCACGACCGGTGAACCGGTTCCATTCCCGCCCATTGTGCTGCGGGACGCGAAGGGCAGGCCCAATCACAACAACGTCGCCGCCTGCGCGGCGCTGGAAGGGCGCAGCTTTCATGTCTCCGATGCGTATGCGGCGGAGGATTTCGACTTTTCCGGAACCCGGCGGATGGATCGGGAAACAGGTTACCGCTCCTGTTCTTTTCTCACCATGCCGCTCAAGAATCACGAGGAGGAGGTCGTTGGTGTCCTCCAACTGATCAATGCCCTGGACCCGGATACAGGTGCGGTGATTCCATTTGGCGGCCTGGAACAGCGCCTGGCGGAGTCGCTGGCCTCGCAGGCGGCCGTGGCACTGACCAAGAAAGAACTCATCGACGGCCAGAAGGCCTTGTTTCAGTCGTTTATCCAACTGATCGCGACGGCCATCGACAGAAAGAACCCGACCACCGGCAAGCACTGCGAACGCGTGCCTAAGCTGGCACTGATGCTGGCGGACGCCGCGCTGGAAGCAACCGAGGGCCCGCTCCGGGACTTCACGCTTACCGAGGACGAGTACTTCGAGCTGCAGGTCGGTGCCTGGCTTCACGACTGCGGCAAGATCACCACGCCGGAGGACGTACTCAACAAGGCCACCAAACTGGAGTGTGTACGCGACCGTATCCACGAAGTGAACCTTCGCTTCGAGATTCTTGGTCGGGACGCCGAGATAGCGGCCCTCAGGCGGCGCCTGGCGACTTCGGGTGGAGCAGACCAATCAACGGAAGAGGATGACGAGTTCAGGCGGCAGCGTGAGCGGATGGATGCGGATCGTTTGTTCCTTGCCAGTGCGAACCTGGGGACCGAGTACATGAGCCCGGACGATCAGGAGCGGATCACGGAGATCGGCAGCCGCTACTGCTGGCGGGATGCCCAAGGGGTGGAACGGCCGCTGCTCGACAGCGAGGAAGTGGAAAGTCTGCGCATTCCCAGGGGCACGCTCTCCGACCAGGAACGACGCATCATCAATGATCACGTGCGGGTTACCCTGGACATGCTGGGTACGCTGCCATACCCACGCAGCCTCCGGCAGGTGCCGGATATTGCCGGTTCCCATCACGAGCGGATGGACGGCCGCGGCTACCCGCGAGGGCTGACCGCGGACCAGATGACCCTGCAGGCACGAATGGTCGCTTTGGCCGATGTCTTCGAAGCGCTCTCCGCCGCCGACCGCCCCTACAAACCGGCCAAGTCTCTGAGTGAGTCGCTGGGCATCATGGGCCGGATGGTGGAGGACGGACACATCGATCCGGACCTGTTCGATTGTTTCGTCCGCCAGGGCGTCTATCTGAATTACGCTCGCAGCTACCTGGCCCCCGAACAGATTGATGAGGTCGATCTGGATTCACTCCCCGGCTACACCGCACGCCCGCCCGAAGCGCTGCGCTCCGGAACCCTCTGACTCAGATCCGGCGGAACCGCCCATCTTCCAATCGCAGCACCCGGTCCAGCGGCGGCAGCCGGTCACGGTCGTGGGCGATGAGGATCAGGGTACGGCCGACAAGCCAGCGATCCAGTTCGGTGAGCACGCGCTTTTCCGTGGCCCGATCCAGTCCTTCGGTGGGTTCGTCCAACAGAACCAGAGGTGCCGGCTTGAGCAGGGTGCGCGCCAGGGCAAGGCGCCGGGCCTGACCACCGGAGAGGCCCGCACCGTGCTGGCCAAGCCATGTGTCCAGACCGTCCGGAAGACTTTCCACGAAGGCGTCCAGGGCCACGCTTTGCAGTACATTCCAGAGCCTGGGGTCGTCGGCGTCGGGACAGGCAAGGCGGAGGTTGTCGGCGACCGTGCCCGAAAACAGGACAGTCCGTTGAGGCAGATGGCTGATGGCGGTATCGACATCCTCCCGGCGCAGATGGCGCAGGTCCACGCCGCCGAGGCGGATGGCGCCGCGATCGGGTGCACGCTGCCGCAGCAGCAGCGAAAGTAACGAACTCTTGCCGGTACCGCTGGGGCCGAGGATGGCGATGCGCTCCTCGACGCGCACGCTCAAGTCCACGTCCTGCAGGCACCAGGGTTGTCCGGTCCGGTGACGAAAGCTGACGTTGGCAAGCTCGACGCGTGCATCGCGCGGTGGCGGCTCCGGTTGTTCCGGGTCCGCAACGGCCGGGCTTCCGCCCGTCAGTGCGCGCAGACGCGCGGCTGACCAGCGTACCCGCGCCAGCAATTGCCAGGCCGAAGGCAGCGGCGCCAGCAATTCCGCCAGTGCCAGCACCGCAAGCAATAGCATGGCCAGCACCGGGCCGGAAATACGACCGCCGGCATACAGGCCGGCGCCTGTAAAGGCGGCAGCCCAGAGCGCCAGCTGGCCGCTGGCACTCATGGCGAAGGTGGCAAACGCCGCCTGACGGCCCAGCTTCAACCGGGCGTGGGCCTGCTGCCGGTCGATGTCCATCCAGGCGTTCAGCCGCTCCTCCATGGCGCCGTAGATACGCAGTTCCGCGATGGCTTGCAGATCGCCCACGGCGCGCTCGCGCAGCAGGCTGGCAGTCTCGGCGAGGCGCCGTGCGGGCATGATGCCTCGAACGCCCGTGGCAAGCGTGGTGAACAGCGCGGTAATGATCAGAATGAGGCCCACCCAGAGCGCAACGTCCGGCGCCCACAAGGCAACAAAGCCGACCCCGGCCAGCAGGCCAATGATGGCGACCAGAGTGGGGCCCACCACGCGCAGGAACAGGTGGTCCATGGCGTCCACGTCAGCCGTGATCCGGTTCAGCAATTCACCGTCGCGTAGTGCCGCCAGGCGGCCGGCGTCCAGGACCAGCAGCGCGCGAAAGAACCAGACGCGCAGATCCGCCAGCATGCGGAATACCGCCTCGTGGTTGACCAGCCGTTCGCCGTAACGCGCCACGGCGCGGCCTACCGCGAAGAAGCGGATTCCGGCTCCGGGCCGATAGATGTCCAGGGTCATCGCACCGCCGGCCGCCAGCAATAATCCGGCAAGGCCGGTGGCGGCGATGAACCAGCCGGACAGGGCCAGCAACCCGAAATTTGCGGCAACGGTGGTGAGCATCAGGGCTGTTCCGGCAAGCAGCCATGGCCAGCGGCGCAGATACAGACGCAGGAAATACCATAAATCAGCCATCGCCCGACCCCCGGATGCGCCCGCCCTTCAGTTCCACATGATGGTCCGCCCAGGGCATCTGGGCAGGCTGGTGGGTGGCGATTATCAGCGTCCGGTCTCGGCACTGGCGTTCCAGCGCATCCAGCAGGATGCGCCGGCTTTCCGGGTCCAGGCTGGCGGTGGGCTCATCGAGCACCAGCAGCGGCGGGTCACGGAGCAATACCCGAGCCAGAGCCACCCGCTGCGCCTCGCCGCCGGAGATGCCGCTGCCGCGTTCGCCTAAGGGCGTATCCAGACCGTCCGGCAGGGCGTCGGTAAAGCGCAAAACGCCAGCGTTTGCGGCCGCGGTCTCGACGTCCTCCGCGGACGCGGTCGGACGACCGAGCCGGATGTTGTCGGCGACCGTGCCGGGCAACAGTCGCGGCGTTTGTCCCAGCCAGCCGATGGTCGCCTCGAGACTGCCTGCGGCGAGGTCCCTAAGTGGTCGGCCGTCCACCAGCACCTCACCCTGGCGATGATCAAGCATGCCCAGAATCAACAGCAACAGCGTGCTTTTGCCGGAACCGGATGGGCCGGTAATCAGGGTGGTACGGCCCGCGGGGAAAGTGATGAAAATGTCCTGCAGGGCCGGCGCCGTGTCCGCGCCATAGCCTGCGGTCACGGCGGTCAGGGTAATGGTCGGCGCTTTACCGGAGGGGTGTGCGCGGCCGTGCCTGGGCACGGCCGGGGAGGGCGTGCCGAGCAACTCACGGATACCGGCGGCGGCGCCGAGTGCCGCTGCCCGGTCGTGATAATGCTGAGCAAGTTCCCGTAGCGGTGCGAACACCTCGGGCGCCAGCAGTAGAATGAACAGGCCGCTGAACAGCGTCAGCTGCTCCGCCGGCCCCAGCGTCAGATAGCCGAGCAGGCCCAGGCCGATATAGATGGCGGTCATGGCGATGGCGACTGAACTGAAGAACTCCAGTACCGCGGAGGACAGGAATGCCACTCTGAGCACGGCCATGGTGCGGCGGCGGTAGTGGTCGGCATTGGTGGCAAGGGCATGGATGGTATCTTCGCCACGGCCGAGGTGACGCAAGGTTTCCAGCCCCTGAAGGCGGTCCAGGAAAAACGCGCTCAACCGCTCCAGGGCCAGGAACTGGCCGCGGTGTACCGAGGCGGCCCCCATGCCCACCAGGGCCATGAACAGGGGGATCAACGGCGCCGCGAACAGCAGTAACAGTGCCGCCAGCCAGTCCAGCCAGAACACCACCGCAAGCACACTGAGGGGTATCAGTATTGCCAGCCGCATCTGTGGCAGAAAGCGGGCGTAATAGCCCTCCAGGGCGTCCACCTGTTCCAGCAGGGTACTGGTGGCGCGACCGGTACCCACGGCGGCAAGCCCCACGGGACCGAGTGTCATGAGGTGATCGGCGAGGTTTTTTCGCACGACGCCGCGCACCTGCAAGGCAGCCCGCAGGCCGGCATAATCCTTTGCTGCGATGCACAGGCTGCGGAGCGGGATGCCGGCCAGCAGAAGAGAGAACCAGAGGAGCAGCTGTTGCCGCTGTAAATCGTCGACCAGCAGGCCATGAACGATGGCAGCCAGAAAACCGGCCTGGGCGATGGTGATCCAGGCGGCGAACAGGCCGGCTAGGCTGGCGACGACAAGCAGGCCGCGGACTGGCCCGGCCTGTACCGCCAGCCATCGTTGGTCAGTGGTAACCAACGGAATCGCGCGTGACCTTGCCGCGGAAAACCCAGTACGTCCACGTGGTGTACATGAGAATCACCGGAATGGTAACCAGCACGCCGAGCAGCAGGAACAGCTGGGAATTCGGTGCCGCCGCGGCGTCCCAGAGACTGATATCCGGCTGGATGACATTCGGCCACAGGCTGATCGCGAGACCGGTATAGCACAGCAGAAACAGGCCCATGGAACAGAAGAACGGAACGTAATCCTTGCGGGTGCGCAGGGCATGAATCATCAACACGGTCAGCAGCGCGGTTACCACCGGCACCGGCATGAAATAGAACAGGTTCGGAATAGTGAACCAGCGCTCGGCGATGGCTTCGCGCATCAGCGGCGTCCAGACACTGACCAGACCGATGAAGGTCAGCACCAGGCCCAATAGCAGCGGCGCCTGGCCGTAGGCCCATTCACGCACCTGGCCCTTGGTCTTCATGATGATCCAGCTGCAGCCGATCAGCGCGTAACCGGCCATCAGGCCGAAGCCTGTCATGATGCTGAACGGCGTGACCCAGTCAAAGGCGCCGCCGACGTAGCGTGTGCCTTCCACCGCGAAGCCCTGGATGAACATGCCCAGCACGATGCCCTGGGCAAAGGTGGCGATCATGGAACCGGCAGTGAAGGAGATGTCCCAGAGAAACTTGGACTGCTTCGCCTTGAAGCGGAATTCGAAGGCCACGCCACGAAAGATAAGCCCCGCCAGCATGATCAGAATGGGCAGGTACAGGGCCGGCAACAGAATCGAATACACCAGCGGAAAGGCGCCCAGCAGCCCCGCGCCGCCCAGCACCAGCCAGGTTTCGTTGCCGTCCCAGACCGGCGCCACGGTGTTCATCATGATGTCCCGTGCTTCGTCGTTCGGGGCGAACGGGAAAAGTATGCCGACGCCCAGGTCGAAGCCGTCCATCAGGACGTACATGAACACGCCGAAGGCGATGATCAGTGCCCAGATCAGGGTCAGATCGATGGTCAGACCGTTCAGACCGTCCATTTTTCTGCTCTCCGCGTGTCAGAATGGGCTGTCGGCCGCCGACATGGGGCGCGCCGGCCGTCGCAGGTTCTCATCCCGGGGCGCTTCCTCCTTTTCGGGGCCGCCGATCAGAATCCGGCTGATGTAGTAGCCGCCGGCAATGAAGACCACCGCGTAAACCAGGATGTAGACAATCAGCGAAGTCAACGCCATGCCGCCGGTGAGGGAGGGGGTGACCGCGTCCTCCACGCGCATGAGTTCGTACAGCACCCAGGGCTGGCGGCCCATCTCCGTGGTCACCCAGCCCGCAAGCACCGCCACGAACGGCAGAGGCAGCATCCAGGTGCACAGACGATGGAACCAGGTGGCCTCGAACAGCGTACCGCGGTAACGCAGCCAGAGGCTGAGCACGGCCACGACCAGCATCAGCATGCCGATACCCACCATGGTACGGAACGTCCAGAACACAGTGGCCACATGCGGTCGGTCTTCGGGTGCCCAGTCCTTCAAGCCGGGCACCACGCCGTCGACGTCGTGCTTGAGGATGAAACTGGCCATGCCCGGAATTCCAATCTCGAAGCGGTTGGTCTCCGCGTCCTGATCGGGTATGGCGAACAGCAGCAGCGGCACGTTGCTCCGAGTCTCCCAGTTGCCTTCCATTGCGGCGACCTTGACCGGCTGGTGTTCCAGTGTGTTGAGGCCGTGGAGATCACCCACCAGCACCTGCAACGGCGCCAGGAGGGTAACCAGCCACAGCGTCATCGAGAACATGACCTTGGCGTACTCGCGACACTGGTTGCGGATCAGGTACCAGGCGCTGACGCCGATGACGAAGAATCCGGTGGTCAGGAACGCGGCCAGTACCATGTGCGCGAGGCGGTACGGGAACGAGGGGTTGAAGATGGCCTGCATCCAGCTGGTGACATGGACGATGCCGTCATGTATCTCGATGCCGCCCGGGGTCTGCATCCAGCTATTGGCGGACAGGATCCAGAATGACGAGATAAAGGTGCCGAGGGCGACCATGACGGCGGCGAACAAATGGCCGCCCTGCGGGACCTTGTCGCGGCCGAACAGCAGCACGCCCAGGAAGGTGGCCTCCAGGAAAAAGGCGGTGACGACCTCGTAACTGAGAATCGGGCCCATGAAGTTCGCGGAGGCGTAGGACAGCTCGCTCCAGTTGGTGCCAAACTGAAATGACATGACAATGCCCGAAACCACGCCCATGCCGAACGACACCGCGAACACCTTGATCCACATTTTGGATAGACGGAGGTAGATGGGGTTGTCGGTTTTGAACCAGAGCCCCTCGAGCACGGCGATGAAGGATGCCAGCCCAATGGTGAAAGCGGGGAAGATAATATGGAACGACACCACGAACGCGAACTGGATTCTGGATAACAGCAGCGGATCAAGATCCATCACGGGCTTCCCAAAACCTGAGACTGGACCGAGTGTAGCTGTTAAGTAGACTGGGATCTATTCGTGTGAGTTCATCAGAGTTTTCCTGGGGCGTATCGAATGATCCGGGTTTTTCTTGCAGATAGTCATACGGTGTTTCGGCAGGCCCTGATCAGGCTGCTCTCGGACGAGACGGATATTCGCGTCGTGGGCGAAGCCGGAGACGGCACAGGTACCCTGGACGGAGTACGCCACGCACCTTGCGACGTCTGCCTGCTGGAGTTTGCCATGCCGGGCCGCAGCGGCATCGAGCTGCTGCGTTTACTGCACCAGGATCAGCCGGATCTGGCGATTCTCGTTCTTAGCGCGCAAAGCGAACAGACGCATGCGGTTCGCTGTATCCGTGCCGGCGCGCAGGGCTACCTGTGCAAGACCAGCAGTGCGGCCATGGTGCTGGACGGCATCCGCCGCCTGGCCGCCGGTCAGATGGTACTCAACCCAGCACTGACCCAGGAGCTGGCGCTGACCATGCTCACCGAGAATAACGACGAACCCCACAGGCGCCTGTCGGACCGTGAGTACCAGGTTTTCGGCCGCCTGGTGGCGGGCTTTCCGGTCAGCCGGATCGCCCGGGATCTGCAGGTGTCGGTAAAAACCGTCAGCACCCACAAGACCAGGATCCAGCACAAGCTGCAGTGCAACGGGATTGCCGACATGGTGCGCTACGCGCAACAGCACGATCTGCTGGAGCAGATGAACAAGGGATGATGCTCTGCGCCCGGATACCCTTGCCACCTCTGTTACACTGGCGCATCCGTCTACCGTCTTTACCAGATGCGGCCGCATGCCGCCCCGGAGAGTCTTGCCATGCGTTTTCAAGGCACCGATACCTACGTTGCCACGGATGATCTGACCATGGCGGTCAACGCCGCCACCGTGCTTCAGCGTCCCCTGTTGATCAAGGGTGAGCCCGGTACCGGCAAGACCCTGCTTGCGGAAGAGATTGCCCGCGGCCTCGGCCTGCAGTTCTTCGAGTGGCACGTCAAATCCACGACCAAGGCCCAGCAGGGACTATACGAATACGATGCCGTGTCCCGGCTGCGGGATTCGCAGCTTGGCGACGATCGCGTTCACGCTATCGGCAATTACATCGTCAAGGGTCCTTTGTGGCGTTGTTTCGAGTCTGAAAGCCAGCCGGTGCTGCTGATCGACGAAATCGACAAGGCTGATATCGAGTTTCCCAATGATCTGTTGCGGGAACTCGACCGGATGGAGTTTTACGTCTACGAAACCCAGACCGTTATCAAGGCCGCGCACCGACCGGTGATTATCATTACCAGCAACAATGAAAAGGAATTGCCGGACGCGTTTCTGCGCCGCTGCTTTTTCCATTACATCACCTTTCCGGACAAGGACGGCATGGCCCGGATTGTCGATGTGCATTATCCGGGGTTGAAGAAGGACCTGCTCAAGGAAGCGATGGAGCTGTTCTTCGAACTGCGCGATGTACCCGGGCTGAAGAAAAAGCCCTCCACATCGGAACTGCTGGACTGGCTGAAGCTGCTGATGGCGGAGGACGTCGACGCGTCCACGCTGCGCGAGACCAGCCAGCGCAAGATGCTGCCACCGCTTTATGGCGCCCTGATCAAGAACGAGCAGGATGTGCAGCTCATGGAGCGCCTGATGTTCCTGTCCCGCCGTAGCAACAGCAACTGAGCGGCCTGACTCCGCTGGCGGAGGCAAGATGCTGATCGATTTCTTTTTTGAGCTGCGCAAGGCCGGCCTGAAGGTCAGCCTGACCGAATTCCTGACCCTGATGGAGGGCCTGGACAAGCGCCTGGCCGTTTGCAGCGTGGAGGAATTCTATTTCCTGGCCAGGGGCATCATGGTCAAGGACGAAACGCTGTTCGACCGCTTCGATCAGGTATTCGGCAATTACTTCAGTGGCATTCAGTCGCTGGGCGAAGACCTGAAGACCGATATCCCGGAGGAGTGGCTGCGTGCCATCGCCGAGCGCACGCTGACGGAAGACGAAAAGGCGCGCATCGAAGCGCTGGGCGGCTGGGACAAGCTTATGGAGACCTTGCGTCAGCGTCTCGACGAACAGAAAAAGCGTCACGAAGGCGGCAGCAAATGGATAGGCACCCGCGGAACATCGCCGTTCGGCGCCTATGGCTACAACCCGGAAGGCGTGCGTATCGGTCAGCACGAATCCCGCCACCGTCGTGCCGTGAAGGTCTGGGACAAGCGCGAGTTTCGCAACCTGGACAGCAGCCGCGAGCTGGGCACCCGCAATATCAAGGTGGCGCTGCGGCGGCTGCGCCAGTTTGCGCGCCAGGGGGCGGAAGACGTTCTCGACATGGATGACACCATCCGTTCCACCGCCCGTAACGCCGGGTATCTGGACCTGAAGATGGTTCCGGAGCGGCACAATGCGGTCAAGGTGCTGATTTTCTTCGATGTGGGCGGGTCCATGGATGACCATGTGCGGGTCTGCGAAGAGCTGTTCTCGGCGGCGCGGACCGAGTTCAAGCACATGGAGTACTTCTACTTCCACAATTTCATCTACGAAGCGCTGTGGAAGGACAGCCGACGGCGCCATCAGCAAATCATGGCGACGCTGGATCTGCTGCACACCTATGGCTCGGATTACAAAGTCATATTCGTCGGCGATGCGACCATGAGTCCTTACGAGATTCTTTACCCGGGCGCCGCGGTCGAGCACTGGAATGAGGAGGCCGGCACGACCTGGATGCAGCGACTCATGGAGGTGTTCCCGAAATTGATCTGGCTCAACCCCGAACCAGTTTACCGATGGGACCATACCGCTTCAATCAAGATCATCCGGGAATTGATCGGTGATCGCATGTACCCGCTTACCGTCGAAGGCCTGGAGCAGGGCATTAAATATCTGACTCGCTAAGGAGAAACTGATTTATTCCCATGGGGCTCTGCGGAGCCATCCGAGCGCGCTGGTGTTCGCCTTTCGCTAATATGGTCGCGCATGGCACCTGCGCTGTCCCGCGTGCCGGGGTGGCAAACCGTCTTAATCCGCCTGGAGCTGACAGCCTTGCAGTCTTCGTCCACCGATTCGCCTGATATCCCGTACCTCGCAGAGCAGATCTTCAGTCGTTATGTCGACATCGTCGATGATTGGGATGCCCTTATGGCAGCCTTGCGACGGCCGCTGCCGGTTACGCTGTGGGCCAACCCTCTGCGTCTGACGCGGGATGAACTCATGCCGCTACTGGCGCGACAGGGTCTCCACGCCGCACCGATTGGCTGGAATGCGCACGGCCTGCGGCTCGCCGCCGGCGCCCGTCCGGGGCTGCACTGGGGCTTTCTGGTTGGTCTGTTCCGTATCCAGGAAGAGGTGTCCATGCTGCCGGTGCAACTGCTCGATCCCCAACCCGGTGAGCGGGTACTGGATCTGTGCGCGGCGCCCGGTAACAAGACCGCACAGATCGCCGTCGCCATGAACAACCGGGGCACGGTGGTTTCCAATGATCTGAAGCGTAACCGCATCGCCGCCATTCGACAGTCGGTAAAACGCCTGGGGTTGATGAATGTGGCGGTCACGGTCCGGGATGGTCAGGGCTTCGACCAGCGCGCGGGCATTTTCGACCGCGTGCTGGTGGACGCCCCCTGCACCTGCGAAGGCACATTCCGCAAGGTACGAATCCCTCAGGTCGTCGAAACCGTCATCCGCGAGCGCACGGTTCGTGTTCAGACCAACCTGCTGCGCCGGGCGGTGCAGCTGACCCGTCCCGGCGGCCGCATTGTCTATTCCACCTGCACGCTGGCACCCGAAGAGAACGAGGGCGTGGTGGATACCATCGTTCGGGAAATGGGTGGAGCGGTGCGTCTGCTGCCTGCGCGGGTGGCGGGCTTCCCGGCCAGTGCCGGCATCCGCGACTGGCAGGGCAGGGAATTCCACCCGGACATCGCGCATTGTCTGCGGGTATGGCCGCATCAGCAGGACACCGGTGGCTTCTTTGTAGCGGTGCTGGAGAAGGATGACGGCGGCATGCCGACGAAGGACGTCGCGCCGTTTATGGTGCCGGATGCCGGCCTGGAGTGGCTGCAGCCCTTTACCGAGCGCCTGGGGATGCCGCGGGCCGTGTTCGATCACATCCGCCCGGTAAAGCGGGGCAGGCGGCACATCCACTTCGTGGCTCTGGAGCAGGCCTTTCCGCAGGCGCCGACACCCGACCTGCTGGGCCTGCCGGCGGTGCGCTGCCGCAGCCTGCCGTTGAAACCCACCACTGCCGCCATCCTGCTGTTGGGGCACCACGCCACGCGTAACGTGGTCGATCTGGACGATGCCCAGGCAGGGGACTACCTGCAGCGCGTGGATGCGACGCTGCGCCTGGAACAGCTCGCCGGCTGCACCGGGCCCGGTTATGCGGTGGCGCGCTACCAGGGCCAGGTGCTGGGCCTGGGGCAGCTGATCTATCATCGGGACGATCCCGGCGTGCATCTGGTCAGCCTGCTGCCGAAGGCATGGGCAAGGGATACTGCCGATCTAGACCCCGAGGAATACATCAGCGTCTACTGAAGCCTCAGTCGCGCGGTTCGTAGTCCACTTCCGGCCAGTTCGCCTTGATCTCCATCGCCTGGTCGCGGGCGGAGAACCGCTCCCAGACCAGGCCGTTCACATCGTGCTCCACGGAGAGCGTCTCCGCATCCGGATCTTCCCAGCCGACATGGCGTAATAGTCCGGACTGCCCCGGCATGTGCCGAATGGAAAAATTGACGCCGGGTGTTCTCCACAAAGCGTAGCGGCCCGGTACCACGAGAATGGGGTCGGCGCCCAGGCGCATGGAATACTCCCGAATCGAGACGTCCAGATCTTCCACGCTGATGGCGAGATGGAACCGTTTCATGATCACCCCCCGTGGCCGTCCGCCCGGGTCAGGTCCGGGGCGCGCGGTCTGCGTTCCACGAACGCTTGCCCCACGTGTGTATCGCTGGTACTTTCAAGGCAGTGTAGGACAGGATGGCACGATGTCGGAAATAAAGCGCAACTTGCAGCGATTTACCTGGCCCTGGTCCTGGCAAAAGGTCCGGGGGAGGTAACCGCGCGCTCAATAACTTACGGCTCGACTGGTCACCGCCATGGCAGATGCCCCCGGATCTAGGATCGGGGGCATTTTTGTTTGTCTGCCATGGCGGTATTGAAACGTGAACCAGGAGAGTTGACATGCCTACCGCCTCGCTATCGCCTGAAGCATTGCACCGTCTGCTTGGCCGACGGGATCTGACAGACCCCAATGAAGGCCCCCACGCAATGCAGCTCCTGCTGCAGGAAATCCATACAGCCGTTGGCGTCCGCCTGAGCGTGCCGCGCCGCCTCTGCCGTACACAGCCGGTACGGCGGCAACCGGGGGAGGCGGGGGGTGCCGGCAGCCTGCGGTTGCGACAGGAGCCGGCGGGCCCGCCGCCGGAAGCCGCCGACGTGCTCGAGCTGGATGCGCCACCCTCGCTATTGCTGGTCTGTCCGGGGCCGGTTTTCGGTCGTGCCGACGATGGCCGGGTCCATTTGCATGGCCACCGTCTGTCGCTCTGGTATCTGGGCGAGGAAATGCCGTCCTCGACCCTGTTGCCGGCGCTGGTGCAGACCGCCGTGCGTGCGGCCGTGCCCGGTCGGCATTACCGGCTGGTGCCGGCAGCGGGATACGGCCTGCGTTCCTCCTTCGCTGTCGAGGCGCAGGGGAGCGAAAGCTGGGTGCATGTGGGACATTGCGGCATCGGCAGTCAGAACGATCGGGATGCCGTGGGCCTGGTGCTGGAGCTGGAACCCTTGCTGATACTGCGAAAGGAACTGCCGGATGCGGCGCTCATTCATTCCACTGACTTGGAAGTGCAATCGCACATGCAGGATCTATTACCTTACCGCGAGGACGCGGGAGGCTATCAGGCGGGGGCTTAAGCCGGGCACGGTGGCGTCACCAGTGTCGGCAATCCGAGCCAGACGATGGCCACCAGCGCGGTCGCGTTCAGTAGCAGGGCAAGGGTTCGCGTAAACCGGCTTTCAGGGGGCCGGTTCCGCTCGTGTGCACGCCAGTGCCGCCAGCTTTGCATGGTCACCCAGACCAGTACCGCTGCGTGCGCGAGCCACACAACGACGAGCACCGTGTTCAGGGTAGATATGCGGTCCAGCGGCACCTCCATGTACTTGCAGCCCAGATAGACGGCGGCATAGAGCGCCACGAAACAGCTTGACCAGATCACCCAGCCGGCCAGCATGAACAGCAGTGTGCGGATCGTTGCCATCACGATGCGCCCATCGCGAGCGGCAGACCATGCATGACCGCTAGAGACAACAGGCCCACGGTCAGGGTATAGGTCCACCAGAGGCTGATCACCCGCAGGTCCAGATCGCGCTGCGGCGAGACATAGCCGTGCCGACAGCGCAGCAGAGCGAAGGCGGACAGTATGCCGCCGAGCAGCACGTGAAAACCCGCATACGCCAGCAGCACGGTGGTAATCGCCGCATAGGCGTTGCCGGCCGCGGCCGGGACTTCGGTGAGTGCCAGGGTAATCACACCGACCAGACCTGCCAGCCCGCCCAGTGCGCTGGTTATCAACCACCCTTCGGCGCGCTTGGTGCTGCCGTGGCGGTTGATAATGATCGCCCGCCGCAGACTGAAGGCGCCAACGCAGACCCCCAGCAGCGTCAGCGCGGACCAGTGCAGCCCACCGTCGACTTGCTGCGGCGTCGGCCAGGTGCGCATTGGCACGATCCAGAGATAGAAGTAACCGAACAGCAGAGATGCGAAGAAAGCGCCATTCGAAACCAGCAGGACGATCATTCCCCACCAGCCCGGTGCTTCGGCCGCTGATACGTGCAGCGGAATGTGCAGCTCCATGCCCGCATCCACGGGCCCGGAATCTACGCGGAGACCGTTGATCCAGGCCCAGCGGAGCATGACCGCCAGGGCCAGGAGCAGTCCCGCCAATGAAAACCAGTAGAGCTTGGCCAGAAAGGCCAGAAAGAAGATCGCCATTGCCAGACCGCTCAGCAGGGGAAGCCAACTGGGGCCCGGCAGCCGGATCACGTATTCGGGATCGCCGCTGATCGCGCTCACGCCCAGGGTCTCCCGGTGACCGGGGCTGGGGGTACCCAGCAGGTGTTCGCCCCGAGCCATTTCCTGTTCAAGATTCGGCTGGTCCTGTAAGGGATGTCGACTGCCGATCCAGGGTTGGCTGATCACGTTATAACTGGGCGGCGGGATGGCCATGGCCCATTCCAGTGTGCCGGCGCCCCATGGGTTGGGTTGCGACCGCCTGCCGTAACGGCCGTGCAGCAGCAGATCGACGATGAAAAGGGCGAAACCCGCGGACATGATGAAGCCGCCGATCGATGAAATCAGGTTCGGCCATTCCCAGCCCAGACCTTCTGGATAGGTATATACCCGCCGGGGCATGCCAAGCAGGCCGGTCAGGTGCATCACGAAGAACGTCACGTTGAAGCCGATGAAAATCAGCCAGAACCCCCACCGGCCAAGCAGCTCCGAGGGCATCCGGCCGGTGACGTGCGGCATCCAGTAATAGGCACCGGCGAGCAGCGGGAATACCAGGCCGCCGATCAGCACGTAATGAAGATGGGCGACCACGAAGTGCGTGTCATGGACCTGCCAGTCGAACGGCACCACGGCGACCATGACACCGGTGAGACCGCCGAGTACGAATATCACCAGAAAGCCGAACAGGTAGAGCATGGGCAGGCGCAATGCCGGGCGACCCGCCCACAGCGTGGCAATCCAGGCATAGAACTGAATGGTGGTGGGAATGGCCACGAGCAGGCTGGCGGCGGAAAAGAACACCATTGCCAGATGTGGAATGCCCACCGCGTACATGTGATGGGCCCAGAGCGCGAAGCTGATGAAGCCGGTGGCGATGACACTGGCGACGATCCAGTCATGGCCGACAATCGGATGTCGGGCGAAGACCGGGATCAGCGTGGACACGATGGCGGCCCCCGGCAGAAAAATGATGTACACCTCGGGGTGTCCGAACAACCAGAACAGGTGCTGCCAGAGCACGGGATCCCCGCCGCCGGCGACGTCGAAGAACGGCCAACCGAAGGCGCGCTCCAGTTCCAGCAGGATGCTGGCGAGAATCAGCGGCGGGAATCCGACCACGATCATCATCGCGGTAACCAGCATGTACCAGCCGAACAGCGGCATTCGCCGCAGCGACATGCCGGCGGTGCGCACCTTGAGGATACTGGCGGTCAGCTCGACGCCGGCGCTGACCGCGGAGATCTCCACGAAGGTGATCCCCAGCAGCCAGACGTCTGCGCCGCTGCCCGGCGAGTACCTGGCGCCGGACAGGGGGGTGTACATGAACCAGCCGCTGTCCGGTGCGGCACCGACCAGCAGGCTGCCGAGCAGCAGCAGCCCGCCGAACAGGTAGCAGAAGTAACCGAAGGCGCTGAGGCGGGGATAGGCCAGGTCCCTGGCGCCCAGCAGCTTGGGTATGAGATAGAACGCCACGCCTTCGATGACGGGAATGGCAAACAGAAACATCATCACCGTGCCATGCATGGTGAAAACCTGATGGTAGATCTCGTGATTCATGAAACGGCTGTCGGGTATGGCCAGTTGCGCCCGTATCAGCATCGCCAGAATGCCGCCCACCAGAAAGTACAGAAAACCGGTCATCATGAAGCGTTTGCCGATAACGGTGTGGTTCACCGCGGTGAGTGAGCGTAGCCCGGGCGGGGATCGCCAGTCCCGGTCGAACGCCCGGTGCAGTTCCTCGGGCGACAGTCGCCGGTCCGCTCCGCTCACCGGAGGTTCTCAAGGAAAGCGGCGATTGCCGCGCGTGTGTCGTCATCAACGAGGTTGTGGCTTGGCATGCGATTGCCGGGCTTGTAGGTCTGATGCAGTTGCAGCCATTCGAGCAGAGCCCCGTCGCCATTTTTGAGGGCTCCCGCGCCCAGCCAGAGGCGCTCGGCCACGGCGGCCAGATTGGGGCCGCGATTGCCCCGTACGCGCGGATCGACGCTGTGGCAATGCGCACAAAGCCGCCCGAATGCCGCTCGGCCCAGAGCGTTCCGGCCTCCATCGTCGCCGCGGGGCATGCGCGCCATGCGTCGCATTCGGCGGTTGAATTGCGCTTCCGAATGCGCGGTAACGTGTACCACCATGCGCGCATGCTGGGCGCCACAGAACTCTGCGCACTGGCCTCGGAATACGCCGGGTTGTTCGGCGGTGAGGCGCACAACGGTGGTCGTGCCGGGCAGGGCGTCCCGTTTTCCGCCCAGGCGTGGCACCCAGAAGCTGTGGATCACGTCGGCCCCGGTCAAGATCACGTCCACCGGCCGGCCGGCCGGTATGTGCAGTTCATTGGCGTCATAGATCGGCGCGCCGTCCACATCGGGATACCTGATTTCCCACCACCACTGATGTCCGGTTACGTGGACCTCCAGCGCCCCCGCCTCCGAGGGTTGAGACAACATGCCGTGGCCATGCGCTACCGCGTAGGCCAGCAGCGGCAGCAGGAGCGCGGCGGGCCAGATCAGCCCGCCGGCGATGATGATGATGCGGGGAGAGAAACCAAGCTGATGACGGGCCGGGCGGAGCACGGTATACAGGGCGAGACCGAAGGTGATCAGGGAGATGCCGGCGGCCACCCATAACATCACCCACCACAGTCGCGCGATCGAGCTTGCCACCGTGTTCGCGGGGTTAAGTATCGACTGCGCCGTCTCGCAGCCGGACAGCGCCGCAACGGCGGGGATAACCGCGAGGGCGGCGCCGACGCCGCGAGGGCATCGCCGGTGGGCATCGGACTCCGACATAGGCGACTCCATTCGGCGGCACCTGGCCGCTATCCGCTCCCTGGCTTCCGTGGAGCCGCCATCCTCGACCGGGTGCAACGGTCGGGCCGGGGCTCTCAGCTGAGTCTTGCAGACGGCCGGGATGCCCGCAATGCATTGGCGGCCGGGCTAGGCTTTCCGCACAGGTGGTGTTTGAGGAGGCAGTCATGACGGACCCTCTCGACCTTCCGGCGGGTACACACAGCCAGGTTGCCGTTGCCGGGCATCCGATTCACCCCATGCTGATCACCTTTCCGGTGGCGTTCTACTCGGCCTTGCTGGCCAGCGATATCGCCTATCTGGTCACGGAGGATCTGTTCTGGGCACAGGTGTCGGTCTGGCTGGCGGCGGCGGGTAGTGTGATGGGGTTGCTGGCGGGGATCGCCGGTACGGTTGAGCTGCTCATGGTTCGCGGTATCCGCTTGCGGCCGACAAGCTGGAGCCATTTCGTCGCATCGGTCTTGCTGCTTTCCATCGGCTTCATCAATTGGGCGTTTCGAATCCCGGACTCGGTCGGTGGCATTTATCCGTGGGGCATTTATCTATCCGGCCTGGGTGTGCTGGTCCTGGGTGTGGCCGGGTGGCTCGGGGGACATCTGGTTTTCCATCATCAGATAGGCGTGGTGGATGAGGAGGAGGAAGAGGCGGGTGCAAGGCATTGAGAGACTCCTTAAATCGGTTTGGCCAGTACCAGCCACAGCACGATGGCAACCAGTGTCGCGGGAATCAGTTCCAGCGCGATATAGAGATAGGCTTCATGGGCATGCGGCGCACTGCGTAGCTCGGTCAGGAGATATCCGCAGTAGATGTGGTACAGCATCATCAAGGCAACGCCGGTGAGCTTCAGGGGAAGCCAGCCGCCGAGTTCGTCCAGCAGAAAAACCAGTACCGTGCCCGAAATCACGGCCAGCACGGCCGCCGGCGAGGCGATGCTCACGTACACGAGGCGGGTCATGCGCCTCAGAGTGACGAACTCGTCTTGCGGCATTTGCCGACTATGCGCGATGAACAGCCCCGGTAAATAGAAAAGTCCCGCTGTCCACGTCAGCAGAGTGATGATGTGCAGCACCTTGACCCAGACCTGTGCAGTATCCGATTCCATGGCCGCTCCTTGCGCTTCGGCAGATTCCGTTCGGATCCGTATTACTGAAGGCTAGGAGCCCTCGGCGCGACCGCGACCGTGACTTCATCCCGATCGTGGTAAAGCTGTCGACAGCGAACGTCGAGGTGCTGGCCCGTGGATGTGCGCTCGGGTAACAGTTCCAGGCACTCCCGTACCGCGCGGTAACGCTGCTTCATCGGCAGTTTGAGGTTGAAGATGGCAGCGCGGCAATCGCCGCGCTCAAGCCACTGGCGCATGAGCCTGGTAATGCGCCCGGGCTTTTCGACCATGTCGCAGACCAGCAGATCCACCGGCCGCGGCGGGCGGTAGCGGAAGCCGTCCACACGCAGGTGTTCCACCAGCCCGCTGTCCATGAGCGCATCCTGCATGGGGCCGTTATCGACCGCCGTCACCCGTATGCTGCGCCGGACCAGTTGCCAGGTCCAGCCGCCGGGCGCGGCGCCGAGATCTACCGCCGTATTGCCGGGTTCAAGCAGGGCTTGGCGTTCGTCGGCGTTCAGCAGCACCTGCAGGGCTTCGTCCAGCTTCAGGGTTGAACGGCTTGGGGCCTCGCCGGGCTGTTTGAGGCGCAGAATGCCGCTGTGCCAGGGTGTGGTCCTCGCCACCGGTGCTTCGGCCAGCAGGGCACGGGTCGAGTCGGTAAAAAAGGCGTGCAGACGCCGGTCCGCGACGGCCGCTGTCACCGAGATGCCCGTTGCCTCCAGTGCGCCGGCCAGGGCACCCCGGAAGCGTTTGCAGAATCGGGACAAGCCCTTGCCTTCATTGGTATCCGGATACTCCAGCCAGAGATCCGCGTATGAACGGCGGTAGCCGGCCAGCGAGGCGAGCAGCGGGGTGACCCGGTCGTCCGGCGGCAGGTGACTGACAATTTTCAACAAGACCAGCCATTGGCGTGCGAATATAAGGTCCAGCCAGTGCAGTTTCTCGACAAGGCGGGCAAGCGGCTCGCCGCCGCTACGCTGAAAGACCACGTGGCCGGTATCCGGTTGGGTTCTGCAATAGCCGGCAACCCCATACCCGGAGACAAGATCCATGATTTCTGCTGCGCAGTCGTTTTCCGAACCGGCGCGGCAATAGAACAACAGGCCGTCGCAGGCGTCAGTGTGTTGGGTTGATTCCTGCATTGTGGCTTCCGTGGCGTATCTCCTTAATCCATGGGATTCGGGTTTTCTCTGCGTCCCCATGGCGGCTATGCTGAGCGGACATCACCGCTTATTCGTGTCCACGTTCCAGGAGCAAACACATGGAAACAATTCTGCTGATTATTGGCGCCGCAATCATCGCGCTGGTGGCATCGGCGATCCGCGTCCTTCGCGAGTACGAGCGCGGTGTCATTTTCCAGCTCGGCCGATACTGGGGAACCAAGGGCCCAGGGCTGATTCTGGTCATCCCGATCATCCAGCAAATGGTCCGCATCGATTTACGCACAATTGTGATGGATATACCCAGCCAGGATGTTATCTCCAAGGACAACGTCTCAGTCAGTGTCAATGCGGTTCTTTATTTCCGGGTCGTTGATCCGCAGCGCGCCGTGATCAACGTGGAGGATTATTATGCCGCCACCAGCCAGTTGGCCCAGACTACACTGCGCTCGGTGCTCGGACAGCATGATCTGGACGAGATGCTGGCGGAGCGCGACAAGCTGAACGAGGATATCCAGACCATTCTCGATGAGCAAACCGACGCCTGGGGTATCAAGGTCGCCAACGTCGAAATCAAGCATGTGGATATCGATGAGAGCATGATCCGCGCCATTGCCCAGCAGGCCGAGGCCGAACGCGCCAGGCGTGCCAAGGTGATCCACGCCGAGGGCGAAATGCAGGCGGCGCAGAAGCTCCAGGATGCGGCCAATATTCTTTCCCAGAACCCACAGGCATTGCAGCTGCGCTATTTGCAGACGCTGACCGATATTGCCGGGGAGCAGAATTCGACGATTATCTTCCCCCTCCCGATCGAGATGATGAAGGCATTTACCAACCTTGCCTCCAACGTCGGCGGCGGCAAGAGCAGTGACGGCGGTCAATAAGACCGGCGCGGCGGCTGCCGGGGCGCCGCCGGTGCCCTTGCGCGAAGAGGAACAGGCCGTCATTGATCGTTTCCTTGATGGCCTTTGGGCGGAGCGCGGCCTGAGCCGGCAGACGCTTTCCGCCTATGGCTCGGATCTGCGCGCCTTCGCCGTCTGGTTGCAGGCGCGTGGGGCGGTGTTGCTGTCCGCGCGTCGCGATCAGGTGCTGGGCTATCTTGCCGAGCGGGTGCAGGCGGGGGCGCGGCCGCGCACGACGGCGCGGCTGCGTTCCAGCCTCCGCCGGTTCTATCGCTGGCAGGTTCGCGACGGCCGCCTGCGTGTGGACCCTACCCGCGATGTGGCGTCGCCCAGACTCGGGCGGCCGCTACCGGCGGCATTGACCGAGTCCGACGTCGAGGCCCTGCTGGCCACGCCCGATGTGGCACAACCCATAGAGCTTCGAGACCGGGCAATGCTTGAGCTACTCTACGCCACGGGCTTGCGGGTGTCGGAACTGGTCAACCTTCAGTTGGGTCAGGTCAACCCGCGTCAGGGCGTAGTGCGGGTCATGGGCAAGGGCAGCCGCGAGCGCCTGGTGCCGCTGGGGGAGGAGGCCATGAACTGGCTCGGCGTCTGGCTCGAAACCGGTCGCCCTCTGGTGCTTGGTCGCCGGCGCAGTGATGCCGTGTTCGTCACCGCGCGCGGCGGTGCCATGACCCGGCAGGCATTCTGGTACCGCATACGCGAATACGGGACCAGGGCGGGCATACGCGGGCACCTGTCGCCGCACACATTGCGGCATTCCTTTGCTACCCATCTGCTCAATCACGGTGCGGATTTGCGCGTGGTACAGTTGCTGCTTGGACACAGTGACCTGTCCACAACCCAGATCTACACGCATGTGGCCCGGCAGCGGTTACGGGATCTTCACGCCCTTCATCATCCACGGGGCTGAGGAACCACGGTCCGCAACCGGAGTCATAGTCTCTACTACTCATTACCGGAATTGAACATGACAAGAAAACTGTTTCAGGGCATTGCATTCGCCCTTCTCGCCGGGATCGCGAGTGCGGTATCCGCGGATGATATGGACCAGGTGCGTGAGCGCATCAGCACCGCCCTGACGGAGATCAACCCCGATCTGAGCATCGAGCGCATCGAACCGTCGCCGGTCGAGGGGCTGTATCAGGTGCTGGTTGCCGGGCAGGTGCTCTACGTCACTGGCGACGGCCGTTACCTGTTGCAGGGGGACATGCTGGACCTGCAACGCCGGCAGTCCGTCTCCGAGCCGCTGCGTGGCGGCATGCGGCTTGAGAAGCTGCGGGCCCACGGTACCGAGAACATGATCGTCTATCCGGCCCAGGGTGAGCGTGAACACACCATTACGGTGTTCACCGATATCGATTGCCCCTACTGCCGGCGGATGCACTCGAACATGGAAAGCTATACCAGCCTCGGCATTGAAGTGCGTTATATCCAGATGCCGCGAGCCGGCGAGGGATCGGAGTCCTACCACAAGGCGGTCTCCGTCTGGTGTGCGGATGACCGCAAGGCGGCGCTGGATCGCGCCAAGAGTGGTGCGTCGATGGAGCGCCGCAGTTGCGATAATCCGGTGTCCGCGCAGCTTCAGCTGGCCCGCGAGCTGGGTGTTAGCGCCACGCCCACGATCTTCACGGAAACGGGCGTCATGCACCGCGGTCTGGTCGAGGCGGAACAGCTGAAAGCGATGCTGGACGAAGAAAACTAAAGTCTACGTTCGCGCGTCAGGCCACGGAACGGCAAGGGGGACGGTCCGAGTGACCGTCCCCCTTGCCTGTGTTCACGGACGGCCCTAGCGTTCCAGCAGTTTCAGCTTGTCTTCCTTGCCATCCCATTCCTCGGCATCGGCCGGGGGATCCTTCTGTTCTGCTATAACCGGCCAGTTTTGCGCCAGCTCGGCGTTCAGTTCCAGAAAATGGTGCTGATGCTCGGGCAGATCATCCTCGGAGAATATGGCTTCGGCCGGGCATTCCGGCTCGCACAAGGTGCAGTCGATACACTCATCGGGATCGATGACCAGGAAGTTGGGGCCTTCATGGAAACAGTCCACGGGGCAGACTTCCACGCAGTCCGTGTATTTGCACTTGATGCAGTTCTCTGTAACGACAAAGGTCATGAGGTGCTCCGGTCGTCGTGCGCGGGAGCCTCGTGCTCCCGGGTTCTGTAATCGGCTGTGATGCTCGGTGTCCGCTGAGGCGCAATGTTACCTGTAGCGGCCGCGGAAATTAACAACTCTCTGGGAATTTGTTTATATCGGTCCGTGATCATGGTCTATCCGCGACTGCTCCCGCCGCCTGGCTCCGCCAGCGCCTTCAGGGCGTAGATCAGCTCCAGCGCCTGGCGCGGTGTCAGGCTGTCGGCGTCGACGTTGCTCAGGCGATCGCGCAGCGGATCGTCCGGCGGATCCGTGAACAGCGGCAGCTGATCGGCACCGGCGTCGCGGTCGCGCCAGGTTTCCCGCTCCAGTTGCGCCAGTTTGTCCCGGGCGGCGTCGATGACGGCACGCGGTACGCCGGCCAGTGCCGCCACCTGCAGGCCGTAACTCTGATTGGCGGGGCCGTTCTTCAGCGCGTGCAAAAAGACGATGCGCTCGCCGTGTTCGACCGCATCCAGATGAACATTATCCGCGGTGCGGAAATGCTCGGGAAGTGCGGTCATCTCGAAATAGTGGGTGGCAAACAGGGTAAATGCCCGAATCCGCTCCGCCAGCCAGGCGCCGGCCGCCCAGGCCAGGGACAGACCATCGAAGGTGCTGGTGCCGCGGCCGATTTCATCGAGCAGCACCAGGCTGTTGGCCGTGGCGTTGTTGAGAATATTGGCCGTTTCGGTCATTTCCACCATGAAGGTGGAGCGGCCGCTTGCCAGGTCGTCCGAGGCGCCGATACGGGTAAAGATCCGATCCACCGGGCCCAGCCGCGCCCGTTTCGCCGGCACGTAGCTGCCGATGTTGGCCATCAGGGTGATCAGCGCCACCTGGCGCATATAGGTGGATTTTCCGCCCATGTTGGGGCCGGTAATGATCAGCATGCGGCGCCGATCATCCATGCGCACGTCATTGGGTACGAACGGCTGGTCCAGCACGCGCTCCACCACCGGGTGTCGTCCCTCCTCGATCAGCAGTCCGGGGCGGTTGTGCAATTCGGGGCGGCAGTAGTCGAGGGTGTCGGCGCGTTCCGCCAGCGTGGCGAGCGCGTCCAGCTCGGCCAGCGCGGCCGCTGTGCCCTGCAGCCTGGGCAGGTCGGCGTTGAGTTTCTCGAGCAGGGCTTCATAGAGTGCCTTTTCACGGGCCAGGGCGCGTTCCCTGGCGCTCAGTACCTTTTCCTCGAAGGCCTTGAGCTCCGGAGTGATGTAGCGTTCCGCGCCCTTGAGGGTCTGGCGGCGGGTGTAGCGATCCGGGACCTTCTCCGACTGGCCGCGGCTTACTTCGATGTAATAACCGTGGACGCGGTTGTAACTGACCTTGAGATTGCTGATGCCGGTGGCATCCCGTTCGCTGTTTTCGAGGTCCACCAGAAACTGGTCGGCGTTGCGGCTGAGATTGCGCAATTCGTCCAGCTCAGCGTCATACCCTTCGGCGATCATGCCGCCATCGCGGATCAGTACCGGCGGGTTTTCGATGATGGCGCGCGCCAGCAGGGTCGCGGTTTTCGGGTGCGTGCCCAGCCTTTCCGCCAGGGTCTCGAACAGCAGGATGTCGAGCGTGGCCAACTGCTCCCGCAGCGCCGGCAGGCGCTCCAGTGCGATCCGCAGCCCCTCGAGATCCCGCGGCCGGGCCGAGCGCAGCGCCACGCGTGCGAGAATGCGTTCAATGTCGCCCAGGCCGCGCAGCAAATCCCGTAGCTGTTCGGTGCGGCGCTGATCGAGCAGCAGGTCAATGGCGTCATGGCGGCCGGAGATGATGGTCTGGTCACGCAGCGGGCGATGCATCCAGCGGCGCAGCATGCGGCTGCCCATGGCGGTCACCGTGGTATCCAGTACCCAGGCCAGCGTGTGTTCGGTGCCGCCGGCAAGGTTATGTTCAAGCTCGAGGTTGCGTCGGCTGGCGGCGTCGATGATCACCGCCTCGTCGGCGCTTTCCACCTGCAGCCCCAGCAGATGGGGCAGGGCGGAACGCTGCGTGTCGCCGACGTACTGAAGCAGGCTGCCAGCGGCGCGGATGGCCAGTTCCAGGTGCTCGCAGCCGAAGCCGGAAAGATCCCGGGTGCCGAATTGCCGGTTCAGCAAACGCCGGCAGGTCTCCGGCTCGAAATGCCAGGGGGCGCGGCGTGTCAGGCCGGGGCGGCCGACCAGTGCCGGGGCAAGCGGCTGATCCTCGTCATGCAGAACCTCCGCCGGCCGCAAGCGCTCGATTTCCGCGTGCAGGGCCTCGTCGCCGGCAAGCTCCTGCACGGTGAATCGGCCGCTGGAAAGCTCCAGCGTGGCCAGCCCGTAGCGGTCCCGCTGCCGGGAGACAGCGGCCAGCAGATTGCTCTGGCGTTCGTTGAGCAGGGCATCCTCGGTGAGTGTGCCCGGCGTGAGAATTCGCGTGACCTGCCGCTCCACCGGGCCCTTGGACGTCGCCGGGTCGCCGATCTGCTCGCAGATGGCCACGGACTCACCGAGCTTGACCAGGCGGGCCAGGTAATTGTCCGCCGAGTGACAGGGCACGCCGGCCATGGGGATGGGGTCCCCGGCCGACTGCCCGCGGCTGGTCAGCGTGATGTCCAGCAGGCGGGAGGCGCGCCGGGCATCGTCGAAGAACAACTCGTAGAAATCACCCATGCGGTAGAGCACCAGGATGTCCGGATGCTCGGCCTTGATGCGCAGGTATTGTTGCATCATCGGGGTGTGCTGGCTGGCGGCGTCGTTCATCTGTTCCATTCAGAGTGGCTGCGCGAATGTCCGGCTACGCGGATGGTTGGACAAGGCGTCCTGGTTCGACCATCCGAGGAGGTGGAGAAGCGGTATGCTAGAGTCACTCCGAAGACCCTGCAAGCCGAGGTAGGCCATGGACGACGAGGTGATCCATGAACATGCATTGTCCCTGGGCAGAATGCTAGAGCTCACCGGGCTCCGCCTGGCGACCGCCGAGTCCTGCACGGGCGGCTGGATCGGCAAGGCGATGACCGATGTGGCAGGGAGTTCGCAATGGTTCGATTGCGGCTTCATAACCTACTCGAATAATGCCAAACAGCGCCTTCTGGGGATTTCCCCCGATCTGTTTAAAAGCCATGGCGCCGTTAGCGAGCCCGTGGTGCGGGCGATGGCCGAGGGTGCACTCGGCCAGAGCGAAGCCGATCTTGCCGTGGCGGTGAGCGGCATTGCCGGCCCCGATGGCGGTAGCGCGGACAAGCCCGTGGGGCTGGTCTGGTTCGCCTGGTCTCGCCGCGGGAGGGAAACCCGTAGCGAGCACGTCCATTTTGACGGTAACAGGGACGCCGTACGGCGGGCCACCGTGTTACACGCAATGGACGGTCTGCGACCGCTGATTCTGGATGCCTGAACGCCGCTTCTTTTTTGGTCTCTACCCGGACCGGCTGGAACGGGATCGGCTTCATGCGTTGACGCCGGCCAGGCTGCGCGGCGGCAGGCGGGTGGTTGCCGACAATCTGCATGTCACCGTGGTGTATCTTGGCCTGTGCGATGCCGATCAGGAGACCGCTGCCCGCGATGCGGCGGAAAGCGTGTGTGCCGGTCCGGTCGAATTGACGCTGGACCGGATTGCGGTCTGGCACGCCGCGCAGGTTCAGGTGCTGTTACCGCCAGGTACGCCCGCCGCCCTGCGGTGGCTGTACGAATCCCTCAGAGGGGCGCTGGTCGCACGCGGGTTCCCTCCGGAAGCGCGCCCCTGGGTGCCGCATATCACCGTGGCCCGCAAGATAGCTGCGCAGCCGACGGTAACAATCCCTCCGGTGCGACTGCGATTCAGCGAATTCTGTCTGTTCCGGTCCCATCGCGTCGATGGCGAGCTTCTTTATGAGCCGATTGCCCGATGGGCGCTGACCGGGGGTGCGGGGGCGTAGCCGGATATGGGATAATCCCGGCCTGGAAAGCACTCGCGTCAGCACGGCAAGTGCATGCAAGGCAAGAAGTGTGCCTATGAAGTACCATTTCACCAATCACTTATGTGTACAACCGCAGGGGATACATTAAGTATGGATGACAACCGCAAGAAGGCCCTCGGCGCAGCACTCAGCCAGATCGAGAAACAGTTCGGCAAGGGTGCGGTCATGCGCATGGGAGATGCGCGGGCAGTCACCAACGCGGATTCGATATCCACCGGATCGCTGACGCTGGATGTGGCGCTCGGTATCGGCGGACTGCCTCGAGGGCGTGTGGTCGAAGTCTACGGCCCTGAATCTTCGGGGAAGACCACACTGACGCTGCAGGTTATCGCCAATGCTCAGAAGATCGGCGGCACCGCCGCCTTCATTGATGCGGAGCATGCCCTGGACCCGGACTACGCCGGGAAGCTCGGCGTCAATGTCGATGAACTGCTGGTCTCGCAACCTGATACCGGCGAACAGGCGTTGGAAATCGCCGATATGCTGGTCCGTTCCGGTGCCGTCGATGTGGTGGTCGTGGACTCTGTGGCGGCGTTGACGCCGAAAGCTGAAATCGAAGGCGAGATGGGCGACTCTCACGTCGGCCTGCAGGCACGGCTGATGTCGCAGGCGTTGCGCAAGCTCACCGCCAATATCAAACGCTCCAACACCATGGTCATCTTCATCAACCAGATCCGCATGAAGATCGGTGTGATGTTCGGCAGCCCCGAAACCACGACCGGCGGCAATGCGCTGAAGTTCTACTCCTCGGTGCGACTGGATATCCGCCGCATCGGCGCTATCAAGAAGGGTGACGAGGTCGTTGGTAACGAGACCCGCGTCAAGGTGGTGAAGAACAAGATGGCGCCGCCCTTCAGGCAGGCTGAGTTCGAGATTCTCTATGGCGAGGGTATTTCCCGCGAGGGTGAGCTCATCGACCTGGGCGTGAAGTACGATCTGGTCGACAAGGCCGGTGCCTGGTACAGCTATAACGGCGACCGTATCGGTCAGGGCAAGGACAACGTCCGAGGCTTCCTGAAGGAGAACCCGGAGATTGCCAACACGCTCGAGGCGCGTCTGCGCGAGGTGCTGCTGCCGCCCCGGCCGCCCAGGGGCGAGACCGCGGAACCCGCGGCTGAAGCCTGAGGCGTATGGATTCGGATCAATTCCAGGCTGCCCTGGAAACGGGGATTCGCCTGCTGGCCAGGCGCGAACATGCCGGCCTGGAACTGCGTCTCAAGCTTCGACAGAGAGACTATTCCGATGATGTGATCGACGCCGTGATCGCCGATCTGACCGCACGCGGCTACCTTAGCGAGGAGCGATTCGCCGAGATCTTTGTGCGGCACAAGGTCGAGAGCGGCTGGGGGCCGGCGCGCATTGCCGCCGAAATGCGCAAACGGGGTATAGACGATACCGTTTTCCGGCGCTATTTCGACAGCATGGACGTTGACTGGCTGAAGCAGGCGCGGGAGGTCAGGCAACGACGTTTTGGATCGGGCAGACCCCGGGACCGGCGTGACTGGGCCCGGCAGGGGCGGTTCCTTGCCGGTCGTGGCTTTTCCGCCGAGCAGATCGCGCGGGTACTTGATGATCCGGGCGAGGAGTCGATTTGATGCGCCCGCCCCAATCCGGGTGGGCGGAACAGACAGGGTTTTCCTATTCATGACCAGCAGTGCAGAGCTTCGCAAGGCGTTTCTGGAGTACTTCCGTGAGCACGGCCACGAGGTGGTGCCCAGCAGCCCGCTGGTGCCCGCCAACGACCCGACGTTGCTGTTCACCAACGCCGGCATGGTGCAGTTCAAGGATGTCTTTCTCGGTCGCGAGCAGCGCGGCTATACCCGCGCCACCAGTTCGCAGCGCTGTGTACGTGCCGGCGGCAAGCACAACGACCTTGAAAACGTCGGCTACACCGCCCGCCATCACACCTTTTTTGAAATGCTGGGAAATTTCAGCTTTGGTGACTACTTCAAGCGCGAAGCCATCACCTTTGCCTGGACCTTTCTCACCGACGTCATTCAACTGCCGCCGGAGAAGCTCTGGGTAACGGTGTTCGAGGAAGACGACGAAGCCGCCGAGATCTGGCTGAACGAAATCGGTGTGGCGCCTGATCGGCTCTCCCGTATCGGCGCCAAGGACAACTTCTGGTCCATGGGCGACACCGGCCCCTGTGGCCCCTGCACGGAAATCTTCTACGACCATGGGTCGGAAATTGCCGGCGGTCCGCCCGGCACGCCGGAGGAAGACGGCGACCGCTACATCGAGATCTGGAACCTGGTGTTCATGCAGTTCGACCGTAGCGCCGACGGCACGCTGACACCGCTACCCAAACCGTGCGTGGACACCGGCATGGGCCTGGAACGCCTGGCCGCCGTGCTGCAGGGCGTACACAGCAATTTCCAGATCGACCTGTTCCGCAACCTGATCAGCGCGGCGGCCGCAGCGACCGGCGCCGCCGATCTGGACAGCAGTTCGCTGAAGGTGATTGCCGATCATATCCGTGCGTGTTCTTTCCTGGTGGTGGACGGCGTTTACCCATCCAATGAAGGTCGCGGTTATGTGCTGCGCCGGATCATCCGCCGTGCCGTTCGGCATGGGTACAAGCTCGGTCAGGAGCAGCCCTTTTTCCACAAGCTGGTGAAACCGCTGGTGCGGGAAATGGGTGAGGCCTACCCGGAGCTTGCGCAACAGCAGGCGCAGGTGGAGCGGGTCCTGAAGCAGGAGGAAGAGCGTTTCAGCGAGACCCTGGAGCAGGGCCTCAAGCTGCTGGAGGCGGATCTCCGCGATCTGCGCGGCACCGTGATCCCCGGCGAGACAGTCTTCCGCCTCTACGATACCTACGGCTTTCCGGTGGACCTCACCAACGATATCGCCCGTGAGCGCGGCCTGTCGCTGGACATGGACGGCTTCGAGACCGCCATGGAGGCGCAGCGCAAACGTGCCCGCGCGGCCAGCCAGTTCAAGGCGGATCATGCCGGTGGCGTTGCGGTCGATGGCCGTTCCGAGTTCACTGGTTACGATCAGCTTAGCGGCCAGGGCACGATTACCGCGCTGTATTCGGAAGGGCGCAGCGTGACCGCGCTGGAGCAGGGACAGCAGGGTATGGTCATTCTGGACCGTACGCCGTTCTATGCGGAGTCCGGTGGCCAGGTAGGTGATCGCGGCCTGCTACTGGCGGATGGATTCGAATTCGAAGTGGATGACACCATCAGGCAGGGCGAAGCCCACGGTCATCTGGGCACACTGCGCCGGGGTACCTTGCAGGTCGGTGCAACGGTGAGGACCCGGGTGGATTCGGCGCTGCGTCAGGCCACCGTGCTCAACCATTCCGCCACCCACCTGCTGCACGCCGCGCTGCGCAAGGTGCTGGGCACACATGTGACGCAAAAAGGCTCGCTGGTGGCTCCGGATCGCCTGCGTTTCGACTTTTCCCATCATGAACCGTTAAGCCGTGAGCAGCTTGTCGAGCTGGAGCGACTGGTCAATGACGAAATCCGCTCCAATCACCCTGCCGACATACAAGTCATGTCCTACGACGATGCCATTGCCTTCGGCGCGCTGGCACTGTTCGGAGAAAAGTACGGAGATCGCGTCAGGGTATTGAAACTGGGTGATTTTTCCACAGAACTCTGTGGGGGAACACATGTCATCAGTACAGGTGATATCGGTTTATTCAAGATTATCTCTGAAAGCGGCGTAGCCGCCGGCATACGGCGTATCGAAGCTGTCACCGGCCACCGGGCCATAGAATGGATAGGGCATCAGGAAGCCGTGATCGATCAGGTTGCGGACCTGCTGAAAGTCAGCCCCGACAATATCGCCGTGAAGCTTGAACAGACGCTGGAGCGGATCCGGGCGACTGAAAAAGAGCTGGAGCGGCTGAAGCAGAAGCTTGCCACTCAGGCCGGTGGCGATCTGGCAGACAGCGCCGTCGACGTCGACGGCATCAAGGTCGTGGCTTCCATACTGGAAGGCGGTGACGCGAAAGCGCTGCGCGATACCGTGGATCAGCTCAAGAACAGGCTGGGATCAGCAGCGATTTTGCTGGCTACCGTTGATGGCGACAAGGTGCGCCTGGTGGCCGGCGTAACGAAGGACCTACTCCACCGCATCAAGGCAGGTGACCTTGTCAACGCGGTGGCGGAGCAGGTAGGTGGCCGTGGCGGCGGCCGGCCGGACCTGGCACAGGCCGGCGGCAATGATCCAGGCCATCTTCCGGAGGCCGTCAAAGGCGTACCGGACTGGGTGCGAAAGGCGTTGAATTGAAGCGGGAGTGGCGTTGAATTCAACACCACCCGTGAAATTCAACTCAGTTTCGTGTTTAATGTTTCGCCCTCAACAGGAATTAGCGGGAAAGTATGGCACTGATTGTCCAGAAATATGGAGGCACCTCCGTCGGTACCGTCGAGCGTATCGAGGAAGTGGCCCGGAAGGTAATCCGGACCAGGGATGCGGGGAACGACGTGGTTGTGGTCGTGTCCGCCATGAGTGGCGAGACGAATCGGCTGATCGAGTTGGCGTATGCCATTGATCCGAAACCGCCGGCACGGTTGATGGATCTCCTGGTTGCCACCGGTGAGCAGGTGACGATCTCCCTGCTTGGCATTGCGCTGGAGAAATTCGGCGCTGCTGCCCGCTGCTACACGGGCGCTCAGGTGCGAATCCTCACTGATAGCGCGCATAGCAAGGCCCGCATACAGGAAATCGACGCCAAGGTGGTGACCGAGGACCTGAAACAGGGCCGCATTGCCGTGGTTGCCGGATTCCAGGGGGTGGATTCCACCGGCGCCATCACCACGCTGGGCCGAGGTGGGTCGGACACCACCGCGGTGGCTCTGGCGGCGGCTTTGAAAGCCGACGAATGCCAGATCTACACCGACGTTGACGGTGTTTACACGACGGACCCGCGTGTAGTCTCAAAGGCACGGCGGCTGGAGCGCATCACCTTCGAGGAGATGCTGGAAATGGCCAGCCTGGGATCGAAGATCCTGCAGATCCGTGCCGTCGAATTCGCCGGCAAGTACCATGTGCCGTTGCGGGTGCTGTCCAGTTTTGAAGACGGCCCCGGCACACTGATTACGTTTGAGGACGAAAACATGGAAGACCCGCTGATCTCCGGTATCGCATTCAACCGAGACGAAGCCAAGCTGACGGTGCTGGGTGTGCCCGACCGCCCAGGCATTGCAGGCTCCATTCTCGGCCCGGTCTCCGACGCGAATATCGAAGTGGACATGATTGTCCAGAACGTCAGCCAGTCCGGGCAGACCGACTTCACGTTTACCGTGCATCGCAGCGAGTACGAGCGGGCGCTGGAAATCCTCCAGACCGCGGCCAATGAAATGGGCGCGCGCGAGGTCTTCGGTGATACGCGTATCGTGAAGCTGTCGCTGGTGGGTGTCGGTATGCGTTCTCATGCCGGCGTGGCGAGCACGATGTTCAAGGCGCTCGCCAACGAAGGTATCAACATTCAGATGATCTCCACCTCCGAGATCAAGATTTCAGTCGTCATCGACGAGAAGTATCTGGAGCTGGGCGTGCGTGCATTGCACAGCGCGTTCGGCCTGGATGATGAAAGCGCGCATGTGCGCGTGGAAGGCAAGGACGCGACGTAGGTAACGGAATGCCGGGCTGCGGTACAGTATGCTCGGCACGCTGTTCAGGGAATCACTGCCTGATGTGTGCAAATGCGGCAGCAGGTGAGCGGTTCCTTGTTGTTGTTATTTCGGGTTACATGGCTGAAGGGTGCGGCGGACGGTAAGTGTCTGTCGTGAAAGAGAGAAAGATCTGCGTCCTTGCCAAACCGGGTTCAGGCCGAGGCCGGCCCGGACTCGTGGAGCATCGGACCGCGCGGTTTCTTGCCGGGCGCCGGTGGCGGTAGGGGTTATTTGCTTCTACCGGGCGCGTTCCCGGGAACTGAGGAGTTGGGGAAATGCTGATTCTGACCAGGCGCGTAGGAGAGACGCTGATGATTGGTGACGAGATCACCGTCACAGTGCTTGGTGTGAAAGGCAACCAGGTACGCATCGGCGTCAATGCGCCCAAGAACGTGTCCGTACATCGAGAAGAGATTTATGAACGGATACGTCGGGAGAAGGAAGGAGAAGACGGTTCGGCAGCCGACGTTGACGTCGACGAACGAAGCTGACGTTTTCTCCTGAACGAAAGACGAGGGCCCGATTTGCCTGCTTGTGCCAGGCAAACCGGGCCTGATTGTTGATGGGCCTTCGGCGAGGGCGGTGATGCCGAAGATCAGTTGGACGCAAACAGGGTTTACCCGTCAACGCATTTCCCTTATCCTGTCGCGCTCTGGTGGCGGGTGAAGGCCCAAAATCATACGGAGAGGTGGCCGAGCGGCTGAAGGCGCTCCCCTGCTAAGGGAGTATGGGTCAAAAGCCCATCGAGGGTTCGAATCCCTCCCTCTCCGCCATCTCCAGAGGAGGCTCGCAGAGCCTCCTCTGGAGATGGCGAAACGGCAGGCAGGGGTTCGAACCCTCGAAGAGACAAGGTGGGTTCGCGTCCGGTAGTAAAGTAGGCAGGGTAGCGCCGTTGACCATGACGGCGAATTTAGACATACTCTGCCGCCTCAAAACACGCGCCCGTAGCTCAGCTGGATAGAGTACCTGGCTACGAACCAGGCGGTCGGAGGTTCGAATCCTTCCGGGCGCGCCATATGCAAACGGTCTGTACCGGAGACATGGGTTACAGATTATACCGAAGACATCGGTAACACTTTTTGACCGAAGGGGTTTTCGGCGGGTTCGACGCGATCGATGTCCCCGTCGAAGAACCCCAGGTCATAGTCCATGAAGCTGACGAGCCAGATCCCGTCGGCAACTTCCCGAATTCCCACCTGCTGGCCGGCAAACACCGTGCTGAGGCTGATTTTGCGTCTGCCGATGCAGAGCTCGCTGCTCGTGTTCGGTGATTGGCTCGCTGCTTCCGCTGTCGAACGTCGCTCTCGCTCCCTTATGAGGCAGCCTGGGTGTGGCCTTGCCGCGAGCTACCGACTTGCTCGTTCCCCGCAGCATCCAGAAATACACGATCAGCGCCCAATACGCGCTCGGCATCAGCTTCGCCTTGTTCAAGCAGGTACTCGATCCGTTCCGGCGCCCAGTCCATCAAAGACAAAGAAACCCGCTCATGGGCATGCGGGTCGCGCTGGATTCGGGTGAGTCGCGGCTGCGTTCTGACATTCATGTAGCGCGACACTTGGTTTGCGACACCGCGACACTTGGTTTGCGACAGCAATCGGCCGTGTAACCATGCTAGAACAAGGTTAAATTGCCTGTCGCTGATCTGGTCTCTTCGCACCGGTCGTTCCATATCAATAGTTCCCGCGCCGCTGTCCCTTGACCACCGCCTACGGTGTAGCGGATCGCTAACCCCTCCATGTGTAGACCATCAAACACGCGCCGGATATCGGGGTGGTCGTTGATGCTGATCAACATGCTGCCCTCGACCTCCCTAGCCAGCCGCGCCATCCCCTCGTACTCAGAGAAAGGGAAGCCCACCCCGTAGCCCTCGGTCTGCCAGTACGGTGGGTCAAGATAGTGGAGCGTGTGCGGGCGATCATACCGGCGGACAACTTCCTCCCAGGGCAAGTTCTCGATGTACGCGGCGGTCAGGCGGAGATGGGCCTGGCTTAGATCCTCCTCCAGCCTCAGAAGATTGAGCCGCGGCCCGGTGGTGGTGGCGGTGCCGAAGCTCTGGCCATCGACCCTTCCACCGAAGGCGAGTTTCTGCAAATAGAAAAACCTGGCCGCGCGCTGGATATCCGTGAGTGTTTCAGGCGCCGTTAGCTTTTCCCATTCATAAATCTGGCGGCTGGATAAAGCCCATTTAAATTGCCTTACAAACTCTTCTAAATGGTGTTTGACCACCCGGTAGAGATTCACCAGGTCACCGTTGATGTCGTTAATGACTTCGACCTCGGCCGGTTCCTTCGCGAAGAAAATCGCAGCGGCCCCGCAGAACGGTTCCACGTAGCAGGTGTGCTCTCCAAATTTTGAAAGAACTGCCGGCGCCAGGCGCCGCTTACCCCCAATCCAGGGGATGATCGGTCGATGCTGCAACATGTGAGCCTGTCCTCGATATTGTCCATCTGGTAGGCTTCACCCCGCCGCGTCGACGTGGCAGGGGGCCTTGCTCGGCTCACAGTGCCTTGTTCACTGTGTATTGAGGGCCGACCGGTGTTGCTGCGCCGGCCGGTCGCCTCCTTTCCAATGAGCTTTTCGATCATCGAAAATTGCTTCTGCGGACTCCGACGGACAAGAGATGGCTGTCCTGCCTTTGCCCATTGCTTCGTCAGTCGTTCTGCTTGATGTTATTGGCATCAATGTTGCCGGTGCCTATGTCCGTCAGGAGGTCGCCGGCGGTGATTCTCTCCAGCACGTTGCCCGTCACAGTATTATTGTTGCCCGTGATGGCTACAGCTTCGCTTTCCGCGCGGAGGTTGCACCCGCTTACGGCATTGAGATTTCCGGTGATGCTGATCCCAGCAAGCGTAGATCCACGACCGATGAAGGCGTTCACGGAACACCTGTCTCCTGTGATCCGGATACAATTGGTACTGACGCCGCCGCCGAGATCCGAGCCGCCGTTGATCCACGAGCGCGGCCCCCCAAGCAGCCACCCGCGACGGCAGTCTTCTGTCGTGCACCCGACGTACCCGCAGTCTTCGGCCTGATCCGATCCACCCTGATGTGTATCAAAGCCGCCCCTGTTGTGCGCCACGCCGCAACGTACCGCCACGGCGAGCACCCCCCGGCAACGGCGACACCCGTTAGAGAAGTGTATACCCCAGCCGTCGCAGTCAACTGAGCGGGTGCGGGTCGCAGTACAGTCTGTGGCGTGGTCAAAGTCAATCCCGTCCCCCTCGGCATTGATGCACGTGACGGCGACGACATGACAATTGATCGCCCACTCGATATCGATACATTCGACGTTCAGCTCGGATGATTCGGGGTCGGAAAAATCGTGGTCCCCTTTCGAGCCGTCGACGACACCACCACCGATGATGAATACGTTCTCCTTCGGCTCTAGTTCCGTACCAAAGACACTAAACACCCCACCCCAATCGTGGCTGGTCGGCGCCTGCGGGCGAAACTTCACCATAGCGCCCGGTTCGATCACAACCGTTGTGTTTGACTTCGGAAACAGCCGATCAACCATGTAGACACCGGGAGCCGGGAACAGCACCACCCCTGGGGCTTTGTCCAGGGTCGACTGGCAGGCTGCCGTATCGTTGGCCACGCCGTCCCCGATCGCCCCATCCCGCACCACGCTCAGTTGTGATGACTCGATGCCGGTCAACTGCGACCCGTCGCCATCCGCGCGCAGCAGGGGCCCTACGCCATTATTCTGGACCGGCAGAAACGCCGCCAGGCTGAAAAGGGACGCGAGTTGGTTGTTATCTTCTTCATCCAGATCAACCTCTCGCGCTGCCAGCAGACCGGCGATTTCTTCCTGCACGGCGTTCAGCCACTTCGACCAGACGATCGTGCCGGGGATTCCCGCTTCCGGGTTCCGATCTCGAAAAAGGTTGTCTGCATTCCCTGGAGAGTCGATGCGGTGCATGAGGTCATTCCTCCGATAGGTGTTCGAATTCGATGATGGTCTGCGCCGGCTTCAGCCGCCGCAGAAGGCATTCCAGTTCGGTGGGACGGTAGTAGCCCAGCTCGTCGCCGGCGACGCTGTCGCCGGCGACGAACGCGCTAGAAAGATCTACCGGGACGCGCACGCGCCAAGCGTAGCGGTCTTCGTGTGCGGCGGAGAGCTCGTCGCCGGCAATCAAAACGCCGCTGATGGACACCGGGGGCTCGGTAATTTCGATGTCGTAACCAAGCATCCCGGCAATCTCAACGAAATACGCCGGAATCTGTGATCCACGAGCGACGAGCCGTGCTTCGATTTCCGCGCGGCGCTCACCCAGGCCACCGGGATCTGCTCCGCGGCACGGATCGGGCAAGTCTGTGACACGCTCCCAGTCAGTCAGTAACTCCAGTGCTGAGCGTGGATCGGATTCGCGCAGCAAATCCGCCGCACGGGCGTCAACTCTGGCAAGCGCGTCGGCTGTCGCTTGCAGGAGCTTGGCCCAGCTGCTATCTAGGTTCGTCGGCAAGGCCTGGCCGGGCGGTTGCAGGGCGATTAGCTGCTCGCGGTACTGCTCTGCGGTCAGGACCATGTGATGTCTCCCATAACCGCCATCTCTCCGGCGTCATAGGTCTGGTCTTCGTCAGGCTGCTGCAGCCCGTGTAGCGACTCGCCCGCGGCAACGTAGATCTCGCCGTTGAGCTGGCTGATATACAGGGTGCCGCCCGGTTCGGCGCGGCGGTCCAGGTGGTCGCGTACCGCGGCCTCGATGCGGCTGCGCACCTCCTCGGTATCCGGGTCGATACTGATGGTGAAATCCAGCGGAACCGCGACAGGCGCCGCCACACTGACGTCGGCGGTCACGGGCCGGCGCTCGGCGATGTACTCCTCCACCGTATCCAGCACCGCCTGAGTGGGGATTGGGTCTTCCAGTCCGTCGCACACCAGGCGGACGGTGACGGTGCCCAACCCCAGCTCGTGTGGGAATACCCAGGCGCGGGTGACATCGGGATGGGCAGCCAGCGCCCAGGCCACATAGTCGTTCTTGGCACCGCCGTGGGGCGGGCGGCGGATGCGGTCGAGCAGACGCTCACGCAGGCGGCTGTCGCTTTCGCTGTCGGCACCGCCGGTGAGGCCGTTTGCCCCGACGGTTGCGGTGCTATCGATGCCGCTGACGGGGGACACCAGGCTAAGCTTCACATCGGCGTCCTGGTTGCCATCCTCGCCTGCATCGACGGCGGTCACGGTGACCGTGGCTTCGCCGTCGACAATCTCGGCAGAATCATCGGTGGTGTATTCCGTGCCGTCGTCGGTCTGCAGGGTGGTGTTCTGGGGAAGGATCTCTCCGTCGGAGCCGGTGACAGTGATCTCGCCTGTAGCGTGCGCGCCACTCTCGCGGGACACGCCCCAGATATCTGCCCATCGCTCCAGGTGCGCAGCTTCGGCGGTGTCGGGCATGATCTGTTCGGCCAGCCAGCCCAGGTAGCCATATAGGCCGTGCACGCCACCGCTTTCGATGTCCGCCAGCACGCCCAGTAGCGAACGGCGCAGCTCCGGGCGGGCCTCGGGGAGGCGCGCGCGGATGTCGGCGCGGATGCGCTCGCGGAGTTCGGGCAGTGAGGGGCGTTCAAACGGCATTTAAAGGGCCTCCCACAGCTCGTTGAAGCGGATGTCGACGCGCTCGCCGGTGGGCCGCTCGATAGTGATGGTTTGGCCCAGGCGTCGCCGACCCAGGGGCAATTCGGTCACGTCCACCCGGGCGGCTACGCCGTCCTCGATCATCCATTCCAGAGCCTCGCGGACGTAGGCGTCGGCACGCTGGCGGACTGCGGGCAGCTCTTTCTCGCGGTTGAGCAGCCAGAGGCGGCTGCCGATCTGGTCGCCGTCCTGGTCGGCGTAGGCGTCGGCCCACCAGCCGCGGCGGTACTTGCTGCCATCCGGGAGCACGTCGTCGGGCTCGGCGCGGCGGTCGGTGAGCAGCGAGAGGATGACCGCCGTGCGCAGGCCGGCGTCGGTGGCCAAGTCGCCGTCTGCCAGGGCGATATCCAGCGTGCCGTCGGCGGTAAGTTCCAAGGCGATATCCATCACAGCTGCTCGTTTGGTTCGTCGGTGGTGAAGGTCCCGCCCTCACCGTCGTCAAAGTCATGGGTGTGCGTGTTGTACGTGTTGCGGAGGGTTTGCACGTCCCCCGCGCTGTCGGACAGCGCTCCACCAGCTGCGATGTCTCCCTGTGCACTAACCGCCGAGGCCGTTACCTGACCGATAATTGTCGCGTCGGCCGCAACCTCCAGCGCCTCGCCAACTGTGGCGCTGCCGCCCACATGCAGATCGCCGGTGATTTCCGTTATCGGCGTCTCCAACGTGACCTTGCTTGATGCCGTAACTGTCACCGCCGGGGCACTTACCTGGACCGTGGCGCCGGCGGTGACGGCGATCACCCGGCCGCGCTTGAGCCGGATCTGGTCGCCCTCGTCGGTGTACAGGCACACCTCGCCGGGCGACAGATCCGTGGGCCGGTGGCGACGGTCGGGGGTGAGCAGCGCCACCAGGTGGGAGCGTGCCGCACCGATGGCGGCGGCGATTACCTCGGCGCCGGGGAGCGGCCGCGCGGTGACGCCGTAGGGCTCCATGTGCTCCATCTCGGCGGTCTCGCCGCGCAGCAGTGTGGCCTGGAGGCGGCGCATGCGCCGCCCCTCATCGGTGCGCCGCACCTCACCTCGGGAGATCAGCAGGCGGACGCGCCGCCAGATGGGCGCGAGCACGCGCTGTAGTTGCCGTCCGCTCAGTCCGCCCATCCTGAGTCCTCCGCTTCCGGCTCCGGCAGTTCGATGCGATCGTATGCCTCGGGTGGCACCACGCGGATTTCCGTGCGCTCGCCCTCTTGGTCCAACAGGTGCTGCACGCCGGCGATGAGCATCCAGTCGTCGAAGCCCATCCAGCGATCGCGCACGCGCACCTGGTGGCTGGGCGTCCAAAGCCCATCCCGGTGCCGCCAGCCGTGCACCGTGTAGGTGACGCCGCGGGAGCTGCCCCAGCGCTTGGCGCGCTCCCAGCGCGCGCGTTCTTCGCAGCCGGCGCTATCAGTGGCGGTGTCCGCGAGGATCACCGTGGGGCGGTAGCGGGTGATGCGCCCGTCCGTGGCCATGCCGGAGGGCTCGGCGGCGGCCCTGGCGAAGACGTTGTCATTGCTGTTCTGCTGCGCCAGCACCTGGTAGTCGCTGAAACGGTCACGGAGCGTGAACCGGCCGGATGCCTTCCGGATGTTTTCGCCTAGCACCAGCGCCGTCGGCGTACGCGCCTGGCCGGGCCGGGTGATCACCAGCCGACCCTGGGCGTCGGTGACCAGGTGCACGGCGCGGATGCGGGCAAGCTGCTCCAGGGCCTCGGCAAAGGGCTGGCCCTCTTCGATGCCCGCCGTGCGAAACGGGGCGCCGGTGTCGACGTCCGCGATCACCTCGATGCCGAACGGCTCCGCCAAGCGGCGGGCAATGGCGAGCAAGGTGCGGTCGGTCCAGGTGTCCGCGCCGGCCGAGCAGTCCACCAGGTCTGCCGTGCGCGAGCGGCCGGAGGCGACGATGGTGTGGCTCTTATCGTCATAGCTCGGCAGCACATCGTCCACGTAGCCGGTCAGCACCAACTCGCCATCAATCTCGACTCGGCAGGGCTCGCCGGCGCGGACCGGGCGCGGTTCGCTGGACTCATCCCAGCGCTCAGTGAGCGAGAGATCGAAGCTGTCGGCGATCTGGTCCAGCCCGCGGCGGATATCCACGGACAGCCAGCCGCGGTGCCGGGTGTTGCCGATGACCAGGGCGAGATCACTCACTGAGCACCTCCAGCGCCTGGCCACCGGGCACGCGGCCCGGATGGGTGATGCGGTTGCGGGCGACGATCTCGGCCGCCCGGGTGGCGTCGCCGTAGAGACGCTGGGCAATGACCAGGGCCGGCATCGGATCGCGCGTGGTGTAGGTGGTCAGGCGCGGCAGTGCCGCGCCGCGCTCGTCAAGGTCGGTGACCACGGCCGCGCGCAGGGCGGTGAGGGCGGTGTAGATCTGGTCGGCCGGAATGCTGTCGCGGGCGAGTTGGGCGTCGATGCCGGCGGTGATCGTCCGACGGGCGGCAATGGCGTCATCCGCAGCCGCGAAGTCACGCGCGGCGGCATCGTCTGCGGCCTGGACCACGGCGCCGCGCCGCACCAGGTCATTGGTGGCGCGGATGGCGGCGGCCTGTTGCTGCAGCGCCTCCGGGGCGCTGGTGCTCACGTCCGTCGGGTCCTGGCCGGCGTTGAAAAGATCCTCGTAGATCTGCAGGGCACGCCCGGGCTCGCCCACGGTGTCGCGGACCTGGGCCATGCTGTCCAGCACCAGGGCGCCGAAGCTGGCCGGCGCGCGGATGAGATCGGCCAGCGGGCCGGTGACATCGCCGATCGCGGCGTCCAGGTCCGCCAGGGTGTCATCCACGGCGCGCAGTACCTCGGCCACGCGGTCGGCGGCCAGGTCGATCGTATTGAACCGCTCCATGAAGTCGGCCAGCACGCTCTCACGGGCGGCCTCGGCGGCGTCCTGGACCACCGTGGCGGTGTCGATGCTGGCGCGGGGGAGACGCGCGGTGTCGTCGCCTTCGACCACGGTGAGCGAGATCCGGGCCATGCCGCCGTCGCGGGTGCTCTCCCGCACCCGGCAGCCGGTGACCACCACGCGCCGCCGCCCATAATAAGGGTGCACCAGCTCGCCGGCGCCGGGCCTCTCGATGGCTACCAGCAACTGGTCGCGCTGCAGATCGTAGTCGTCGCCGATCAGGTAGCACTCGAGCGTCCACTCGCGCTTCTTGCGGCCGAGATCCTCGGCATAGGGGCGATCGCGCAGGGGATACTCGTGCACCTGGACGCGCCGGCCCTGGTCGGCCGAGGCGCGCTCGACGTGGAATTCCACCCCCCGGAAACTGCCCACGGCATTGTCGAGTCGATCACGCCACGTCATGGTGATAGGCTCCGTTTAAAAACCCAGGAGTCATCCGATGATCCGGTCCATATTTGCGGTAGTTTTCCTTGCCACCATCGGCACCATCGCCTGGAACTGGCTCAGTCCGCCCGATGAACTGACCATCGACGTCCCTGAGGGCCTGACTGCGGAAGAGCGGGAGATCGTTACCAACGCGCTCAGCAAATTCAGCGATACCTGCGTGGCGCTGTTCGGCGCAAATCGGCATACGATTGAGAGCTTTCGAGCCGACTTCCGAGACGCAATGCCCTACCGCGCCGAGCGCTACGGCTGGGACCGGGAGTTGGCCCTTGACGTGCGTGTCGCTGAGGATGCGCGGATCGCCGGTGGCCACCGCATCATCTACTATCTGGGCGACGGTCACTCCCCAGGCTGGGTGACCCAAAAGAAGGAAGGCGCGCAGCTCTGCGGTCGCACCGGCAACAGCGGCCAGGACACGTTCGTGGAAACGAGTGGTTTGCAAGTGCGCCAGTAGCACCATCAGAACATTACCTCCGGCATGCCCACATCGACGTCCAGATCTGGGCCGTCCCGGCCCCGTTCCGGAGTGACGGAACGAACCCGGCCATCTTGGTCCACCCGGATGTTGAGCGTGCCCATCTCCTCCGCCTGACGCTCTGCGCGGATCGCGTCGCGGGATGCCTCGTGACCGAAGGCAGCCAGCACGCCCGCTATGCCCCGACCGATGCTGTGGCCAATACGCTGGCCCGTTTCGGTGCCTTCGATGAGCGTGCTGTTGAGCAGCGTTCCAGCCCCATATCCCGCAGCGCCCGCAGCACCCACGCCCAGCCCAGCGGTACCAACGGCACCCGCCCCCATCGCCCCGATGGTTCGCAGGTTCGGAGCGGCCCTTAGCGTGCGCCACGTACCAGGCCTGCGGACGTTACCGGTGCGCCCACCAGGTGCACGGCCACGGCCACCCGCGCCGCCACCCATTCCGCCGCCCCAGTTGACGACGAAGACCGGAATCGGCCGCATGGCGCTCGCGGCACCGGCCACGCCACCGAGTGCCCCGCGACCCGCTGCCCGGCGCCCCATCGAAGACAGATCGCCGACGAGCCGACCCACAGATCGCGCGGCATAGGCTGCGCCGAGACCGCCAGCGAGAATGCCGCCGATCTTCAACCATCTGTCTACGGTCTCCGGATCGAGGCTATTGAGCGCGTCGGCTGCAGACTGGATGTGGTTGGTCAGGTTTGCGTCGGCGAACTGCTGCCACGCCGTGCTCAGGTTCTGCATCGCCTGGGCGGCGGTATCAGCAGCCCGCGCGGAATCGCGGGTGGTGGCGGCGCCGTCGCCTTGGACATCCAGGAACCGCTGCAGGCTCTCCACGCCACCGGTGCGGTTGTACTCACCCAGGGCGGCGTTGAATGCGCGTAGCGCCTCGGCATCGAACACCTGGCTCAGCACCGTGGCGCGGCCGTCGGCGGCCTGGATGATGTCCACCATGATTTCATTGATCGGGCGCAGTACCTGGCGGCCGCGCTCCAGCTCGTCGGGGTCGAAGATGGTGATGCCGCCACGTTCCAGCACCTTGACCTTGTCCGCCTGCTGCAACGTGCGCAGCAGCGCCTCGAACGCCGTGGCGGCCTGTTCGCTGGTGCCGGTGCCCTGGCGGATAACCTGGAGGGCGGCGCCCATCTCGCGGATGGCTTGCGGGCCTTCGCGCCCCAGCGCCGTGTATGCGGTGACCACTCGGGGGCCGAGGGCAGCCAAATTCTGCAGCGTAAATGCGCCGGCCTTGCCCTGCTCGTTGAGCGTGTCCAGGGAGCGGAGAACCTCCTCCGGTACTCGGATATCCATCTTCTGGAACTCGGCCAGAATATCGCCGATGTTCGCACCGGCGGCGCCGGTGGCGGAGATGGCCAGTCCGATGTTGCGCAGGTTCTCCTGGGCGAACTCCAGATCGCCGGTCTTCTCGACGATGGCCTCGACGGCCGAGGTGATCTCACCGGGGTCGACGCGGATCTCGGCGGCGCGGGCGGTTTCGAAGATCTGCCGGCGCAACGCGTCCATCTCTTCATCGGTGCGGTTCGCCTGAATGCCGAGGCGCGTGAAGCGGGTTTCCAGCTGGGTCAGCGCCCGCAGCTGCGCGACGCCGGCGGCGCCGGTGATCAATGCGGTGTACCTGTTGCCGAGACGGTCCAGGCCGCGTCCTAGCATCTGCGTGGAGCGGCCGAGCACGCCCAGATGCCGCCGCCCCATGCGGCTCATGGTTCCCAGCGCCTGACCATAGCGCCGCGCCCGGCGTTCCACGTTGCCGGTGAGGTTCATGACGATGGAGGCGCGCATTTCGGCCATAGATCAGCGGCTCAGATCTTTCAGTGTGCGTGTCAGACGGCGGACGGAGAACGCAGCCAGCGCCCGTTCAGCCCACCCCGTCCTCGTTGCTATCAGCACCACGGCCCGTTCGATTCCCGCCCGATGCCGACTCAGCTCGCCCCCGCTGCGCCACCTCGCGGGGCGCCAGATCGGCCGCCGCGGCTCCCTCCAGGCGGTCCGCTTCCTGCTGAACCTTGTGGAGATCGTCCGGGTGCAGGTTCCGCAACTCCTTCAGGCTGAGTGGACCCTCGATATCGCCGATGCGGACGATCTGCCGGCGCAGGGTGTTGAGGCCGACGAACGTGGGGCTGATCACCAGGGCCGGGCCTTCCGGGGTGGGCACCACGCGCTCGGACTCCGCCTGGCCGTCGATGATGTCGCCCACCGTCACCTCGCGGAGTTCCAGCGCGTGGTGCTTGGGGTTGTCCCGCGGATAGCCGTGGTCCAGTGTCACAGTCACAGTCGCCATCAGAGCCGCTCCAGCACACCGGACATGTTCAGCGTGAACGTGCCATCGGCGGTATTAAGGGCCGGCGGCTCGGTGGTGAACGCACGTCGCAGCATGTACGTCTGACCGGTGTCGGTAGCGAACAGTACGGTGGCATCGGTGATGGCGCCCAAGGCCACCAGATCCGTGTCCGCATCATGCTGGCAGGGGATCTCCACCGTGGGTGCGACCGGTGATTCCCGGTAGCCGTTGACGCCGCGCGGGCCCATCTGCGCCTCACGTTCCTTGCCGCCGACGTTGAGGGTGCCGCCGATGTCCTTCAGGATTTCCTGCCCGTCGACGCGGACGGTGCAGCTACCGGTGATTTTCGACATGGTTTAAAGCCTCCTTAACCGGCGGTTATCAGCGCCGGAACTGCACTTGCTGTGCGTGGATGCGGTACTGGCCGACGAGTTTCGGCGAGTCGATGATGTTGAGCCGGCTCGGATCCTCCGGATCGATTGAGGCCTGGAAGCTCTCCGTGTAGCCGGCGTAGTCCTGTACCCAGCCGCGCTCCATGAAATCCCGATACAGGCTGAGCAGCTCACCTTTGATCACGTTCGGCGTGGCGATCGGCTGCCCGGCGCCGTAGTTCTCGGCGTCGGCGTCGCTTGCCAGCTTGTGGCGCGGATACCGCTGCAGGATCCGGGCGCGCTGGTCGTAGCGGATCCGCTCCAGCGTCTCCGGCGTGTTGATGTCCAGGTACGCGTCCGAGGTAACGCCGCTGTCCGTCTCCTGATAGGTGGTGACCTGGCGTTCGATCAGCACGGTGCCGTCGGTGGCCACGCGGTAGGTGGCGATGCCATCGAACAGCAGCAGGTTACGCTCGGCATCGGTGAACCGCTGACTCTGCTTCGGCCCCATCAGCCCGGGCAGTTCGAGCGTCTGCAGCGGCCGGGCGGGATCGTTGGCCAGGGCCTGGCCGGCGGTGGCGGCGTTGGTCGCGGCCCACAGCCAGGTGGGGGACGGCGCGGTTCCGGTGCCCATGACCGTGAGGTGCGGGCTGTTGAGCGCGCTGCCGAACGTGCCGGTCTCCGAGTGCGTACCTCGGTAGGCGGCGAAGGCCCGGCCGCCGATCTGGCGCATCGGCCCCCAGCGTTCATCGAGCTCCGCGGTGAGGGCATCGAGGCTGGCAGTGTCGGTGTACGGGCAGGCGATCCAGTTCCACTGCTCGCTGCCCAGGGCGGCGATGGCATCGGCCAGATCCGGATTGCCGGAGCCGCCGGACAGCGCGGTGATCTCCACCGACACGCCCTGCACGGTGTCCTCGCCGCGCGCAGAGAGGCGCACGTCGATATCGTTGCCGGTTTCACCGGCCCAGCGAGCGGTTAGGTTGACCTGCTTGGCCTCCGTGCCGTCCACCTCGGCGGTAACCGGCAGGCGGGTATCCTCACCGATGGCATCGACAATGGCCTGGGCGACGTCCTCGTCGGAGTCGCCGCTGGCCACGCCCACCCGCACCCGGTACCCGGCGATGTAGAGAGACATGGTGCCGGCTCGGGTCGCCGGGCCGGTGACGGTGAGACTGCCGTCGGCGGCAACGCCGGCGACGTCGTCGTCCAGTGCGATGGCCCAGGTCTCCAGGTACGGCTCGGCGGACAGGGAGGCGCGGAGCATCTCGGCCAGCATGCTGCCCCTGCCGTAGTAGCGCTCGGCCGATTCTGCGGAGGTGACGCGGTCGAGATCCAGTGCGTCGCGCTCGCCGGTGTCCAGGCGCTGACCGATCAGCAGGAGCTTGCCCTGGAAGGCGGAGCTGCCCGCGAGGCGCGAGTCGAACTCGATGTAAACGCCCGGCAGGCGCAGCTGCGCCGGGATGTCATTGAACACGCCGCTGGTGATCTCAGGCATGGGTTAGTCCTCGCTCTTGGTCTGGGGCCTGGCCGCGGCCTTGCGCTTTGCCGGCGCCGAGCCCACGACGACGTCGCCGTCGGCAATCCGCCGGCGCCAGTAGGGGGTGAGCGCCACGCGCTTGCCCTCGGTGGGCAGTACGCGGCCGTCGGTCTGGCGCACCTGCAGGCCGGCGCGGCCGGGTTTGAGATAGGCTTCTTTCACGGTGACGGTGGTGGTCATGCCTTGCTCCTATTCAGGCTCTGTCGGCAGTTCGACGCGGTCCTCGGCGTCCGGATCCTCGCTGCCGCCCACCAGGTGGGTGGCGCTGTAGAGGGCGAAGTCGGCGAGCTCGCTGATGGCGCCGGGCGTCAGATGGATGCCCTGGCGCCAGGTGACCGCCCACATGGCGACGCGCATTTTGTCGAGCGAACCGCTGTAGAGGTTGTCGGCGGCGAGACGCTCCGGCTTCTGGGCGCCGTCGAGGCCCCAGCGGTGGCCCTTGCCGTTGTCGTTGATCAGCCGCAGCAGCGCTTCGGCGTAGTCCAGCGCGATGACGTCGCGGCTCACCTGGGGCGTATCACTGACGATCACGAACGCCGCCCAGCCCACCAGGGGCAGGCCGGCGCGCGGTGTCTCGGCGACGGACGGCACGCCGAGGGCGGCGACGAATACCGCGGGCGCACGCCTGGAGAGCCGTTGGAGCTCGCCGCGATCGAAGCGGCCGCCGTGGGTCTCGCACGTCCGCAGCTCCGGCAGCGCCGACTTGATGCCGGCGGTGATCGCCTCGCGGGCGGTGTAAAGGTCGCCGCTCACCGCTGCAGCCTCCGCATGTGATCGTCCAGCCAGTTCTCAACGATGCCGTCCATGTCAGCGAGGTTCTCGTCCGAGAGCCCGAGGTATTCACGGGCCGGGATGCCGGCCGGGCCCGCGGGCATATCCGGTGTGCCGCCCTCCTGGTGAATGGCGGCGTAGATCAGGTTGCTGCCCCACTCGGCGTAGTCGTCGCCGGCGCCGCTGGTCATGCTGTCCAGCAGATCGCCTTCGCCCTGCAGCAGGGACTGACCGCCGTGGCGGCCGCGGGCGTAGGCCGGGGACCACGCCGCCCAGGGCGTGCCGTCCGGGGCGGTCTTCTCCTCCTGGATGCGCCGGCGGGTCTGGGACTCGCCCTCGGCGGCGAGGTCGCCCATGAGCGCGGCACGCTCGGCACGGCCGAGCCGGTTGATGCGCTCGACCAGGCCCTCGATGCCGCTGGTGTCGACGCGCAGGCCGATGCTCATGTCAGCCTCCGCATTGAACGCCGGTTAAACCGGCGTTTCTCGCTGCTAATGTGCACCGCGCCGTTGGCGGAGACCGGCGGATCCGGCAAGCCCAGGCTGACCTCGCCCCTGGCCATGCGGGCGAGCAGCGCCACGGCATCCTTGTAGCGCTGGCGGCGCTCCTCGCTGATGACGTCGGCGGTGGCCTCGACGCGGAAGAGCGCGATATCCACGGCCAGCCGCACCAGCACATCCGGCACGACGGCGAGCGGCAGCGCGTACTTGGCGGCGAGGTAGGTGTCGATCTCGGCGTCGGCATCTGCCAGCGCCTGATCGACGGCCTCGCTGTCGACCTGCCCATCACCGTCGCGGTCGGCCGCCAGGAGCAGAACGTCCTGGCCATAGCGGTCGATGATGTTCTGCTGCGTCGCGTAGGGCACGGGCTAGTCCTCGGCCTCTTCGGTGTCTTCGGCGACCATGAGCACCGGATCGTTCTTGATGGCCTTGATCTGGTCTTCGGTCAGATCCGACTCCCGCACCACCGTCACGCCGCGGCCGAATGCGATGCCGGCGCGCCGGAAATGCGGACGCCTGGCGGTCACCCGCAGCACCTTCCCGGCACTGCGCTTCGCTGCCTTCGACGGCTTGGCGGCCTCCGGCGCGGCGGGCGCCTGAGTCGTCGCCGCCGACGGCTTGTCCGTCGCGGACGGTGTCTCGACCGGCGCCTGGGCGGTCTGCGCCTCCGGCGTGCCCGGTGCGGCGGGGGGGGACGGCTTCTCGGCCGGGGACTGATTGCCCCCGGCCCTGGCTGCGGCCGGCACCTGGGCATGGCCCTTCTTGGCGCCGGCCTTCGGATCGGTCTTCTTCGGGGTCTGAGCCACGGTGTGGTCTCCTCTGATTGCCTGCCTGGCCGGGGTGAGTAGGCGGCCCCGGCCTTGTCAGCCTCTGGCGTTACCCGCCGCCCCGGGTAACGCCTTCATCGACTTTCAGCGGTGGCGTGTCCGGATCAGCCGGCGCCGGTGCTCCCAAAGCTCATCTGCCAGAAGGCATAGCCGCCGGCGGCGCGGGCCTCGGCGCCGAAGCGGAACTTCTTGCGCATGAACACGTTGTCCGAGGTGGCATCCGTCTGCTGGACGAACACCGGCTTCTTGCGTTCCTGGTAGACGAATGGCTTCACCGGCCGGCTGGTCACGTGCAGGAACCAGGCGGTGTCGGAGGTCAGTCGCGGGTTGACCAGCAGCTTCGCGGTGCCCTTGTAGGGGTTGGGGGATTCATCCGCGAGCTTGGCGTTCTCCACGATCATGCGGCCAACGTCTTCCAGGGCAGGCGGCACTTCCAGGGTGTCCGGCATCAGACCGAGCGGGCGGCCCTCGTCGTCGGTCATCTTCATGATGGCCGTGCGGGCCTCGCCATAGCTGGCCTTGACTTCCGCCTGGGTGGCGTTCGACAGCGCCGCGGTGCCCTTGTTGGAGACGCTGACCGTGCCGCCTGCCCCATTACCCACCGGATGGTCGGTGTCGTAGAAGTTCTGGCCGTCGTAGCAGGGGTTGGTGAACGCGCCGTTCTTGAGATCCGCCACGATCTCGTCGGGGAGCTGCTTGGCGCTGAAGGCCGCATCCTGCGACATCGGCGCGTAGATGCCGAGGTTGTCGTCCTCGATATCGTTGCGGTCCACTTCGACCGTGGCCTCGAAATCATCGTTGACCACGGTGTAGCCGTGGGCTTCCAGCGCCTTCAAAACCTTGTCGCCGATCCACTTGCGCATGCGCGGGAACCGGCCGAGCCAGTTGTAGTTGTTCTGGCTAGAGCCCGAGGGCACCAGCATGGCGGTCTGCTGCCACTGGCTCTCGGCGGCCTCGAAGGCTTTGTTAAAGGTGGTCTTCAGATTCAGGAAGACCGCTTCAAGCGTTGATTTGTTGATCAGCATCGTCGTGCTACCTCTGGTCTGAGCGGCGGGGGTTTACTGCACCCAGACGCCGTCGTCGTCGATCTGGATGACGGTGCCGGCCGCCGAGCGGGCGCCGGTGTTGTCCGTGGCCGAGACCGTCTCGTCATCCTCGATGAAACAGGTCTGACCCAGACCGGCCTGGTCGATGGGGTCGGTGCCGGAATTGGCCCACTTGAAGGCTTTGCCCCGGCGAACCCTGACGCTGACGTCTCCGTCGTCACCATCGGCGTTGTCCACGTGCTCCTCGGCCCGGCCCAGGTACGTCACGTCATCGGCTTCCGAGCCGGGCGCGGCGTAGCCGGTGGCGTCAGCGACCACCAGGGAACCGGCGAAGATCTCCACGCCGGCAGCGACCGGGACGGCAACCAGCTCGCCGTCCTGCATGGGGGTGTTGCGATCCTTGTTCAGAGGCATGTCGTTACTCTCCGTCGCTCAGCCGGGTTACGCCTGGCCGTACTTCTGGATGTCTTCGGCGCTGTTGCCGAACATGGCCGCGACCGCCTGCTGCTCGCCGTTCAGGGCCTTGCCCTTGCCGGCCTCGGGGTCGCGATCGTCGAGGTCCGTGGCGTCGCCCACGGTGGGGGCGGCTTTCACGTACTCCTGGAAGCGCTCCAGCCCGCCGTCCTGGCGGCACTGTGCCTTGTGGTACTCAGCGGTGGCCGGCGTGATCTTGCCCGCCTTCAACGCGGCGTTAATCGCGCTGTCGATCTCGCCGTCCAGGCGGGTCTTCTCCTGTTCCGCGAGCTTGGTCTCGGCGTTGGTGGCCCGCTCCAGCGCCTTGTCGTAGTCCCCACGCGGAACGAACTTCTCCAGCGACGGGTTCTCGGCACGGTTGCGGGCGGTCTGCAGGTCGCCCTGCGTGGAGTTGATCGCGGCCACGGCATCGTCCGCGGTGGCATCGTCCTTCAGGCCCAGGGCCTTCAAAATCGCTTCGGGCAGTTTCACGGCATCCTCCGGATCGGTCGTCAGATCGGCGCTGTCGCCCCGGTTCAGGGCGGTGAGGTGGAGATTCGGGCTGTTGGTGAGCCCCGCTGAGGTGAGCGCCAGAATGCGCCGGGACATCTTGTCGAACAGGAACACCGGCGAGAGGTAGCGGTATTCGCGGTTGGCGACGGCCACGCGGCCGCGCGGTGTCCATTCCACCTGGCCCCAGATCGCGCCGGCGCGGTTTTCCAACGCGGTGATCCAGGCGGCCGCCGGGGCATCCTCGCCCCGGGGGGCGCGGATCTCGGTGGCGTGCTCCCAGTCGAGGGGGATATCCCGCCCCGATGTGCGGCTGCGGGCGATGAGCTCATCGGGCTGGTCGTTGAACCACGGACCACGCGTGTCGCGGCCGCGGACCTCGCCGGCGGGGATGAGCTCCACCCACTCGGGCACGCTGCCGTCTTCGGGCAGCTGCACATTGAGCGCGACCACCGGGTGAGCGGTGGCCGCGTGGCAGAGAGCGATGGCGGTGCGGTAGTGACGCATGCCGCCACCTTATGCGGCGGCGCCACAGGGGGTGGCCCTGAAACGGTTCAGGCAGGGTGCGGGCGGGGGGAACGCACCGAGGTTACCCCGAGCCGGTCGGCTACCGCAACGGCAAACGCCCCTTGCGTGCGCGCCCACCCGTGCCAGACCCCGTTTAAATTCCCGCAGAAACGTTTAACGGTTTCGTACACGGGCGGGACAACCGGTGGAGAGGGGATCGTCGCTTAGAGCGCCGCATAGTCGGCCGGGCGTGAGTGCGCAGTGGACGGCCAGGGCGCGCACCGTTATGGTAGTCAACAGGCGCACGCGACACGGTGACATTCCGCCTGCCGTAGCACACCCCAGCACGGGGTGGAGCGCGATGTGGGGTTCCTGGCGGGCCCCACCGTGCGCCTACCTCTCCACGCTGCGCAGCACTCGGCCTTGCCGGCGCATGCGCCGCAGCTCCCGTGCATCGGTGACGTGGAAGCTCACCACGTACAGTCGATCGCCATCTCCAGTACGCTTGACCACGGCTTTCCACCAGCGCTCTCCGTGCTGAGCGAATACAGCCGCGCGGCTGTCGTCCTGGCGGATGACAATACCGTCCGCCAGCATGGCGGGCAGGCGCCGGTAGTCGCCCGCGGTAAGGTCGGTGTGCCGCCGGGCCTGCTTGTCGAACGTCTCCGGCGAGAGCCTTACCAACTGACTGCGGGCGCCGAGGGTGCGCTGAATATCCCGCGTGAGAACGCCGGCGGGCAGCTCGCCCTGCGGTTGACGCACCCAGTCATCCAGCGAGGGGCCGGCCATGACCTGGCGGGCGGCGGCCTGGGCGAGATGCTGATCGGCGGTGTCGAGCTTCTGCGTCAGATGCTCGCGGATGACGCGCACGCGATCCTGGCCGGGGTTGCCCGCCCAGGCTGGATCGAGTCCGGCGTCCACCACCGTCTCCTCTCCGGTGCGCTTGTTGACGAAGCGCCGCGGCCGGCGCGCCGGTGGGTCGGTGCGGACGTCCAGGCGGCGGGTCTGCCGGCGGCCGGTCGGCAGGCCTGTGGCCGGGTCGGTTTCCTGGGGGGCGTTCGGGTCCTGGGCGCCGTCGCGCCGCAGGCGCTCGGCCTCGCGGCGGCTGACCTGGCGCACGTGGCACTTGCAGCCGTAGCCGTTCGGCGGGTAGTGGTCGCGCCACCAGGGGTGGTCCACCGGCAGCAGGGTGCCGGCCCAGCCCACGTGCTCGGGGCGGTGCTCCTCGGAGGGGCCGAGCAGGTAGAGTAGAAACGGTTGCGTGCCCTTCGAGCGCTGGGCACGCTGCCATTGGCCGGCGGCGCGGGCGGAGCGCATGTTGGCGCGGTAGATGGTGCGCAGCCGCCGGGGGCTGCCGAGCTGTGCCTCGATCACCTCGCCGGTGACCGGGTCGGTTACCTCGCCGCGACCCCACCAGCCCTTCTTCTGCAGCGTGGGGGTCAGATCCCTGGCGAATTCTCGGTAAGTCTGGCCGCTTTCCAGCGCCGCCTGGACCGCCGTGCGCATGTCGTCCAGCAGATCCACTTGCATGGCCTTGGCCACGGTGAAGGCGTGGGCGTGCTCCTCGCGCCAGACGTCCTGGTACGAGAAGCCGACGCGCAGATCCTTGGCGTTGAAGTAGTCCAGGGCGTCCTTCGGTACCGGGCCCGGTATCCGGGTGGTGGGGCGGCGGGCCACGGCTTACTCCACCTCGTCGGTGGCGTCGCCCAGACCGCGCGCCTTGAAGGTGCCGGCGGCGAGCCGGCGCACGAGCGCGTCGCTGTCCATCTCCTCGAGCAGCGCGGGCAACCCGGCCAGGAACTCCTCGAAAGAGCCTGCGCGCTCGGCGAGCTGGCGGACGGGATCGGCGCTGCCCTCCATCTGCTCTTCCCACTCGGAGGTCTCCTCGTCGACGAGCTCCTCGATGGCGTCATCGGGCGGTTCTTCGCGGTTGTGGGCCTTGCCGCAGCTGGGGCAGTCGCGCTGGGCACGGTTGAGTGCCGGTGGTGCCGGTGGTGCCGGTGGTGCCGGTGGTGCGGCCTGGGCCAGCAGCACGGCGCCTTCCTCCGGATCCGGGACGCCGAACTTGTCCCGCGCCCAGCTGGCCTCGACACCGAGGCCGAGCGGGACCATCTTCTCCAGGGCGTCGGACAGCGCAGCCAGGTCCTCCGGTTCACGCACCGGGAACAGCACGCGGGGGTAGGCGCGCTGCGGACCGTAGTTGAGGTCCACGAAAGGCCGCACCAGGTGGCGGCTGATGGTGTCGCCGATCTGGCCGGCGTCGGCCTTCTGAATATCCCGGCGGACTTCGTCCTGGGCGTCGTCGGAGCCGAGACGGCCCGGCGTGCCTTCGGTGGTGGCCACCTGGCCGAGGATGGCCTTGGAGAGCTGGCGATCCATGAACTGCGCCAGGCGCTCGAACAGCTCAGCGGCGCCCTGGCGGTTGCCGGCCTCCTGGAATTCGATCCGCATGGACTCCGGCAGCACGGCGGCGGCATCGGTACCGAGGTTGGCCACGGCACTGATGAGCGTCTGGATGTCGGATGGCGAGGCGTTCGGTCCGTAACGGCCGATGCGCAGCGGCATGCCGAACACCTCCGCGAACGCCACCCAGTCCGTGATGCCGTAGGCCTTGCACATGTAAGTCACCGCGGCCAGCCGCGCGAAGCCACGACGCACGGGCACCCCGCTCTTGATGCGCGGGGTGTGCACGATGAACTTGTACGCCGGCAGCGGTACGCCGTTGAACGCATCCTTCTCGTCGAGCAGGCGCAGGGTGCGGCCGTCCTCGATGTCGAAGCGGAAGTGGCGCTGATCTCGCCACAGGTAGTCGGCCGGCCACCATTGCCGCCCGGACCGGTCCCACATGATCTCCACGGCGGAGAAGCCCTTGCCCAGGGCGTCCATGCTGTCGTCCACGGCGACGCCGAACTCCGGCCGGCGGACCAGCTCGCGCACGGCGTCGGCGATCTCCACATCCCGGGCATCGTCGCTCGCGGCCTCGACGGTGGGCTCCAGGCCGCCGACGGCGAGCTTGCGGGTGGCCAGCACACTGAAGTAGTGGAGGTCGCGCTCCTCCATCTCCATTGCCAGGGTCAGGAAGTCCTGATGCTCGCCCTGAACGGCGGCGTTCAGTAGCGCGGCCAGGCGATCCGGATCCAGCCCGGAGGCCACGGTGCGGGCGTCCCAGAGCTGGCGCACGCCGGTGAGTGAGGGCGCGGCCACCTCGCGGGTGAGCTCGGCTTTGCGGATGGGCCGGCCGTTCGGCCCGAGGATGCGGCTGTCTTCGGCCATCAGAGTACTCCTCGGCGGAAGCCGCCGGTGACGCGCACAGGCCGCTCGGGCAAATCACGGCGGGGATCGTGTCGGGTGGGCACACGGTGGAAGGCGAATTCTTCGACCTCCATCTGCATGGCGTAGTGAGCCAGCACGATGGCGATCGCCGAGTCGCCGTGTCGGTTCTTGTTGTCGCCCGTCTTGCCGTCCGGCAGCTTCGGGATGCCCTTGATCACCTGGATGGCGCGCAGATCGTCCAGCACGTCGGCGTCGCGGGGAACCAGGAGCAGGTCATCCTCGAACGCGGCCTTGAACTTGGGCATGTTCTCCAGGTACCAGGGCTGGGAGAGCATCACCGGCTCGACGCGCCCGGCGCCATAGCGGTAGACGGCCTGCTCGGCAAGGTACTGACCATTGCCGCGGGCGTCGAGCGCACCGCCCATCAGCCGCGGCAGGCGGTCGGCGATGTAGTTGAAGATCTGTTCCTGCTGCTTGAACGGAACGTTGCGCAGCTCTACCAGGAACGGCACCCGGCCGCGCAGGTTCTGCCCGCGCTCGATGGGCGCGAAGACGGTGAGATCGACCGAGCGGCCGAAGTCGCCGCCGATGGCGTGGTTGAGCTTCGGATCCAGCGCCTGCAGCGGCGGGAGCAGTTCCGTCTCGCACCAGTCGCGCACTTCCGCCTCGCGCAGATGCTCCGGCCAGACGTTGAACTCCGCGCTGCCCTCGAAGCGCAGCACCGGGGCATCGACCATCCGCGCCTCGATAAGCGCGCGGGAGAGATAGGCGCCACCGCCGGACTTCGGGACGCAGTAATACTCCTCCAGCGCGTCCTCGCGCGTGGCGGTATCCTTCAGCAGGTTCGCCTTCCACTCATCCTCGGCCGCCTGGCTCCACTCCTTGCCGCGCACCTGGCAGATGCGCTTATAGAGACCCTGCTCGCAGGCGTCGTCCAGGGTGATGCGGTGCACGCTGTAGCGGCGCCGGCCGGCGCGGCTGTCCTGGATCAGTTCGTTAAACAGGTTTTCAACGCCGTTGTGCGTACTGATTAAACGGACCTTGGCGCCCCACATGGTGAGCGCCAGCGCGGCCTTGAGTACTTCGGCCAGGCGCTCATGGAACGCGGCCTCATCGATGGTGACGTTGCCCTGGCGGCCGCGCATGTTCGACGGCCGCGAACTCAGTGCCTGGATCTTGAAGCCGGATGCGAACTTGATGGTGAAGGTAAGAATGTCCTTGTCCTGATCCTCCAGCACGTCTTCCTGGATCTCGGAGGCGGCCCGGTCGAATGCCCGCGCCCACATGGCGGCGGCCTCGATAAACTCGATGGCCATCTCCTTGCCGCTGCCCACGTAATAGTGGTTGTTGCCGCCGGCCGCGCGCGACGCACTTGCCGTCAGCACGGCGTCCGCCGCTTCCGCCCAGGTGAGGCCGGTGCGCCGTGACTTCTCGCCGACCTTGAGCGGGGATTCGTCGGCGATCCACGCGCGCTGGTATGGGAGCAGGACAGACTCGGGCAGCTGCTGCATCAGGCGATCCCCAGGATCTCGCGTTTAATGGCGTCGATGCCCTCACGGCTCATGCCCTGGCCAGCCAGGCTCTTCTCGGCAGCCGAGGCGGCAGCCTCTGCAGCTTTCTCCCGCTCCTGTTTGCGGATCACTTGCTCACGCTTCACGTTCTCGCTGCTGGCACGCTCCAGGCGCGTAACGCTGAGCGATAGCTCCTTGACCATCTCGATCACCGCCGGCATGGACTCCGCGGTGAGTTCGCCCTCCTGGAGCTTCAGCGCAAGATCGAACGCCATCGAGCGCAGCATCTCGTTGACCAGGTTGCCGAGCTGGCCCTGGGGCTGTGCGCCCAGTTTGGCGATCCACATCTCCGCCACCTGGCGCGATTGTCGGAGCTTCTCGCCGACCTCGTTCATGCGCACCGCGTAGCGGTTCACCGCGGACTTGCTGAGGCGCTCATCAAAGCCGGTCTGGTCCAGGAGCTTGTTGATGCGCTCAGTCACTTCCAACTGTGTCACACGCGGGTCGCGCAGCAGTTCCTGCAGCTGCTCGCGGATATCGTCGGGGAGGCGTTCAATGCTGCTGGGGCGGCTCATGTTAGTCTCCTGCACCGTCGCGCTCCTCTTCGAGGAGCCGCAGCATGTCCTTCCGTATCTCCGGAATCCGGTCGACAAACGCCTGCCACAGACGTTGCTGGTGCGGCGTTAGCACGTGTTTCAGGTAGTGGTCGCTGAACCCTGCAAGCCCCGTCATGTTCTTGGCCATGTCATCGACCACGTAGATGTGGGCCAGCGTGTCGAGCACGTAGCGATGCTGCCTCCCCACCTGGTTCAGCGCCGTGCTCATCAGGACAACCTCGGCCGGGCCACGCCGGGCACCCGGGCGCGGCCGCGGGCAACGTCCTCGCCGCGCGCGGTGAGCTTGGCGATATGGATGCCACCGGTTTCGGCCACGGACACCAGGCCCTGCTCGGACAGCCAGTTGAGTTCCGTGCGCAGCCGGTCACGGGACACGCTGTGCCCGAACTGACTCAGCACGGATCGGAGCACGTGCTCGTTGTGGCTGTAGTCGGCGTCCTCTTCCAGCGCCTGGAGGATGACCAGGCGCTGATCGGAAGCCACGACGTTTGCATAGCTCATTTGCTGCCTCCCCCACTATTGAGCAGGTGTTCGTGTAACAGCCTCAGCGTGTGATTCATCTGCCGCTGCTCGCCCAGGAGTTGGTTCATCGTGCCGGCCACCGCATTGACCTTCTCGTGCATCTCGGACAGGTGATGGTGGGTCGGCAGGCCTTTGACCTGCCTCTCCACGTCCCGGATCCGCGATTCACTGTCAGTCATGCGCTTGTCCACCTTGGCCACCCGCTCGTCCACCTTGGCGATGGCCGCCGCAGTTACGTGATTGCGGGACGTCCACCAGGTGTAAACGCCCATGACGATGAACCCCAGCAGGATCAAGACGTCGAGGAAGAACCGCGCCGCCGTCCAGCTCCATTCCCAATCCATTACCACCTCGCGTTCCGGATCTTCTGATCTTCGTGTTCCTGGCACTCCGTACACCGCGCGGCGTCCGGCTTGGCCGCCAGACGGCCAGCGGGAATCGGGTCGCCGCAGTCGATACAGTTGCCGTCCGGTGATGGCGTGGCGGGCTGCATGAGGGCACGCTGCCTTGCGATCGCCGCGTCCCGCTCCTGCTGCTCCAGCCGGGCGGCGCGCTCATAAGTTCGCTCGTCGAACACAGTCCTCGCTCCTCTCGCGTATGGTCATTACCCGCGCCCATCCTCGCGTGGCCCATTTGTGCAGGGCGATGATGTACAGCCCGACGTCGCGCTGGGTGTAGTCGTCGTCGGCGGCGGGGCGCTCCGGTTCCGGCTCCGATTCCGTCAGGGCCGGGTCGACGTCGCAGATCACCAGAGGCGGTTCCGGCTCCGGCATGGACTCCGGCTCCGGCGTGCTGGCGCAGCCGGCCAACACTCCAATCAAAACCATGACCCCCATCAATATGTGGACCCTCATGGCAGGCCCTCCAGAGCGTTACGCAGCACCGGCGCTACCGGCCCGTCGTCCGCCGCCGGCGCGTCGGTGATCGCCCGGCGTTGTGCGCGGTATGCCGCGTCCATATCGGCCAGCCGGCCCTGCAGCTGCTGGACGGCCTCGCGCGAGGCGTCCCGCTCCGCGATCACCAGGGCCAGCCGCTCGCCCCGGTGGGCTGCGCTCAGACGCCAGGCATCACGGCTGAGCGTTACCAGGGCGAGTTCGCCCTGCGCCTCCGTCAGGCGATTGCTTTGCCGTTCGTGCCAGATCCACGCGGCCCCTGCCAGCAGTGCGGCGGCAATCGTGCCGCCGCCCACCCACTTGATCAGCGCGCCGCCGATGAGCCTCAGTGGCATGTCTGCCTCCCGTGCCAGCCTGCCTGCAGGTAGCGGGGCTCCAGATCCCAGAGGATGCGCCGGGGATAGCCTCTGTTCTCCTCACGCGCCCAGTCCGCCCGGGCCGTGTAGTGCTCCACGTGTCCCCACCACAGATCGGGATCCGCGCCGCCGGCGTACGCCAGCCTCCTGTCCCGCGGTAGCCAGCCGGGGCCACCGTTGTATCCGGCGAGCGCGAATGCCCAGCGGTCGCACCGGGGTACATCCCGGGCATACCAGGGCTTCACACGGTCCAGGAGGTGCTTGTTGTAGCGGAGCATCGCGCGCATGGCCCACGTGGGACTGTATGGCGCGGCGCCCACCCCGGCGGGGTTCTCACCGCCGGGGGCGGCTTCGGCTTCGCGGGTGGTGTATAGGTCCGGGTAGGCTTCCACGATCCAGGCTGCGGTGTCCGGAGTGAACTGTGCCAGGCCGTAGGCGTAGGGGCTGCGGGCGTCCGGACGCCATGCGCTCTCCTGGTGGATCTGCGCGGCGAACAGCGCCACCGGCGCGGCCAGGCCGAACTCCTGTTGTGCCATCCGGGTGAGGTCGCGCTGGTACTGGTGGGCGGCTGCGGGGATCTGTCCAGCGTGGGCCGGCGGGCTGCACCACGCAATCAGCCCTCCCAGGAACAGCAGCGCGATAAGGACGCGGAAGACGGCGAGCATGATCCGTACACGCCGCCGGCGGCGCAGCCAGAGCGGCGGGTTGGCCGGCATTTCGTCGATGGACGGATACCACACGCTACACCCCCAGACCTAGGGCGATGAGGGCGGCGGCGATGATCAGCGCCCGCCGGAGCATGGCCGCGGCCAGCACGTAGGCGGTGGCCACGTTGGGGTTGTGCACGCTGATCGACCCCGGCCTGGCGTAATAAAAAATGCTGCGGTCGATCCAGTAGCCGAGCCACGCCCCGAGCGCGAGCTTGCTCAGGCTCCAGACCAGGACGCCGAGTTGGTACGGGTGCAGCAGGCCCACCACGGCGGTGGCCACCACCGCGGCCAGGAGCCAGGGCCAGGCGCGCAGCCTATCTACGAGCAAAGACGTCACGTGCCACCTCCGGAAGTTCGCATACTGCAGTGGGTATCAGTCATGCCCCGAGGCTACGGGGCGGGCGGGATGCTGCTGGTCCTGAAACGGTTCAGGCCGCCCCGATGGGCGGCCTGATGCTGGGGAGACTACGCTGGCGGCCAGCGTGCGGCAAGGATCAGTCGAAGAGGTCGCCGGTGGGGTTCGGCTCTGCGTGGCGCGCGAGGATCTTCCAGATGGCGCGCTCGGTGAGCTGATACGTGATGGCGAGCTGGCGGGCGCTCACGCCAGCGGCGTGGTCGCGGCGGATACATTCATCGCGGGCGGCGCGCACGGCGGCGACGCAGCGCGGCACGTCGATCTTCTCGCGGCCGTAGCGCGCGGCCAGCGCCCTGGCGGCGGATACGCCCAGGGCACGGGCCAGCGGGTGATCGGACTGCAGCTGTTCCGGGACGTACACGCGTAGGCCACCCCAGCCCTGGACGAGTTCCAGCGCCGCTGACATGCCCACCACCTCGGCGATCTCCGCGATGCGTGCCGGCAGGTCTTCGGGGTTCCACTGCATCAGCGCCTCCCACCGAAGGCCTTGAGCATGTCGTCGAGATACCGGCGGTTGCGTCGGCGCTGGGCCTCGCTCACGCGGGGGGCGGGGAGCTTGGGTGGCTCGGGCCGGGAGGGCAGCAGATCGAGCACCTGGCGCGGGGCGGGCCAGCGGTGGCACTCGCGGCAGGCGCGCTTGAAAGCTGCGCGCAGCCGGGGCCGGTCGAGTTCTTCCCGCCAGTCCACCGGCGCATCCCACAGCGCCTCCGCCCAGGCCTGCGCGGTGAGCTTGAATGAGTCCAGCCCCGGGCCGCTCGGCAGGGCGATGGCCACCAGGCGCTGCACGCCTTCGCCCACCTCCGCCCGGAACCATGCGGGGAACTCATTCGCCACGACGCCACTCCTCGATATCCTGCAGGGCCTGGGCTGTACGGCTCGCCGGCGCCGGCCGGCCTTCGCCGCGCACGGGCGCGAGGGCCTGGCTCGGACGGGCCGCCGTCGTTTCCACGACGCGCTTGAGATAATTGTGATTCGTCAGCGGCCGCCAGCCGCCCGGATCCTGCTTGACCCGCATGGCCTCGACGGTCTCCGAGAGTGCGGCACCGAGTGCCAGCGTGTCCTGGTAGAGGCCGAGCGCTTCCCGGGCGACGCGCAGCGCCCGCTCCCAGGCGAGCGCCCGCGTCTTGCTCCGCCACAGTCCGAGGTAGGCGGCCAGCGGCCGGGATACCTCGCGTGGCAGATCCGCGAGCACGCCCATCAGCTCGCGCGCGGCTTCGTCCTCGACGGCCTGCTCGATGGAGTACTCGGCATGGCAGCAGGGGCAGCGGATACGCATCAGTTTTCCGCCCTGGGTCTAATAGCGTGAATCGAGACACCACCCGTGCGGCCAGTGACCTTCACTACGGTTTCCCCATGACCCAGCTCCCAGGCTGGCGACCGCAAGTAGCACTCCTCTCCCTCGCCTTGGTCATTTATGTAATACACCGACATGCCCTCGGTGTACTGCGCGTTGAATTCGTTGACTGTCATCCTGCCTAGCTGTCCGCTTCCACGACATTGCCAACACCGGCGGCGGCATCCAGCCCAACCAGTGAATCCAGCGCCTTCGCAGTTCTTACAGGTGGTCACTATTTGGCTTTTCATCAGCGTTTAAACTCCACGTAAATCACGTTTCCGACACACTTGACCCGCCGCCTGGGCGGGCACACCAGGGCCGCCCAGAACAGCACGGGCCACCACGGCCACCAGATCACGGCTGCTCCTCGCTGAGCCATTGCACCAGCGGCCTGAGCACTCGCCGGTTGCGCTCCCAGCCGTGGCGCAGCTTGTAGCGCGCGGCGATGTCCTCCCGTGTCTTTCCCAGCCGCTGCAGTTCCGTGTCCATCTGTGCGAGCAGACCACGCTTCTCCTGCTCGACGTGCAGGGCTGCCACCACGGCGCGCAGCTGGTCGGCCTTGCGCAGCCAGGCCACCCGCTCGATGCCGCATTGCTGCCGGGCGATGGCGTCCGCGTAGGACCACGGCAGCCCCATATCCGCCAGTTGCGCCTGGACCTTCTGGAGCAGTCCCTCGTGGTTCAGGTTGTGGGGGGTGCCCGGGTGTTGAGCCACACGCCGGCGGGGCTTTCTCTTCCAGCCCACGGCCTTGAGGTGATCCAGTACTCGCCGCCTGCCGCCGACGTCCAAGTCGGCGGCCCAGCCCACGCGGGC
>JBBDNK010000044.1:76446-184880 GCA_040877625.1 Aquisalimonadaceae bacterium
CCCCCCCCCCCCCCCCCCCCCCCCCCCCCCCCCCCCCCCCGAGCGCACGCGGGCGACGGACCAGAGCATGGCGCGGTAGGCGTCGTCGTCCAGGAGCAGGTCGCGCTTTGCCGCGTGGATGGCGGCAAGCTCGCGGGTGCGTGCATCCTTAGCCATTCGCCACCTCTTCGGCGGTGGCCTCGTGGATGGCGCCACTGAGATCCACACCCTCCAGCCAGTAGTTGTCGTACTCACGGACCACCAGTTGGATGTGCGTGTTGTTCTTGGCGAGGTGTCGCCGCAGCGGTGTGAACGACGGCCAGTCCGGGGAGTACAGAGTCAACGTCTTGTCCATGCCCAGCTGCTGCCTGAAACGCTTGCCGTGCTTCTTCTGCGTCGCGTCCGCCTCGCTCTTCGGATAAAGGCGACGCTCGCGCAGACGCCAGAACCGCCGGCGTTCCTCGCAGTCCTCCGAGCTGATCCGCCATTCCAGGACGCCGTTGATGAACACGACGATGGTGTTACGGAGGCCCTTGGCCCGGTGCACCTGTAGCGTCAACTCGAAACCGTCGACCAGTAGCTTCGCGCTTGATCCGGGCATCACCAGGTGCCGCTCAACGGCGGCCCACTGCGCTTTAGTTGGTTGCTCTGTTGCCATTACGTCGTCGCCTTCCGCGCCGATGCGTGGCCCGTCACGATCTCGCTCATTGCGCTGCACTCCCTGACGGTTTGCGGACGTGCTCCACCACACCGTTCTGGTCCGGATCGCCCCACTCCCGCTCCCTGTTGATGTCGAGTTTCGCGAACGCCACCTGGACCAGCTCGTCGGCGGAGCCGCCGACCTTGCGATATGCATCAAGTAGGAGCATGAGACAGTCGGCATACTCCACCGTGTCGAATGGCTTTCTGATCACCTCGCGAACCTCCTTACGCAGGTGATGCAATGCCGGGCGGGGGTCTCTTTTGACTCCGAAGGTCGCGTCGGACCACTTTCCTTGCTCGTCCTGGAGCCGCTGGATTTCGCTCTCGCGCTGCGCATCGTGGTTTCGATTACCCATAGCGCCCCCTCAGACCGCCGCCAGGTCCAGCGGCACCGCGCGGTACTGGTCGCCGTCCCCGGTGCGTTTGTAGACGCGCACGTAGACGGCGGTGCCCACGGCCTGGATGGAGTCCTTCAGCGCCTCCATCGCCCGCTGCCAGTCGTCGTCGTCGATGTCGAGGCGCAGCAGGTCGAGGATGGCGGTGGTCTTGAGCTGGCCCTGGGCGTTGGCGCGGAACGCGCGGTCGACCAGGGCGCGGATGTTGTCGCTCGCGCCTTCGCTCCAGCGCTCGATGCAGGCGTTGATCAGCTCCTTCGCGGCCTCCAGTTCCTCGGTGAACGCGAGCCGCTCGGCGTAGGTGCGGGTGACCTTGTAATCGCCGTTGTAGGTGGTGATCGCGACGTTGCCTTTCTTGCCGCCGAGCTGGGTGTCGTAGCGCTCGGCCGCGATGCTGACCAGGTCGGCGATCTCGGAGAGCGCACGCGCCTTGAACGCGGCCAGGCGCTCGTGCAGCTCCACGGCCTCGGCGGCCAGGTCTCGGGCCACCTGGTCGCGAAGCTTGTCCTGCTCGCGCACCTGCTCTTCCGGCACCAGGTGGCCGAGGGCGTTGACCATGTACCCTTCAGGGATGGGGGCTGAGTTATTCATGGGGTTGCTCCGTTTTCTTGGCGAACCGCTCCAGCGGGTTGATCGGCGGGTTCTCCTTGTGCAGCTGTTTGATCCGGCGCTCCAGCGCATGGATCACGCCGAGTTGCAGGCCGGACAGCTTCATCGCCGCGCGACACTGCTGTAGGTTGAACCTCTTCACCATCTGCCGGCGCTCGTCGAGCTGCTGCGCAACGCAGGGCGCGCCGGTGATGGGGCTGATGGTGCTAGTCTCGAAAGGGTTGCTCATGGCTCGAATACCCTCCTCAGGTCGGCAGCCGGAGCTGCCCACGCAGATCCGGCAGGGATTCGCGTCGCATCGCGGCCACCTGTTCCAGCGAGCACATGGCCCGGCTGTAGAGGTACTCGCAGGTGCGCAGCAGGTCCGCCTCGGTGGAGGCGATGAAGTAGCCTGTGCTCGGATGGGCGCAGACGTGATGCCCCGCCTGGCGCAGCTCCACGACGGCCTTGCGCACCAGGCGTTCGTCGGCCGCCTCCGCGTCCGGCCCGGCCACGGCGACGGCAAGGGCGTGCACCCCCACGCCGCGCTCGGCGCCGATGTGACGGGCGAGCACGGCGAGCACCCGATCAGGCGTGATCGATGACATGGGCTTCTTCCTCCTGCCGCGCGACGGCGGCCTCCTGGATGACCCGGTGCGGGTCGTAGTTCTGGGACCGTGCCCGGCACTGCGGGCACTCCCCGGCCACCAGGTGGTGATCGAAGAGCCCGCACCACTCACATTCACCCAAATCGACAGGACGATAGAGTGGCTTGCCATCGGCCCACTGCGCCGCATCCAGCTTGCCGTGGGCGACCAGGTAGCAGGCCACCCGCTGGACGGCGTCGTGGTCCAGCTCGAGTGCCAGCGCTATGTCCCGGCTGGTCATTGGCCGGCGGTGTAGGCTGAGGCACTCGATAACCTTGCTGCGCATGGCCTCACGGCACATGTCTGTCAGGGCCGCGAAACGCTCGGTGATGGATTGCTCATTCATGCGGGCGATCTCCTGTGTGCTGACTAACGCCATCGAGAAACGCGAGCAGGCCCTGGACTTCGTCCAGGGTCAGCGTCTCCGTGAGCTCGATGCCGCGGTAGATTTCGATATGCCCGTCATCCCAGACGCAGAACCGGAATGCGGTCGATGCCTCACCGGGGCGCCTGCGACTTCCTGCAGGCTCCCGGTCCTCGTGCCGTGCAGCGTCGTCGGCCTCCGCCTTCGGTGCTGGGGCTTCCTGCCGCTGGCTTTGCGCGGGCGCTGGGGTATCTGTTGTGGCCTCAGGGGGCTGGCACGGTTGCCAGGATTTGACTTTGCTGCCAGGCAGCACCAATGACTCGATCTCCTGGCGCCGCTGCAGATCGCTGAGGGTGCACCGCACGCGTTGTGTGTCCTCGCTCAGGATCGCGGCCAGCTGGGCGGAGGTGACTGGACCGCCTGCCTCGCGCAGGGCCGCACGCACCTTGTCCGTGAGTCCGTCCCGGATAGCCCGACGTTTAGGTTCCGCCGCGTGTTGCGGGCGCGGCGCTACTGCATCCACTGCGGCGGTCGCTGGCGTCGCACCGATGACAGCCGTGTACAACCGTGCACCGTTGAAGCCAGACGTTTGGCGCGCATGCCCGGCGTCCACCAGGTGCTGTAGCGCAGATGCAGCGGCATCCCGTCCACCGACCAGGTCAGCCTTGTCCAGCACCTGACCGACTGATAGCGCCCCCGCGGCGTCTTTCAGGATCTGCCACACTTCGTCAATCATCATTTGGTCTTTCACGGCTTTGCCCTCCGCGTGAAGTCCGCGGCACGGCTGCGCCGCGGGTGGCAGTGGTGGTGGAGCGGCTCGATCACCGTGCCGTTACGCCGTGGGCAGGACTCCAGGCCACGCTCCAGTTCGTACTGCGCCTGGCTGATCTGCTGGGGCAGAATGATCGGCTCCGGCACCCGGCCGGCGGCGGCGTTGCGCTCGGCAACGCGTTCGCAGGCCGCCGGACACGCCAGGTACTGCTCCAGGCTGATGCCGTGCCAGCGCAGAGCCAGCTCCAGGTACCGGTCGGCAAAATGCTCGAGATACTCGTCGGGATAGGTGTTCATGCCTTCCGCCTCCTCCTGGTCTTCCCACCACTCGGCCAGCTCTTCCGGAGTGGGGATGCGGTCGATCACATCGACGTCTTCGGCTTCGAAGTCCTCAGCGCCATCTTCGGCGGAATACAGGTCCGCTTCGCTTTCTGCCACACTCACGGCACGCCGGCATGCCTCCTCTACCGTCGCGGCAATCACTTCATGGTCGGTCGACCGGTACTCCCGCACGGTGTACCCGACGGTGACCTTGAAGACGTGCACCCTCACTGGCGCCGGCACCAGCATCGGCGTCTCGCCGTCGAAAAAGTCCGGATGCATCGGCCCCGGGACCAGTTGCGTTTGGAGTTGCTCGCTCATGCCGCACCTCCTTCGTCGATGCCCGCCTGCAGGGCCAGCTGGTAAACGTCCTTCCAGTCCAGGACGAAGCATCTGCCGGTCGTCTCCGATCGCAGTACTAGGTGGCTGTGCGTGGTGGTGTAGGCCCTATACCCGGCCGGGATCCCGCGTGCGTGCACGCGCACCGGGGCGTCGCAGAAGAGCGTGTCCAGGGTGCGGTGTACGGTGCCCAAGGCCGGATCGGCCGGCGGCGGCGCCGCATCGATGTGCTCGATGCCGCCGCCCACCAGGTGGCTGATCCGCGCGAGATCGGTGGCGTCGGCCTGGCCGCGCTCCATGCGCCGGACGATCGCCATTGCTTCCACAGATGTGCTGATGCTGATGGCCATGTCAGTGGTCCTCCCGACGGCTGTGCGGGCACCCGTTGCGGCAGGCGCGGTAGAGCCGCACCCGCTGCGAGTTGGTGGCCGCGAAGGGGGCGCGCTGGTGGTCGAGGCAGGTGTTGGCGGGGATGTCCCCCAGCACGGGGCAGTTGACGGTGTATCCCATCAACGCCCCTTCAACGCGCTGTTTAAGGGTGGTTGTGGAGCCCGGGTATTTGCCCTTGAGCGCCTGGCTGATCATGGCCGAGGACACGCCGAGGATGGCCGCTACGCGGGCCTGGCTTTTCTCCTTGCAGGCGCGCCGCAAGGTCTCCATCCAGTCAGTCATGGCCGCCTTCCTCCGGCCGCCATACGACCTGTTCCAGATTGGGATCCCACACCTGGCGCACGCGCTGGATCTGTGGGGCCTGCGGGCCGGTGTAACGGCTGGGCAGCAGCCGATAGCGGGCGGCACGGTTCGGCCCGCCCGGGGCGATGCAGTGCAGGTAACCGGCGCGTTGCAGGTAGAGGCAGTAGTAGTTGGCTTCGTTTGGCGCGACCGGCTGCTCCTCCGTGCTGGCCTGGACGGCCAGCTCGTGGTAGTTGAACTCGCCGATGATGCGCATGGTCCGCCACATCTGCTCGCGGCCCCGACCCTGGGTGACTTCTTCGCCGTTCTTGCGCACGCGCGGCGCTTCCACGCCGACGTCGCGCAGTAGTTCCCAGACGCCTGCCGGGAAGCCGGCGGCGCCGCCCTGGGCACCACGCGGTGGGTTGACGCGCTGGAGGTAGCCGGCGTTGGTCAGCCCCTCGACGTAGGTGCGGATGGTGGCCATCTTCACGCGGGTGGCGTGCTCCAGGTCGGCGGTGGTGAACCGCTTGAGCCGGCGAATGGCCTCCCAGATCACCTGCCGCCCCTCGGGGCGGCGTGCATCGGCGGTGAGGTGTACGGGTTTGCGTGGCATGGTCAGACCCTCCGCTTCGGTGCTTCGCCGCTGTAGAGGGCGCGCTCGCCCCAGGTGGCGAGATCCATGCGCTCCACGCCCTCGGTGAGTGCGGCCTGGCGGACGGTCTCGATGTTCACGGCGATACGCCGGGCCGCGCCGCGGCTGACGTCCTGGATGCGCGTGAGCAGGTCATCGGCGATGGCCACCTCGCGGCAGTAGAGGCTGGCGAGCTGGCGGGTGTCGTCGATGTCGCACGGCTGCGCCGGTACCCAGGCGAGCATGCGGTTGTGGAAGCGCTCCCACTCGCGCAGCTTCGCGGGCAGGAGTTCCTCGCCGATCAGGAGCACCGCGGCGTTGCTGCCTTCGTAGATGTCGCGCAGGATCTCGATCGCCTTCTTGCTGACGATGTGATCGACTTCGTCCACGATCAGCGGCCGGCCGGACAGCACCAGCTGCTCGCTGATCTGGTCGGCCATCTCGTAGATCAGCTTGGCGGGCGCGATGCCCATTTCCTTGAGGACACCACCGAGCAGCGCCTTCTTGGTCCAGCTGCTCTTGCACTCGACGTAGTAGGCGCGGTGCTTGTTGGCGACGTACGCCGCCGCGGTGCTCTTCCCCCAGCCGCTGGGACCGTAGAAGCAAACCAGGCCGGGCAGGTGGCCGGGCCGGTGCATGGCTCGCTCCAGGGCGCCGTTGCACAGTGCCACGTTCTGCAGTGGCGCCGTCGTGGCCGAGGGCGTGAAGTTGACGATGGGATTGGCTGCGGTCATCATTCTTCTCCGAAGGTTGCTTTCCCACTTCCAAGGGCCCGTGTTGCAGCACGGGCTTTTGTTTTATTGCTCGTTTACCTGCGCATTGAAGTCGGCATAAAAGGCCGCCATCGACCGGTATTCGTCCGAGGCCGGATACCGTGCGTGCCAGCGCGCCTCTGTCTCACTCACCGGCTCACCGACCTGCACCCGCCGATCCAGCCGAAGCCAGCGCTGGTAGCGGCGCGGCGGGGTTTCCGCGTCCACCACCGGCGCCGTCAGCTCGGCGGCGAACTGCGCCTTGAAGGCTTCGCGCTCGGCGGTGGTCTGGGTGTCGGTGGTGGATGGCGCGGTGGGTAGATCGGCGTGGGCCGCGCGGCCGGCTTCGGTCAGGCCGTCGGTGGTGTAGTCCAGGCCGGTGTGCGGCAGGGCCACCAGGTTCTCCGTCTGTGACTTGCGGTGCTCCAACACCACGGTGCCGATATTCTTCGAGACGGCATTGCGGTAGCCGCGGTATTCCGCGCTCTGGCCCTTGAGGAATTCGCGCTGCGCGTGCCGGGCGGCTGCCGCGCGTTCCTTCCGCGATATCCCCAGGAGTTCGGCGCACTCGGCGATGGCCACGAAAGTGCCGCCCACGTACACGGCCAGCCGGCCGATGTCCTGCTCGTCGCGCTTGACCACCGCTTCCTCGCCCACGTACTCGAAGAGCGCCGGGGCGTCGTACAGGTGGTTCTCGAAGCGGATGCCTTTCTTGGTGATGGTGCGCGTGCCGCCGACGTCGGCCAGCAGCATGTCCAGGGCACGCTCGTCGCGGATGCGCCGCACCGGTTCGGCCCAGGCGGTGGCCACCTGGAACGGGGTCTGGCCATCCAGCCCGTTATGCGGATCGTGGGAGTAGACGTGCTCCACGTAGTCATCCAGCACTTGCTGGAATTCCTCCGAGGACAGCGCCACATCCACCACGCCTTCCGGGTCCATGATCCGGCTGGCGAAGCTCTTGCGCGCCTCGATGACCTTGCGGTCCGCCACGCTGTGGCCGATGAACCCGGGCAGCAGATCCACGATGCCGTGGCTCATGGTCTGCAGGGCACGCTCGATGGTGCCCTTTTGCTCGGAGGCGAAGGGGATGCACAGCTCGTGCTCGATCTCCAGATCCGCCAGGACGTCGCTGAACCGGTTGGAGATGTAGTCCGAGCCGTTATCCGTGCGCACGCACTCGGGCACCCCCCAGTCCAGCGCCGCGCGGCGGAAGACCTGGCAGATAGCGGCCGCGGTGGACGTCTTGCTCACGAACAGCTTTTTGCGCCGGCTGTAGAGGTCGATCACGCCGACCACCGCGTGGCGGCCGTCGGTGAGCATGACGTCGCCCGGCGTGGAGTCCATCTCCCAGACCTGGTTGAGGTGCGTGATGCGCTCATGGTGCGAGCCCACGGCGGCCATGTAGGCGCTCTTCCAGCCGTCCGGGTTGGTGAGGTACGTCCAGGTCTGGGCGTTCTCTTCGCGCCAGCGGCGCATGAAGCGCTCATAGGCCTTTTCGCTGGCGATATCGAGTTCCGGCTGAGAGGCCTCGACCCAGGCCTGCATCTTGCGCGGGGTAATGTGCGGGTAGCGGAGCATGGTGCCGATCACCAGGCGGCGCAGTGGCTCGGTGGTCTCCACCTTGCTCTGCCCGGCGCGGGTGCCGTAGCCATCCACCAGGCCGTAGATGCCTTCGCGCAGGTAGGCGTAGTGCCAGCGGCGCAGCGTTGCTTCTGTTAATGCACGCGCGCCCGCGCGGTGTGGCATCCAGTCCCAGACCCAGGCGGGCAGCGTGATCTCGCCCGCGTTGGCCTTCTGCGTGAACACCGCGTCGGCCATCCGCTCGGGTCCACCCTGCGAGCGGCGGTGGTGCCACATGGCCTGCAGCACGATGTGCCGGGCCTTGGCGCGTTGAGCCTTGGGGGTGTCCTTGGGCAGTGCGGCCCAGGCTCTTAGACCTTCCTCTTTCTGCTGCCGGCGCTTGGCGTCCAAGGCAGCCTGTTCGGCTTGCGGTTGTGCTGTCGCATGGGGCGCATCAAATACCGCCTGCGCGGCGACAGTGGCCGCCTGGTCGCGCAGATGCTGTTGAACCTCGGCGGGCAGTGATGCCAGGGCGTACTCCCAGCCTTTGCCCTTCGGACGTTTCCGGCGGGCGATCCTTCCGGCATTCCCCCAGGCGCGGACGCCTCGCTCGGTGCCGGGCATCCCCGGCAGCGCGGCCAGCTCCTGGGCAGTGAACCACTCCTTCATGCGCGGCTCCCCTGCCCGAATTGGCGGGGGCTCCGCCCTCCGATACTGTTGACGGTGCCAACCAAACCAACGGACGAAGGAGAGCCCCCATGACGAAGGAGCAGCTTGAGGTGATCGTCGGTCTCGTCGCGGGTGTTGAAACCGCGATCGTGACCCTGGCTAAAGGCCTCGAAGCACAAGGTGTCATCAGAGACAGCCAGAGCCTGGTGACGCTGTTCGAGGACCAGGCGGCCGCATTGCCGAACGACGTCAGGAACAAGGAGTTGATTGCGCTTGTGCTCAAGCATGTCGCTACCGGCCTCCGTGGTGAGGGTCATGACCCGGGTCCGGAGATTGCGCGCCAGCTGCATTGAGCAGCGCGGACAGTTCCTGCTGGACTTGATTCAGCCATTCGGCAGCAACGATGGTGCGGAGTGATCTCCTTTTCTGGCGGTAGCGCTGATAACGCTGGCGAGTTTTGAACTTCATTCCTCGTCTCCTCCGAACAGCGCCAGCTCTGGCGCGGCGTGCTGCCGCACGTTCTCCCGGTGACTGGCCAGCTGGACGAGCGCGGCCGTCACGCCTTGCAGGACGTCTGTCGCATCCTCCTCGCCCCGGTAGAACCGAGTGAGCAGGTTCACGGCGTCATTCAGTGCGTTATTGAGATCGAGAAGCTCGTCCTGGTCGGCGGGCTGGCCAGCGGGGATATCGATCAGCAGCTTGTGCGCGCTGGCGGCGATGTACTGCGTGATGAAATTGCAGTCGCAGGCGAATTCAAAAGGCCGAATTCTTTTCGACGGAATTGATGCTTCCGACATCCACTTGTAGACGACCCATTCCGATGTCCCCATTAACTCCGCAATTCGGGCCACATTGCGCCGGTGTTTATGCAGCGCGTAATCAAGACACAGCCGGATTGCTTCCTGCATCGTGGCCGGCTGGCGGGGCTTCCAACGTTGCTTTTTCATCGCTGTACCCACCTTCTTGTTCACCACTTCAAAACCCCGTGCCGGTCTGCACCTAGGCGGTGAGCGGCGCGGCCCCTAAGCTCTGTGCCATCGACGGACAACGGAGGCAGCCTCATGCGACGTCACGCTCCACGGATCGATGCTCGCGGCGACACTGAGTGTTACGATTCCCCTGATAACGACTCGGCCAGATGGTGGCCGGGTCGACGCCAAGCGCATCCGCGATGATCCGCTCGCCCTTGGGCCAGTGGCGGGCCATCGCGGTGCCGAGCGTGGTCGGGTTCGCGTAACCGTGATGGATCGCCAGCTTTCGCAGGCTCCATCCGGCCTTGCGGAGCGCGGCGACGATGTCGGCGCGGTGCCAGTCCTGAGAGGGCTGTTTTTTTGGGCTGTCTTGTTCTCGCATGTTGGAAGTGTATTGCATTTGATCTAGTGATAGCAAGAGCAAATGCTGTTCCGATTCAGAACAAGTGCATACAGGCAATTTAATTTTCTAGGTCATTGTTATGCCGGGGAAAAAGAGAGAATCGGAAGCAGTAAACGGAATCGGAACACGTGTTCCGATTCTAGCTTCTGGAATCGGAACACGTATCAAGAGCGCAGCGGATCGGTTTGAAACTAGATCAAAGGCAGCAAATGCGGCTGGCGTATCCGAGGACATGCTCTATAGGTACATCCGTGAGAAGAGCCCGCCGTCCTTTTCTGCTATGGCTGGGCTGGCACGTGCGGCGGGGATTCGATTGGAGTGGATCGCCTTTGATGAGGGACCGCGAGAGAGCTCTGATGATGGTAGCCCGTCAGCCTCAGCGGCAGGCATGGAAGAGTACGCGCTGATCCCGCGCTACGACGTCCAGGTCAGCACTGGACACGGCGCGCTGGTGGACGCTGAGGAAGAACTTAACCGTATGGCGTTCCGCCGCGATTGGCTACGCCGCGAGGGTTTGGAGCCGAATCACCTGGTGTTGGTGGGCTCGAAAGGCGACTCGATGGAACCGACCCTGGGCGAGGGCGATCTCCTCCTGGTGGACACTAGCCACAGCTCCGTGAAGGACGATTCCATCTACGTGCTGCGGGTGGACCATGACGTGATCGCCAAGCGCCTCCAGCGCGACTGGACGGGTGGTATCTGGGTCCGGTCCGACAACCCCCAGTACAAAGACCAGCACATCGACAGCGACGACGCCGACCAGCTTCAGGTGGTCGGCCGGGTGGTATGGATCGGCAGGCGGGTGTAGCACCCTGGAACGACCGGTGAAGCACTCTTAAACCCACCTTCAGGTACCCCTTTCTTTGTCGCAAACCAAGTGTCGTCGGCGCCGTTTTCGCCACCATCCATGTGACGCACCCTCCGACACCTGTATATACCGTGTTCACGCGCAAACCCGCGCCCCGCCTGGCCTTCCCATGAACTCCCGCGCGTTCCCGCCAAATCCCGCCTGTCTCAATCCATCTGTCCCGTCACAATTCAACGCACTATCCGCATCCTCATCAGAGCGCGCGCCCATGAGCATTCTCCGGAAGTGATCCAGGTTCCCGCCAAACCCTTCCGGCGCTTGCGGAGTGCGCTTGAAAAGCTCAATGGTCACAACATGGTATTGGTCATTATCGCCAGCCGAGGTAACCAGCCGGTTCAGCGCCGGCGTCAGAATGCCCTGATGCCAAATATCACCATCCCAAAACGCGCGCTCGTCATGCCAGACGGGCTTGAACAACAAGGGAATGGAGCTGCTGGCGCCAATCATGGAAGGCACAATCGCTTCGTCATTGCTGTCGAACCAGACTGGAGACGCCGCTGCGATGTCGATCGCCCGTATGATTAACCGCGGGCCCTCGTGCCCAGGGGAATAGGAATCCCCCGCGACCTCTCTGGTCGCGCTGATCAGGTTCGCGTGACTGAAAGCTGCCGTGTGCGGATAGTAAAGCAAGCCGCCGAGAAGCCCGCCGGGTATACCGACCACGGCGAAGGGATTACCGAAGACCAGCCCGGTGAGTGTAGCGTTGAGTCGTTGATAGTAGGGGTCCGGCACCGGAAAAAACTGCGCGGACGGTATCGTCAAGCTTCGCCAGAACCGTTCCATGGCCGCGACACCGGCATCCGGATCAGCGCTACGCGTCGCTATAAGAAACCCGTTTACCGCACCAATGGAGGCACCGACGATGACCATGGAGCGCCGCGCGTCAGCATTCAGGCGCCGTGTCAGCGCGCGGTATGCACCACATTGGTAGGCGCCAAGCGCACCGCCTCCACTGAGGACCAGCACAATACGACGGCTCATGCGTACTCCACTCCGTTCAGGAATGTGGGCGCCAGGCGATCCCCGTCGGAGAGTTCCTCTGGATCAGGGCGTCGAGCTGACTGAATAGCATAGAGACTAGTTCCTGCATGCCGCGCATGACGTCTGGTCCGAATTCTTTTATTGGCCATGCTCCGTGGAGAAATGCGCTACGCCAAGATGCGTTGGCTAGGCTTGCAGAGGCTGGTTACCCTCGTCGCCGAACGGATACTGATGGAGGGCAAGAGGGTTGTACACAAGCCTCCGAGTCGTGTCCGATGAGTATTAACCTGACGGTTCCAGGCGCGAACTGATCATCGTCTCCGTTCGGGTGCGGCGACGTTGGATTGCTGCCTTCTTCGCGTTTTCCGGGTGGGTGGAGTATCCGTGGTGTCCGTCGGTCGGGGTGTTAGGCTGCCGGCCTCGTCAGACGACCACGGGCGGGTCAGCACCGCCGACACCGCAGACGCCGGAAGGGGCCTGGAAATATAGAAGCCCTGAGCCAGGTCGCAGCCGAGTTCATTCAGCAGGCCCAGGGTCTGGCGGTCTTCGATACCTTCACCGACAACCTCCAGATCAAGGTCTTTGGCCAGTTGGATCATTCTCTTCAGCATTTTTCTCTCTCGGGGAATGGTCAATGCCGAACTGATGAATGATTTGTCGAGCTTGAGAATATCGACCGGCAGGTCACGAATGTAGGACAGGGAGGCGTAACCGGTACCGAAATCATCAATGGCAATCCGCACACCGATGTCTCTCAACCCGGCAAGCAGGTTGAGGTGATGGGGATCTTGCATGTCGACCAGGGCGGTTTCAGTTATCTCCAGTTCCAGGGCCGATGCGGGTAGCCCGGTTCGGGACAGGAGATCTTCCACATATTGAAGAAGCGAGTCGCCGGTGAGATTACGCGTCGACATATTGACCGCTATCGATGGTTGGTCGTCATCGTGCTGCCATTGGACGCTTTGAGTAATGGCTGCATGGAGGACGAACTTGGTAAATGCATCGATGATCCCGGTGTTCTCGATCAGCGGTACAAAGAGCGCCGGAGATATATCGCCGCGTTGCGGGTGTTGCCAGCGAGCCAATGCTTCGACGCCGACGAATTTCCCGCTTCGGAGATCAAGCTTTGGTTGATAGACCAGACTGATCTCTCCTGCTTCCAAGGCTCTTGGAATCTCTCCGAGCAGGTGCATTCCATCCTTTCTATGCCGTTCCTGGCGTTCATTGTAGAAAGCCATTCGCATCCCGCTATCCCTTGCCCGACAGGCTGCCGCACTGGCCTGAACAAACAGCTTTTCCGGTGCATTCGTGGTCATGGGGGCGCGTGCAACGCCCATGACCACGTCTACATAGACCTGCATATCGCCAAGCTGGAGAGTGGTCTGAAGCTGCTCTTCGATGTTCCTGGTATGTCTTGCGGCCGGCGTATCGATTGCGATCGGATCAACGATGAGCAATTCATCCGTCCCGGTGCGGCCCACCACCGCGCGCTCTGAAATGCCGTTTCGGATTCGACTGCCCAGGTCCTTGATAACCGCGTCCAGGTCCTCGTAACCGAAGGTCAGGACCAGGTGACCGTAGTTGGTGATCTTCAATGCCGTGACCATGAGGTCCTGCCGGCCGAAAGACGTTGCATTGTGGTCGGCGATCATTGCCGTGACCTGCTTTCTGACGCCCGGAAGGTTCGGGATGCCCGTGCCGGAATCGGTATGGCGGTACCAGTCCAGTACGTCGCTTTGTTTCCTGACGTAGGTGAACAAAGCGCCAAGGGTAAAGCCGACAATGGCAATCCAGGTGGTGCGCACGCCCCAGGAGATATACTGTTCAAGCACAAAGGTGTCTAACCCGCTGAGCAGCCATGCCGCAAATGGGCCAACAACCAATCCACCCAGGAATCCGCAGATCAGCCCGCCGAGGGCGCGAAAGCGAAAGGCGGCAATGATGGTTGGCGCGTACGCGAAGTGGGCATAGGCCGAGGGGGTGCCTCCGTCCAGCAGTACGACGACCAGGGCAATGAGTAATCCGGCACCGATCATCAGCAAGGAGATGGTGGTGTGTCGGGTCAGCATTGCAAATCGAGCGATGATCGATTGCCGGTGTTCCGGGATGATGTGAGGCTCCATCAGCACCGCCTTCAATGTTGCAGGACGTTTAGTGCGCGGGCGAGCGCGGACCTTGCTCAGATAATAACTGAAACGCTCCGTTCAGGTGCATGGTTCATGCTATTGCCCATTGCCGGGAGAACGCCGGACCAGCAGACCGCGGATCAGGGGAGGGGCGCATCGGGTTTGCTACAGATGTGACAGTGTCCACCCCCGCATCCCTGAGAGGGTGGACACCCGGATCCTTCCGTGCCAAGTCCGCCGCCGCGCACGAGTTACGTCCCTGTATTAGTGCATGCCTCCATGACGACGGCGGACTTAATATGAGGTTAGCTCAGAACTTGTGCATCGCAACAACAAAGCATCCATGCCTGTGAAGATGCTTGCCTGATCCCGGCAAGCTAGATAAGAGTGTGTATTGGGAAAGCCGGTTCGCCGCATTGAAGCATGAACACTCACCAGCCCGCGCTGGGGGCTGCGAAGGGGTCTTGATGCCATCCGGAAAACGCGTGTTTAAAGTGGTGCTGCCCCTGTTGATTCTTTCCGTTTCGGCTATGGCGGTAGTCTTGCTGGTCATCACTCGCCCGAATCCCTCGGCGTTGCCTGCGCGGGAGACTGCATGGCCCGTCCGCGTGGAAATGGTGCACGCAGGCGCGCATCGGCCGGTGCTTTCGCTGCAGGGCTTTGTGGAAGCGCCGCGCCTTGCAACACTGCGTGCGGCCCTGGAAGGCGATGTTCGCGCGGTCAATGTCCGCGAAGGGCAGGAGGTGGAAAGTGGCGCGCTGCTGGTGGAGCTGGACGACCGTGAACTGCAGCTGATCACCCAGGAACGGGAAGCCGATCTGGCGGAGCTTCAGGCGCAGCTGACCATCGAACGCCGGCGCATTGCGGTGGATCGGCAGGCATTGGAGACCGAGCGGCGCACACTTGCGCTCGCGGATAAGGAGGTATCCCGCCTCGAAGACCTGCAGGCCGATGAATTTATCTCCCCGGCCGACCTTGAGCGGGTTCTGCGCACCCGCGAGCAGCAGCGGCTGGCGACGGCGGAACGTGAGTTCGCGGTGGCCAGCGCCGATGCCCGCCTCGCCCAGCTACAGGCCCGCCTGGACCGGGTAAGGGCGCTGCGGGACCGTACCCGGCTCGACCTGGAACGCAGCCGCGTCATGGCCCCCTTCTCCGGCCGTGTTGCCGGCGTGGAAACGGCGCCGGGGGATCGCATATTCCCCGGCGCAACCCTGCTGACCCTGTATGACACCGACGCCCTGGAGATCCGGGCATCCGTCCCGCTGAGGCAGCTGTCGCGGCTACATGACGTCATGGCCATGTCGGACGTCCCGGCGCAGGCACGTATAGATGGCCGGGTCGTTGCGGTCAGCCTGTCGCGGATGGCCGGCACGGCGGAGCCGGGGCAGGGCGGGCTGGATGCGCTGTTCACCGTGGAGGACAGCGCCGGCGTTGTGCCCGGCCGTTTCGCGACGCTGAATCTGCAACTGCCGCTTGAGCCGGACAGCGTGATCTTGCCGTTTGAAGCGCTTTACGAAACCAATCGGGTCTATCGGGTTCGCGATCAGCGCATGGAGGCCGTTACCGTGCAGCGCCTCGGCGAGGCGATGTTGCCGGATGGACGGACGGGCGTTCTGCTGCGCAGTACCGAGCTTTCCGACGGCGATGCCGTCGTGACCACCCAGCTGCCGCAGGCGATGAGCGGATTGCGGATTCGGGTGATCGAAGACGCGCCCGCCGATGGCTGAGCAGGTAAACTCACGCTCCTGGATTGCCTGGGTAGCCCGGCATGCGGTTGCGGCAAACCTGATCATGCTGTTGATGGTGGTATCGGGCCTGTGGGCCCTGCAGCAACTCAATACCCAGTTCTTTCCGACCTTCGAGCTGGACTATGTCAGCGTTCGGGTGGAATGGCGCGGTGCCACTGCCGAGGACGTGGCGGACGCCATTACCGAACCGCTGGAAACGGAACTGCGGGACGTCGAAGGACTGCGCAGGCTGTTCTCCACCTCCAGCGAGGGCCTGGCCTCCATCACGCTGGAGCTGGAGGAAGGGACGGATATCGCGGAGGCGACCGAGGCTGCCAAGGACCGCGTCGCCCGGGTGCGCAATCTTCCCACCGACGCCCGGGAACCCTCGGTCACCCGCGTGGTGCGTTACGACCCCATTGCGCGCTTGCTGATCACCGGAGCGCTGCAACCCGGCGAATTGCGGGAACTGGCCCGTCAGTTCGAGGATGAGCTGCTTGCGCGAGGTGTAACGCGAATTGAATTGACCGGCATTCCAGGACAGGAGATCCGAATCGAGCTGCCGCTTGCGGAGCTGAGCGATCTGGGGCTGACCTTTCAGCGGCTTGCCGGCATGATTGCCGCGCAAAGCCGCGACCTGCCGGCGGGTGAAGCGGGAGACGCCGACGTTGCGCGCCAGCTCCGCGGTCTGGGTCAAGCGCGGGATTCGCTCGGTTTTGAGCAACTGTCACTGGTCCTCGACAACAACCGCACCGTGACGCTTGGTGACGTGGCGGAGGTGACCAGACAGCCGCGGGAGCGGGAGGTACTGTTACGCTTCGAGGGGCAGCCGGCCATCGAGATGCTGCTTCAGCGCGCCGAACGGGAAGACGCCCTGAAAGCCGCGCGCATTCTGGAAGACTATCTCCGGGAGCGTAGCGCGGCGATGCCCAACACCGTCAGCATGGAGGTGTTTGACGAATTCTGGCAGTTTCTCAGCGAACGCATCGCCCTGCTGCTGGAAAACGGCGTCATGGGGCTGGTGCTGGTGGTCGCCATCATTCTGTTGTTTCTGTCGCTGCGCCTCGCCTTCTGGGTGTCACTGTCCATTCCGGTGTCATTCCTGGCGGCGATGACCGTCCTGCTCGCGGTAGGCGGGAGCATCAACATGATCAGCCTGTTCGGCCTGATCATGGCACTGGGTATAATCGTCGATAACGCCATTGTCGTGGGCGAGAACGCACTGGCTCGCTACCAGGCGGGGGAGGCGCCAGCCGATGCCGCGGTGAACGGCGCCCGGCGGATGTTCGCCCCGGTGATAGCGGCCTCCCTGACCACCATCGCCGCATTCCTGCCATTGATGATCATCGGCGGGCCTATCGGCAATATCCTGTTTGCCATTCCGCTGGTGGTGGTTTGCGTGATCATTGCCTCCATCATTCAGGCATTCCTGATCCTGCCCGGGCACTTGCGCCGGACCTTCGAGCGCGGCCACGGCCTGACACCAGGTCGCGCCCGCGCGCGCATCGATACCGTGTTCAACCGGTTCCGCGACGGCCCCTTTCAGCGCGCGGTGGAGACGGCGCTGGATTACCGTTGGGCGACAGTGGCGGCTGCCGTCGGGGTCCTTGCCGTCTGCGTTGGACTGGTCCCCGGCGGGCGATTGCCGTTTACGTTCTTTCCGGCGGTGGAAGGCAATGTGATCCACGCCAACGTCAGCTTTGCCGCCGGTACCCCGCGCGAGCGGGTCGACGCCTACCTGACGAAGCTGGAGGATGCCCTGATCGCCGCCGACGCGGGTTTCGGAGGCGGCCTGGTACGTACCCATGTGGTCAGTTCCGGTCGCACGCTCGCCGGCGACCCCAGCGACGCGCGCCAGGGCGAGCAGTTTGGCGCGATTATGGTCGAACTGATTTCAGCTGAGCTGCGCGAGGTGCGCAATCGCGCCTTCATCCGCGACTGGGAGCAGCGCACGCCGCCCGCTCCCGGGCTGGACAGTCTGGTGATCCGCGAGCGGGGCACCGGGCCGCCGGGGTCGGATATCGATATCCGCCTTACCGGGGTCGGCGCCGAGGAGCTCAAGGCCGCCTCCCTGGCACTGCAGGATCGCATCCGCCAGTTTCCGGGCGTCAGCGGCATTGCCGACGATCTACCCTTTGGGCCGGAGCAGTGGATCTACCGGCTGCGACCGGAGGGCCATGCCGCGGGGCTGACGGTTGAGGAGATCGGCCGTCAGTTGCGCGGCGCATTCGCCGGTGAACTGGTGCAGATATTCCATCATCGCCGCGACGAGGTCGAAGTCTGGGTAAGGCTGGCGGAGGCGGAACGCCGTCAGCTCGCCGGCGTGTTCGACTACCGCATCGCGCTGCAGAACGGCCGCAGGGTGCCCTTGAGCAATGTGGCGGATATCGAAGCCAGGCGCGGCTTCGAGGCCGTGCGCCATGTCGATGGAGAGCTGGCCGTGCGCGTCAGTGCCGACGTCGACTCCGAGACCGCCAATGCCAATCTGATACTCGGTGAGCTGGAGGCCGGGTTCCTGCCCGAACTGCAACGCCGGTTCGGCCTGCAATACGGTTTCGAAGGGCGCGCCGCGGATCAGGCCGAAACCCTGGCGGATATGCGCGCCGGACTGTTGCTGGCACTGGCGCTGATTTATCTGGTGCTGGCCTGGGTGTTCGCGTCTTACGGCTGGCCCCTGATCGTCATGGCGGTTATTCCCTTCGGCCTGGTCGGCGCACTGCTGGGCCATTACCTGATGGGGCTGGACCTCACGGTGCTGTCGTTGTTCGGCCTGTTCGGCCTTACCGGTATCGTGGTCAACAACTCCATCATTCTGGTCACGTTCTATCGCGACATCCGTCTGGACGACCCCGAGGGTGATATTCGCGCCGCTCTGGTGGAGGCGTCCCGACAAAGATTGAGACCGGTGGTGGTGACCACGCTGACCACGATCGGCGCCCTGCTGCCGCTGATCTTCGAGACGTCGCTGCAGGCGCAGTTCCTCATCCCCATGGCCGTGGCCATAGCCTTCGGCCTGGGTGCGGCGACGCTGATCGTGCTGTTTCTGGTGCCTGCCATGCTGGCGATCTACGAGACTGCGGCGCGGCAAGGGCCGCAACGCTAATCTTCTAATCGAAGAACCGACGAGGTATTGCTGATGGACCTGGACGCCACGCGCGTATTTGCCCTGGGAGATTCCCTGGAATTCGGAGCCGCGGTGACGTCGAGTCTCGGCGTCGAGTTGGCAGCGGTGGAGGAACATCTGCACGAAGACGGTGAGCACAAGTTGCGGCCGCTGGTGACGGTGCGTGGCTGTGATGTCTACGTCATCCTGTCTCTGGCCGGTTCAGCCACGCTCAGCGTTCACGACAAGCTTTGCCGGCTGCTGTTCTTTGCCGCCACGCTGCGTGACGCCGGTGCCGCACGGGTGACTTTGGTGATGCCGTACCTGTGCTATGCGCGCAAGGACAGTCGAGTCAGAGCTGATGACCCCGTTACCACGCGCTATCTGGCCCAGCTGGTCGAAGCGATGGGGGTTGGCCGGGTGGTCACCATTGACGTTCACAACGTCGCGGCCTTCGAAAATGCCTTTCGTTGCGAAACCGTTCACCTGGAAGCGCGACTGCCGCTGGCCCGGGCGGCGCTTGCGCATGCCGGCGATCTGCCTCTGGCGGTGGCGTCGCCGGATATCGGCGGCGTCAAGCGCGCGGAGCATTTTCGCATCGCACTTGAGCAGCTGTCGGGCAGGGAGGCGGTGCCGGTGTTCATGGAGAAACATCGAACCGAGGACGCGGTGAGCGGCGATGCGCTGGTAGGCCCGGTACGCGGGCGCGCCGTTGTGATCGTCGACGATATGATGGTGAGCGGCACAACCCTGCGCCGCGCCGTGGATGCATGCCGCGCGCGCGGGGCGGCCCGTATCATCGCCGCGGTTACCCATGGCGTCTTCGCCACCGGTGCGGAGCAATTGCTTGGGCATGAAGGACTCGACCGCCTGTTGCTGACCAACAGCGTTGCCCCTCGCATGCGGGACCTATGGGGCGGCCGGGTGCAGGTCGTTGCGGTCGAGTCACTGGTCGCGGACGCGCTCGGTGCACTTCACGACGGCCGCTCCGTAAGTGTGCTGCTGGAACTCTGATCGCTTCAGGGCATGAGCACGTAATGCCCCGGGGCACTTGGCAGGCCTTCGGGGTGCCTCGGCTGGCGTGGCGGTACCTGGCCGGAGGCCTTTTCCGCCAGCCAGCTTTCCCAGGCCGGCCACCAGGAGCCGGTTTCCCGCTTCGCCACTTCAAGCCATTCATCCGGGGCCAGGTAGTGCTCGCCATGGAGGCTGGTGCGGGTACGGTAGTAGCCCTTGTAGCCGCCGGGCGGGCTGACGATGCCCGCATTGTGGCCACCGCTTGCGAGCAGGAAGGTGACATCGGCGTCGGTGAGCAGGTCGGCCTTGTAGACCGACCGCCACGGCGCGACGTGATCGCGCTCGGCGCCGACCGCGAAGGTTGGAATGCGAATGCTCGGCAGGGACACGAGGCGGCCGTTCACGGTGTAGCGGCCCAGTGCCAGCTCGTTATCCAGCAGCAGATGACGCAGGTACTCCGAATGCATGCGGAAGGGCATCCGCGTGGTGTCCGCGTTCCAGGCCATCAGATCGGACAGCGGCGCGCGTTCTCCCAGCAAGTACTCCTGAACCATGCGCGACCAGATCAGATCGTTGCTGCGCAGCAGCTGAAAGGCGCCGGCCATCTGATCATTGGCGAGATAACCCTGCTCCCACATAAGGTCTTCCAGAAAGGCCACCTGTGCCGGATCGACGAACAGTTTCAGTTCGCCGGCCTCGGAAAAGTCTACCTGCCCGGTGAGCAGGGTCAGGGAACGCAGCCAGTCTTTGCCGTCCCTGGCCAGTGCGGCCGCGGCGATGCCCATCAGCGTGCCGCCGAGGCAGTAGCCGATGCCCTGTATCTGGTGCTCCGGAATCAGCGAACGGATGTACTCCATGGCACTGAGTGGGCCCATATCCAGATAGTCGCGAATGCCCAGATCCCGATCCTCCTCGGTCGGGTTTCTCCAGGAGACGATGAAAACGGTATGCCCATGATCCACCAGGAACTTGACCAGGGAATTATGCGGGGACAGATCGAGGATGTAGTACTTCATGATCCAGGCGGGGACGATCAATACCGGCTCGGCATGCACGGAGGCCGTGCTTGGTTCGTACTGAATCAGTTCGATCAGATGGTTACGAAACACGACCTTGCCCGGCGTGACGGCGATGTTGCCGCCGACCACATAGTCCTCCAGGCCGACCGGGCCGCGGTCCATCAGGTCGCGTTCCCAGTCTTCCAGCATGTGTTGCAGGCCCTGGTATAGATTGCGGCCGCCGGTTTCCAGTGTTCGTCTGAGCACCACCGGATTGGTGAACAGTGAATTCGACGGTGAAAAGATATCGAGCAGCTGGCGGACGATAAAGGAAACAACCTGCTCGTGATGGACGGTAACGCCGCGCACTTCGTTGGTGGCGCTTTGCCACCATTGCTGGTAGAGCAGAAAAGCCTGAGACACAAAGGCATAAGGTGGCTGTGCCCATTCGGGGTCCCTGAACCTGCGGTCCTGTGCCTGCGGATCGATACAGGGTGGATCGCCCTTGCCCTGCATGCACAGGGCAAAATGGGCGGCCAGGCGCCGCACTTTCTGTTCTCCTCTGACCATCAGCTCCATCTGTTTGCCCGGCGCATTGATCAGATGCAGGCTCCAGTCGCTGAAGGCCAGGGCAACGGCGGCGGGGGATATGCCGCTGGTGAAACGGCTCTGCCAGGCATGACACATGCGGTCGAGCGCGATGAGGCTTCGGGATTGCATCTCGGTGGCCATGGTATCTTCCCCTGAACCGGCTGCATGTCCGTTGAGTGTAGTCGTGTTGTTGCGGGCGCTTCCGCTTTCGGCACGGTCCCCGCGGGCGGTTGTCCGTCAACCGTGGCATCATTTGTCAGGACCAGGCAACCACACCGGCTGATGCATGAATCCTTTGCTGTTGGAACCCCCTGAAACCGCCCAGTTGGGCGTTGTCGCGTTTCACGACGCAGGTGCCACGCCGGCCCAGTTCCGGCAGGCATTTTCCGCCTGGCGCTCGGTGCTGCCGCCGGCGGTGTTCTATGCGCCGCGCGCACCGCTGCCCTGTGATCCCGCGGTGGGCGGATATACGTGGTATTCCCTGGAAGGCATTGATGTCCACAACCGGGCGGAGCGTCTCGCCGAGGGTGTGGAACTGGCGCGGGGCATACTGGCGCGTTTCGGCCGCCAGTTCGGCCTGCAACCGCACCAGGTCGTCGCCGCGGGTTATTCCCAGGGCGCCGTGATTCTGCTGGGGCTGGCGGCGGAAAGCGGCAATGCGCATGTCGGCCAGTTGCTGAGTTTTGTCGGCCAGCCTCTGCCCGAGGAGGTGCCGGTGGAGCAGGGCGAGCACTGGCCGCGCGTGGACATTTTCCATGGCGATCAGGACGACGTGATCCCGGTGGCCTATGCGAATGCGCTGTTTCGCTGGCTATCGCAGCACGGCGCGGAGCCGACGCTGTTTGTTGAAAGCGACACCGGGCACGAGCTGGCGGCGGGCTCGATCAGCAAGGCCGGTGAACGCATGCAGGTGTATCTTCAGGGCCTTTGACCAATGCGACCCCCTACCACACGTCAAGCCGGCTGGCGCCGTTACCCTCCGGGCTGATGCGGATTTGCACGGGTACGCGCTCGTGCATGTCCTGCACGTGGGAGATGACGCCGACCTTGCGGCCCTGCGCCTGCAGGCCGTCCAGAGCGTCCATTGCCAGTTGCAGGGATTCCGGGTCCAGGCTGCCGAAACCCTCGTCGATGAACAGCGACTCGATGCGCAGCGTGCCGGACGCCATGGACGCCAGGCCCAGTGCCAGCGCGAGCGAAACCAGAAACGTTTCACCGCCGGAAAGGGAGTGAACCGAACGGACCTCATCGCCCATTTCCGTATCGATGACCAGCAGGCCCAAATCGCTACCGCCGCGTTTCAACCGGTAGCGGCGCGCCAGGTTCCAGAGCTGCGCATTCGCGTGCCGCACCAGCAGATCGAGGTTATAGGCCTGGGCGATCCTGCGGAAGGTGCGACCGTCCTGAGAGCCGATCAGGTCGCTGATACGGGCCCATCGTTCGTGCTCGGCGCGCAGGGTGTCCATTCGTGTTTGCAGGCTGCGCAGCTTGTCCCGGGTCTGGTCATCCGCCAATAGGCGGCTTTGCAACTGGCGCAGGTTCAACGCGGTTTTCTCCAGGTCCTCGGCGAGTCCGGCATGGCGCTGTTCGAGTTCCGCGGGCTCCGCGTCGGTGGGTGGCTGGCCGCGGTGCTCCTGAAACTGCCGGTCTCGCTCCTTGCAGGTCGTGTCGGAGCGGTTCAGGGCGGTGCGCGTGTCGTCGACGCGTGTCCGCAGGGCACGGGCGTCGTCGTCCGACACCTGCAGCAGATGCGCAAGGCGCGGGTCGTCCAGTTCCGGGCGCGCCGCCCGCCAGTCGGCGATTGCCGCCTCGAGTTCCTGCAAACGCTCGCGTGCATCACGCTGCTGCTGCTCGGTGAGCTTCAACGCATGGGTGATGGCGTTGAAGTCTTCGGCGGTCTTCTCCCGGTCGGTGCGCGCCGTGCTTTCCGCCTCGGCGGCGGTTCGCCGGGCCTGCTCCAGGGCATCCTCCCAGGCTTGCGGGCTGGCATGCGTACCAAGCAACTCGCGGAGTTTCACGGTAACGCCTTCCAGCTCGGCCTTGCAGCGGTGCAGAGTCTCCTGCGCGCTGTCACGCTGTTGCTGTCGCGTCGACTGCTGCTGCCGCAGCCCGGTCAGTGTCTGCAGGTGTCTGTCCAGTTGCCGGGCCGCCGTCTGCCACTCGAGGGTGATGCTGATCTGTTCCGCGAGCTTGCCACGTTGCTCCTGCAGGCCGTTCAGCGCCTGTTCACACCAGGCGGCGCGCTGCTCCTCGTCCAATGCCGGCAACTCGGCGGCTTCCGGCAGCGCGGCCAGATGCTGGTCCATGTCTCGCCGCTTCCGTGCCACCGTTTCCAGTTCTTCGACAAGTGTGGATAAGCGCGCCTCAAGCGCCTCGCGGCGGGTCTCGCCCCTGATGCGCACCGCGTCCAGCCGCTCCACGTCCTCGCGGGCCCGGGTTTCCTCATTCTGGGCTGCCGAATCCAGGGCCTCCAGCAGGGTCGCGTCGGCATGGTAAGGATGGTCCAGGCTGCCGCAGACCGGGCAGGGGGTGTCTTGCTCCAACCCCTTGCGCAGTTCCTCCACGCTGGCCTCACGGGCCAGTCGTTGGCGCCTGAGCACGCTGAGCGTGGTGTTCAGGGCCTGGCGGGCGGCGCTTAGCGCGGTGGAATTGCTCTGTAGCTCGGAAATGACTTTGGCCAGCGCCGTGCGAGTGTCGGCCAGCTCGCCGTCCAGCCGCGCCTCCCGATCCCGCAGCAACCGGAGATCGCGCAGCGCCTGACGCAGCCCGGCGATTGCGTTGCTGCGCTCCTGCAAGGCCTCGCGCCGGCTATTCAGCTCGCGCAGACGTGCGTCCAGGTCTTCCGGCGTCCACGCGTCCCGGGGTTGTTCGGTCGTCGGTCCGGCTCCGGGCCTTGCCCGTATCCTGTCCAGTTCCGCGCTCTTTGCAGCGCGGGCCTGTTCTTCCGTGCCGATGTTCGCGTCCAGTGTCGTCAGTGCCGATGTGTGTACCGCAAGCGCACGCTCGGCATCGCTGACGGCGTTGGTGAGCCGCTGCTGTTCGTGGCTCAGGGTGTGGGCCCGCCGCAGGTCGGGACGGGCATTGTGCAGGGCCTGTTCGGTGTTCTTCAGCCGCAGGCGGGCCTGCTCCTCATCGGCGCGCAAGGAGGTGAGCCGCGCTTGCGCCTGCGTCAGTTGGCGGCGCTGGCCGTCGAGCTGCTGTTCGCGACGGGCCGTGCCTTCGGTGAGCGTTTGCTGTTCAAGGAACATGTGGCGGCGGGGCAGTAATTCGTTCAACCAGTGCAGGGTGTCGCGGTCGGCGGCAAGCGCGTCCCATTGCTGCCGGGCCTGTTCGTGCTCCTGCTCGGCGCGCTGCAGGGCGGAACGCAGCTGCTCCAGCGTCTGAAACCAGCGTAGCTGCCGCTCCAGGGTGGTACGGTCCGCCTCCAGGGCCTTGAAGGCGCCCTCCGTCTTGTCGGCCTCATGTTCCAGCGCCTTGCGATCCTCGACCGGCAGGGGCTGCACGCTGCCCGCCAGCGTCTGCAGCTTTTCAAGCTCCCGGCTGGCCTGGCTGGCGTGCTGGAAGGCGGCCATGCCGAGCTGTGAATAGAGTCCAGTATTCGTCAATTTTTCAAGGAGTTCGCCGCGATCGTTCTCATTTGCCTTGAGGAAGGCGCTGAACTCGCTCTGGGCCAGCAGCACGGCGCGGGTGAATTGATCGAAGCTCAAGCCCACCTTGTCCGCAATCAGCGTGTCCAGTTCACTGGAACTTGAATTGAGTATCTGCTCGCCATCGACCGCGATTAACTGGCGGTCGATCTTCAGCTGACCGGGGGTGCCTCTGGTCGCCCGGGCACGGCGAATATTCCAGGCGGCGCGATAATGCAGCCCGTCCAGTCCGCGGAACAGCACCTGAGCGTAGCCTTCGTCGCAGCCTCTGCGCAGCAGGTGGCGCGGGTCCTGGGCGGTGAGCGGCTTGCCGGAGATGTCCTCCAGGCGCGTGCCGATGCCGGCTTCTCGCAGGCGCGGCGTGGTGCCGTAGAGGGCCAGACATATGGCATCCAGCACCGTACTCTTGCCTGAACCCGTCGGTCCGGTGATGGCGAACAGACCGGCGTTAGCCAGCGGCTCGGCGGTGAAGTCCACGTGGTACTCACCGGCAAGAGACGCCAGATTCTTCAGGCTGATGCCGAGGATCTTCACGCGCCCGCATCCCCCGACTGGTTCGCTACCTCATCGAGCAGCTGCGCAAAATCGCGCATGACCTGATCCGGGGGGTGCTGTCCGTATTTATCCTCCCAGATGCGGCTGAACAGGTCCCGTGGATCGAGCTGATCCAGGCTGATCAGCTGTTCCACCGGCTCTCCGCCGCTGCTGCTTTCCGGATAGCTGACGCTGAGGCGGACCAGCCGCACCGCCTTGCCCGCCAGGGCCTGTTCCACCTGATGACGCAGCTCGGGGCGGGCGGTATCCAGCAGAATCCGAACCTCCAGCCAGGGACTATCGACATCAGGCGTACCGGGGTAATCGAGGCCCTCGAGTTGCGGCAATACCGCATCCAACGGCGCGGGGCCGTCGGCGGGGATACGCAGCATCCGCACGCGCCTGGGGATGGGTACGGATTTCCAGGCGGTCAGACGCTGCCGCTCCAGGGTGACGTCGATCAACTGGTGGCGGTAGTTGACCTCGGCGAAGGACAGCGGCAGCGGCGACCCGCTGTAGCGGATCCGGTTCTGCCGGCCGACGCGCTGGGGCTTGTGCAGATGGCCGAGGGCAACATAGGCGATGGATTTCGGAAACAGGCTGGCGGGGAGTTCCTCCAGGCCGCCCATGACGATCGGGCGTTCGGAATCGGCGGAGATCTGGGCGCCGGCCAGATGGGCGTGGCTCATGGCAATCAGGGCCTGGTCCGGCTCACGGCGCTCCAGTGCCGCATTGATCAATTGCTCGTGAACACGCGCGATGCCGGCCACGTAATCGGCTTCACCCGCACCCGCGGTAACCTCCGCCGGGCGCAGGAAGGGAAGCGCAATGCACCAGGCGACGGTCTCGCCGGAACGGTTCTCCAGCGGTACCAGCAGGTGGTCGCTGTCGAGGCCGCCGTCATCGAGCCAGCGCACCCGGCCCAGGGCGTGGGCGCGCAGGTTGCGCATCAGCGGGCTGGGCAGCTCAATGCGGGCGCCGGAATCATGATTGCCGGCAATCATGACGATCTGCAATCGCGGATCCTGCGCATGGGCACGGACGATGAAACCGTATAGCAGTTCCTGGGCCTTTACCGGCGGGTTCACGGTGTCGAAGATATCGCCGGCAATCAGCAGGGCGTCGGGCCGGCGCTGATCGAGCTCGATCAGCAGCCAGTCCAGAAAGCACTGGTGCTCATACTGGCGTTCCTGGCCGTGCAGGGTCTGGCCGAGGTGCCAGTCGGACGTATGTAGGAATCGCAACAGCCATACTCCGGTCGGATGGCGGCAAGGTGGTTTATATAACACCGGGTCTCGTCCATCATGCACAGTTGGCGGCCCGTATGGTCGGCAGGATAACAAGCAAACGGGGTTAGCGGGATGATGCGGCATGGCGAACTCCAGCCCGGGTTCATGGTGGTGCACGGTAACCGCCTGGAAGACCTGCGCGAGCTCGCCGTGCAATGGATGAAACGCCATCCCCTCGCACCGCTGGAAAATGAAACCATTCTGGTGCAGAGCAACGGCATCGCGCAGTGGCTGAAACTGGCCCTGGCGGCGGATGTCAGGGAGGAGGGAGGCGGTTGCGGCATTGCCGCGGCGCTCGACGTGCAACTGCCGGCCCGGTTTCTGTGGCGTGCGTATCGCGCCGTGCTCGGCCCGCAACAGGTGCCTGAGGAGTCGCCGTTCGACAAGGCGCAGTTGACCTGGCGACTGATGCGTCAGCTTCCGGAACTGCTTGATGACGGTGTGTTTGCACCGCTGCGGCAGTTTCTGAACGACGACGGTGATCTGCGCAAGCGCCATCAGCTCGCCGAACGCCTGGCGGATCTCTTCGATCAGTACCAGGTCTACCGTGCGGACTGGCTGCGCGACTGGGCCCTTGGCAGAGACCTGCTGCGCACGGCCCGCGGCCCGGTCCTGCCGCTGGACGCGGGTCAACGCTGGCAGCCGGCACTGTGGCGGGCGGTACTTGAGGACGTTGGCGAAGCCCGCCGCGCCGATAGCCGGGCGGCGGTGCATCTGCGGTTCATTCGTCAGGCCACGGAACTGCAGCGCCGCCCGGGCGATCTCCCACGGCGCGTGATCGTATTCGGCATTTCCTCGCTGCCCAGCCAGTTTCTGGAGGCGCTGGAGGCCGTGGCGCGCGTCTCTCAGGTGCTGCTCTGCGTTCACAACCCTTGTGAGCATTACTGGGCGGACATCGTTGCGGACAAGGATCTGCTGCGTGCGGAACGCCGCCGGCACGCCCCTCGCGAAAGCATGCCGGCCACCCTCACCGACGCACAATTGCACCTGCATGCCCATCCCTTGCTGGCGGCCTGGGGCAAGCAGGGTCGTGACTACATCCGTTTGCTGGATGAGCACGACGAGCCGGAGCGCTACCGGGAGCTGTTTGAAGCGCTGCCCTGGCAGCGCATCGATCTGTTCCAGAGCCACGGACGTGACACGCTGCTGAGGCAGTTGCAGGACGACATCCGCGCCCTGCGCCCGCTGGCCGAGACCCGCGACACCTGGCCGCCACTGGATCCGGAGCTGGACGGCTCGATCCGCTTCCACGTGGCGCACAGCGCCCAGCGGGAAGTGGAAATCCTGCACGACCAGCTGCTGGCGCAGTTCTCGGCGAACCGGAATCTGCGGCCACGGGACGTGATCGTCATGGTGCCGGACATCGACACCTACGCACCGCACATTCAGGCGGTGTTCGGTCAGATCGACCCCGGCGATAGCCGTTACATCCCCTTCACCCTGGCGGACCAGGGGCAGCGCGGCATGAATCCCCTGCTGATTGCGCTGGAACGCCTGCTGCGCCTGCCGGAGTCCCGTCTGGCCGTGAGTGACTTGCTGGATCTGCTGGATCTGCCCGCGGTCCGTGAGCGATTCGGAATCAGTGAATCCGATCTGCCCACCCTGCACCGCTGGGTCGAAGGCGCGGGCGTGCGCTGGGGGCTGGATGGCGGTCAGCGACAGAAGTTGGGCCTGCCCCCGGGCCTGGAGCAGAACACCTGGCGCTTCGGTCTGCGGCGCATGCTACTGGGTTACGCGGCGGGGATGGGCGAGGCCTGGCAGGATGTCGAACCCTATGACGAGGTAGGCGGGCTGGACGCCGCGCTGGTCGGGCCCATGATCCAACTGGTGGACGCGCTGGACCAGCAGTGGCGGGCGCTGACCACGCCGGCCGGCCCCGCGCTCTGGGGCGAACGCCTGCGCGCCTTGCTGGATACATTTTTCCTGCCCGTGGACAGCCGCGATACCCTGAGCATCGCGCAGCTGCTTGACGCCCTGGAGCAATGGGAAACCGTCTGCGCCGCCGCCGGCATGGACGAGGCGCTGCCACTGACGGTTGTACGCGAGAGCTGGCTGGCGGCGGCGGACGAAAGAACCCTGACACAGCGTTTCCTCGCCGGGGCCGTGAATTTCTGCACGCTGATGCCGATGCGGGCGATTCCCTTCGAGGTGGTCTGCCTGCTGGGCATGAACGACGGTGACTATCCGCGCAGCCAGCCACCGCTGGACTTTGATCTGATGGCAACGGACTACCGGCCGGGAGACCGCTCGCGGCGAGAGGACGACCGCTACCTGTTCCTGGAAGCGCTGCTTTCCGCGCGGCAGGCGCTGTACATCAGTTGGGTCGGGCGTAGCATTCTCGACAACGGCGAGCGGCCGCCATCGGTGCTGGTGGGGCAGCTTCGCGACCATCTGGCGTCCGGCTGGCGGCTGGCCGGGTTGGACCCCGCGCGGGATCCCGGCGGCAAGCGCCTGCTTGAAGCCCTTACCCTGCAACATCCCTTGCAGCCGTTCAGCCGCGCCTATTTTCCGGTCGCGGGCGACGGTGCGCTGTTCACCTACGCCCGCGAATGGCGACAGGTGCATGACGCCGGACCGGAACATCCCGCCGACGCCGCCAGCCTGCCACTGCTGGAGCAGGAAGTGCCCCTTACCCTTTCCGGGCTGGCGGGGTTTCTGCGTAACCCGGTAAGGGCGTTCTTCAACCAGCGCCTGAAGGTCTACTTCGACGATGACCGCAGCGGTGGCGATGACCTCGAGCCCTTTGCCCTGGACGCACTTCAGCAGTGGCAGTTGCAGGACGACCTGATACAGGCGGTGCTGGACGTCGCCGATGACGAGGCCGCGGCAGCCGCCTGTCTGCAGGCCGAGGTTGCTCGGCTGGAGCGCACCGGCTGCCTGCCCATGGGCGGGCTTGCCTTGCCCGTGAAAGAGGCGCTTTCGGAGACCGTAACCGCCTTTCTGGATCACTACCGGGACGTGCTGGCGCACTATCCGATACGCCAGGAAGAGTCGCTGCAGATCCGTCATCAGCATGCGGACGTGCTGCTGGAAGACTGGCTTGGCGGTCTGCGCCGCAATGCCGACGGTGGTCTGGCCCTGGTTCATGTCAGGGCTGGAACGCTGCTGAAGAGGCGGACGCTGAAATGCCACAATCTGGTACGCCCGTGGGTCAGCCACCTGGCTGCGCATGCCTGCGGGTACTCCCTGGTCAGCCGCGTGGTCGGCGCGGACGGTTGCGTGGACATGGCGCCGCTGGCGCGGGATGACGCCTGCTGCTGGCTGGAGGCGCTGCTGGCTGCCTGGCGGGCCGGTATGCAAGCGCCTTTGGGCGTGGCCTGCAAGACCGCCTTCGCCTGGCTGGAGAACGCGCACAAGGGCGAGGAGCAGGCCCTGGAAGCGGCCCGCCTGGCTTACGACGGCGGCGGCTTCCAGAGCAGAGGGGAACGTGGTGAGGACGCCTGTCTGGCGCGCGCCTGGCCGGCTGCCGGCCAGCTGTTCGCGGACGCGACGTTCCGTGGCCTGGTTGACGGTTTGTACCGCCCCCTGTTCGAGAACGTCACGCACTCGGCAACGACGGGCGGTGGCCGGCGGACGGAGGCCGGCGCATGAGCAAACCGGCCTTTCTCGTACCCCTGCGGTTCCCGCTGCACGGCAGCCGCCTGATCGAGGCCAGCGCCGGTACCGGCAAGACCTACACCATTGCCGCGCTGTACGTACGCCTGGTGCTGGGGCACGGCGGCGATCACGGCTTCGGCGAGCCGCTGCTGCCGCCGCAGATTCTGGTCGTGACCTTCACCGAAGCCGCGACCCGCGAGTTGCGCGAGCGTATACGCGCCCGCCTCACCGAGGCCGCCGCGCATTTCCGCGGCGAATCACACGATGCCGACGCGTTCCTGAGCGAACTGCGCGCCGACTATCCGGAGGAGCTTTGGGGAGGTTGTGCCCGAAGGCTCGAAATCGCCGCGGAGTGGATGGATGAGGCGGCGGTATCCACCATCCACGCCTGGTGCAACCGCATGTTGCGCGAGCACGCCTTCGACAGCGGCAGTCTGTTCACGCAGACCCTGGAGACCGATCAGCAGGATTTGTGGATGGACGTGGCGCGGGACTACTGGCGTACCTTCGTCTATCCGCTGGAGCGGGCCCCACTGGAGCGCTTGCTGGCATACTGGAAGACGCCTGACGCGTTGCTCCGCGGCCTGCGCGATCTGCTCGGCACCGCCGCGCCACCGGATGCGGATGAGGACGCCGCCGCCGTTATCGAGACGACCCTGCGGCGGCGCGCTGAAGCACTGCAATCTCTGAAGGCGCCCTGGGCGGCCTGGGTGGATGAGCTTGCCGACACGCTGGAGCAGGCAGCCGCGGACAAGGCGTTCGCGGCCGGCAAGTTCAATACGCCCAGCCGGACCAAATGGATCGAGGCCCTGCGGCAGTGGCGTGACGACCCCGTTCTTGAACAGCCCGCGCTGACCGACACAGCCTGGAAAAGGCTTACCCCGGACGGTCTGGCGGAGATCTGGAACCCTGGTTTCGAGCCGCCCGATCATCCTGCGCTGCACGCCATCGCCGCCCTGCGCGGTGAACTCCGCCGTTTGCCGGACCCGCAGCCGATGCTGCGGGCGCACGCCGCCGGCTGGATACGCCAGCGCTTCAGGCAGGAGCAGCAGCGCCGCGCCCAGCTCGGCTTCGACGATCTGCTCACGCGCCTGGACGACGCCCTGCACGGCGTCAACGGCGAACGCCTTGCCGCCGTGATCCGAGTGCAGTTCCCAGTCGCGCTGATAGACGAATTTCAGGATACCGACCCCGTGCAGTACCGGATTTTCGAGAACGTCTATCGTGTTGCAGACAATCGTCGTGAGCAGGGCCTGTTCTTGATTGGTGACCCGAAACAGGCCATCTATGCCTTTCGCGGCGCGGACATCTACACCTATCTCCGCGCCCGCAAGGCCACCGCGGACCGGCATTACACCCTGGCGCGGAATTTCCGCTCCACCGCGGGCGTCGTGGAGGCCGTTAACCGGGTATTCGGGCAGGCCGAGGATCGCGCCCAGGGATCCGGCGCCTTCATGTTCCGGGAGGCCGCCGGCAACGCCGTTCCCTTCGTCGAGGTGCAGGCCAACGGCCTTGCCGAGCAGCTGATCGTTGAAGGCGAGCCGCAACCGGCACTGGTCTGCTGGCATACGCCGGGCGGGGAGCCGGTTGCGAAGGGCCGCTACACCCGTGACATGGCGACGAGCTGCGCCGGCGAAATCGTGCGCCTGCTCAACCTGGGCCGGGCCGAACGGGCCGGATTCAGGGCGGACGGTGGCGAACGCAGGCCGCTGCGACCGGCGGACATAGCCGTTCTGGTGCGCGACCGCATGGAGGCCGCCGCCATTCGCGAGGAACTGGCCGCGCGCCGCGTGCGCAGCGTCTTTCTCTCTGACCGGGAATCGGTGTTTGACAGCCCCGAGGCACGGGACCTGCTGCTGTGGCTGAAGGCCTGTGCGGAGCCCGACGTCGACCGTCACCTGCGGGCCGCGCTCGCGACCGCCACCCTGGGGCTGGACTGGGCTTCCCTGGAACGCCTGAATCAGGACGAAATCCACTGGGAGGCGCGGGTGCTGCAATTCCGCGACTACCGCATCCGCTGGCGCACACAGGGTGTATTACCCATGCTGCGACGGCTGATGATCGACTTCGACGTGCAGGTGCGGTTGCTGCGCCGAGCGGACGGTGAACGCGCCGCGACCAATCTCCTGCACCTGGCGGAGCTGCTGCAACGCGCGGCGGTGGAACTGGACGGCGAGCAGGCACTGGTCCGGTTTGTTGCGGAGCGTCTGGAGCAGGAAGGGCAGGCCGCGGAAGAGCAGATCGTGCGGCTGGAGAGCGACGAGGCACTGGTCAAGGTGGTGACCATACACAAGGCCAAGGGCATGGAGTATCCGCTGGTGTTCCTGCCCTTCATCTGTACGTTCCGGGAAGTCGACGGCGGCAAGCCACCGGTGCGCTATCACGATAACGACGGCGGGCTGGTTATAGATGCGCATCCCGACGACCAGGCCGTGGCGCGCGCGGACCAGGAGCGCATGGCGGAAGATCTGCGCCTGCTCTACGTCGCCATGACGCGCGCCTGTCATGCCTGCTGGCTGGGCCTCGCCCCTCTCGCTCCTGGCGGCGGCAAAACCAGCAGGTTGCACAGAAGCGCCATTGGCTATCTGCTGGCCGGCGGTGAATCCGTGCAGGCAGGCGATCTGGGCGGCCGCCTTCAGGAATTGCGCGGCGACTGCGGGCATATCCGCGTCGATGAGCTGCCCGAGGAGGCGCCGATGGTGCTGGCCGCGGATACGGCGGCAGCGCGACTGGGCGAGGCGCGCATACCGGAGCGCAGCGCCCGTGAGTACTGGTGGATCGCAAGCTATAGCGCGCTGACCCTGGTCGGCGAAACCGACAACGGTCCGCCGGAGGATGCGGCCGATCCTGCCCCCGCTCCGGACACCCCCGTGGAAGCCAATCTCAGCGAGGCGGATGAAGAACCGGCCGCAAGCGGACGTCTGCCGGCTGTCAGGGACGGCGATACCAGCCTGCACCGCTTCCCGCGCGGCGCGAACCCCGGCATCTTTCTGCACGGCCTGCTGGAATGGGCGGCGAGGGAAGGTTTCGGCCGCGTGGCCGCAGACAGGGCGATGCTGGAAGATGCCGTGGCCCGGCGGTGCAACCGCCGGGGCTGGGAGCACTGGATCACGCCGCTCACCGGCTGGATGCTGGGGCTGCTGCAAACCCCTCTACGGTTGGCCGAGGGTGAGGCGGTGGCGTTGCAGGATCTACGGAGCTACCAGCCCGAGCTCGAGTTCTGGTTCGAGACCCGGCAGGTGGATGCCGCCGTGCTGGACCGGCGGATCCGCACCGGCACGCTGAACGGTCTGGTGCGGCCGGCGGTGGAGAGCCGTCTGCTGAACGGCATGCTCAAGGGCTTCATCGACCTGGTTTTCGAGCACCGCGGCCGCTACTACGTGGTCGACTATAAATCCAACTGGCTGGGAGAGGACGCCAACGCCTACACGGCGGACGCGATTCGCGACGCCGTGCTGGAAAAGCGTTACGACCTGCAGTACGTGCTCTACATTCTGGCCCTGCACCGTCTGCTCAAGGCGCGATTGCCGGATTACCGGTACGACCACCACATTGGCGGCGCCGTGTATCTGTTTCTGCGCGGCACCGGTGCCGCCAGCCAGGGGCTGCATCTGGAGAAGCCGCCGGCCTCGTTCATTGACGAACTCGATGCCATGTTCCGCAACGGCAGTGGCGCGGAGGTCGCATGAAGGGACCCACGCAGCCGGATCTCTGGGAGACTCCCGTCGAACGCGCGCTGGCGTCGCCGCAAGGCATGCTGGATCTGCTCGAACGCTGGGTGGCGCGTGGCTGGCTGCGGGCGCTTGACTGGGCGCTGGTGCGATTCCTCCACGAGGGCGCCGACGGCGCCCAGCCGCTGCTGTTGCTGGCGGCAGCGCTTACCAGCCACCAGCTCGGGCGCGGCCATGTCTGCCTGGATCTGGAGGCGACACTCGACAATGCCGACCTGACCCTGTCCCTGCCGCCGGAAGACGACGACGGCAATGCGCCGCCGCCCAGGCCATCCGAGTGCCTCGCGCAGGTGAGCCTCAAGGCGTGGCTGCACGCTCTGAATCATGCCGTACTGGTGGCCGACGGCGAGGGTGCAACGCCGCTGGTGTGCGTCGACACGCGCCTGTACCTGCGCCGGTACTGGCGCTATGAACAGCGCATCCGCATGGCGATCGGCCAGCGCCTGGGACGTCTCGATGCGGAGCTGTCCGCGCTGCCGGCAGAGGCCGATCTGCGCAGGCGTTTGCAAGACTTCTTCCCGGACCCCGCGCACCTCGGCGGCGTGCGCACCACCGATTGGCAGAAGGTCGCCTGCGCGCTGGCTGCCCGCAGCGCCTTCACGGTCATCACTGGCGGTCCCGGGACCGGCAAAACCACCACCGTGGTGCGGCTGCTGGGTCTGTTGCAGACCCTGGCCCAGGGCGGCGAAGATCCGGACAATACCGGCCGTGCACTGCGGATCCGTCTGGCCGCGCCCACCGGCAAGGCCGCGGCGCGCCTCAATGAGTCCATTGCCGGTGCGGTGCGGGCGTTACCGCTGCCCGCGAATGCGCATGGCGAGCGCATTCGCGCCGCCATCCCGACCGAAGCCGCCACCCTGCACCGGCTGCTGGGCAGTCTCCCGGCTACCCGGCATTTCCGTCACAACCGCCGTAATCCATTGCCTGTGGATGTGCTGGTGGTGGATGAGGCGTCGATGGTGGACGTCGAGATGATGGCGCAGCTGCTTGACGCGCTGCCGGTCTCGGCCCGGCTGATTCTTCTGGGCGACAAGGATCAACTGGCATCCGTCGAGGCCGGTGCGGTGCTGGGTGACCTCTGCCAGCGTGCGGCGGCTGGCCATTACACGCCGGCGACGCGCAACTGGTTGCAGGCAATGACCGGCGAGACCATTGCCCCGGAGTTCGAGGACGCGCAGGGCCGGGTGCTGGATCAGAGCATGGTCATGCTGCGCGTCAGTCACCGCTTTGCCGGCGGCAGCGGTATTGGCCGGCTCGCGGAGCGCGTCAACGCCGGTGACGCGGCCGGCGTGCAGGCAATGTGGCGGGAGCCCGTCGCGTTTGCTGATCTGATGCGGCTGGCGGTGCGGGGAGAGGCCGACACCAGCCTGGAGAAGCTGGCCGTCGATGGCGGTGCCGAGCGGTTCCCGGACGGCGGACAGGGCAGGGTGGCGGTGGACGGGCGTCCGGTGGCTCCGCCGGTGGGTTATCGGCATTACCTGACGGTGATGCGCGAACATTATCCGGGTGACGACGCCGGACAGGATGCGCTGGACGACTGGGCCAGAGCTGTACTTGCCGCGCATGGCCGGTTTCAGCTGTTATGTGCGCTGCGCCGTGGTCCCTGGGGTGTGGAGGGGTTGAACCGGCGCATTGCCGGGCGGCTGCGAGATGGGGGTCTGATCGGGGCGGGCGAACAGTGGTATCCGGGGCGACCGGTACTGGTGACGCGCAACGATTACGGCCTGGGGCTGATGAACGGGGATGTCGGCATTGCGCTGGATCCGCCCCGGTTGGACGCTGACGGCCGCCGGGTATTGCGGGTGGCCTTTCTGGCGGGTGATGGCAGCAATCGTATCAAGTGGATTCTGCCGAGTCGGCTGAATGATGTGGAAACGGTGTACGCGATGACCGTACACAAGTCGCAGGGTTCGGAGTTCGCGCACACGGCGTTGGTGTTGCCCGACCGCCCCAGCCCGATCGTCACGCGCGAGCTGGTCTATACCGGCATCACCCGTGCCCGCCACTGGTTCAGCCTGATCACCCCGGCCGATGGCGTGCTCGAAGATGCCGTCAGCCGCCGGGTGCAGCGGGTCAGCGGGCTATTCAGTGCCCTGAACAGTGTCGATCGTTTGTAGCCCCACACCATCCACCTTCGCCCCGCATACTGGTAATATGCCGCCAATTGCGCATTTCGAGTGATTTTCCAATGACCTCCCTGAGTGACGACGCGGCGCTGGTGCTTTTTTCCGGCGGACAGGATTCCACCACCTGCCTGGCCTGGGCGCTTGCACGCTTTGCGCGCGTCGAGACCGTGGGCTTCGACTACCGCCAGCGGCATGCGGTGGAGCTCGATGCCAGGCAGGCAGTATTCCGGGCGCTGCGGGACGGCTTCCCGCGGCAGGCCGCGCGCCTCGGCGCGGACTGCGTTCTGGATGCCGGCGCGATTGCCGAGATCGGCGGTACCGCGATGATCGAGCAGGTTGCCATCGAGGCCGGGGCGCACGGTCTGCCCACCACCTTCGTGCCCGGCCGCAACCTGCTGTTCCTGACCCTGGCCGCGGCGGTTGCCTACCGGCGGGGCATCCGACACCTGATCACCGGGGTTTGCGAGACCGATTTTTCCGGTTATCCCGATTGCCGGGACGATACAATCAAGGCCATGCAGGTCACGTTGAACCTCGGAATGGAAAGCCGCTTCGTTATTCATACGCCGCTAATGTGGGTCGACAAGGCCGGTACCTGGGCCATGGCGGACCAGCTGGGCGGTGCGGCACTCACCGATCTCATCATCGAACACAGCCACACCTGCTATCTCGGCGACCGCACCACCCGCCATGCCTGGGGCTATGGTTGCGGCAATTGTCCGGCATGCGAGCTGCGCCAGGGCGGCTGGCAGCGCTGGCAGGGGGAAACGGAATGACCTACACCGTCAAGGACCTGTTCCATACCCTGCAGGGCGAGGGCATGCAGACGGGGCGCTCGGCCGTGTTCCTGCGCTTTGCCGGTTGCAACCTGTGGAGCGGCCGCGAGGAGCACCGCGAGACCGCCGTCTGCCGCTTCTGCGATACCGAATTCGTGGGTGGCGACAAGCACGCACAGGCGGAATCTCTGGCAAGCGCCGCGCGTGCCTGCTGGGATGCCGCGGTCGCGGACAAGGCTAGCGTGCCTTACGTGGTCTGTACCGGCGGCGAACCCCTGCTACAGCTTGATGCGCCGCTGATCGACGCTCTGCACCGGCAAGGTTTCGAGGTGGCGGTTGAAACCAACGGCACGCTGAGGGCACCGCCCGGCCTCGACTGGGTGTGCGTCAGCCCCAAGGCCGGGGCGGAGCTGCGGCAGGTGACGGGCGACGAGCTCAAGGTGGTCTGGCCGCAGCCGGAACTCGATCTCGAGGCGCTGGCGAAACTGGAGTTCGCGCATTTCCTGCTCCAGCCCATGGACGGTCACCCCGGTTCCACGCAAGCTTGCGTTAACTGGTGCCGCGCCCATCCGCGCTGGCGCCTGTCCCTGCAAACCCACAAGATTCTGGAAATCCCATGACCGCGTCCTTTCGTATCAGCCGGCGCATTGCCATCGACGCCGGTCACCGCATCATGTCTCACGGTTCCAAGTGCCGGCACATGCATGGTCACCGCTATGAGGTGGAAGCGTGGTGTCGCGCGGCACGGCTGCACGATAGCGGTGAACAGGCGGGGATGATTCTCGATTTCGGCTTTCTCAAGGACGAGATGCTGGCTGTCATCGATGCCGGCTGTGACCATGGCTTCATCGCTCAGCTTACCGATACGGAACTGCTGCGCATGTTCAGCCCGGAACATACCGAGTTTGATGCCTGGATGCGGGTGCTGGTCACCGAGGTGCGCCACAGCGGCTACGCCCTGACGACCGATACGCGCATGCAGACCAAACTCTACGTCATGGCGGACCCGCCAACCGCCGAGGGCCTGGCGTTGCACTGGTTCCGACGCCTGGCACCACGCGTGGTGGATCGCAGTCTCGGCCTGGCGACACTCGAGCGGGTGCGCGTCTGGGAGACCCCCAACTGCTGGGCCGACCATGAAGCGGGCAAGGAATAGGGCACCTGTACGGCCCCTTATGGGTGAAATCGTCTACGATATTCTTAAGTTGATCGGTTCGGCAATCGCCTGACCTGTCGGCCAGAACCCCGCCCGGCGTCAATTGGAATCAATCTCCGCGGCCCAGGGATGAGTGCCGCCAAACAGGGAGTACGTATGAACAGCGCATGGAGTGATGCTGTCGAATTGAAACCGCGCCACGAATCCGCCGATCTCGGGCGCAGCCTGGATTTTCTGAGCAAACGGGTGCGTGCTCTGCGCGCGCACCGGGGCATGACCCGCAAGGAACTGTCCCGGCAATCCAATATCTCCGAACGTTATCTGGCCCAACTCGAAGGTGGCGGAGCCAATCCCTCGCTCGCGCTATTGCTGCGAGTGGCGGGCGCACTGGATGTCGACGTCCACGAGTTGCTGCCCTATGCCCTCAATACCGACTATCTGATGACACCGCTGCTGAAAGTCCTCCGGCAGCTGTCGCCTCAGGAAGAAGAGGCCGCGTACCAACTACTGGTTCGCCATTTTCCCCGCTATCACGGGCCCTTCCACGGCGTCGCCCTGGTCGGTCAGGATGGCGCCGGCAAGTCGACGCTCGGTGTCCTGCTTGCCGAGCGATTCGGGCTACCCTTCATTCGCCTCGCCGAGGTGGTCGAGGAGATGGGTGGCATGCGGGTGGACGAATACATGGCGGTGCACGGCGAGAAGGCCTATCGACGGCTGGAGCGCCATGCGGTGAGGCATGTGCTCAAGGAGCACTCGCGGGCGGTGGTCGAGGCAGGCGCCATTCTGGCGGCCAAGTCGGCGAGCTACGAGTTGCTTCGGCGCGGTTACTACACGGTGTGGATCCGCGCCAGTGTTGCCGAGCACGTGAATCGCGTGGCGGCGCGGGGCAATGCGCGCTCCAGCCAGGGGCTTGCGACTGCCATGGACGATATGCGCCGGACGCTCGCCGAGCGGGAGCCTTACTACAGGACGGCAAGCGCGGTGCTGGACACCAGTGGCAGGGACATTCACCAGTGCCTCCTGGAACTCGTCGAACTCACCACGCCGCATCTGGTGCGGGAGAGCGACTAGGACTACTCCGTCCGACAGGCAGGCGATCACGGCGACGATTGCCTGTCTGTCGGACAACCCCCTTTAGGGTGCCTCTGATTTATTCTCATGGGGCTCTCTAGCCTGATCTCCCACCCGACTTCTCCTGCCTTTGCCGACGCAGCTTGGTCAGTGTAATGTGCATAAAAGTGCATGATTGTGCTCGACATGCAATATGTTTCATAATACTGTGCCAACAGCACAATATAAGAGCCGGCTGCCAGCAGACCGGCATTGACAGGAGGAGCGTAATCAATGAGCGGGATCGCTGCGGACACATCCACGCCCGACATTCAGCCCCCGGTATTTCCCCGGTACTACAATGCCGCCACCGACTTCATTGATCGCCATCTGGACGAAGGTCGCGGCGCTCACCCGGCGATCATCGACGACCAGGGCACCTACACCTATGCGGAACTGGCCGAGCTGGTGAACCGGGCCGCCAGCGCGTTCCGGCGCCTGGGGCTTGGCCAGGAAGACCGGGTGGCCATGATCATGCTGGATACGGTGCATTTTCCGGCGGTGTTCTGGGGCGCCATCAAGGCGGGCATCATTCCGGTTCCGGTGAATACCCTGCTGACAACGGCAAACTATGAGCACATTCTGGCCGACAGCCGCGCCAAGGCGCTGGTGATCAGCGGCTCGTTGCTGGCACAGGCGCAGCCGATACTGGATCAGCTTCCATCGCTGCGGCACGTCATTGTCGACGGCGACAGTGCGCCGGGGCACCAGCGGCTCGGAACCCTGCTTGCCGAGGCCGACAGCAGTTTTGAAGCGACTCCCACAACCTGCGACGACGTGGCATTCTGGCTCTACTCCTCCGGGTCAACGGGCGCGCCAAAGGGCGTACTGCACCTGCACTCCCACCTGCGCTGTACGGCTGAACTCTACGGCACCGGGGTATTGGGGCTGGAGAAGGATGACATCATCTTTTCCGCCGCCAAACTGTTCTTTGCCTACGGGCTCGGCAATGCCATGACCTTCCCGCTCCTGGTCGGTGCCACGGCCGTGCTGATGGCGGAGCGGCCCACGCCGGATGGGGTTATGCGCGTCCTCAAGACGCATCAGCCGACCATGTTCTGCGGTGTACCCACCTTGTATGCGGCGATTCTGGCCAATGAGGCCAATAGTCGTGAAACCGCCTCCAGGCAATTGCGTCGTTGTATCTCTGCCGGCGAAGCGCTGCCTTCGGAGGTTGGCAAACGCTGGGAGCGGCGTTTCGGTGCGGAGATCCTGGACGGCGTCGGTTCCACGGAAATGCTGCATATCTTTCTCAGCAATCGCCCCGGGCAGGTCCGATACGGCACCTCCGGCGTTCCCGTTCCAGGCTATGGCGCCCGCCTGGTGGACGAGAACGATGAGGACATTGCGCAGGGCGAAGTCGGTGAACTGCTGGTCAGCGGCCCAACCGCCGCAATCGGTTACTGGAACCAGCGCCGGAAAAGTATCAATACCTTCATGGGCCCGTGGACGCGTACCGGCGACAAATACTTCATGGACGAGGAAGGCCTCTACCATATTTGCGGCCGCTCCGACGACATGCTCAAGGTCAGTGGCAACTGGGTTTCGCCCTTCGAGGTGGAATCCACCCTGATCGAGCACGAAGCGGTGCTGGAAGCGGCGGTCATTCCCCATGCTGACGAAAACGATCTCATCAAGCCCAAGGCCTACGTCGTGCTGAAGGACGGCAAGACACCGTCCGATGCGCTTGCCCGCGAGCTTCAGGCCTTCGTGAAATCACGGGTCGCGCCCTGGAAGTATCCGCGCTGGATCGAGTTCATCGACACGCTCCCAAAGACCTCTACCGGCAAGGTGCAGCGATTCAGACTGCGGGAGCTCGACCAGGGGCAGAGCTGAGATGGGTAGCGGGGCATATCGGGGCGTGCAGGTTGCGGATGGGCCACTGAATGCCGCGGGCGTCCGGCCGCGACGTTTCACCGGCCGTGCTTTTCCGCCGTATCGGCACCTGCCGGGTGCCACGCCGCACCCGCTTACCGATCCGGCAGGTCACGGTGGCGTGCTGGCGTCCGCGCCGGATTCCCCGGAGCAGTTGCGGGTCTGCTTTCTGCTCGGTTGCGATCTCTACAACCACGGCTATTGGTGGGAAGCCCATGAGGCCTGGGAAGCGGTCTGGCATGCGGTGAACCGCACGGGCACAAGAGGGGCGTTGCTGCAGGCGCTAATTCAGGCGGGCAATGCCCATCTGAAGCTGCGCATGAAACGCGGCAATGCCGTCGCGCGCCTGCGCAGTGCCGTCATGGAGCACATTGCGCGCATACGCAGCACGCCCGATACGGTCTGCCTGGGCATTGATGTGATCGCATGGAGCGAGCAGTTCGACGCGTATATTGAGACGCGGTTGAGTCGGGCGGCGCTGTGTCACGACGTGACCGGATTCCCTTACCTGGAACCTGATGTGACGGATTCGGAGTTGTTTCAGGACCGACGGGTGTGATGAATCGCAACCGGAGGCATGGGCACTATAATGCGTTCAATGACGTCAGTTTAAGAATTGTACGGTTGAATACGCGCATCGAAAGAATAATAATTCATGAGCCGGCCTGTGTCGGCCTATAAACGGGGGAATGTCGGTCATCAGGTGACGGCCTGGTGTCGGTGTTCAACCATAACGACAACGGAGCGCCAGGCGCTCCGAGTGGAGGAGTGATCATGTTTCGCACCCAAACCAGCAGGTCCCGGCCGCTGCTCAGGAAGGCAGCGGTTGCAGCCGGAATGGCAGCAACGCTGCTCATGCCTCTGAGTCAGGCGTCCGCAGAGCAGATCAAGATCGGCTTCATGCTGCCCTATTCAGGCACGTTCGCGCAGCTCGGCGACCGCATCACCAAGGGCTTCAACCTCGCGGTAGAGCAAAACGGCGGCAACATCGGCGGCTTTGAAGTGACCTCGGTGACGGTGGACGACGAGTCCAACGCCGGTCGCGCCACGCGTAACATGCAGCAACTGGTTTCCGGCGAAAACGTCGACGTTGTCGTGGGCACGGTGCACTCCGGCGTGGCGATGGCGATGGTCCGCGTGGCGCGTGCCGACGGTACCATCCTGATTATTCCCAATGCCGGCCTCGACGCGGCCACCCGGCAGCTCTGCGGGCCGAACATCTTCCGCACCTCGTTCAGTAACTGGCAACCCGCCTACCCGATGGGCCAGATCGCCTATGACCGTGGCTACCGCAATGTGGTGACCATGAGCTGGCGTTATGGTGCGGGCCAGGAAGCCCTGGCCGGATTCAAGGAAGGCTTTACCGCGGCCGGCGGAGAAATCATGGAGGAAATCTACGTACCGTTCCCTGACGTGAATTTCCAGGCCCAGCTTACCGAGATCGCCTCGCTGCGCCCGGATGCGGTGTTCGTGTTCTTCGCGGGTGGCGGTGCGGTGCAGTTTGTCCGTGATTATGCCGCGGCCGGCCTGAGCGACAGCATTCCGCTGCTCGGCTCCGGCTTCCTCACCGAAGGCGTGCTTGCGGCACAGGGCGATGCGGCCGAGGGCGTGCTGACCACGCTGCACTACGCCGACGGCCTCGACAACCCGGCCAACGTGGCATTTCGCAGCGCTTACCGCGAGCGCTTCGACGAGGACCCGGATATCTATGCGGTGCAGGGCTTTGATGCCGCGCGGCTGCTGATCGCCGGTGTGGATGCCGCGGGCGGCTACGAGGACCGGGACGCGCTGATCGAGGCTATGCGCCAGGTGCAGCTCGAGAGCCCACGCGGCCCGATGACGTTCTCTTCGGCGCACAACCCGGTGCAGAACATCTATCTGCGCGAGGTCCGCAATGGTGAGAACGTGGTGCTGGGGATCGCCCACGAGGCGCTTGCAGACCCGGCTACCGGCTGCCTGATGGACTGAACCGCCACACCGGGTCCTGCGCGCCGACAGGCGGGCAGGACCCGGTTGCGCTTGGCCTGTCGTGTAAGCGTGAACGGTGCCGACAGCCCACCAGGAGAGCAGATGGATCCTTCCTTCATCCTCATCCAGACCCTGAACGGCGTGCAGTACGGCCTACTGCTGTTTCTGATCGCCAGCGGTCTGACGCTGATTTTCGGCATCATGCATATCATTAATCTGGCGCATGGTGCGCTATACATGGTGGGTGCCTACCTGGCCTTCTGGTTGACGGGATATACGGGCAACCTGTTCCTGGCCATCGTGCTGGCACTGCCGCTGGCCGTGGCGCTCGGTATTGCCATAGAACGCTTTCTGATTCAGCGCCTGTATGAACGCGATCATCTCGATCAGGTGCTGCTGACCTTCGGGCTGATTCTTGTCTTCGACGCCCTGCAGAGCATCTTCTGGGGCAACGACGTGCACGGCGTTGCGGTCCCCGCGCTGCTTTCCGGCTCCATCGCGCTGACCGATAACCTCAATTATCCAGTCTACCGGCTGTTCATCTCGGCAATCTGCCTGGCGATTGCGCTGGGCATGTACGTGCTCATCCAGCGCACCCGCCTGGGGATGATCATCCGGGGCGGTGCGAGCAACCGGGAAATGGTGTCGGCGCTCGGCATCAACATCCGCTGGGTATACACCCTGGTGTTCGCGGTCGGCGCCGCACTTGCCGCCTTTGCCGGCATGATCGCCGCGCCGGTGAGCTCGGTCTATCCGGGCATGGGCAGCACCATCCTCATCATCTGCTTCGTGGTTGTGGTCATTGGCGGCCTGGGCTCGGTAAAGGGCGCCTTTCTGGGCGCGCTGATGGTCGGCCTCGTCTACACCTGGGGCACGGTGCTGGTACCCCAATTCGCCGGTGCGGTGGTGTACGCGCTGATGGCGGCGGTGCTGCTCTGGAAGCCAAGAGGCCTGTTCGCCTAGGCGGACGCGGGAGAATTCATTCGATCATGCATAGCGTTTCGAGACCCATTCAGATCCTGCTGGTGCTGCTGTCAGCCTTGCTGCTGCTGTATCCGCTTTTTGGCGAAGCCCTTGCTGGTAACGCGTACGATTACTGGCTGCAGAAGATGACCACGGTGATGATCCTGGCCATCCTGGCGGTGAGCCTGGATCTGCTGGTTGGGGTCGCCGGCATGGTGAGCATCGCCCATGCGGCCTTCTTCGGACTGGCCGGTTATACCGTCGTGCTGGTTGCACCCGAGTGGGAGCCTGGCAACCTGTGGATTCTGCTCCCCGCGGCTCTGGTGATCGCCGCGCTGGCGTCCCTAGTGATGGGCTTGCTGATCATCCGCACCTCAGGGATTTTCTTCATCATGGCGACCATCGCCTTCTCGCAGATGATCTATTACATATTTCACGATTCAGACTTTGCCGGCGGTTCCGATGGTGCCTATCTGTTTTCCACCCCCGAGACCATGGTCATGGGCCGGTCATTATTGGATCTGGGAGACCGGCTCACGCTGTTCTACGTTACGTTGATCTCGCTACTGCTCATCTACCTGTTGTTGCGAATCGTTTTGCGTGCACCCTTCGGGAGGGTGCTGATTGGCATTCGCGAGAACGAACAGCGGGTACGCGCACTGGGCTACAACCCATCCTTCTACAAGCTGTCGGCCTTCGTCATCGGCGGCACGATCGCGGGGTTCGCGGGCGTGCTGTCCGCCATTCAGTACCAGTACATCGACCCCAGTCAGGTGAACTGGCACCTCTCCGCGGAAGTCCTGGTGATGGTTATTCTGGGCGGACTGGGCAGCCTGTATGGCCCGATTCTCGGCGCCTTCGCGTTCGAGGGCCTGCATTACACGTTTTCGAGCTTCACCCGCCACTGGCAGCTGCCCATGGGTATTGTGGTCATTGTCATGGTGCTGATGCTTCCCAGGGGCATTGCCGGTGGGCTGGAGTGGCTTTCGGAGCGGCTGGGCAGGCGGTTCGAGGCGCCGGCGCCATCGGCGCGCAAGCCGACCGAGGAGCATCGGGCCGCGGAGCAACACAATGACTGAGCCGATACTGCGGACCGAATCCCTGACCAGGCGGTTTGGCGGCCTGGTGGCCGTCAATGACGTCACGTTCACTGTAGAGGCCCGGGAGGTGCACGCGATTATCGGCCCCAATGGCGCCGGCAAAAGCACGATGGTGAATCTGCTATCCGGGCATCTGGTTCCGAGCAGCGGGCGGGTGATTTTCAAGGGCAGGGATATTACCGGCATGTCGGCAAACCGCGTCTCCCGGATCGGCATCGGGCGCAGTTTCCAGCGCACCAACATCTTCCCCAGCTTCTCCTGCCTGGAGAATTGCCAGCTTGCCGCGCAATCGAGGCTGGGTCATTCGTTCCGCTTCTTTCGTCGTGCGAGCAGTTATCGGCGTGTGGTTGCGCTGGCGGAGAAGGGGTTGGAAATGTGCGGTCTGAGCCATCAGGCACATACCCGCGCCAGTGCCATGAGTTATGGCGAACAAAGGCAACTGGAAATCGGCATGGTGCTGGCCACCAATCCGGAATTCCTGGTGCTGGATGAACCCATGGCCGGCATGGGCCGGGAGGAATCGCACCACGTCGTTGAGTTGCTCCGGGAACTCGGTACCGAGTATCCGCTGGTGCTGGTCGAGCATGACATGGATGCGGTGTTCTGCATCGCCCATCGGCTCACGGTCATGGTCAATGGGGAGGTGATTGCCAGCGGACCGCTGGATAGCGTACGACAGGACCCGGCGGTGCAGGAAGCCTATCTGGGTGATGGGGAGGAGGACGCGTGAGCATGGCGACAGCACAGCTTGACCCGGGCGCCGAGCGCGCGCCGGCCGGCGAGGTCCTGATCGAGGCACGCGGCCTTCATGCCTATTACGGTGAAAGCCATGTGCTGCATGGGGTCGATCTGATCGTGCGGCGCGGCGAGGCGGTCTGCCTGCTGGGCCGCAACGGCATGGGCAAGTCGACCACGCTGCGGTCGATGTTGGGGCTGACCCCGTCTCGCAGCGGGCAGGTCCTGGTACGCGGCAGTGACATGACCGGCAAGCCCACCCACAGCATCATCCAGCAGGGTATCGCCTTCGTACCGGAGGGCCGGGGCATGTTTCCCACCCTTACCGTGCGGGAAAGTCTGACCATGGCGGCACGGCCCGGTGTTGACGGCCGGCGGGACTGGACCCTGGAGCGGGTACTGGACGTATTCCCCCGCATCCGCGAACGCATCGAGCATCTGTCCGGTAATCTCTCCGGTGGCGAGCAGCAGATGATGGCCATCGGACGGGCGCTGATGACGAATCCGGTTCTATTGATTCTTGACGAAGCCACCGAGGGCCTGGCGCCGCTGATTCGCAAGGAAATATGGTCCGTGGTGCGTACGCTGCGGGAGACCGGAATGGCGGTGTTGATCGTGGACAAGAACGTCAATGCACTGATCAATCTTTGCGATCGCTGCATGATCATGGTCAAGGGCACGATCGTTTTTGATGACGAAAGCGAATCATTGCGTGGACAGCCGACGCTGCTCCAGACCCATATCGGTCTGTGAGGCCTTGGTCCGGAGCCGTTCAGGCGGCGTCTCATGGTGCGACGTGATTTCGCCGGAGGCACGGGAGTAACGGAGCAACAGATGGCCAGATCCGGTGACGATGCGGTAAACCAGACAGAGCGCCAGAACGCCGATGACCTCGGTCGCAATCTGGCGTTTCTGAGTGCGCGGGTGCGGGCGCTGCGTGCCCGGCGCGGCATGACGCGCAAGGATCTCTCACGGCACTCCGATATCTCCGAGCGGTATCTGGCGCAACTGGAGAACGGTGATGCCAATCCGTCCATCGCGTTGTTGCTGCGCATCGCCGCCGCGATGGATGTCGACATTCAGGAATTGCTGCCGTCACGGGTAAATACCGGCCTGCGCATGACGCCGCTGCTGGAACTGCTGCAGCGGCTGCGCCCGGACGAGGAGGAGGCGGCCTTCAGTCTGCTGGTGCGGCATTTTCCTCGCCACGACGGGCCGTTTCGCGGTGTCGCCCTGGTCGGGCTGCGCGGCGCCGGAAAGACCACTCTGGGCGCCGCGCTGGCAGAACACTACAGCTTGCCGTTTCTGCGCCTGGGCGATGTCGTCGAGCAAATGGGCGGCATGGGCCTGGGGGAGCTGTTTTCCCTGGGCGGGCAGAAAGCATACAGGCGCCTGGAGCGACAGGCCCTGCAGTACGTGCTTGAGCATTACCCGCTGGCGGTGGTGGAGGCGGGAGGAAGCCTGGTATCGGAATCGGAAACCCTGGAACTGCTGCTTGGCAGCTATTTCACGGTGTGGGTGAAGGCGGACCCGCAGGAGCATATGAGCCGCGTTGCCTCCCAGGGTGATTTGCGGCCCATGGAGGGCAACGAGGAAGCCATGGCCGATCTGCGCCGCATTCTGGCCGAGCGCGAGCCTTACTACCGCACCGCCAATGCGATTCTGAATACCAGTGGCAGAGCCGTGGACGACTGCCTGAATGAACTGACAGAGCTGGCTTCAGCCTATTTACAGGGGGACGAAAGAAAACCCACATCCTGAAAAGATCAGCGTGCTCATTCGACGCGCGGGCCGGGGTATTGGCTTTGCAGGAACTGGATCAGATCAGCCACCCGGTGATTGTCCAGGGCAGCGACCTCGGCATTGGCCGGCAGGTCATCGAAACCGCGCAGCAGTTCCCGTGGCCATGCGCCGCGGCCCTGCTTCAGCGCCTCCAGCGTGCCCCACCAGCGCACGCCGAAGGCCGGGGCGGACAAATCGTTGAACCGGCAGCGTTGCTGCTCGGTGATACCGGCCACGTCCACGGTGGTAATAACATCCTGGACGCGTGCCTTGAAGGCGATCAGTTCGCCGGTGTTGATGCCCCAGCGGCGCGGTTCCACACGGAGCAGGAACTGGGCCAGTTCGGAGTGGTGCCCGAACCATTGCAGCGCGCAGTCCGGCCCGGCGGGCCAGGGGCCGGTGGTGAGCATGCCGATTCGATAGCGGCGAGGGTCCCGTTCCGCGATGGCGGCACAGGCGGAGGCAGCGTCCTGACCTTCCCAGTTGAACATGCGAACTCCCGGCCGCCCGGTTTCGCCCGTTGAACGGGGAAGCGGGTAGGGTGGGTTGAATGCCTGACGGGGCATGATAACAGGCGATACCCTTGCTGGATGAAGGGGATCGACGCGCGTTTTGTATAGTCGGCCGAAAGCGGCCTGGAGAATTGAATGAATGCAGTGCTGAACTACCCCCTGGGTGAACCGCCGGAGCCGGGCACATCGAAGCCGGTCGCGGCCGGCCTGCGCTGGTTGCGCATGCCGCTGCCACTGGCCCTCGATCACATCAACCTGTGGCTACTGGAGGATGGCGACGGCTGGACGGTGGTGGATACCGGCTTCGGAACCGCCCACACCAAGGCGTTATGGGAGCGCGTCTTTCAGGAGGACATGGGAGGCCGGCCATTGAAGCGCGTGCTGGTCACGCACTACCACCCGGATCATGCTGGCCTGGCCGCCTGGCTGGCGGAGCGCTTCGGCATCGAGGTCTGGATGAGCCCCGGTGAGTTCGACCATGCACACCACCACTACACGAGGAGCGACAGCAGCATGGCCAGCGGTGTGGTCGGCCTGTTCAGATATCACGGGCTGGATCAGGAAAATGCCGCGGCTCTGGAAGAGCGAGGCAATGCCTACCGGCAGGTCGTGGATGGCCTGCCCGACGCCTACCGGCCCATGCATGAGGGCGACAGCATTACCATTGGCGCGCGGGGCTGGCAGGTCATCATCGGCCGTGGCCATTGCCCCGAGCACGTCTGCCTGTACTGTGCGGAGGACGGCCTGCTGATCTCGGGAGATCAGGTATTACCCCGGATCACCAGCAACATCAGCGCTAATCCGGAGGCGCCGGAACGCGACCCGCTGGCGGACTTTCTGGCGTCGCTGGACACGCTTGATCAACTGCCCGAGGACGTGCGAGTACTGCCGTCCCACGGCAAGGTGTTCGAAGGCTTGCATGCCCGTATCGCCTTCCTGCGGGAGCACCATCTGGATCGCCTGGACGCCCTGGTGGATTTTTGTACCGAGGCGCGCACCGCGTTCGAGTGTCTGCCCGTGCTGTTCGACCGCGAACTCAACCCGCACACCATGATGTTCGCCATGGGTGAGTGTATCGCCCATCTCCAGCATCTGGTGGCCACCGGGCGCCTGGTCGTTGGTGACGGAGACGCCGATGGTCGGGCTCGGTTCAGGGTGCCTGGCTAAGGAGCCCCATGGGAATGGATCAGAGACTCCCTAACGGGCTCGGTGTCGCCGCCGCCGCGTCTGCGGTATTCTTGCGGCTCGATACACGCTATGGATACAGCCTTATCACATGACCAAAAAGCGCATATACAAAGTGGCTTTCTTCAACCGCGGGCAGGTCTACGAAATCTACGCGCACCATGTCGGACAGGGCACGCTGATGGGCTTCGTCGAGGTGGAGTCGCTGGCATTCGGCGAGCGCACCCAGGTGGTGGTGGATCCGTCCGAAGAACGCCTCAAGGCCGAGTTCGAGGGTGTGAAACGCACGTATATACCCATGCATGCGGTTATCCGCATCGACGAAGTGGAAAAACCGGGTGCGGGCAAAATCAGTGATGCAGGCGGTAACATAACGCCGTTTCCAGTGCACGGTTTTGGCCCCGGCACCGGTAAACCCTGATAAAACCGTGGGTCATGGAGACCGGATTGCACGCCAGGGCGTTCTGGTTTAGCATCTGTGCCCTCTCGACGACCGGCAGTCGTCGAAGTCAGTACCGGAGAGGTGTCCGAGCGGTCGAAGGAGCACGCCTGGAAAGTGTGTGTACGTCAAAAGCGTACCGTGGGTTCGAATCCCACCCTCTCCGCCATATTGTAACGAAGAGGCGCGCCTCTTCGCTGGTATCAGGACGGAAATGGGGTTCGAGCCCACGGCGTCCTGAATGCCCCGCCGAGCAATGGCGGCGGTGCCGGTCCCCCCGCGACGATATGTTGTCAACCCGGTCAGGCCCGGAAGGGAGCAGCCGCAGCAACAGATTCGGGCGCCGGGGTGTGGCTGGTGCTTGCCGCCTCCATTTTTTGCCATTCTCCCCCATGGGAATAGATCAGTGTCTCCCCAGGCACGGCCGCCCCACTGAAGCAAGGGCGATGCTACAATCCCCGGCATCGCGGACTGGAAGCACTCGCACGCTATGAGCTATCAGGTACTTGCCCGGAAATACCGCCCCCGGACCTTCGCCGAGATGGCGGGGCAGGAGCACGTGCTGCGGGCACTGATCAACGGGCTGGACAATGATCGCCTGCATCATGCGTTTCTGTTCACCGGCACGCGCGGCGTCGGCAAGACCACGGTTGCGCGCGTGCTGGCCAAATGCCTCAACTGTGAGCAGGGCGTCAGCAGCACGCCCTGCGGAGAGTGCAGCGCCTGTAACGAGATCGACCAGGGGCGCTTTGTGGATCTTATCGAGGTGGACGCGGCCTCGCGCACCAAGGTCGAGGATACCCGCGAGCTGCTGGACAATGTGCAGTACTCTCCCGCGCGCGGGCGCTACAAGATTTACCTGATCGACGAAGTCCACATGCTCTCCAATCACAGCTTCAATGCGCTGTTGAAGACGCTGGAAGAGCCACCGCCCCACGTAAAGTTTCTGCTTGCCACCACCGACCCCCAGCGCATGCCGGTGACTGTTCTGTCCCGCTGTCTGCAGTTCAACCTCAAGCGCCTGCCCGCGTCTCTGATTTCCGCCTATCTGGGGAAGGTGTTGGGCGAGGAGGGGGTGGAGGCCGAGGAGCGGGCCCTGCAGCGTCTGGCGCTGGCGGCGGATGGCTCCATGCGGGACGGTTTGAGCCTGACCGATCAGGCCATCGCCTTCGGCAGCGGCGCGGTCCGGGATGACGATGTGCGGGCCATGCTCGGCAGCATCGAGGACGATCACGTGCTCGAGTTGCTGGAGGCGCTGGCGGCCGAGGACGGCGCGGCCGTGCTGGCCGGTGTGGCGCGCCTGGCCGAGCGCGCGCCGGATTTCAGTGACGTGCTCGCCGCCATGGTCACCACATTGCACAATCTGGCGCTGCGCCATGCGGTGCCCGATGCCGTGGATAGCGAGCACCCCGACCATGCGCGCCTGCAGGCCCTGCAGCAGCGCCTGTCGCCGGAAGACATACAGCTGTATTACCAGATTGCGCTGACCGGGCGCCGGGATCTGCCGCTGTCACCGGATCCACGGCTCGGCCTTGAAATGGTGCTGTTGCGGATGCTGGCTTTCAGGCCGGTCGATGCTGCCACGGCGTCGGCGGGCGGCGGATCCAGGCCCGCTCCAAAGCCTGACCGCCCCGTTTCGGTGCAGGAGCAGAATGAGGCGACGGGTGACGCGCCGGTGACGCGACCGGCGGTTGTCCAGACGCCACCCGTGGCGGAGATGGAGTCTGAGAATCCGGCGCCTCCGTCGCTGCGAACATCGCCAGAGCCACCCGCGACGTCACCACCGCCAGCAGCGCCGGCGAGAAATCAGAACGCGATACCGCCGTGGCCGACGTTGGTGAAGGAATTGAAACTCGCCGGGATGAGTCATGCCCTGGCCATGCAGTGTGCCTGGGCCGGTTACGATGACGGCGTGGTACGGCTGAATCTGGACAAGGCGCATGCGCATTTGCGCAATGACGGCCTGGAAGAACGCATTCAGCAGGGTCTCGCCGCGTGGTTTGACGGTTCGGTGAAGCTGCGCATCGACGTGGTTGATACTATAGAAGATGCCACACCAGCCGAGCATGCCGTGCAGGCCCGGGCCCAGCGGCAGCAGCAGGCGGAGCAGGCAATCGCCACGGACCCGAACGTGACGGCCCTGCGCGAGATGTTCGATGCCGAAGTTATGCCGGATTCCATACAGCCCGTGAAGTGAGAAACGTGGCTTTTGAACACATGACGTAATGACGACCATGAGGACGACATCATGAAAGGCGGTTTGGGAAACCTGATGAAACAGGCCCAGAAGATGCAGGCCGACATGCAGAAGGCGCAGGAAGAAATCAATCGCATGGAAGTGACCGGCCAGGCGGGTGGCGGGCTGGTCGCAGTGGTGATGAACGGGCAGTTCGAAGTGCGCCGGGTTGACATCGATGACAGCCTTTTTGACGACGATCGCGACATGATCGCCGATCTTGTCGCCGCAGCGATGAACGATGCGGTTCGCAAGATCCAGCAAACGACCCAGGAGCGGATGTCCGAGATGACCTCCGGCATGGGTCTGCCTCCCGGCATGAAGCTGCCATTCTGAGGAGCGCGGAAGACTGCCCGCCGCCGGGTTCACGCCTGGCGCCGGGGCGGTCCCGCAGACCATGGCCTTTTCCCCACTGATACAGGAATTGATCGACGCTCTGCGCTGTCTGCCGGGCGTCGGTCCCAAAAGCGCCCAGCGCATGGCCTTTCACCTCATCCAGCGGGATCGGGATGGCGGCCGGCGCCTGGCCCGTTCGCTGGGTACTGCCATCGAGCGGGTGGGGCAGTGCGCGGTGTGCCGGGTTCCCACTGAGGAACAGGTCTGCGCTATCTGTCGGAATGATCGACGCGACGGCGCCCTGCTTTGCCTGGTGGAAAACCCGGCGGACGTGTTCGCGCTCGAGCAGGCCACGGACTATCGCGGACTGTATTTCGTACTGATGGGGCGGCTTTCACCCCTGGATGGCATCGGCCCCGAAGCACTGGGGCTGGACAGACTTGAGCAACGCTTCCGCGAAGGGCGTGTGCGCGAGGTGATTCTCGCCACCAGCCCCACGGTGGAAGGCGAGGCGACCGCCCAGTATGTGCTGGAAATGGCGCGCGAGCATGACGTGCGCTGCAGCCGCATCGCGCATGGCGTACCGGTGGGCGGTGAGCTTGAGTACGTGGACAGCGGTACCCTGTCGCATGCGTTCGCGGGGCGGCGCGAATACGTTTAGTTCGGGATCTCCGCCAGCAGGGCGTGATAGCTGGCGAATCTCAGGGGATGAATCCGCCCTTTGTCCACCGCCTCCCGGACTGCGCAGTCAGGCTCGTTGCGATGGGTGCAGTTGCGGTACTGGCAATGATCCCGGTAGGGGTGAAAATCCCGATAGCCGTTGGCGATGATCTCCGATGAAAGGTGCCCCAGCCGCAGGATCCGGATCCCTGGAGAATCCACCAGTGCGCCCTGATCCTGCAGTGGGTAGAGGGTGGTTTCGGTGGTGGTGTGGCGGCCCTGGCCGGACGCCTCGGACAACGCCTGGGTACGCGCGTTGCGCTCCGGGAGCAGCGCGTTGATCAGGGAGGACTTGCCCACGCCCGACTGGCCAACAAGAATGCCCACGCGGTCGCCCAGCCATTGCTTGAGGCTATCAAGGCCGGTGTCGGTTTTGGTACTTGTCCAGACACAGGAATAGTCAAGGTTCACCCAGGGCGCCAGCATCCCGGATTCCAGCCCACTGCGCTCCGACGCGGCAAGCAGGTCATGCTTGTTGATGACCAGCAGAGGGTCCATCCGCAGGCTGTGGGCGAGCACCAGGTAGCGATCGATCAACTCTCTGTCCGGCGCCGGTTGCGGTGCCAGAACGATCATCAGACAATCAAGGTTGGCGGCGAGAATCCGCGCCTGGCCGCGGTAATTGGTGCGCGCGAGTTCGTTGTGGCGCGGCAGTATCTGTTCGATAGTGCCGCTTTTGCCGGCGCCCTGCGTCCATTCCACCCGATCGCCGCAGACCGGCCGACCGGTGCGCCGCCGGATCACGCAGCGATGCAGGCTGCCATCGTCAGCCTGAACAATGCTTTCCGCGCCGTATCCAACCACCACCAGTCCGTGCTGCCTGCTACCCATTCATGCCCCTGAATATGCCGCCGATAGGCCGACAGCGGCCCCTTGGCTCTGGTAAACTGGCTCCCGCAAACACCTGCCGGCGCCAGGCCCTTCATCATCAGCACATAAGTGAGATAACGCATGCCCCAGCAGAGTGCGGATAACCTGATCTGGATCGATCTGGAAATGACCGGCCTGGATACGGATAACGACCGCATCATCGAGATCGCCACTGTCATAACCAACAGTCAGCTTACCATCCTTGCCGAAGGGCCGGTGATCGCGATTAACCATGGTGAAGACGTGCTCCAGGAGATGGATGCCTGGAACACCAAGCAGCATACGCAGAGCGGCCTGGTGGATCGCATTCGCCGCAGCAACCACACCGAGGCGGATGCTGAACGCGAGACGCTGGCCTTCGTCTCGCAATGGGTGCCGCCCAATGTGTCTCCCATGTGCGGTAACAGCATCTGTCAGGACCGGCGGTTCATGCACCGCCTTATGCCGGCGCTTGAAAAATATTTCCATTACCGCCATGTCGACGTCAGTACGCTCAAGGAACTGGCCATGCGCTGGGCGCCGGATATGGCCCGCGAATTCAAGAAAAGCTCCACGCATCTGGCCATGGACGACGTCAAGGACTCCATCCGCGAGTTGCGATTCTTCAGAGAGCGATTCATGCGGGTGCCGGATCAGGACTTTCCCGAGCACTGAGGGCGCCACGGAGAGAGGCGGACGTGGGTGATCCGCGCCGCCTCAGCCGCGCTCGACAGGCGTGTCCTCTGCGTTGCCCCATTCCGACCAGCTTCCCGGATACCCGCGCGCGCGCTCAAAACCCAATAACTTCAACACGACCCAGGTAAGCGCCGATCGGTGGTGGGTCTGGCAATGGGTGATCACTTCCCGGTCCGGGGTAATACCACGCTCCTGTAGCATCCGCAGGAGCTCGCCCGCGGGTCTGAAACGGTTATTGTTGTCGGGGTCCAGCGTGTCCGTCCAGTTGAGGTTGGCGGCACCGGGGATATGGCCGCCGCGCGCCGCACGTACGTCCTCACCGGAGAACTCCGCCGGGGTACGCGCGTCGAGAATGGCGACGTCCCGGCGTTCCAGGTTGGACATTAGCCAGGCCTTGTCGGCGAGCGCGGCGGCGCCGTCCACGTCCGCAACACTGTAGTCCGAGGGGCTAGGGGTGTTGGCTTGGGTTTCGGCCGGATGGCCTTCCTCGAACCAGGCCCGAGCGCCGCCGTTGAGCAGTGAGTAGCCCTGGTGCCCGACGACGTCCAGCGTCCACAGCAACCGACTGGCGCGGCCGCCGCCTTCACTGTCGTAGGCCACCACATGGGTATCGGCGCGCAGTCCAAGTTCCGACAGTAGTGCACTGAGATCGGCCACCGCGGGCAGTAAACCCATGGCCGGCGGCTGCTGCCGATTGAGACGGGAATAGGCGAGGTGTACGGCACCGGGAATGTGCTTCTGGCGGTACTTTTCGGGATCGCTCAGGTCGACTATCAGCAGACCGGGCGTGCCCAGCATCGCTTCCAGTTCATCCGCTTCAATCAACAGCGGCAGGTCTGCGGTCATTTGATCATGTCCTTTGTGGTCAGTAGCTCCAGCCAATGGCGAACCGGTACCGCGGATTTCTCGTTCAGGTGGGTAAGACAGCCGATATTGGCGGTAGCGATCAGCTCCGGCCTGCCCGCATGCAAGTTGTCCAGCTTGTTGCGGCGCAGGCGCTCGGAAAGCTCCGGCTGCATTATCGAGTAAGTGCCGGCGGATCCGCAGCAAAGGTGCGCATCCGCGACCGGCGTCAGCTCGAAACCCAGCCGGGTCAGCAGCGCCTCCACCCGGCCACCGAGTTTCTGACCATGCTGGAGTGTGCAGGGCGACTGAAATGCGATGCGTCGCGGCGCACCATCGGCCGGTTTCAGATGATCTTCCTCGTTCAGTAGCAGCTCCACCGGATCGACCGTGAGCGAGGATATGCGCTCCGCCTTGTCCGCGTAGCCGGCATCATCTTTCAGCAGATGACCGTAATCCTTGACCTGCACGCCGCAGCCGCTGGCGTTGACGACAATGGCCTCGGCACCGGCCTCGACGTGAGGCCACCAGGCATCAATGTTGCGGCGGACAAGCGTCCTGGCTTCCTCGGGATGGCCCAGATGCTGGCTGATAGCGCCGCAGCAGTTGACCTGTCGCGTGCGAACCACGGAGATGCCGAGTCCGTCCATCAAGCGCGCGGTGTTGGGGTTGATGGTCGGCTCCATGGCCGGCTGGACGCAGCCTTCCAGCATCAGCACGGTGCGCTTGTGCGGCATAGTCGCGGGCCAGGCCGGCGGCGTGCGGCGAGGCGGAATCTTGGCCTGTAGCCGGCCGGGTACCAGAAAACGGAACAGCTGGCCGGTGCGGAGCAGGGCGGTGAACAGTCCGCGGCGCGGCAGTACTTTGCGCAGAGCCCAGCGTGTGAGGTTATTGCCGCGATCGCGCGGCACCTGTTGTTCCACCAGTTCCCGGCCGATATCGACCAGTTTGCCGTACTCCACGCCGGAGGGGCAGGTGGTTTCACAGGCCCGGCAGGTCAGGCAGCGGTCCAGGTGGCGCTGCGTGGTGACCGTGGGTTGCATGCCCTCAAGCACTTGCTTCATCAGGTAGATGCGGCCGCGCGGGCTGTCGAGCTCATTGCCGAGGAGTTGATACGTCGGGCAGGTAGCCAGACAGAAACCGCAGTGGGTACAGGTGCGGAGTATCCGGTCCGCCTCCCGGCCGTGGGGTGTGTCCTTGAGATGCTCGGTAATCCAGGTCTGCATGAAGTGGCCCTAGATGTCAGCGTACAGGCGACCGGGATTGAAAATCCCGGTGGCATCGAAAGCAGCCTTCAGACGACGGTGCAGCTGCATCACCGGCGCAGGCAGCGGGTGAAATACCGCCGACTGGCGATCGCCACCGCGAAACAGGGTGGCATGACCACCCAGGGCAGCGGCGCGGTCGCGAATACCGTCAGCCGATGCTTCCGTGCGCAGCCAGCGCAGCTGGCCGTTCCAATCGTGAAATACGTTGCCCTCGATATCCAGCGGCGGTGCGCCGGGCGGCAGGGAAATTCTCCATAGAGGCGGCGCCATGCCGTCAAAAAAAGCGTGCGTGTGATCCCGCAGGGCACTCCACCAGGCGGCGCCGTCATCAACAGCGGTGCCGCCGATGGTTCGTATACCGGCCTCCACCGCACTGCGTGCTCCCGAAAGGCGCAGGAAAAGGCGTTCACCGTCGTGAGCGGCGGCGGATACCGGATGGCCCTGGCGATACCAGGTCTCGACCTGATCCGCCGCCGCAAGCGTGCCGAACTCCATCATGGTGGTGGACTCTGCCTCCGGCAACGGCAGTACCTTCAGCGAGACCTCGGTGATTATACCCAGCGTGCCCAGTGCGCCGGTTACCACCCGGCTGACATCGTAGCCCGCGACATTCTTCATGACTTCGCCACCGAAGCGCATGTGTTCGCCCTGGCCATTGATCAGCCGTAAGCCCAGCACCAGATCGCGGGCCGAACCGCTCCAGGGCCGTCGTGGGCCGGAAAGCCCGGTCGCGATGGCGCCGCCAAGGGTGGCTTCGCCGCCGAAGTGCGGAGGTTCGAATGGCAGCATCTGGCCCTGCTCCGCCAGCGCTGCTTCCAGCTCCGCGAGTGGCGTGCCGGCGCGGGCGGTGAGCACCAGTTCAGTGGGCTCGTAGTTGACGATGCCGCGGTGGTCGGTCACATCCAGTGGCGCCCCCGTCGGGGAGCGCCCATAAAATGCCTTGCTGCCGCCGCCGCGGATATTCAGAGGCGTGCGGGATTCCATTGCCTCCCGCACCTGTCCGACCAGTTGCTCGCTGATGTCCGTCTGGATTGTCATGTATGCCTGCCGTTTACCTGCGGGCCTGGAAACGCCGGGACCGCTTCGGTGCGCATTGTTTCATGGCTCAGTAGCGTGGAATGTCCGGGTGAGGAAGCTGCCCGTTGTGGACGTGCATGGCGCCGAATTCGGCGCAGCGGTTCAGCGTTGGTATCGCCTTGCCCGGGTTGAGCAGGCCCTGCGGATCGAACGCGGCTTTCAGGGCCCTGAACTGATTCAGCTCCGAGGTCCGGAACTGCACGCACATCTGGTTGATCTTTTCCATGCCGACGCCGTGCTCGCCGGTGACCGTGCCGCCGGCCTCCACGCAGAGTTCGAGAATCTTGCCGCCGAGCTTTTCGGTACGGGTGAATTCTCCGGGCACGTTACCGTCATAGAGAACCAGCGGGTGGAGATTGCCATCGCCGGCATGGAACACATTGGCGATCCGCAGCGCGTATTCCTCGCTCAGTTCCTGCATGCGCTTCAGCACCGCGGCAAGCTGCCTGCGGGGAATGGTGCCGTCGATGCAATAGTAATCCGGCGAAATCCGCCCCACCGCGGGGAATGCAGCCTTGCGGCCCGCCCAGAACCGCAACCGCTCTTCGTCATTTTTCGCCACGCGGATGTCGTTGGCGCCGAAATTCTTCAGCAGGGCCTGAACCCGCGCCATCTGGTCGCGCACCTCATCGGGGTTGCCGTCGAGTTCGCAGATCAGGATGGCGGCGGCATCCACTGGATAGTCCGCATGGACGAAGTCCTCGGCCGCGCGAATGGCGGGGTTGTCCATCATCTCAAGCCCGGCGGGGATGATGCCGGCGGCGATGATACCCGCCACCGCGTGCCCCGCGGCCTCGATCTCGGGGAAGGCGGCAAGCAGGACATCCTTGCTCGGCGGCTGTGGGAGCAGTTTGACCGTGACCTCAACGATCACGCCGAGCATGCCCTCGGAGCCGGTGATCGCGGCCAGCAGATCGTAGCCGGGGCCGTCCAGTGCCTCTGAACCCAGGGTGACCAGTTCGCCCTCGATGGTGACCATGGTCACGGCCATCACGTTATGGACGGTAAGGCCGTATTTCAGGCAGTGCACGCCGCCGGCATTTTCGGCGACGTTGCCGCCGATGGAGCAGGTGATCTGGGAGGAGGGGTCCGGGGCGTAGTAAAGGCCGAACGGGGCTGCCGCTTCGGAGATGGCAAGATTGCGTACGCCGGGCTGAACCCGGGCGAGACGCCGTTGATGATCCAGATCGACGATGCGGTTGAATCTGGCCATGCTCAGCAGGATACCCTGCGGGTGAGGCAGGGCGCCGGCGGAGAGGCTGGTGCCTGCGCCGCGCGCGACGACGGGTACCTTGAGCTCGGAGCAGATGCGAAGCACTGCCTGCACTTCGGCCACTGTCTGCGGCAGCGCCACCACCAGCGGTAGCTGACGGTAGGCCGAGAGGCCGTCGCATTCGTATGGGCGCATGGCTTCTTCTTCGACGAGAAGACCATCTTCCTTGAGCGCCTTGCCGAGGCGTCGTATCAGAGCATCCCTGTCAACCGTGAACGAAAAATCTTCCTTCCGGTAGACGGTTGCCATTGGCAAACCCCCACGTGATTGTTGCATCTAGCGCCCGGGCAACCGCTCGCGGACGCTGTAAGCTGTCAACTCGCACCCGCCCGCGCGCGGCGGTAGAGGCTGACAGCTTAACAGTACCGGCACCGGGAACTAGAGATTGTCGTTTTCCTTGCCGGCCAGATAGAGCCAGGTTTCCACCACCGAATCCGGGTTCAGGGAAACGCTATCGATTCCTTCGTCCATGAGCCAGCGGGCGAGATCGGGGTGATCCGACGGGCCCTGACCGCAGATACCGATGTACTTGCCGGCCTTGCGGCAGGCTGAAATGGCCATGTGCAGCAGCGCCTTGACGGCCTCGTCCCGTTCATCGAACAGGTGCGCGATAAGACCGGAGTCCCGATCCAGGCCCAGGGTCAGCTGGGTAAGATCATTCGAGCCGATCGAGAAGCCGTCGAAGTGCTCCAGAAACTGATCAGCGAGCAGGGCGTTGGACGGCAGCTCGCACATCATGATCAGTTTGAGGCCGTTCTGGCCCCGTTGCAGCCCGTTCTGTGCCAGCAGATCGACCACTTGCGCGGCTTCGTGAACCGTGCGCACGAACGGAATCATCACCCAGACGTTTTCCAGGCCCATGTCCTCGCGCACCTTGCGCAGTGCGCGGCACTCCAGCTCGAAGCAATCGCGGAATGCCTCGGAGATATAGCGGGACGTGCCGCGATAGCCGAGCATCGGGTTTTCTTCGTCCGGTTCGTACTGGCTGCCGCCGATGAGGTTGGCGTATTCGTTGGACTTGAAGTCCGACATGCGCACGATGACCGGCTTCGGCGTGAATGCGGCGGCGAGGGTGGATATGCCTTCGGCCAGGCGATCGACATAGAACTGCACCGGGTCCGGGTAACCGGCGATCTGGGTATCGATCACCTTGCGCAGATCGTCCGGCTGGCGGTCGTATTCGAGCAGGGCCTTTGGATGAATGCCGATCATGCGGTTGATGATGAATTCCAGCCGGGCCAGACCCACGCCTGCATTGGGCAGGTTGGCGAAATCGAATGCGCGGTCCGGGTTGCCGACGTTCATCATGATCTTGAACGGCAGCTCGGGCATGTTCTCGAGACTGATTTCGCGGATTTCGAAGTCCTGGCGGCCACCATAAATGTAGCCGGTGTCACCTTCGGCGCAGGATACGGTGACCTCGTCGCCGTCCTTGATCAGGGCAGTGGCATCGCCGCAGCCGACGACCGCCGGAATACCCAGTTCGCGGGCGATAATGGCGGCATGGCAGGTGCGGCCGCCGCGGTTGGTCACAATGGCGGAAGCGCGCTTCATGACCGGCTCCCAGTCCGGGTCGGTCATGTCGGTGACGAGCACGTCGCCGGCTTCGATGCGGTTCATTTCCTTCAGACTGCTCACCACCTTGGCGGGGCCGGCGCCGATGCGCTGACCGATGGCTCGGCCGCTGGCGACAACGTCGCCCCGGGCCTTCAGGTGGTAACGCTGCAGGGTCTGGCTGCCGTCGCGGCTCTTTACGGTCTCGGGGCGGGCCTGGAGGATATAAAGCCGCCCATCCTGGCCGTCCTTGCCCCATTCAATGTCCATGGGGCGGCCGTAATGCTTCTCGATGATCAGGGCCTGCCGGGCCAGATCCTCCACCTCGGCATCGGTGAGCGAGAAACGCTGACTGTCGGCAGGATCGACATCGACGGTTTTCACCGACTTGCCGTGCCCGGCCTCGCCGCTGTAGACCATCTTGATGGCCTTGCTGCCCAGGGTGCGGCGTAGTACAGCCGGGCGGCCGGCTTCCAGGGTGCCCTTGTGAACGTAGAACTCGTCCGGGTTTACCGAGCCCTGGACCACGGTTTCACCCAGCCCGTAGGAGGCGGTAATGAAGACGACATCGCGAAAGCCGGATTCGGTGTCCATGGTGAACATGACGCCGGCGGCGCCGACGTCCGAGCGCACCATGCGCTGGATACCGGCTGACAGCGCCACCTTGGCGTGCTCGAAGCCCTTGTGTACCCGGTAGGAAATTGCGCGGTCGTTGAACAACGAGGCGAACACATGCTTGATTGCGAGCAACACGTCGTCCAGCCCCTTCACATTGAGGAAGGTTTCCTGCTGGCCGGCGAACGAGGCATCGGGCAGATCTTCGGCGGTGGCCGAGGAGCGCACGGCGAAAGAGGCTTCGCCGGCTGCGTCGGATTCGAGCGTGCGGTAGGCCTTGGTGATCTCCTTGTTCAGGCGATCGGGAAAGGGCGTGTCGATGATCATCTGGCGGATCTGCTCGCCGGTGCTGACCAGCGCATCCACGTCATCCACATCGAGGCCGTCGAGCGCCTCGCCGATGCGCTTGCGCAGTCCGCTCTCGTCGAGAAAATCCCAGTACGCGGCAGCAGTTGTTGCAAAACCACCGGGCACCTGTACACCGGCCGCGGAAAGATTGGAGATCATTTCGCCGAGGGACGCGTTCTTGCCGCCCACGCGATCGACGTCATTCATGCCGAGTGAATCGAACCAGATTACGTAGTCCTGCAAGATCGTTTCCCCCTGTTGCGAGCTATCGTCCTACCGGGTCGGGGCGTATCCTACGAAAAGCGCCGCTCCAGCGTAACCCCCATAGCAAAATTTCCTTGCTGATCAGGCTGCTGGATTGCCTGTTCCTGCGCTCGGATATTTCCGTTAGGATGCCGGAAACCCGCGCCCCGCCTTGTTTCACGAGGAGTGCCCTGTCCATGGCGTCGAATCCGGACGAAAAGCGAACCATCTTCATCATTTCAGACCGAACCGGCATTACCGCCGAAACGCTGGGGCACAGCCTGTTGACTCAGTTTGATCTGGAGTTCGAGCAGGTAACCCTGCCGTTCGTGGATGATCTCGATCGCGCCCGCAAGGCGGTTGAACAGATCAACCGGGTGATGCTCGAGGGCGGGCCGAAGCCGATCATCTTCAGTACCGTGGTGCATGACGACGTTCGCCAAATGATGAAATCGGCAAATGCGGCCTTCTTCGACTTTTTCGACGCCTTCATTGCGCCTCTCGAGATGGAGCTTGGTGCCAAATCGTCCCATGCCATCGGCATGTCGCACGGCGTTGGCAATCGGCAACTTTACGATGTCCGTATCGATGCGATGAATTATGCACTGAATCATGACGATGGGCAGACTATCCATCATTACGACAGGGCGGACATCATTATTATTGGCGTGTCACGGACCGGCAAGACGCCGGTGTCCATCTATCTGGCCCTGCAGTATGGCATTTATGCGGCAAACTATCCGCTTACCGAAGATGACCTGATGGAAAGCCGGTTGCCGAAGTTCCTGCATCCGTACCGGGCAAAGCTGTTCGGTCTGTCGATCCAGCCGGAGCGCTTGCAGTCCATCCGTCAGAAACGGCGCCCCAACAGCCGTTACGCCTCACTTGCCCAGTGCCAGATGGAGATCATGCGGGCGGAGGCGCTGTTTAGCCGCGAGCGCATACCCTGCGTCAACTCGACGACTGTCTCCATCGAGGAAATTGCCACTACAATACTTCATGGCACGAACCTCAAGCGCCGCGTCTGACATGCGCCGCAGGCAGTTCGCCGCCGACCGGTGCCCCACCATCGCTGTGATAGTATGAAATCATGAGGTCAAGCGTCAGGGAACATCCACTGCTCGAGTCCTTTCCGTCCAGGTCGTTTGCGACGCTGATGGAACTCTATGAGAGCAACTATATTCTGCTCCGGCGGCTGGCGCCGGAACTGCGGGCCATGGGCGACGCGGTTTCCGAGGTGCCGAACGGGGTTGATCTGCACCTGTGCGTGCTGGAGCTTGCACCCTATACCACCTCCCTGTCGCTGACGCATTACTTCGATCCCGGCTCACCGCTGCGGGCGGAACCCAATCTGCTGGTGCGGGTCTATCACGATGCCAGGGCGGCGGAGGTGATGCCGGACACGCCCACCGAGCGCTTCCGGCTCTGGGCCGACCGGCAGCCGGAGCCGAAGAGCCTGGCCTGGCGCTGGGAACTGAACCGTTTCCTGAACCGCTGGTTGCGTTATTGCCTGGCCGAAGGCCACGGATTCCCCGGTGCCGGTTTCGCGCGTGAAGCCTTTACCGGTTGAGGCTCCGCAGAGCACCATGGGAATACATCAGTGTCTCCTTAACGCCTGTCGCAGTTCACCCACCGCCATGGTCTCCACGTAACGCACGCCGCGGCGCTGCAGGCGTATAACCTCAGCAGGGTCGGTGACTTCGTAAATCGCCCATTCCCAGGTGCCGGTCGGTAGCTCCGCAGTGCCAACCGGCAGGCGGTCGCGGTCACAGAACAGAAAATCCGGTTCCAGCGTGCGGGCGCGCTCCATGCTTGCGGTGTTGTAGGCGGGCAGAACCCAACCGACAGGCACATCGGCAAGTGACACGGCCTGCTGAATGGCAGTGTCCATGAAGCTGATAATGACCCGACGCCCTTCCAGCGGAGCACTGTCCTGCAGGATGCGCTGCATCACCGCGGGTAGCTGATGGTACTCCAGCGTCTCGCGCTTGATCTCGATGAAGACCAGGCTGGGAGACAGATCGGCCAGCATCCGGCTGGCCGTTGCCAGCGTGGGAATGGATTCACCATGAAAACGGTCTCCCAGTCGACCCGGTTCGTGAACGCTTATCCGGCTCAAGTGGGCGGCGTCCATCCTGTGCACCTGTCCTTCGCGGCCGCTGACGCGTTTCAGGCTGGCATCGTGAATCACGACAGGCGTGCCATCGACGGCAATCTGGACATCCATTTCAATCGCGTCCGCTCCCGCTTCCAGCGCCGCCCGAAAGGCGATCAGGGTATTCTCGGGGTAATGAAGGGCGTAACCGCGATGCGCGACGATATGGCAGCGTTCAGTCATGGCCGGCCTCCGGTGGTCAACTGCAAGGGTAGCGCAGTAGGTGATGCCCGGATGGGCGCCGTCAGGCCCGAAATCCGGCTACCGCCCGTTGCAAGGCGCTCAGCCCTTGCCCGCCACCCCTGTTATAGGAATAGCGCACGGCGATGTAGTTTCTTGCGACGTCCTCGATGGTGGCCGCCAGGTCGGGGCGCCGGCGGGCCGCGCGGGCGGCAAAATCGCTGGGCCCCTCGTGGGGTTTGCGAGCGATACCCGCCCTGGCCAGGCGGGTGCAGAACGTTTCCCATGCGACCACGGCGGGGTCGCGGGGAGGTCGCCGACCGCGCCAGAGAATGAAGCCGCTCAGCAAGCCCATGGCCAGGGCCATGGAGGCCGCCAGTGCACCAACCATGCGCTGCCATTCACCGAGCCCCAGGTATTCCATTAGCCGCTGTTGGAGTTCGGGTCCGTAGGCCAGGACCCAACGGTCCCAATACGCGTTGACGGCGTCCCAGCGCAGCGCGAGGCTGCGCGTCCAGCTTGCGTCGCGCCGTGACAGGGCGGGCAGAAAATCGGTATCCGGCAAGGCGCCGGCAAGGCCGCTCTCGATACGCTCCGGCGCTACCCATGCAGTGGGATCGAAGCGCTGCCAGCCCGCACCCTCGATAAAGAGCTCCACCCAGGCATGGGCCTCGGATTGGCGGACGATGAGATAGCCGCCGGCGGGATTGATCTCGCCGCCCTGGTAGCCGAGCACCACCCGCGATGGTGTGCCTCCTGCCCGCATCATGACTGCAAACGCACCCGCGAAGTGTTCGCAGAAGCCCCGTCGGATGTCGAACAGGAATTCATCGACGGTATCGTTTCGAAGTACTGGCGGTGACAGCGTATAGACAAAGGGCTGCTCGCGGAAATGTTCAAGTGCCCGATAAATGAAGTCTTCCTGGTTCTCCGCCTGTTTGCGCCAGCGCTGTGCCAGTTCGATGGTGCGCGGATGGGCATCGTCGGGCAGATAGAGATAGCGGTCCATGCTTTGTTCCGCCTGCTGTCGCTGCAGACGATACCGTGGCGTTGAACTGGCTCGATACCTCAGGCGCTCGCGCACCGGCCTGTTCCGGCGGAGCTGAAACAGGCTGTCAACGAGCACAGGGGTGTCGATAAAGGTGGGCATCTCGAGCGCGATCACCCAGGGCATGTTATTGGGTTCCATGGTGACGATGTAGTCCACCGGGTTGCCCAGGCTCTCCAGTGTCGGCGTTGTGCTGTCGAGATCATCGGACTGTCGCCAGGTGCGGCCGTCGTAGGCCGGCAGGACGAGGCCGCGCCAGTAAAGGTCCCGCATCCGTGGCACCTGGTCTTCAAACTCGACGCGGAAGGCGACCGCGGAGGATTGGCTGAGCTCACCGATGCTGCCCGGGCTCATGCTGTCGCTGAGACCGGTCACGGCGGTGGTCTGATGCTCCGGCATGCCCCAGAGCGGGCCGGGTATGCGCGGGAACAGCACGAACAGAAGCACCATGATGGGCAACGCCTGCAGCAGCAGGGCAGCGGCCAGCCGACCGTGCTCAAGGGGAGACGCGCCGGGGCCCGGTCGGGTAACCGTGATCAGCAGTGTGGTCATCACCCAGACCACGGCAAGCATATAGCTCAGCGTGAACAGGGTTGTGCTGTACAGCAATTGCGTGAGTACCAGAAAAAAGCCCAGGTAGAGGGCGACCACGGTATCCCGGCGATGGCGCAGCTCTAGCAGTTTCAGCCCCAGCATGGCGGTTAGCGTGGCCACTCCCGCGTCCAGCCCCAGCAACGTCCCGTAGCTGACATACACACTGCTCGCAGCGGCTACAGTTGCAGCTAGCAGCAGCAGGCGTGGCGGGAGCCGCCAGCCCCTGGCGCCAGCCAGGTAGCGCCAGACTACGCAGACAAACAGTCCGACGCCGATCCACACGGGCAGTCGCGGCAAGTGCGGGGCAGCGACCGCCGACAGGCTGAGCAGCAACAGCGCCAGTGTGTGCTGGGGCAGCAGCTGGGTCACTGCATAGGGAGACATGTCAGCCTTCCCGGGTCGGCATGAGTGCGAGGGCGGTGAGACAGCGGTCCTGCTGAACCGGTCCACAGGCGGGCGGGATCTCCATCCCCGGAAGCCGCAACCCATAGGGGCGATGCTCCGCTTCCTGGTCCAGGATCCAGCGTGTCAGCCTGGAGATCCGGGCCTCCGGGGAAAGCTCGGGCAGACTGTTCCAATCCAGCCAGAGCGCTTTTCTGCCGAAGCTGGCGAATTGCTTGGTTTGCAGCTCCTGGCCTCGGGCCAGCGTGCGCCATGCGACCTGGCGCAGGGAATCACCGGCCTGGTATCGCCGCAGCCCATGAAAATCCTCATCGCCCTCGGCAATGGTCGCCTGCCCGAAGTCATTGCCGTGTCCACTGGGGGGTGGAGGGACCGATCCGGATTCCGGTTTCGGATAGACCACGCTGACAGTGTTGAAACGCAACCAGGACCAGGCTGTGAACAGACCGCCCGGAAAACGGCTGCGTAGCTTGAACTGCCCGATCCGCAGACGGCCGCGCCGTGGTGCCGGGACGGAAAGCATCCGCGAGGTTTCGCCGGCTCCGCTGATATCCATGATCAAGGGCTCGGTTTGCGGGTAACAGAACTCGAGGCCGTAGCGGTTGCGGTTCGACTCACTGCTGACATGCAGCGGAAACCGCGCCTGGCCACCGGCGAATACCGGTTCGGCCGGATCCGCGCGAAGTTCCAGGCCGACCAGGTTGCGAAAACTGTGGACCATGCTCACGCAGCCGATTCCGGCGAGAAGAAAACAGAGCAGAAACGCCATGCTGCTGATGTAGTTGACGGCACCGAGCCACATGGCGGCAAGCATGGCGGCAAAGAGCAGGCCACCGCGACTGGGCAGAATGAAAATCCGCCGATAATGCAGGTAAACGCTGCCTGCGGCCTTACCAAGCCGCCTGTCCAGCCAACGCTGGCCGAGCGCGTGCAGCGGTGCGGGAAGCACTGACATCAGGGTACCGGGACAGCCGAGAGTAGCAGTTCCACCGCGGCGGGCTCATGACTACCGTCCAGTGCATGGACGGGCTGGAGGCGATGGCTGGCGACACTGGGAAATACGGCCTGGATATCCTCGGGCAGAACGGCGTCGCGGTTATCCAGCAGCGCCCATGCGCGTGCGGCCCGCAGCAAGGACAGACCGGCGCGGGGCGATAGTCCGATGGCGAAATCCTCACTATGCCGGCTGTGTTCGAGCAGGGCCTGTACGTAGTCCACCAGGGCGTCGGAGACATGAACGCCGGTCACCTGTTTCTGCAACGAAAGCAGATTGGCCAGATCCATCACCGGCCGAGTTTCGGCGAGCATCTCGCGGCGGTCACGGCCGCGCAGCAGTTCGTGCTCGGCGGCACGGCCCGGGTAACCCAGTTGAATGCGCATCAGAAAACGGTCCAATTGAGACTCAGGGAGCTGGAATGTGCCGATCTGGGTGCCCGGGTTCTGCGTCGCCACGACAAAAAACGGATCCGGCAGCGGCCGGGTCTGCCCCTCCACGGTGACTTGCCGTTCTTCCATGGCCTCCAACAGGGCGCTTTGCGTTTTGGGCGTTGCGCGGTTGACTTCGTCGGCCAGCACCAGCTGACTGAATACCGGCCCTGGATGGAACGTGAAAGCGCCGCTTTCACGCTCGAAGACGGTGGCGCCGATGATATCCGCGGGCAGCATATCGCTGGTGAACTGAATGCGCTGGAACTGCAGCCCGAACAGGGTTGCCAGCAGATGCGCCAACGTGGTCTTGCCTACGCCCGGAAGATCTTCAATGAGCAGATGCCCACGGGCGAGCATGCAGGTTATGGCGAGCCTGATCTGAGGCCGCTTGCCGAGAATGATCTCCTCAGCCTGGGCCAGAACGGCATTAATCGGGGCGCCGGTCGCGTTTAGCCTGTTTTTGGTGAGCTGCACGTATTCACCATATCTGTCGGGAAAACTGTGTCATCGAGCATAACCCAGCATGCCATTGCGGGCAGGGTTGTGCTCACAGTATTGAGAACCGGTAGGACAAAATTGTGCTGGTGGGCTGCTACTGTGTGGCAACCTTGGCGGGCCAGGCGGCCCATGGGCCGCAGTCGGGCATTTCAGAAGAGCGCTCAGCGCCCCGAACCTTCAGAGGCTGAACCGTGCGTGAGAAGTTCACGGTAACCATTACTGATTTTCGTGGATCCAGACATTTCTCGCTGCATCAGGTGGCTAGGACGTTTGCCATCGGGCTGGTGGTTACCGTCGTCGCCACCGTGCTGGTCGGCGGCAGTGCCATCTGGTGGCTGAACAAGGAAGTCTCGGAACTTGAAACGCGTCGCGACGAAGCGCTGAGCCAGTACTCGCAACTATTGCAGGTCAATGGTTCGCTGCTGCAGACGGTGGATCAGAAGAATAACGAACTGGACTACCTGACCAACGAGCTGACTGAAATCGAAGCGCTGATCGGCCTTCGCGATGAATCGGATGAGACCCCGGAACGCAGTATCAATCAACGTCTCGACAGCGCCGGCCACACGGCCCTGGAACGGACAACATTCCTCCAGAACGTGCCGAGCGGCTATCCGCTGCAGAACCGGGGCGTGACCAGTACGTACGGCTGGCGCACGCATCCGGTACAAAACACGCGCCGTTTTCACACCGGAATCGATATGCGCGCAACCGTCGGTACGCCGGTCGTTGCACCGGCTGACGGTGTGGTCGAATACGCGGGCTTCCATCGCCAAAGCGGCTTCGGAAACCTGATTATCCTCAATCATAACTTCGGCTTCCGCACCTACTTTGCCCACCTTGATGGGTTCTCGGTTAAACCCGGTGAGTTCGTGCGCAAAGGTTCGGTGATCGGTACCAGCGGTGAAACCGGGGTGACCGACGGGCCTCACCTGCATTACGAGATCTGGCATATCCAGCGCCGCCTGGACCCGAAGCCGTTTCTGGGCTGGAGCCTGGCCAACTACGACGGTCTGTTCGAGGAAGAAACTACCGTGAAGTGGGAATCGCTGGCCCACGCGGTCAGATTGCGGCTGAACGCCCCGCTGGTGCACCGACTGACCATCCGGGACACTGCAAACCGCTGAGCCGGACGCGGGTCGCCCCAAGCGAGGAGCAGTCTTATACCCGTTTTCCCGAGGACGTTACTGTCCGTGTGCCGGCGCCTTGATGACCGGCATCGACTCCACCCACTGATACAGGCGGTTCCACTGTTCGATTTCCAGTTCTATGCTGCGTGACCTCGCCAGCTCCCCGATTCCCAGCCCCTGCTCAGCCGCGTGCACGTAGTGCTGGCTGTCCCGAAAGCGGGCGACAACGGGAATGCGAAGGCTGTGCAGAAAACGCTCCAGCGCCTGCAGGGCGACTGTGCGTGACTTGATGCGATTGGCAATGATGCCTACCCGAATACCCGCGGTGCGTACGCGGCCCATCAGCAGCAGATCACGAATGAAGTCCGCGCCGGCCTCGATATCAATGGCTGACGGTAGCACCGGGATCAATATGCAGTCCGCGCCCTGAACGTGGTCGGCAATGTCCAGACCGGCAAGCCCCGCGGGCGTATCATTGATGATGCGCTGCGTGTCCGGCGGCACGCGCAAGTGCCAGCTACGCGTGACGCCCAGCTTCTGCCGGGTCTGGACCGATACACCATGAACCGAGGGCTGATCGGTGGGGCGCACGCGCAGCCAGCGCATGCTGGATGTCTGCGGGTCGTGATCGAACAGCGCTGGGTTGAACCCCCGGCCTGCATACCAGGTCGCGAGGTTTGTGGCCACAGTCGTCTTCCCACACCCGCCTTTGCCGTTGATGACGACGATCTTGCGGACGTTCAGCTGCTCTTCATCGTTCTGGTACACGCGCGAACTGCCGTAGCTTCCGGGACTCGTGGCTTCGGGGCGACTGAACTGGTTTTCCATGTACACCTTACCATTGCCTCTCGCAGATCTTCCCACCGGCTGGCGGACGTCGGCGCGGCTGGAAATAGTCGGATCGGTCTCAGCATATAGCTGAACGGGCAATAGAAAAAGCGAACCATGCCCGTCTGGACGATGCTTGCGTGAGAGAGGGCGCGGACGGAAGGGCGGGAATCTCGATAGACTGAATCAGTGACTCTCAAGGGAGCCCCATGAGAATAGATCAGAGGCTCCCTAAGTTTAGTGTACCGGCCGGACATGCAGGGTCGTCTGGTCACGGCCGCTTCGCTTGCCGTCCAGTAGCGCCTTGTCCGCTCGGTTTATGATCGAATCCGGTGAATCGCCCGGGACGGCCATCGCGATGCCGATGGTTGCCGAAACCGTGCGGCTGTCGGCCCCACGCCAGCATTCCGCGATAGCTGTGCGCAAGCGATCCGCTATCAACTGCGCCTCTTCCGTGGTCCGGTCGGGAAATACGATGAGGAACTCCTCTCCGCCCCATCGTGCCGCCGCATCCCCGTCGCGCAGACTGGTGCGCAGCGCCAGGCCGACGGCCTCCAGCACCTGATCGCCGGCCTCGTGGCCAAGTTCGTCATTGAAGGTCTTGAAGTGGTCGATGTCGGCAAGCAGCACTGCCAGCGGGCGGCCGGCGTCGAGCAGAGCCTGCAGAATGGGTTCCATGCTGCGCCGGTTGAGCAGCCCGGTGAGGGGATCGGTCGCGGCCAGCAGTTCGAGTTTTTCCCTGGTCCGCAGGATGACAGACTCTGCCTGCTGTACAGCTTTTGCATAATGCAGCGCGGCCATGCCGATTCCAACGAAGACGGCACCGATATTGCCGGCATTCAGAAATACCACGGCCTGTTCACCGAGCTGTACAGCGGGCGCCGCTCCCATGTACAGCGCCGCCACCATGCCTGACGTTGCGGTCGTCAGCACGATGAGCAGACACCGTTCAGGGAACGTGAAGTCCGCCAGAAAGGCGGCCATTGGCATCAGCACCAGCGGGTAAAGATGAAACCCGGCCGCCCAGCCAACATAATGGGTGGCCAGCAGGGTATGCGCTACCACCTCCAGATAGCCTGCGAGGAATACCCAGCGCGTGCGCTGTTCGTTAGTCACGGAAAGAAGAATGGCATAGACGAGAACGCTGAAGACGTTGAACGCCGCCATGACGGTCACGCCCAGAGACAGAAAAATCCCGAAAAACACGATGTGGGCGAGCAGCGCAAAAACCAGCATCGGACGCAGCAGGCGTGCATATCGCCAGGCGCCCAGCTGCAGGTCGGGCCCGGACTTACTGGGCCATGCACTTGGTTGAATGCCGCTCATGGGGCCATATAGCTCGTAAGGGTCGTAAAGGAGGAACTGCGTTGGATCAATACGTTAATGTATGTTAAAAGCGATCTCGAATCACCTGTAAGAAAAGACAGCCCGAACAGGCGCATGCCTGACCAGCCCGCGGTCGGGAATCCGGAACGGCTCTGTCTCGGATGGTTAATTGGGCCGATCACTGTCGGCAGTTGAAGATACCGGAATTTCCTCATCTGGCTTTTCCCTGTTTGCGGCCGGTTCGAGCCTGGTGTTTCCTTCATGGGAGATTACAGAATGCAGTATCGGAATATAGCGCTGCTGGCGCTGTGCCAAGCGGTAATGATGACAGGCACATCCGTGCTCATTGCAACATCCGCGCTGGTGGGGCGAATTCTTTCGGACGACCCGTCACTGGCCACTGTACCCATGGGCCTGCAGTTTCTCGCCATGACGCTGGTGACTATTCCCGCCTCGCTGTTCATGAAGCGTTATGGTCGCCGTGCCGGTTTCCTGGTCGGAATAGCACTGGGCCTGACCGGTACGCTACTTGCTGCCTATGCGGTCATGACGGACCGTTTTCTGCTGTTCTGCATTGCGGCCATGCTGTTGGGGGCTTTCAATGGGACCGGCCAGTTCTATCGCTTCGCCGCGGCGGACGTCGCGGATGGCGGGCGCAAGGCGCAAGCGATATCCCTGGTGCTGGCCGGCGGTATCGTAGCGGGTTTCCTGGGCCCCAATCTTGCCTCATGGACCCGCACCCTGCTGGAGATCGAGTTCGCAGGCATTTTTCTGGTTCTGGGCCTGATGTATCTGATCGGGGTGGCCAGCATCTCCTTGCTTCGCATTCCTTTGCCGCCTAGGGAGGTTCGCGCGGCGACAGGCCGCACGCTCGGACAGATTGCGCGTCAACCGCGTTTCATGATTGCGGTGCTGACAGCCGCCGTGGGCTACGGCACCATGAACGTCCTGATGGTGGCTACACCGCTATCGATGCATTCCCACAACCACGCGTTTTCTGACATGGCATTCGTCATCCAATGGCATGTGCTGGCCATGTTCGTACCCTCGTTCTTCACTGGCAACCTGATCCGCCGGTTCGGATTGCTGGGCATCATGACCACCGGGGTCTTGCTGATGGTGCTCTGTGTGGCCATCAACTGGAGCGGCACCAGTGTCTGGCACTACTGGGCGGGATTGCTGACCCTCGGCATCGGCTGGAACTTCATGTTCATCGGCGGTACCACGCTGTTGACGGAAACCTACACTGAATCCGAGAAAGCGAAGGCGCAGGCCTGCAACGACTTCATCGTGTTCGGTACGGTTACGGTTACCGCCCTTTCATCGGGTGCGCTGCTGCACGGGATGGGCTGGACCACGCTCAACTTCGCGGTGCTTCCGTTCCTGGCGCTTGTGCTTGCCGGGCTGTTATGGGTGCGTCGCGGCGGCGGCCGCCAGGGTGAGCCGGCGGAACACCCGGTTACGGATGGCGGGGCTCCTGAACAGGCGGGATAAGCAAGAGCAGGGCAAGAAACGACGCCGCCCCGCAATGGCGTATCGCATCGCAGGGCGGCGTCGTCGGCAAAGTTGCGGTCAGTCGCTCAATGACGTGGGCTCTGCGCCCTGTTCACGATAGTAGCGCAGCGCGCCTTCGTGATAGGGCACCGGCAGGTCCTTGTACATGTAGCGCAGATCGATCTTGCCGAACAGCGGGCTGCTGGCAGTCACCTTGTCGGCGTTTTCATGCATCGCCCTGGTGATTTCGTAGACACGCTCCTCGCTGATTTTGGCGCTTGAGAGCAGCATGAAGTCATAGGCCATGACCGGAATGGTTTCGTCGAAGCCGACAAACGCGGGGCCCGGCTCCTGATCGAAGCGGTAGCCATACTGGTAGGCTTCGCGCATGGCTGCCATGGCTTCCTCCGAGGTGTCCAGCGGTAGCATTCGCAAGCCACCCACCGAGGCGTCAACCTCCGAGACCTTGCCGGTACCGACGGCATGGAAGAACACGTCCGCACGGCCCGCGGCAAAGTCGTCGCCGCCCCGGTTCACGTTCGGCACCGAGATCTGTTCTATGTCAGCGTCGGTCAGGCCGCCGTTTGCCAGCAACCCTTCCAGCACCGAAATCATGGCGCCCTGGGCGGTGTAGCCGTAGGTCACGCGCTTACCGCGCAGATCCGAGATGGAGTGGATGTCGGAGTCGGCACGGACGAAAAAGCCGACCTTGAGCGGGAACAGGGTGCTGACGAAGCGCAGATCGGGCTGTTTCGGCATGCCGCCCCGGCCCTCGTAGGCGCCATGGCTCTCGATGACGATCGACAGGCCCAGTTCGGCATCACCGCGATTGACGATCGGCTGAAGGCTGCTTTCGCCAGTGTACGGCTGGACGCGCGTGCGCAGGTCCATGGCTTCGCCGAGCACCTTTGCGACATTGGCGGCGGCCGCGTAGCTGGCGGTGCCCTGTGGTGCGGCGGCGATGGTGAGGCGGTCGGACTGGGCCTGCACCGTTGCGCCGAACATGACCGCCGGCACTAGCGTGCTGGCGGCAAGAATCGTTGCGCGGCGCTGCAGGCCGCTCATCATTCGGGTCAGTTTCACTGGGGTTTCCTCGCTAAGGCTGTATGGTAGCGGTGGCCTGCATAGCACAAGAGGGCTATACGGGAAACCTTAACTACGCTAGCTTATTAATTTATAAATGCGAAACCAATCTATAGATCTCTCGGGGATCGTGTCAACCAGATCAAGGTGACCGCGGCGTCGCCGGATTATCGGAGGAGTGCATGACCAGTGACCGGCAAGGGGTGCCGCAGCAACAGGATCAGCCGCAAGTTCAGGGGCCCCCGAGAACGGGTCTGCACGGCCTGTTGGTGCAAGTTCTCGGGATTGCACTGGTAGCCGGTGCGGTGTGCTGGATTCTCGACGTACCAAGAGCCCTGGGCTTTGCCTTGTACACCGAGCAAGTGTTGACGTTCGGCCTCGCGGTGTCGCTCGCACTGGTCTTCCTGCTTTACGACTGGCGCGGCCGCTATCAGCATCGGCTGGTCTGGTACGACTGCGGGCTTGCCCTGGTTGGCCTGGCCGCGGCCATGTATATGACGATTTACTACCCCAGGCTGGTAAATGAGCTAGTGTTCCAGCCACTGCACGGGATCATCCTTTGCTCGCTGCTGGTCGGCTTGACCCTGGAGGGTGTGCGCCGTTCGGCGGGCATGGCGCTGGCCATCGTCATCGGCAGCTTCATCATCTACGGCCTGTACGGTTACCTGCTGCCTGGCGATCTGGCCGGAGGTCGCACGTCGTTCGCCGGGCTGGCAGTCTACCTGGGGGCCGACACCGGCGGAATCCTGGGTATCCCGCTGCAGGTGGCGGTCATCGTGGTAGTGCCCTTCATTCTGCTCGGCCGCATGTTGTCCGATGTCGGCGGCTCGAATTTCTTTACCGGGCTGGCCATGTCCATGATGGGCCGCTACCGGGGCGGGTCCGGCAAGATCGCCATTGTCGGTTCCACACTGTTCGGCTCGGTATCGGGTAGCGCGGTGGCGAACGTGGCCGCGACCGGCGTCGTCACCATTCCGCTGATGAAGCGGTCCGGGTTTCCGCCGCACCTGGCGGCGGGGGTCGAAGCGGTCGCCTCGACCGGCAGCCAGCTCATGCCGCCGGTTATCGGTGCCACGGCCTTTCTGATGGCCGAAATGCTGCAGATTCCCTACAGCGAGGTGATGCTGGCCGCGCTGGTGCCGATTCTGCTGTATTACGTTGCCCTGTTCATTCAGGTGGATCTGCTGGCCGCCCGCATGGGCCTGAAGGCGGTACCCCGGGAACTGATCCCCGATTTCTGGCCGACACTGCGCGAAGGCTGGCATTTCCCGCTGCCCTTCGTGGTGTTTCTGACCCTCCTGCTGGGCTATAACGCGCAGGCTGAAGTTGCGGCCATGTGGGCGGTGGCCTCCCTGCTCGTCACGGTATTGGCGTTCGGCTACAAGGGCGTGCGACCGGGTTTGCGACAGCTGATCGACAGTGTGGCCGGTGCCGGCACCGCCGCGGTGGAGATCGTGTTGATCTGCGCCGGTGCCGGCCTGGTTATCGGCGTGCTCAACGTCACCGGCACGGCCTTCGACCTCAGCATGCAGATTCTGAAAATCAGTGGCGGCAATCTCTGGGGGCTGCTGTTGCTCGCCGCCGCCGCCAGCGTGGTGCTGGGCATGGGGATGCCCACCGTGGGCGTCTACGTGCTGCTGGCAACGCTGATCGCGCCGGCAATGATCGAGGCCGGGGTGACGCCGATGGCCGCGCACATGTTTGTACTCTATTTCGGCATGTTGTCGATGGTGACGCCGCCGGTGGCGCTGGCCTCGTTCACGGCAAGCAATATCGCCGGCGCGAACCCCTGGTGGTCTTCGCTGGCTGCCGTCCGACTCGGTTGGACCGCCTATATCGTGCCGTTCCTGTTTGTGTTTTCACCGGCGCTGTTGCTGGACGGAGATTGGCCCGGCCTGGTCTGGGCCGTGGCCACGGCGCTGGTCGGCGTCTGGCTGGTCTCGGCCGCAATGGCAGGGCAGCTGTATGGCGCGATCGGCTGGCTCACCCGTGTGCCGCTTGCAGCGACGGGCATCATGGTGTTGATCCCGCCGACGGCATTCGCGGGCGCCTGGATCGTTGAGATGGTGGGCCTGGTCGGGTCCGCGTTGCTGTTGCTTCTGCGGGTGTTGGCCGTACGTGTCTCGGTGGGGCGCTCGGCTGAAGCATGATGCCTGTTCGACAACCAATCATGGTTTGGCCTGGTCGTGCCGCCAGCGCGGCAGGTGCGCTGGCGGCCGTGGGTTTTTGAGAGGAAGGAGGCGTTTGATGGTCGATTTTGAACACACGACGGAACGCGTCGCTGGTTGCGGAATCAGTGTACGGCAGGGCGGTGAAGGGCCGCCGCTGCTGTTCCTGCATGGTGCCGGCGGCGGTAGTGAATGGCTGCCGTTCATGAGTGAGCTGGCCAGACGGTATACCGTGATCGTGCCCGAACATCCGGGTTTTGGCGATTCCGAATCGCCCGGCTGGTTGCGCGAAGTTGGCGATCTGGCCTATTTTTATCTGGATTTCCTGGAGCAGCGTGGGCTGCGGGACGTCCACCTCGTGGGCGCATCGCTGGGCGGCTGGATCGCCGCGGAGCTGGCGGTGCGAAACCAGCATCATCTGCGTACTCTGACCCTGGTCAACTCGGCCGGGATTCACGTCAAGGGGTTGCCGCGCAAGGGCGATATCTTCCTGTGGTCGCGCGAAGAGAAAACGCGCCGCCTGTACCACGGCGCCGGCATGGCCGAGGCAGCGCTGGCCGTGCCGCTGGAGGGCGAGGCCATGGATCGGCAGCTGAAGAACGCCCTGACGACCGCGCTGCTGGCCTGGCAACCACGGCTCTACAATCCGCAACTGATCAAGTGGCTGCATCGCATCACCGTGCCAACGCTGGTGCTCTGGGGCGCCGAGGACCAGGTGATTCCGGCCGCTTATGGCGAGCAGTTCGCGCAGCGCATCCCCAATGCCCGGTTGGTCAACTTCGAGGCCTGCGGCCATCTGCCCCAGGTTGAGTGTGCCGAGCGTTTCGTGAGTGCCCTGGGCGAATTCTTCGAGGAGGTCGGCCCATGAAGTTTTTTTTCTTTCATCTGATGCCCTACGCCGATCTGGATCTGTCCTATCGTGACAAGCACAACTCGGCCTGGGTGACCCTGCCGAACAAATATTACGATCCGAAAAAAGGTGCCCAGCTCTACAATCGCTATCTCGACGAGATGGAGTATGCCGAGGAACTCGGCTTCGACGGCCTGTGCGTCAACGAGCATCATCAGACCGCCTACGGGCTGATGCCCATTCCCGGCGTCATGGCCGGCGCGCTGTCGCGGCGTACCCACAAGGCCAAGATCGCGATCCTCGGCCGTGCGTTGCCATTGTTGAACAACCCGCTGACCGTGGCCGAAGAGTTTGCAATGCTGGATAACATTACCAGCGGCCGCTTCATTGCCGGTTTCGTGCGCGGCATCGGTGCCGAGTACCACGCCTGGGGCGCCAACCCGGCGCTGTCACATGCCCGTTTCCACGAGGCGCACGATCTTATCATCCGCGCCTGGACCGAGACCGGCCCGTTCGCCTTCGAGGGCGAGCATTACCACTTCGACTACGTCAACCTCTGGCCGCGCCCCTATCAGGAGCCGCATCCGCCGATCTGGGTGCCATCGCAAGGCAGCACCGAGACCATCGAGTGGGCCGCGGACCCGAGCCGCAAGTACACCTATCTGCAGACTTTCAGCCCGGTGGCGGCAATGGAGCGGTTCATGACCATGTACCGCGACAAGGCCGAGAGCTACGGCTACCAGGCGACCTCGGATCAACTCGGCTGGGCGGTGCCGATCTTCGTTGGCGAAGATGATGCCAGCGCGGTGGAGGAGGCGCGCCCGCACATCGAGAACTTCTACAACTGGTTCCTGCGCATGCCGCCCGAGATGCTGCTGCCGCCGGGTTATCTGTCCCTGCCTTCGATCAAGGGTGTGATGAAGAGCAAGAAAGCCATTACCGGCGGCTATCAGACCATCGAGTCACTGATGGAGAAGGGCATGTTCCTGTGCGGGTCCGCGGAGTCGGTACGTCAGCAGATCGAGCATTATCAGAGCAAGACCAGGTTCGGCTACATTCTGCCGATGATGCAGTTCGCGACGCTGCCGGCTGACACGACGCGGCGGAGCATGAAACGCTTCGCCGAGAACGTCATGCCGCAACTGCGTGTTCAGCAGCAGGGCGCATGATGCAGGCACGCCGGGGCCGGCCGGTCGCGCCAGCCCCGGCGCCGATAATCGCCGCCGGCCTCCGGCCGCGGCTCAGCAAGTGGGGTAGAGCATGCATTCGATCAGTATCCCTTCCGACGTGCGGGCGTTCGTCAGCCGCCGCAGCGGTGGCGTCGACCCCTACGCGCAACTCGATCCCGAGACCACCGCGCTGGTGGTCGTGGACATGCAGAATTTCTTCATGGCCGACGGGGAAATGGGGTGTTGTGTCGAAGCGCGCGACATCGTGCCCAACATTAATCGGCTTGCTTATGCCGTGCGCGGCAGCGGCGGTCTGGTGGCATGGATTCAGAACGGCGCGGCGGCGGAGCTCATGCAGGGCTGGGCCAACCTGGAAGAACTCTACACGGAAGAGAAGGCCGCACTGCGGCGAGAGCGTATGCGGCCGGGCTGCGAGGCATTCGAGCTGTGGAGTGACCTGGATGTGCGGGAGAACGACGCCCGGGTGGTTAAATCCCGCTACAGCGCCTTCGCCCCGGGTGCTTCCGAGCTGGAAACCGTGCTTCAGCAGCGGGGCATTGAAAACGTGCTGGTTGTAGGCGTGGCGACCAACGTCTGCTGCGAATCAACCGCTCGCGATGCAATGATGCGAGGCTATCGAACTCTGATGGTATCGGACGCGACCGCTACCTTCACGGATGCCGAGCACAACGCCGCATTGATCACGTTCATGAAGTTCTTCGGTGAAGTGCAGCCCACGGACACTGTGTTGGCCCGGCTGCAGCGCTGAAGTTTGCAGATGTCAGTTCCGGCGCGCGGGGAGGGAGATAGAGTAAATAAATAGTCCGTTGCGGTAAGGTTCCCATAGAATGCTCAAAAAAAGGGCGCACCGGTCTGCATTTCGCTCTGCGCACCAAGGAGTCTCCACTTGTGGCCGAACCGAACAGTGTCATCGCGTTCTACGACGAACGCGTGCTTTCACACCAACCCGATTTCGAAGCGTCCTTTCTGCCCAACCGCATGGATCGGCAGATCCGACAACTGCTGTCGAGTCTGGACGTGCCGTGGAAGTACCCGGAACACGCCGGCCGTCTGACCACGATCCGGCATCTGCTTGAAATGGAACCGGTACCCGGTCTGCAGTTCGAAGGCGGCAAGGCGGCAACGCGGGAGCAACTGAGTCGCGTCCACACCAACTCCTATCTGGATCAACTCTTCGAACTGCGCGGCCAACATGCCTGGCTGGACAAGGACACCACCGCAGTCTCACCCGGCAGCATCGACGCCGCCGAGGTGGCGGCGGGCACGGCGGTAGCCGCCGTCGAGGCAGTGGTTCAGGGGCGTACCGAGAGTGCCTTTGCGCTGGTGCGACCTCCCGGCCATCACGCGGAGCCCGCCCGCGCCCGCGGCTTCTGTCTGTTCAACAACGTGGCGGTGGCCGCCGCCCATGCCCAGGCGGCGCTGGATTGCCAGCGCGTGCTGATCGTCGATTGGGATGCCCACCACGGTAACGGCACCCAGGACATCTTCTGGGCGGACCCGGATACCATGCTATTCGATATTCACCGCGCCTCTCCTTTCTACCCTGGCTCGGGCAGTCTCGAGGAAGTAGGCGCAGGCCTTGGCGAGGGGACCACCGTCAACGTCCCGCTCCCGGCAAACGCAGGGGATGAAGCGTACCTCAAGGCCTTCCGGGAGATTCTGACGCCTGCGGCGGATTGGTTCCAGCCGGATCTGATTCTCGTGTCAGCCGGCTTCGATCCTCACAGTTTCGACCTGGCGCTGAACGTTTCCTACGAGGGCTTCGCGGCCATGACCGGCATTCTGCAGGGTCTGGCGCGCAGGCATTGCAACGGGCGCCTGGTGTTCGTTCTGGAAGGAGGGTACCACCTGCTTTCCTTGTCCCGAGGTGTGAGGACGGTGCTGGACGTGCTGGCCGGTGCCGAACCACTCGTGCCCGGCAGGGGCGGGCTTGCGGAGGTGGAGGCCGCCGCCGCCTTTCATCTGCAGGCCTTCTTTCCGCCCGACGAAACGCCTTTTTAGGCGGCAGTCCCATCGAGGCAGCTCATGCGCCATGATCGTTGCCCTCGCGTTGATCGTCGGCGATAGCAGATGGCAAACCACTCAGTAGACCACGCTGCTTGCGGGCGGCGCGGAGTGCATCGCCGAGTTTCAGAACGCCTTCGACGCTCCCTCATTGTGTCGGCGGCAGTCCATCCGGCCACTACGAGGCGGCACTGACGGTTACTGAATGCTCATAAATTGACCAGCGTATAATTGTGAACTATATACTTTGTGGGGCTGCAGTTTAGCAGCTCTCCACTCGCAACTGGATGCAGGTGAGGAGGTCGTTTTCGCCATCACGTCGCGAACGATCCCGTATGGCCAGAAAAAAAGAAAACAGCCTTCGGAGAAAAATAAAATGAAGCTTAAACCTAGCGTCGTTTCACTGTTCGCTGTCCTGCTCCTGCTTTTCGTTACCGGCTCTCAAGCTACTTCAAAAGAAATCCACTCTACAGACGAAATATACCCAGCCGTTGGTCCGTACTCGCAAATGGTGCAGGCCGGAAACCTGATCTTCTTTTCCGGCGTCATTCCTTTGAACAGAGAGGGCAACGCTGTTCAGGGGGACACCATAGAGGAACAGACACGTCTGGTTCTCGACTACATCGGGGCCAAACTCAAGTCCCAAGGGCTTGGATTCGAAAATGTCGTCATGTCCAATGTCTTCATGCGGGACTTGAACGATTTCGGCACCATGAACGGTATCTACGGCGAGTATTTTGATACCGATCCCCCCGCTCGGGCCACCGTCGAGGTGTCTCGCCTTCCCCGCGATGTGCTGATTGAAATCGCGGTTGTCGCGTTCAGGCCGTGACACATACCTGTATCGATCTTCATTGCATGGTCAGGAAAGGTTGATTCATTAACTGCACATCGCCCGAGGATACCCTAATGAACAAAGTCAAAAATGATGATGCGGCGCCGCAGATTAAAAGCCGCACCGCGAGCAGCGAGCGCACACTCGATGATTCCGCACGCCGCAAATTCCTGCAGATGGTCGGCGCAGGTACGGCACTGGCGGTCGCTGGCCTCCCCGGTCAGGTTCTTGCTGCGCCTGGTCAGGGTCGGGGGGGGCCGCCGCCATGGCGAGGGGGGCCGCCTCCAGGTCGGGGACCAGGCGGGGGAGGAGCTGCCGTCAGCCCATGGCGCAACGAGTTCATGCTGAACCGAGAAAAGGTGTTCATGAACGTCGGCACGGCCGGCGCAATGCCGCGCGAAGTTGTTCAGTTCTTTAATGAGGAGAACCTCGAGAAGGCACGCGAGTCGCTGAACGGCTACGGAAACTACGCTGAGCTTCGATCGCGGATCGCACCTGGGTTCGGGGTCGATGCGGACGAACTCGCGCTTTCCTACAACACCACGGACGGCATGTGCACCGCCATCCTGGGGATCCCCTGGGGGCCAAACGACTGCGTTGTCACAACAAACCACGAACACGGTGGAGGCAACTCCCCGTTGCAGATTGCGGCGCTGAAATATGGGTTACAGATTCGCCGCGTCGCGCTGCCGACGGGCAATGATCAAACCGCACAGGATACGGTAGATCTATTCAAGGACAAGATTGATGAAGCGATGGGGGAAGGGCTGAATGTGCGAGCCCTGATGTGGTCTTCGCCGACGTTCCTCACTGGCACAATGTTGCCCATTCGCCGGCTGGTTGATCTGGCGATCAGCTACGGACTCATCACGATTTGTGACGGCGCGCACTTGCCGGGCATGATGGCGTACAATTACGCCGAACTCGGCGTCGACTTCATGTCGGGTGCTGGCCACAAATGGCAGTGCGGCCCTGGCGCGACTGGCATTCTAGTCGTTCGCAACAAGGTCAGGTCACAATACAACCCGTTGCCACTACCGGAATTCTATCCGGTCACCACCGGCAGTTTTTCGTCGGAATCGCACATGGTGTCACGGATTGATGGCATCCCGGGCCAGGTCCATTGGAGCGAGCGAACCGCAGGGCCCACAGCCACCTACGATGTTGCCGCAGTACTGTCGAGTATCGGCAGCCGGAATGCACCGGCGCTCAATGCCATGGGCAAGGCATGCGATATGTGGGATGAGATTGGGCGCGACGTGATCGAGGATTACGTCCTGGGGCTCTCGATGCATCTCAAGGAAAGTGTCGCGGATCGCTGGGGAGTGGGGGCGTTGTCATCTCCCAAGGATGATCCTGAATTGCTCTCCGCGCTGACCTCGTTCAACCCGTTCCTTAATCCAAGCCTCATCACCAACGCATCAGCGTCCAGTGCGTTCGTGAGCCGGCTGAATGAACTCGGGTTCATCGTTCGAAACACCGCGGTGCCAGTCATCGGCAGTCAAGATCTCCACCGACCGCTGCGGGTTTCAACGCACCTGTGGCATAGCAGGCAGGAAGTGGATCAGTTCGTCGAAGCCTGCTGGAAAGTGGCAAACGAGATGAACTGAGTGGGTATGTGCCAGTAACGACTGTTGTTCCTGGCGCCCGCATGTATCACATTAACCTTCAAGCCTCTCGGCGCGCGTAACTGCCGCCGAGAGGCCCTCGAATACATCTTGCACCTGAATCATAGTTGGTGACTTCCTCGGCATCGTCCGTGTTGCTGACGGCAAAACCCGCTTCCTCCGCGAGTTCGGCGGGTGGCAGCGGGTGCGGCAGGAAGGCCTGGACAGACTCGCCCAGGGTCGTAGAGTTGCTGTAGATGCCGGTGATTCGCTTCATAGTAAACAGAGCTTTAATTGGAGTTCCGTGTATTAAAGCATTCTTTAATTAAAGACGCCAGCGCTAAAACATCCTTTCACCAGCCCCGATGCTTTTCCCGCTTCCCGAATCAGGCGGCGGCTATGCGCAGTTCTGGCCCTAGTAGTCGGTAGTCGGGCGGGTAGCCTGTGATTCATTGGAATTGAGCGCGCGGCTCCCGGATGAAGTTGACAACCCGCAGGGAAATCGTCCGGAACCCGGTGGCACGCCGGGATTCACGCAAAGAAAAAGGGCCTGGAGACTATCCAGACCCTTGTGTTTGGTGGAGGCGGCGGGAATCGAACCCGCGTCCGCAGGAGCTCTGCCGTTGGATCTACATGCTTAGCCCGTTTTTAACATTCGCCGTCCGCTACCCAACAGGCGAGGGAACGCGGAAAACTAGCCCGATCGATTTAACAGTGCCTTGTACAGGCGGAACCCGACACTGCGAGCTTGTGTTCTACGACCGTCGACCCAGGACCACAAGCAATCACCAGGTAAACGGCTAGCGGGATTTAGGCCGCTAGAGCGTAGTTATCTTCGTTGGCAACTATGTTTAAGTTGGCAGTCATTATTTAACGAGGTGAGACTACGTCCTCGGCATGCACCTCAGGTTTTGCGACCCGCGTCGAAACCATGTCGCCCCCGGTACAGGACATAGTGTGGGGGTGGCCGCAGTGAAAGGCAAGGGGACGGCCGGTCAGGGGGCCGGGGCGGGGCTCAGGCACGGTGTTTGAGCAGCCGTTCCTTTTGCCGTTGCCAATCGTGCTGTTTCTGGGTTTCCCGCTTGTCGTACTTTTTCTTGCCCTTGCCCAGGCCGATTTCCAGCTTGGCCCGGCCGCGTTTCCAGTACATGCGCAACGGCACGAGGGTGTAGCCCTCGCGGTCGGCGGAGCCGGTCAGGCGTGCGATTTCCTTGCCGTGCAGTAGCAGTTTGCGGGTGCGGGCGGGGTCCGGCACCACATGCGTGGAGGCGGAGGGCAGAGGCTGTACGTTGCTGCCAATCAGCCACACTTCGCCACGGCGGACCACCACGTAGCCCTCGGCCAGGCTGAGGCGCCCGGCGCGCAGGCTCTTGACCTCCCAGCCCTCGAGAGCGAGGCCCGCTTCCAGGGTATCTTCGATAAAAAAGTCATGGCGGGACTTCTTGTTGACCGCGATGACGTTTGAACCGGCATTTGGCTTCTTTTTGCTCACGCCGCGCATTGTAGCCATCTGTCCGCGGGAGTACTACCGGTTCAGTTGCCGGTCAGGGCGAACTGCCGGACAATGAGCCGCGCAGACAACAATTAAAAGGATGATGATTTGCCTGTCCCCCGACGCTCCCTGCAAGGCGAGTGGTCCAGCCACAGCCTGTTTATCCTTGCACTTGCCGGTGCCTCCATCGGTTTTGGAAACCTGTGGCGCTTCCCGGAACTGGTGGTCGCGCACGGCGGCGGCGCCTTTCTGCTGTTGTACATGATTTGCCTGCTGCTGCTCTCCATCCCCTTGCTGTTGGCGGAGATTCTGATCGGGCGGGGCGCCCATCAGGCGCCGGTGCAGGCTTATCGCGGCCTTTCCCGCGTACATGGCGGGCACCCGCAGTGGGCTCTGGCAGGCGGTATCGCGATCCTTGGCGCAATACTGCTGCTATCCGTCCTCAGCGTTGTTGCGGGTTGGGCGTTGGGCTATCTGTTCCGAATGCTCGGCGGTGCGCTCGAGCGTATGGATGTCGTTGACGCCATGGCGCTCTTTCAGGGTATCAGCGGAGATGTGGAACGCAGTCTGGCGTGGCAGATGATGTTTCTGGCGATGGTGATGGCGGTGGTGATGCGCGGGTTGTCGCTGGGTATCGAGCCGTTCGTCCGGGTCGGCGTGCCGATGCTGCTGCTGGGGATGATCGCTTTGCTGGTACTGGTTATGGGGCTGCCCGAATCGGGTGCTGCGCTCAGGCAGGTTTTTGCCGCGGACGTCGGACAGCTGGATGGCGATGCGGTTCGTGCCGCGCTTCGGCATGGGTTCTTCAGTCTGGCTCTCGGGGTAGGCGTGGCGGGTGCGTATGGCGCGTATCTGTCGGATCGCGTTCCACTTGTCGCCAGCACGGTTTTGGTGGTGGTGCTGGACACGCTGGTCGCGCTTGCGGCGGCGGTGGTTGTCGTGACCCTGCTCGCGGCCGGTAACATCGGTATGCAGAGCGGAACAGGGCTGATGTTTGAAACCCTGCCGATGGTGTTGAGCGGGCTTGCCGGCGGCAGCTATATGGCGGTGTTATTGTTCACCGTGCTTGCCCTCGCAGCGCTCACGACCGGCATCGCGTTAATGGAGCCGGTGGTTGCCTGGCTGGTGGAGCGGGGCAGAGTGCGGCGGCCGGCCGCCACCCTGCTTACGGGCGTGATGGTCTGGGTGCTGGGTGTTATCGGCGTGTATTCGGTAGCCGGGCAGGGCTGGTATCCGCTGGCCGCCATGCCGGGCTTCGGCACGGCGACCATGTTCGACTTGCTCAACCAGCTTGCGACGCTTATCGTGCTGCCCCTGGCCGCCCTGGCGGCGGTGGTGTTTGTGGGTTGGGCGATTCCACGCGAGTCCGTACTGTTTGGTCTGGGGTGGCGGGAAAGCCGCCTGTTCGGGCCTTGTTACTTTGTGCTCCGATTTGTTGCGCCGTTGCTGCTGCTGGCTGTACTGCTGGATGGGCTGGGGCTGATCGGCAACGCTGGTGGTGAGTGATGACAACGATCTCCCGTAGTGCCCTGGTCGCGTATTCCGCACGCGCGATGTTTGACCTGGTGGAAGATGTGGATCGCTATCGGGAGTTTCTGCCGTGGTGCAGCGATAGCGGTGTGCTTGAGCGCAAGGATGACGAGATCAAGGCCTTCGTGACGATCAGCAAGGGTGGCATCAGTAAATCCTTTACCACGCTGAACCGCTCTCAACCCGGCAAGATGGTGGAGATCAGGCTGCTTGAAGGGCCGTTTCGTCGTCTTGATGGATACTGGCGGTTTCAGGCTCTGCGTGAGGATGCCTGCAAGGTATCCCTGGACCTGGAGTTCGAGTTCAGCAATGCCATCGTCCGCATGGCCTTTGGCCGTGTTTTCGATGAGTTGGCCAACCGGTTGGTGGATTCGTTCGTTAAACGGGCCGAGGTCGTTTATGGAAAGCCCGACGAATAAACACTCCGACGATTGCTTCCCGGTGGAGGTTGCCTACGGCTTGCCGGAGAAGCAGATCCTGTTGCGCTTGAATGTTCCCGCGGCCAGCACGGTACGACAGGCCATTGAGCAATCCGGCCTGCTGCGGCGTCAGCCTGAAGTCGATCTTGCCGTAAACGAGGTCGGCATCTTCGGGCGCCTCGTCAGCCTGGAGCAGACCTTGTGCCCACGGGACAGGGTAGAGATCTACAGGCCGCTGATCGCGGATCCGAAAGAGGTCCGCAGGCAGCGTGCACGACGACAGTGAGCTGCCTCAGCGGCAGCGTCGCCGTGTCAGGAGGTCCAGTTATCGGGGGCGAGGTTGCCCTGGAGGTCCACCAGGCTGCCGCTGTCGTCAAAGATCGCCGTGAGCCTGTCCGGGGCGCCGCCACCGCCGTCGGCGCGCGTGTGGATGTAGTCCCAGCGATTCTCATGGAAGATATCGTCAATGGCGGGTTTGCCCAGGACGAACTGGACTTGCCGCTTGGTCATGCCGGGGCGCAGTTGGGTAATCATGTCATCGGTGATGATATTGCCCTGCTGGATCTCGACTTGATAGAAAAAGGGAACGGAGCTGCTACTGCACGCAATCAGGGAGACGCAGCAGGCACAGAGTAATACAATGGATGCGATATGCCTCATGGAGTGAACTTGCTACCGGGGCCAGTGGTCCGGGAATCATACCGTATCAGCACATCAATGGACATGACCGATGGGGGACAACGTGGAGTCCAAAGACCTCAGAAAAGCGGGCCTGAAAGTGACCCTGCCGCGGCTGAAGATTCTGGAGATGCTTGAGCGCAGCAATCTCCGGCATCTGTCCGCGGAGGATGTTTACAAAGCACTTCTGGAGTCGGGCGAGGATATCGGGCTGGCCACGGTTTACCGCGTGCTTACCCAGTTTGAATCGGCCGGCTTGGTGCAGCGCCATCATTTCGAGGGCGCGCAGTCGGTGTTCGAGCTCGACGAGGGCAAACACCATGATCACCTGGTTTGCCTGCAGTGCGGGCTGATCGAGGAGTTCGTCGACCGGGTGATCGAGGACCGGCAGATGAAAGTGGCCGATGAGAGGGGCTTCAGGATCACCGACCACTCGCTGATCCTGTATGGAACGTGTTCCAGCTGCCAGCGCGGCCGAGACAATTAAGGAGCCTCCAAGGCCTGGCCCGCGTCGTAGCCGAGAGTCAGGTCAGGCCGTCTGCGCGCGGCTTACCATTTCACCCGCGTGTTCCAGGGTGGTGTCGGTAATTTCCACGCCACCCAGCATGCGGGCGATTTCCCTTACCCGTTCCTCGCTGCCCATTGGGCTTACCTGACTGCGGGTGCTGTCGGTTTCCATTTGCTTGCTGACCTTGAGGTGATGGTGGGCCTGGGCGGCAACCTGGGGCAGATGGGTCACGCACAGCACCTGATGACTTCGGCCTAGCGTCCGCAGCTGTCGGCCCACGACTTCGGCGACACCGCCACCAATGCCGCTGTCGGCTTCGTCAAATATAAGGGTGGGGATATGTGTACTGTCCGCGGCTGCCACCTGAATGGCAAGGCTGATGCGTGACAATTCACCGCCGGAGGCTATCCGGCTGAGCGGGCCGAAGGGTTGGCCGGCATTGGTCCTGACCTCGAATGTAATCTGATCGAGACCGTGGGCGGTGGTGTCCGGCCGTTCCAGCGGGGTCAGGTCAATTCGGAAAGCCGCCCCAGCCATGCCCAGGTCACTGAGCTGTTCGGTGACCAGGCGGGCGAGGTTTTCCGCCGCCTCGTTCCGACGAGCGGTAAGTGCGGCTGCGGCACTCCGGTAATGCTCCGCTGTTTCGGCTCTGTCGCGGTCAAGCTGCTCAAGGTGCTCTCCGGCGTGTTCGAGTCGAGTCAGTTCATCCTGAAGGCGATCCCGAACTTCGCTCAGTTCCTCCGGCCTGCAGCGGTGCTTGCGTGCGAGATCGGTGAGGTGGGAAATCTGCTGTTCAACTTCCGCGAGGCGTTCCGGGTTCAGGTCCATGGCATCGGCATGGCGCCGCAGCGTGTCAACGCCTTCTTCCAACTGAACGAGAGAACCGGCGATCAGATCAAGGACTTCACCGAACACGGGATCCACGCCGGCGAAGGCTTCCAGGCTGCGCTGGGCCTGGCCGAGGATGGATTGCGCCGAGCCATCGTCTTCATGAAGCATCTGTAGCAGTTGCTGCGCGTTTTCCAGCAGATCACCGGCATTGGCCAGGCGTCGATGTTCATCTTCGAGCGCGGTTATTGCCATTTGTTCGAGGTCCAGGCCTTCGAGTTCCTTTACCTGGTAGGAGAGCAGGTCGCGACGGGCGTCGGTGTCCTCGTGGCCACCGCCCAACGCCGACATTTCACGATCAATGTCCAGAATCCGGTCGTGCAGGTCCCGCACGCGGCCGACGGCGTCCTGACAATTGCCAAACGCGTCCAGCACCGCGCGTTGAATTTCGCGTTTCATCAGCGACTGGTGCTCGTGCTGGCCATGGATGTCCACCAGTTGCTCGCCCAGCTCCCTTAGCAGCTGCAGGGGCACGGGGCGGCCGTTGATAAAGCCCTTGGAACGGCCGTTGGCATGTACAACGCGGCGCAGCAGACATTCGCCGTCATCGTCCAGATCATGTTCGCGCAACCAGGCGTCAACCTCGGGCAGGGCGTCAATACTGAAACTGACGGTGACCTCGGCCCGCTCGGAGCCGCGGCGGACGGTGTCCGTATCGGCGCGATCGCCAAGCGTCAGTCCCAGGGCGTCCAGCAGGATGGATTTGCCCGCACCCGTCTCGCCGGTAAGCGCGGTCATGCCGGGGGCAATGTCCAGATCGAGCCTGTCCACCAGGGTAAAATCGCGTATGTGCAGGTGCGTCAGCATCCGGCGAACCTCTAAATTGCCTGTCCGGCATGGCAGGCTACGAGTGTAACGGACCCGTTAACAATGTGTCATGGTTGGTGGAAGCCGCACGGCAAAGTGCGGGACATTGTGTTTTCACACAGGGATATGGCCGTCGGACTCGCGTGTTGACGACATACCCCCTTGTTGCTAACGTGATTTTGGCACTCTCTGTCGAGAGTGCTAATTTGGCCGCTCTTGACTGGAGCAATGCGATTCACCAATGGCAGACACCGACCTTAATGAACGTGCCCGTCATCTACTGCGTGTCATGGTACAGAAACATATCCGTGACGGGCAGCCAGTCGGTTCGCGTACGCTGACACGGGATGCGGGGCTGGATCTGAGCCCCGCAACGGTACGCAACGTCATGGCTGATCTGGAAGAGCTCGGTTATGTGCGTTCACCGCATACGTCGGCCGGCCGCGTGCCGACGGACAAGGGCTATCGCTTCTTCGTGGATAGCCTGCTCACCGTCCAGCCGTTCACACTCGCTGAGATGGAAGGGCGGAAGATCCGGCTGGATGTGGAAGGTGGCAGCTCCGAGGCACTGGTGGATTCCGCGTCCAACCTGCTTTCCGGTCTGACCCGGTTGACCGGCGTGGTGACGCTGCCCCGGCGCACGGCGGTGTCGCTGCGCCATGTTGAGTTCCTGCCTCTGTCAGACCGGCGTGTGCTCGCCATCCTGGTGCTCAACGAGTACGAGGTTCAGAACCGGGTAATACACACCGACCGTGAGTACGGCGCCGACGAACTACAGATGGTGGCCAACTATCTGAATATGGAGTTCGCCGGACGGGATGTCGAGAACGTGCGCCAGACATTGCTTCAGCAGATGCAAACCGATCGCCAGCGCATGAACGAACTGATGAGCTCGGTGATTGAAGTAGGCAGTAAGGTATTCACCGGCAACAGCGGCAAGGAAGACGGCTACGTGATCCGTGGCCAGACCAATCTCATGGAATTTCAGGAACTCTCCAATGTCGACAAGCTCCGCGGATTGTTCGAGGCCTTTACCGAAAAGCGGGATATTCTCCATCTCCTCGACCAGTGCCTGGTGGCCGACGGTATACAGATTTTCATCGGAGAGGAATCGGGTTATCGGGTGTTCGACGGTTGCAGCCTGGTGACCTCCACCTATTCCGCCGAAGGCGAAGTACTGGGCGTACTGGGCGTGCTGGGCCCCACCCGGATGGAGTACGATCGGGTGATTCCGATTGTCGACATGACGGCCCGGTTATTGGGTGCCGCCTTGAATCAGCAGCACTGATCCCCATTTCCTATCCTCGAGACGTTTAAGGAGCCTCTGATCTATTCTCATGGGGCCCTGCGCAGCCGTGGCTGCGGGCAGATTGTTATCGTGATGGAGACTGATGCATGGCTGAGCAAAAGGAACAGAAATCCCCTGGCGAGGAGCCTGACGTCGCGCGGGCAGCGGACGCGGGCAAGGCGCAATCGGCGCCGGAGGCCGAAGACGCAGAGGCGGGGGAGCAAGACGAACGTTTGTCAGGCCTGGAGGCGGAGCTCGAATCGGCAATGGCCCGTGCGGAGGAGAACTGGAATCAGTTCCTGCGCGCCAGGGCTGAGCTGGAGAATGTCCGACGACGCCTGGAGCGCGATGTGGAGCACGCCCACAAGTTCGGGCTGGAGAAGATTGCCGCGGACCTGCTGCCGGTAAAGGACAGCCTGGAAATGGGGTTGCAGGCAGCGACCGAGGATGGCGCCAATGTGGAGCGGCTCACCGAGGGCAGCGAGCTCACGCTGAAGATGCTGGCCCAGGTGCTTGACCGGTTCAGCATAGTCGAAATCGACCCCAAGGGTCAGAAATTCGACCCCGAGAAGCATGAGGCGATGGCGATGCAGCCGTCGGCCGAGCATGAGCCCAATACGGTGATCCATGTCGTTCAGAAAGGTTACACCCTGAACGATCGTCTGCTGCGGCCGGCAATGGTCATCGTCTCCCGTGCTGCCGAAGAAGAATCCGGCAAGCCTTGAAAATCTCGAGTTTGCCCAAATTAACAGGACAAATCTGAAAGTGGCCGGCGAAAGCGGCGCGAAAATCATCAGGAGTCAGTCATTATGGGAAAGATCATCGGCATTGACCTGGGGACCACGAATTCCTGCGTAGCCGTGATGGAAGGTGGCAAACCTCGCGTAATCGAAAACGCCGAGGGTGAGCGTACGACGCCTTCGGTTGTGGCCTTCACCGAGGACGGCGAAGTCATGGTCGGCTCCCCGGCCAAACGCCAGGCGGTTACCAATTCGGAGAACACGTTGCATGCCGTCAAGCGCCTCATTGGCCGGCGTTTCGACGAAAGCGTGGTGCAGCGCGACGTCAAGGAAATGCCCTACAAGATCGTCAAGGCGGACAACGGTGACGCCTGGGTCGAGGTGCGGGGCAAGAAAATGGCACCACCGGAGATTTCCGCCCGGGTGCTGCAAAAGATGAAGAAGACCGCGGAAGACTATCTCGGTGAAACGGTCACCGAGGCGGTCATCACCGTGCCTGCCTACTTCAACGATTCGCAGCGTCAGGCGACCAAGGATGCCGGCAAGATCGCCGGGCTCGAGGTCAAGCGCATCATCAACGAGCCCACGGCGGCGGCGCTGGCGTACGGCATGGACAAGAAGTCCGGCGACCGCAAGGTGGCGGTTTACGATCTGGGTGGTGGTACCTTCGATATTTCCATCATCGAGATTGCCGAGGTCGACGGTGAGCACCAGTTCGAGGTGTTGTCGACCAACGGCGATACCTTCCTCGGTGGTGAGGATTTCGACCGCGCCGTGATCGAGTATCTGGTTGCGGAGTTCAAGAAGGATCAGGGCATCGATCTGGGCAAGGACCGGCTGGCGCTGCAGCGTCTGCGCGAAGCCGCGGAGAAGGCCAAGATTGAGCTGTCTTCCAGTCAGCAGACCGAGATCAACCTGCCGTACGTGACCGCGGATGCCAGCGGGCCCAAGCATCTGGCTATCAAACTGACCCGTGCCAAGCTTGAGTCGCTGGTCGACGAGCTGGTCCAGCGCACCATCGAGCCCTGCCGGATCGCACTCAAGGATGCCGGGCTCAAGGCTTCGGAAGTCGAAGAAGTCATTCTGGTCGGCGGTCAGACCCGCATGCCCAAGGTGCAGGAGGCGGTCAAGCAGTTCTTCGGCAAGGAGCCGCGCAAGGACGTCAACCCGGACGAGGCGGTCGCGGTGGGCGCGGCCATCCAGGGTGGCGTGCTTGGTGGCGACGTGAAGGACGTGTTGCTGCTGGACGTAACGCCGTTGTCTCTGGGTATCGAGACCATGGGCGGCGTGATGACCAAGCTGATCGAAAAGAACACCACGATTCCCACCAAGGCGAACCAGGTGTTCTCCACCGCCGAGGATAATCAGACCGCGGTGACCGTACACGTGCTTCAGGGCGAACGCGGGATGGCGACCGGCAACAAGTCCCTGGGTCGTTTCGACCTCGCGGACATTCCGCCGGCACCGCGCGGCGTGCCGCAGATCGAAGTGAACTTCGATATCGATGCCAACGGCATTCTGCACGTCTCCGCCAAGGACAAGGCGACCGGCAAGGAGCAGTCGATCGTCATCAAGGCGTCCTCCGGTCTGTCCGATGACGAGATCGAGAAGATGGTGACCGATGCCGAGGCGCATGCCGAGGAAGACCGCAAGCTGCGTGAACTGGTGGAGGCCCGTAATCAGGCCGACAACATGATTCATGCAACGCGCAAATCGCTGAAGGATCTTGGTGACAAGGTCTCGGCGACTGAGAAGCAGTCGGTTGAATCTGCCATCGAAGATCTGGAAAACGTGATCAAGGGCGAGGACAAGGACGCCATAGACGCCAAAACCCAGGCCCTCGCCGAAGTGTCAGGCAAGCTGGCCGAGAAGTTGTACGGGCAGGGTGAAGAGGGTGAGGCCGCCAAGCCCGAAGGCGGCAAGACGGAATCGGATGACGTGGTTGACGCGGAGTTCGAGGAAGTCAAGGACGAAGACGAGCGCAAGTGACCGCGGGCCGCCCCCTCCGGCAGGGGGCGGCAATATGAATCACGGATACGGGCGCGGGGGGGTGAACCTCGCGCCCGCGTGCGTACCGGCAGGGGTGCTGGAGACGCGGCGCAAACACCACGACGGGGCACATGGACACGATGGCGAAACGCGATTACTACGAGGTCCTGGGTTTACAGAAGAATGCCTCCGAGGCAGACCTCAAAAAGGCATACCGACGGCTTGCCATGAAATACCACCCGGACCGCAATCCGGGCGATGCAGAAGCCGAAATCCAGTTCAAGGAAATTAAAACCGCATACGAAGTACTCACCGATCCGCAGAAACGCGCGGCCTATGACCAGTTCGGTCATGCTGGCGTGGACGGCATGGGCGGTGGTCAGCCGGGGGCCGGCGGGTTCTCCGATATCTTCTCGGATGTCTTCGGCGACATCTTCGGGGGGCGTCGCGGCGGCCCCGGCGTCTACCGGGGCGCGGATCTGCGCTACAACCTGGAGTTGTCTCTTGAAGACGCCGTCAACGGAACCGAAACCACCATCCGCGTGCCGACCTGGCATGTTTGCGAGGCGTGTGACGGCAAAGGCCAGAAGGGCGGCCGGGCGCCAGAGACCTGCCCCACCTGTCATGGTCATGGTGACGTGCGGGTGCAGCAGGGCTTTTTCTCCATTCAGCAGAGTTGCCCGCGCTGCGGCGGCACCGGCAGCGTGGTCACCGACCCCTGCGACAGTTGCGGCGGCCAGGGCAAAATCAAGGACACCAAGGACCTTTCGGTCCGAATTCCCGCCGGTGTCGACACCGGGGACCGCATACGCCTGAGTGGCGAGGGCGAGCCCGGTGAAAGGGGCGGGCCGCCAGGCGATCTGTATGTGCAGATCATGGTTCGGGAACATCCTATATTTGTCCGTGATGGCGAACACTTGCGGTGCCAGGTGCCGATCAGTTACGTGACCGCGGCACTGGGCGGCGAGCTGGAGGTGCCGACGCTGTCCGGACGGGTTGCCTTGCGCGTGCCCGAAGGCACTCAGAGCGGCAAGGTGTTCCGTGTCAGGGGCAAGGGCGTCAAGCCGGTGCGTGGCGGGCCGCAGGGTGACCTGCTGTGCCGGGTTGTGGTGGAGACCCCCGTTAACCTGACACGCGAACAAAGAGAACTTCTGGAAAAACTGGGTGAGACCCTGGATGACGGCGGTGAGCGCCATAATCCGCAGACCACATCCTGGCTCGACAAGGCCAGACGCTTCTTTGAAGATCTGAAGTTCTGAATACAGGGGAGTACGGCGGACAGATGGCTAACCGGATCGGCATTACCGGCGCGGCGGGGCGTATGGGCCGGCAATTGGTGGAAACCGTGGTCAAGAGCCCGGGTCTGGAGTTGGCGGCCGCCGTGGATCGACCGGGATCACCGTTCCTGGGTACCGACGCCGGTGAACTGGCCGGGGTCGGCAAAATCGGCATATCGGTAACCGATGACCTTGCCGCGGTGCTTCCCGACCTCGATGTGTTGATTGATTTCACGCTCCCGGAAGCGACGGTGGACAACGCCGCATTGTGTGCACGGCATGGTGTTCGCATGGTCATTGGCACCACGGGGCTTAGCCCCGATCAGAGACAGGTGGTGGAGCAGACCGCGTCCGAAGTGGGAGTGGTGTTTGCCGCGAACTACAGCGTAGGGGTCACCATGTCACTGAAACTCATCGATATGGCGGCACGTGCGCTAGGCGATGATTTCGATGTCGAGGTGGTGGAAACCCATCATCGCCACAAGATTGACGCCCCTTCCGGTACCGCCCTGCGCATGGGCGAAGTGCTGGCGGAAGCCCTGGGCCGTGATCTGGATGCGTGCGCCGTTTATGGCAGGCAGGGGCGCACCGGTGAGCGTGACAGCCGTACCATTGGCTTTGAAACCATTCGTGGCGGCGATGTGGTTGGTGATCACACGGTCATGTTCCTGGGGCTGGGGGAGCGCCTTGAGATTACGCATCGTGCCGGCAGTCGGATGACCTTTGCCCGGGGTGCCGTGCGCAGCGCCGCCTGGGTGGCGGACCGCGATCCCGGCCTGTATGACATGGAAGATGTGCTAAACCTGCGTTGACGAGTGCCGCGTAGGGAGCCTCTGATCTAATTCCCCCAGGGGAGGGTGGTGGATGCGTCGCTGCAAAAGCCGGCTCACCCGATTCGTGCTGCTCATGGGCGCCATGTTGTTGTTGCTTGTGGCCTGTGAGGATGAGAGCCACACGCAGACAGTGAGAGCGGGGCTGGAAGCGCGGGAGCAGGGGGCATTGCGCGCCGATATGCTGGTTCAGATCAATGAGGCCCGTGCCAGTTCGCGCTACTGCGGAAAGGCCCGGATGTCATCCGTACCGCCCGTCGTCTGGAATGACCGCGTTGCCGAAGCCGCTCAGGACTATGCCACAGTCATGGCAAACCGGAACTGGTTCGACCATACCGGGCCGGATGGCTCCACGCCTGAAACGCGCCTGAGGGCTACCGGCTACCGGCCACAGGCCTGGGGCGAGAATATAGCCGCCGGTCAAACGTCGGTGGATGCCGTCGTCCGTGGCTGGCTGGACAGCCCCAATCACTGCGTCAATATCATGAACCCGAAGATCCGGGAGATCGGAGCGGGCCTTGCGCTTGCCGAGACGGATTCGGGGTTGCGGCGTTACTGGACGCTGTTATTTGCGAGCCCAATGGGCGTTAGTGGAAAATGAAAAAGGCCGACCCCTCACAGGGATCGGCCTTTTCACTGACGATGCTGGATCAGGCCGCCTTTGACTGACGTGCCAGATCCCGCAGGACGTAATGCAGGATTCCGCCGTTGCGGAAGTAGTCCCACTCCTTCGGCGTGTCAATACGAAGCAGGGCCTCGAACCGGGTTTCCTTGCCGTTGTCGGCCGTGGCGGTAACGGTCACGGTCGTCGGTTCACCGTCGAGCGATGAAATGGAGAACGTCTCCTCGCCGGTAAGTCCGAGGCTCTCGGCGCTGTCACCGGCACTGAACTGTAGTGGCAGCACACCAAAGCCGACCAGATTGGAGCGGTGAATTCGCTCGAAGCTTTCGGCAATGACCGCCTTCACACCAAGCAGGTTGGTGCCTTTGGCCGCCCAGTCGCGGCTGGATCCGGTACCGTATTCCTTGCCCGCTATCACCATGAGCGGCGTGTTCTGCTCGCGGTACTTCTGGGCGGCATCGAAGATGCTCATCACGTCTCCGGAGGGCACATGGGTGGTCCAGCCGCCCTCGGTGCCCGGCGCCATCTTGTTGCGCAAACGGATATTGGCGAAGGTGCCGCGCATCATGACTTCATGGTTGCCGCGACGAGAACCGTAAGAGTTGAAGTCACGCGGTTCCACGCCGTGCGCCTGCAGGTACTTGCCGGCGGGGCTATCCGGCTTGATTGCGCCCGCGGGCGAGATATGGTCGGTGGTGATGGAATCACCGACAAACACCAGGCAGCGCGCGCCGCTGACCTCGGAGACACCGGGTTCGTCCATGGACATGCCCTCGAAATAGGGCGGGTTGGCAATGTAGGTGGACGGTGCCCAGTCGTAGTTCTGGCCTTCGGCGGTAGCGATACCCTGCCAGTTGCTGTCGCCAGCGAAGACATCGGAATAGCGCTCCTGGAACATGGCGCGGCTGATATTGGCGCCGACCACGTCGGCAATCTCGCGCTGGGTCGGCCAGATATCCTTGAGGAATACGTCGTTGCCGTCCTTGTCCTGGCCGAGAGGCTCACGGGTAATGTCGATGGTCATGCTGCCGGCGAGTGCGTAGGCGACAACCAGGGGTGGTGAGGCCAGCCAGTTGGTGCGGATGTCCGGGTGCACGCGACCCTCGAAGTTACGGTTGCCGGAGAGCACCGAGGCAACCATGAGATTGCCGTCTCGGATTGCATCGCTGACGGGTTCCGCGAGCGGGCCGGAATTGCCGATGCACGTGGTGCAGCCGAAGCCCGCGACGTTAAAGCCAAGGGCGTTCAGATGCTCGAGGAGTTCGGCTTTCTCGAGATAGGCCGGCACCACCTGGGAGCCAGGGGCGAAGGAGGTCTTCACCCAGGGTTTTACGGTCATGCCACGTTCGTGAGCCTTCCTTGCCACCAGGCCGGCCGCCACCAGTACCGCCGGATTGGAGGTGTTGGTGCAGCTGGTGATGGCGGCAATGACCACGGCACCGTGGGTGAGCAGTTCCTTCTTGCCGTTCAATTCGATTTCCACGGCGCCGCTTTCGTAGTCGATCTGACCACCAATCGCGGTGTCACCGCCCTCGTTCTTGAACCGCTCTTCGTCGGTACCGCTGTGCTCGTCGAGGAACGCCTGAAGATTGCTGGTGAATGTCGCTTTGGTGTTCTTGAGCGCGACCCGGTCCTGGGGTCGTTTGGGGCCTGCCAGGCTGGGTTCCACCGTGCTCAGGTCCAGCTGCAGCACGTCGGTGTAATCCGCCTGCCGAGCGCCGTCCTCGCGCCACATGCCCTGCGCCTTGGCGTACGCTTCCACCAAAGCCATGGTCTCCTCGCTGCGGCCGGAGATTTCCAGATAGCGCATGGTTTCGCCGTCGATGGGGAAGATGCCGCAGGTGGCACCGTATTCCGGCGCCATGTTGGCGATGGTGGCACGGTCCGCCAGCGGCAGATTGGCCAGGCCGTCGCCGAAGAACTCCACGAACTTGCCGACCACGCCGTGCTTGCGCAGTATCTGCGTGACCGTAAGCACCAGGTCGGTGGCGGTGCAGCCTTCGGGCATGCGACCCTTGAGTTCGAAGCCGACAACCTGGGGGATAAGCATGGAAACCGGCTGCCCGAGCATGGCGGCCTCGGCCTCGATGCCGCCGACGCCCCAGCCCAGTACACCAAGCCCATTGATCATCGTTGTATGGGAATCGGTGCCGACCAGGGTGTCGGGGTAGGCCTGAATCGTACCGTCAGCCTTGCGTGTGAACACGACGTCGGCCAGGTATTCCAGGTTTACCTGATGAACGATGCCGGTACCCGGCGGCACCACGCGGAAGTTGGAAAACGCATTCTGACCCCAGCGCAGGAACTTGTAACGCTCCTGATTGCGGTGGTACTCCAGCTTGGTGTTCAGATCCAGCGCATTGCTGGTTCCAGCATGGTCGACCATGACCGAATGGTCGATCACCAGATCGGCGGGAGAGAGCGGGTTGATACGTTCCGGATCGCCGCCCAGGCGCTTCATGGCGTCGCGCATCGCTGCCAGATCGACCACGGCGGGAACGCCGGTGAAGTCCTGCATGACGACCCGCGCCGGTGTGAACGCGATTTCCGAGCTGGGCACGGCCTTGGCGTCCCAGGCGAGCAGGGCCTTGACACTATCGCTGGTGACGTTCAGCCCGTCTTCGGTTCGAAGCAGGTTCTCCAACAGCACTTTCAGGGAAAAGGGCAGGCGATCAACGTCGTATCCCTGTTCGCGCAGGGCGTCCAATCGGTAGATCTCGTAGGATTTGCCGTCCACATCGAGTGTGGAGCGCGTATCGAAACTGTTAGTCATCATACCTCCCGGTCTGTCCGTTTCTGTGTCACCGACGGGCTGAGCAGGCATCTGCCCGACGTTTTCAGGCGCCCGTCGGCGGAGACGCCGCTGCACCATGGCCTTATGCCGGTTTCAAGCGCGTGATCGCGAGCCGCCGTCCTCATGCAGGCACTACCTGCGACGGCCCGTAGAAGTTTTTGGGCGCGGATATAATACATGAAAGAGAGGTCGGCATTTGCCACCGCAGCGAATCCGTTAGCTGACTTGTCCCAGAAGCTCTTCCGTCGCCCGCGCGAGTCGGTTGCGCCCGAAGATCAGTCGGAGGCGGTTACCGCCCGCGGCGCGCCAGAGCGTGGCGGCGCGAATTGCGGCCAAAAGCAGGGCGCGCACCATATTGGCGTTGCGGGCGTCTTCCAGCCATTCCCGCTTGCCCTGAACCAGAATTCGAGGTCGCAACTGGCTGATTGTACCAGCATAGAGGTCCGCCAGACGGCCGACGACATTTTCATTGACCTTGCCGAAGTATTCCGCTTGTCGACGAGCCTGTTCCAGCCCCTCCGACAGCGTTGCCAGCATGTCCCGGCGTTTAACCAGCTTGCGTTCCAGGTGTACGGTCATGATGACGTAACGGGTCTGATCCATGTCCTGGGGATTGGCCAGCTGACGCTGCAACCGGCGCAGCCCGGGCGCCAGCGCTTCGGCACCGCCATAGGTCTGCGCGACATCGCCTTCATACGGCTGTAGAAGCCCGGCAAAGCAGGTGTCGACCGGGGCCTGGTTCCATCGTCCGTTCTCCGCCAGTTCGCGAATCTCGGCCACTGCCTGGTAGAGGGCGGCGAGCGACAGAATTTCATCCTTCAATCGGTCATCCATGCCTGCTCCTGGTCCGGCTTGCCAATGGCGGTCAATGGCAGGCGGTGTTCTATTATGCCGCCGCCCAGACAGCATTGGCCGGAATACAGGACAATGGACTGCCCCGGTGTAACGGCCCGTTGCGGTTGGTCGAAACGAATCTCCATCCGCCCGTTGTCGAAAGATTCGATTCGGCAGGCCTGATCGGCTTGCCGATATCGCACGCGGGCCGTGCAGCGGGTACCTGCAGTCGGCGCCTGTCCGTTGACCCAGTGCAATTGATCCGCAATAAGGCCGGTGGATAGCAGAGCAGGGTGATTGTGGCCCTGCGCGACAATCAACCGATTGCCGGCCATGTCCTTGTCCACTACATACCACGGCCCGCCGGCTCCCGGGCGGCCACCAATGCCAAGCCCCTGGCGCTGGCCCAGGGTGTAGAAACTCAGCCCCTGGTGTTCGCCCAGATCGTCGCCTTCCGGGCTCACCATGCGGCCCGGTTCAGCGCGGATGTAGCGGCTCAGAAACGCCTGGAAATCCCGTTCACCGATGAAGCAGATTCCGGTGCTGTCCTTTTTCTCGAAATTATCGAAGCCCGCGTGCTCGGCGAGCCGCCGCACCGCGGATTTCTGAAGATGACCGATCGGGAACAGCGTTCGCTTCAGTGCATCCTGATCGACCATGTAAAGGAAATAGGACTGATCCTTGCCGGTATCAATGCCGCAGTGCAGTTCGACGCCGGCGGGGCCATCCACGACGCGTGCATAGTGCCCGGTGGCAACCTTGTCCGCACCGAGCCGAAGCGCGTGATGCAAAAAGGCGCGAAACTTGATCTCGCGGTTGCAGAGCACATCCGGATTGGGTGTCCGGCCGGCCTCGAACTCCCGCAGGCAATGATCGAATACCTGCCGGCGGTACGCGTCGGAGAAATTGACCTGGTGCAGGGGAATGCCGAGTTCCGCGCAGACTTGCGCGGCATCCGCCAGGTCGGCTTCGGCCGTGCAGACGGTGTCGGTGTCGTCGTCTTCCCAGTTCCTCATGAAGAGGCCCTGCACGTTATAGCCCTGCTCAATCAGCAGCAGCGCGGCAACCGCGGAATCCACGCCTCCGGAAAGGCCGACTACGACAGTGGTGACTGATGGATCATGCATGGCAGGGCAGTGCGCGAGGCTTTTCAGGGTGGCGCATGATAGCAGAGCCGCGGACCCCGGTCAGCCGAGAATGTCCTGAATGACGTCAAGGGGATAGCGCGTGTCGGCGAGAAAATCGTCGATACCTTTCAGAACCAGTGGGCTGCGAAGGCGGCGGGCCGTCCGGTCGAGTTCCTCGCGGCTAAGCCAGAGCGTGCGTTGTATACCGTCGTCCAGCGCCTGCTCGGGGTCGTGGTCCCTGACCGTGCCGCAGTAGCAGACGCGCAGGTAGGTCGCATTACGCTGAGCAAAATGCCAGCGGTAAATACCGACGATGGCGGTGGGTTGGAAGCGCCAGGCTGTTTCTTCCCGCGTTTCACGAATGACCGCCTGCACCAGCGACTCGCCCGGCTCCAGATGCCCGGCAGGATTGTTCAGCACCAGCTTTCCACCCGCCATCTCCTCGACCAGCAGGAAGCGGCCCGCGTTCTCGATTATCGCTGCGACGGTAACATGTGGTTTCCAAGTCATGGCACGGTAGCGTACCCGGCGCATGAAAAGCTGTCGAGCAATTGCCCGCGCGCTGTATTGTCAGAAAACACCGGGTATCCAACGCCTGCACATTCAGTAGCACCCCCACATGGCAGGGCACCTCATTGCTGCCTTGCTCCTGCCGCAACGAAGACCTGGTTGCCACTGGGTTCGTGGTTGTCGTCCAGCAGGGGGTCCCGGGCGGCGCTGAAGAAATCCGGGTTCATGAGTTCGATAAAGCGACGGGCAGGCTGGGACAGATACTTGCCCCGGCGCCACATAACCCCATAGGTACGGCGGGGAAACACTTCCGGAAGCGGCTTTACGGCAAGTTCCTCACGGCCAGTGAGGCAGATGTTGCTCGCGATTCCTATGCCGAATCCTCGCTCCACATAGGCTTTCATGATCTCCCAGCCGCCTACTTCGAGGCGTACATGGTAGGGAATGTTGTGCTGTTGCAGTACCAGGTGAACAAGGCGCCACGTTGTCAGGTGGCGTGGCGGGAGAATCAGGGCGTCCGAGGCCAGATCGTCCAGTTCGATGGTTTTTCGCGCGGCCAGCGGATGATCCATCGGCGTAATCAGCGAGGTGGCAAAGGAATAGACTGGCCGGTAGTTGATATCGTCCGGCAGATCCAGCATGGAACCGATTGCAAAGTCCACTTCATTGTGGCGCAGCGCGCCGAGCATGTCGGCGCCGATCAGGTTGTGCAGCTTGACGGGGCTGTCGGGATACAGATCCATGAACTGCTTGAGCAGGTCCGGTATCAGGTACAGAGTGCTGGACTCCCCGGCGGCGATGTCCAGGCGTCCGCTCTGCATGTCCTGGCTATGAGCGGCAAAGCGCGCGGGCAGGCCGTCAATACCTTCCACCAGCGGCAGTGCCAGCTCATACAGGGTCTTGCCGTCGGGCGTCAGGGTGATCTTGGGGCCTCGGCGCTCGAACAGTGTGATTTCCATCTCCCGTTCCAGCGCCTGAATCTGTAGAGACACGGAGGGCTGGCTCAGGAACAGCCGGTCCGCCGCGCGGGAAATGCTGCCCGCCTGCGCCGTGTAACAGAAGGCGCGAAGCTGCTTCATGCGGTTGTTCTTGTAGTAGAGTCGGCCGACGGTCTCGCTCACGATCAGTCTCCTCGCCCTTGTATAAACAAAGTTAATATTGAAGATTGACCCAGGCCCGTTGTCAAATGCTGCGACGCCACAATACAATCAAGGTTCAGAAAGTCGCATAGCGGTTTGTGAAACCGGCGACAGCTCGTCAGTAAAGAGCTGTCCGGGGCTGTGGAGCAAGGAGGGAGGGACACGTGCCGGCAGGCACCGCCGCCGGCACGCGAGAAGCAGGGAGATTGTCGTCACAGACCGTCTCCGACCCCGTGAAGCATTAAACTTCATGGGGGCAGGGCAGGGAATTGCCCCCTTCTGACCCACCTTTTGCTCACCCCCTGGAATTGCCGACCTCCGCTGGCGCAGGAATGACCCATTGCGTGCCGCCCGGCCACCGATAACTTTCGGGCAAGGCCGACGCGCAAAGCCGGTGAGGCCGGGGCTGCAACCTTCCCCCGGTCAAAACGGTGCTTGACCATCGCCTCCGTCAGGATTGTCGGGGCTGCCGCAGCTGACCTGTGTCGAATGCCTCAAGAGGGCAGGATCACCGAAGCGGGTCTGCGTAACAGCGTGTTCGTCAGCGTGCGGTGTCCCGGGGCCTTGCTGCCGCGTTCTTGCGCGGAGCCGGTCTGATGGCCAGCACCAGCGCTGCGCGGCTTGCCGTGCAGCGAGCCCTGCATCCGGTACCGACCGACCGTTGTCATCACGGGCGGGTACCGATTAAACGAACTTTCCGGGTGGCAATGACCACTCGAACCGGGAGAAACATCAATGAACAACCAGCAGGCGATCGAGCAGCTGAATCAGGAGTGGGCGGAGAATCCGCGCTGGAAGGGCATCGAACGCGGTTATACCGCCGATGAGGTGATCCGGCTTCGCGGTTCCGTACATATCGAGTACACACTGGCCCGTCAGGGCGCCGAGAAGCTCTGGCGCCTGATGCATGACGAGCCCTTCGTCAATGCCCTGGGTGCGCTGACCGGCAACCAGGCCATGCAGCAGGTGAAGGCCGGCCTCAAGGCCATTTACCTGTCTGGGTGGCAGGTGGCCGCGGATGCCAATCTGGGTGAAACCATGTACCCGGATCAATCCCTGTACCCGGTCAACTCCGTGCCGTCAGTGGTGGAGCGTATCAATAACGCCCTGTTGCGGGCGGATCAGATCACGCATGCCGAAGGCGATAACAGCATCGACTGGATGGCCCCCATCGTGGCCGATGCCGAAGCCGGCTTCGGCGGTGTGCTGAACGCCTACGAGCTGATGAAGGCAATGATCAGGGCAGGTGCCTCGGGCGTGCACTTCGAAGACCAGCTGGCGGCGGTGAAAAAATGCGGCCACATGGGCGGCAAGGTGCTGGTGCCGACCCAGGAAGCGGTGCAGAAACTGATCGCCGCACGCCTGGCAGCGGACACCATGGGTGTGCCGACAGTGCTGGTGGCGCGTACCGACTCTCTCGCGGCCGATCTGCTGACCTCCGATGTGGATGACCGGGACAAGCCGTTCCTGACCGGCGAACGCACGGCGGAAGGGTTCTACCGGGTAAATGCCGGTGACGATCAGGCCATTGCCCGTGGTCTGGCCTATGCGCCCTATGCGGACCTCATCTGGTGCGAAACCGGCAAGCCGGATCTGGATTTTGCCAGAAAGTATGCGGAGGCCATTCAGAACGAATTCCCCGGCAAGATGCTGGCATACAATTGCTCGCCGTCCTTCAATTGGGCGAAGAACCTGGATAATGCGACCATCGCCAGGTATCAGCGCGAGCTGGGTGCCATGGGTTACAAGTACCAGTTCATCACGCTGGCGGGCTTCCATTCCCTGAACCACTCCATGTTCACCCTGGCAAAGGGCTACAAGGAGCGTCAGATGTCGGCCTATTCCGAGCTTCAGCAGGCGGAGTTCGCGTCCGAGAGGGACGGTTACACCGCGACGCGCCATCAGCGCGAAGTGGGCGCCGGCTACTTCGATGCTCTGACAACCGTGATCCAGGGTGGCACGTCCTCGGTGACCGCGATGACCGGTTCCACGGAAGAAGAGCAGTTCTGATCGTCTGACTGCAACAACCGGAAAATGAAGGCCCGGGCGGTATCAACCGCCCGGGCCTTTTCCGTTTTAGCCCTGAACATTCAATGTGAGACTTGCATCCCGTTACCTCGGAGCGGAATTTGAGTACATATGTCTGGACGACGAAGCTCTTCAATGTGGGCCGCTCGGCCCCTTGAATGGCGAGGGAATCGCTCCCACATAGACAGAACTGTCCAGTTTTTGGCCGAGTCCAAAAGGCTTATGACGACAGTCGTAACCGGTTTGGACGCGCTCCGGGGCGCGACAACTGGCCGTCCGTTCCTTAAACTGAATGTAACAGTGAACGTCTTCCAGGGTTTCTCGTCCATGAGTACAGAACGTCGACTACAGCGTGATGACGGGCTTGCCGTAAAGGAGGCCAAGCCTAAACTGAAGCGGCCGCCGTTATACAAGGTGCTACTGCTGAACGATGACTTTACGCCGATGGAGTTCGTGGTGGAGATCCTGCAGACATTCTTCGTCATGGACAGGACCAAAGCGACGCAGATCATGCTTCAGGTGCATACTCGAGGCAGTGGGGTCTGCGGTGTATTCAGCCGGGATGTGGCAGAGACCAAGGTCGAGCTGGTAAACGATTATGCGCGACGGCACGAGCATCCGTTGTTGTGCACGATGGAGGAAGCCTGAGCAGGCGAGTATGGCAACGTCGGGAGACCGGCGTCCAGGAATGACGGTGGGAACTTGCGGGTTTCCGGTTTAGTCCGAGGCTGTGCGGGTCCGTGCCTTGTCCGGATCCGAGACCAACCTGAGGTGGGAACGCATGTTGAGCAAAGAACTGGAGTTTACGCTGAACCTTGCCTTCAAGGAGGCAAGAGAGAAGCGGCACGAGTTTCTCACCGTAGAACACTTGTTGTTGGCGTTGACCGACAACCCCACGGCCGTCAATGTCCTGAAGGCCTGCGGGGCGGATCTCGATCGCCTGAAGCGCGACCTGGAAGCTTTCCTCGATGAGACAACACCGCTGCTGCCACCGGATGACACGCGCGAGACGCAGCCGACGCTGGGTTTCCAGCGGGTGCTGCAGCGGGCCATCCTGCATGTGCAGTCCGCGGGCATCAAGGAAGTGACCGGTGCGAATGTACTGGTGGCGATTTTCAGCGAGCAGGAATCGCAGTCGGTCTATTTTCTGCACAAGCAGAGCATCACCCGCCTGGATGTGGTCAATTTCGTCTCCCACGGCATTTCCAAGGTCGCCGGTGAGGACGAGAGCAACAATTCGGTCGGCGGTATCGGTGAACTGGACGAGGACACCGCCACCGAGGGGGGCAACAACAAATCGCCCCTGGAGCAGTTTGCCACCAACCTCAATGAACGCGCGCGGCGCGGCCGCATTGACCCGCTGATCGGCCGTCAGGCCGAAGTGGAGCGGACCATTCAGGTGCTTTGCCGTCGGCGCAAGAACAACCCGCTGTTCGTGGGTGAGGCGGGTGTGGGCAAGACCGCCATTGCCGAGGGGCTGGCCAAGCTGATCGTCGAAGGCGAGGTACCCGATGTATTGAGCAAGAGCGTGATTTATTCCCTGGATCTCGGCTCGCTGGTGGCGGGAACCAAATATCGGGGTGATTTCGAGAAGCGCCTCAAGGGCCTGCTCAGGCAGCTGCAGAAGATGCCTGGCGCGGTGCTGTTCATTGATGAAATTCATACCATTATCGGTGCCGGTTCGGCGTCCGGCGGGGTGATGGATGCCAGCAATCTGATCAAGCCCATGCTCGCCAATGGTGAGCTCAAATGCATCGGTTCCACCACCTACCAGGAGTACCGGGGCATTTTCGAGAAGGACCGGGCGCTGGCCCGACGCTTCCAGAAGATCGACGTCCCGGAGCCGAGCATTGAAGATACCGTGCTGATTCTTCGCGGCCTCAAGAGCCGCTTCGAAGATCATCACGAGGTCAAGTATTCAGCCAAGGCGCTACGCGCGGCGGCGGAACTGGCCGGCAAGCACATTAACGACAGGCGGCTGCCGGACAAGGCCATTGACGTGATCGACGAGGCCGGCGCCCGCCTCAAGCTGTTGCCGGCATCGAAGCGCAAGAAGACCATCACGGTGGCGGATATAGAGACCGTGGTGTCGACGATGGCGAGAATTCCGCCCAAGCGGGTTTCCAGCTCCGACATGAAGGTATTGGAAACGCTGGAGCGGGATCTGGGTGCAATGATTTATGGCCAGGGTCAGGCCATAGAGACCCTCGCGGCCACCATCAAGATGTCTCGTGCCGGGCTGGCCTCTCCGCAGAAGCCGACCGGCTGCTTCCTCTTTGCCGGGCCGACGGGTGTTGGCAAGACCGAAGTCACGCGGCAGCTGGCCCTGCATCTTGGTGTCGAGCTGTTGCGCTTCGACATGTCCGAATACATGGAGCGCCACACGGTGTCGCGTCTGATTGGCGCACCTCCGGGGTACGTGGGTTTCGACCAGGGCGGTCTGCTGACCGACGAGGTGATCAAGCACCCCTACTCGGTGGTGTTGCTCGATGAGATCGAGAAGGCACATCCGGACGTCTTCAACCTGCTGTTGCAGGTGATGGATCACGGTACGCTGACCGATAACAACGGCCGCAAGGCGGATTTCCGCAACGTGATCCTGGTGATGACCACCAATGCCGGGGCAGAGGAGATCAGCCGGCCCTCGATCGGTTTCCGCCCGCAGGACCACACCAAGGACGGTATGGAAACCATCCGCAAGGCGTTCTCGCCCGAGTTCCGTAACCGGCTCGACGCGGTTATCCAGTTCAATGGGCTGGAACCGGCTACGGTGCGGCAGGTGGTGGACAAGTTCGTTGAAGAGCTTGTGGTGCAACTGGTGGAGAAGAACGTCACCCTGCGCGTCGACGAAGCGGCCCGGGAATGGCTGGCGGAACACGGCTACGACCCGAAAATGGGCGCCAGGCCGATGGCGCGGCTTATTCAGGAGTCCATTCGCAAGCCGCTGGCCGAGGAACTCCTCTTCGGCCGCCTCGCCCACGGTGGGGAGGTTGTCGTTCGAGAGAAGGACGGCAGCCTGGAATTCAACTTCACGACGGCCGAGGAGCCGGTCCACTGAAGGGGCTTTCAATCTGACCCAAGGATGTCGTGTGGTGCCACTGACGCACGCACGACATCCCCCGGCACTTCAGCGTGACAGGGGTTTCGACTCTGCGGTAGGACGTTTGGGCTTAGCGGGCGCGGTAGGTAATACGACCCTTGCTTAGGTCGTAAGGGGTAAGTTCCACGGTCACGATATCGCCGGTGAGGATGCGGATGTAGTGCTTGCGCATCTTTCCCGAGATGTGCGCGGTGACGACATGACCGTTTTCCAGTTCAACGCGAAACATCGTATTGGGCAAGGTTTCCAGGACCTTTCCCTGCATCTTTATATGGTCTTCTCTCGCCATTCGGCAGTGGTCTCCTGAACAAGTACGGCTTACCGGTCGCAGAATCGGCCGGCCGCGAAGCGCGGTAGTGTAGCAGAAACCGGATATGCAGTTCACAACTCACCGTCATCAGGTGAGTGATACAGCTTCCAGCGTCCACCCTCGTGAACCTCACAGGGGCGAAATGCGGTTTTGTACAGCATCTTGCGGCACTCGGCAATCCAGTATCCAAGATAAACATAGGGCACTTTCTCCCGGCGGGCCTGTTCGATCTGCCAGAGGATAGCCCAGGTGCCGAGGCTGCGCGCTGCATAATCGGGGTGGAAGTAGGTGTAGATGGCTGAGAGCCCGTCCGGAAGCCGGTCCGTTACACAGACGCCCAGCAGTTCCTCGCCGAGGCGTATTTCATGAAAGCTGGTTTTAGCCCAGTCGGCAACCAGAAACTCCATATAGCGATCAGGATCCGGGTCGTCCATGCCGCTGCCCGGATGGCGCCGGGACAGGTACTGCAGATAGAGCTGAAAGTGTTCCTCGCGGAATTCCGGTTCGCGCGACAGGACCTCGAGATCCGAGTTGCGTTTCCAGCAACGCCGCTGACTGCGGTTGGGTGTGAAATCCTGAACCGGAATACGCAGGGACTTGCAGGCCTGGCAGGTCGGGCAGCCTGGCTGATAGACATATCTGCCGCTACGGCGCATTCCCTGCTGAACCAGCAGGCCGTAATGCTGATTGTCCAGGGGGTAGCGAGGGTCCACGAAGACCGTCCGAGCGGGCCGGTCCGGCAGATAGGAACACGCATGCTCGCCGGTGGAGTAGAGCCACAGCAGTTGCTGGTTTATTCCCGTTCGTCTGGCGTCGGTCATGAGCTTAAGCCAATCCCTGGTGTAAAGGAGACTCTGATCTATTGGTGCAAATACATCGATGTTTCCTTAAGGAGACACTGATGTATTCCCATGGTGCTCTGCGGAGCCATCCGAGCGCGCTGGCA
>JBBDNK010000045.1:0-45495 GCA_040877625.1 Aquisalimonadaceae bacterium
CCTCCTAGGCTCAATATATCGCCCGGAGGTGTCTACTGCACCGGGGGAAGTCCAATCTTGTGCTGCCTGGCTTGTTGGACATATTCCTTCAGTTGCGCCTCATTAATCTCCGCGTTGTCGATCTTCGCTTCGATTAGCGCGCGCCACTGCTTTTTTCCCGTATTCAGAATCAGTAATCCGTCTGGACGATCCTGCTTTTTCTTCTCCGCCTTAGCGGTCTTGTCCTGCTGGAAGGTGATCTCCGTCCAGGCATCGAGCGTTGCCCGGCTACCAACCCGAATGCCCAGTGTCCCGAGCATGGTCTTCCGGAACTCAAAGACGCTCCTCATCGCTGCCAGGAATATTGATACCGCGCGTTGTTCCTTGTTGGTATCGGCCACTACGGGAATGAGACGAGCGGGCTCTCCAGTACCAATGAATTCTGGTCTTTCAGTCACGATGCCCCTCCTGCTTTAAAGCTGTGAACAGCATTACGAAATTGCCTAACTTCCGCATTCGACCGCCGCACTTGATCCGTCGAATACAGTTACAGAAGGGTTGCTGCCACCATCGCTTGCTAAGGGGGAAGCACGCATCAGGTGTCAGCCGCCACGCGCCTGCACCCCGGCTTCAATGGTCACTCGGCTTACTTCCAGCAGTTCATTGAAGACAATCGGCGCGGCCTCTCCTCGCCCAATGGCGTCCACGAACGCAGCAGCACAGGCCCGCTGCCCCTTGTCCTGCCGCCATAGGCGCATGCCCTTGAAACCAGGCCAGCCATACGCGCGCAGCCGGCGGAAGTTGTCCAACTGCAATACACGCCCGGCGCAGAACGCCTCGATTCGCTCCTTGGGGAAGGAGCGATGGCCGCTGGCAAGATAATGAATCGAGCCGAAGGACCCATCCGCGAACGTGAGATGAATGGTGGCCTTATCATCCCCCACGGGATCGCGCTCACCGCGCGCCACGGACTGAACGCCCCAACCGACAATCGAGGTACCGGCAAGGAAGCGCATCAAATCAATGAAATGACAAGCCTCACCAATAATTCGGCCACCACCAACAGCCACATCCTGTGTCCAGTGTTCCGCGGGAATGGCGCCGGCATTGACGGTTATCACAAAACTCTTCGGTTCACCGACAGCAGCCAGAAGCGTCTTCATCTTCTGCGTCAACGGCGAGAACCGACGGTTGAACCCCACCATCAACAAAGGCGCGGTGTCCGCGGCACCCGCTTCTTGGTAGGCCTGCTCCACCGATTGCAGTTCATCCAGCGTCAACGCCAGCGGCTTCTCACAGAACACATGCTTGCCGGCCCGAAGCGCATCACTCACGAACCGAGCGTGGGAGTCATGGCGGGTGGCGATGACCACCGCATTGATATTGGCATCCACCATCAGCTCATCAATGGCTGTGGTGGCCTTCTGAAAACCATGCTTGCGGCCATAGTGAACACCATTGATGCCACCGCTATTGGCGATGGTATCCAGCGCCGCCCCCGTGCGGGCAAACGCGGGGATCAGCACGCGACCCGCATAATTGCCGGCACCAATCACACCCAGGCGTACCGGCTGCGGTTCAGCGGTTCTGGCGTCTACCGCATTGCCAAGGTGCACCGTCCGCGCTCTGTTCACGTCCCCCGGCGGGTACTCAAGCAAAATGCCCAGATAAGGCTCACTGCCGCTGGCGAGGAGGTCATAGGCCTTCGGCGCCTGCTCGAACGGGAACCGATGGGTGATCAGCGGCTTCACGTCCAGTGCTCCGCTGGCCATCATATCCAGCACTGCCTCAAAGTTGCGCTGCTCCGTCCAGCGCACAAAGCCGGCCGGGTAGTCCTGCCCCTTCTGCTCATAGGCTTCGTCGTACCGGCCCGGCCCGTAGGAGCAGGACACCTGAAATGTCAGCTCCTTCTCGAAGAAATCCGCCCTGGACAGCTCCAGCCCAACCACCCCGACCAGCACAATGCGCCCGCGCTTGCGGCACATCCGGGCTGCCTGGCTGACGGGCTCGTTGCTCTTGGTGGAAGCGGTGATCAAAACACCGTCTACCCCGCGACCGCGCGAGAACGCAGCAGCCACCGAGACCGGATCTTCGCCTTTATCCAAGGCGACGGTTTCCGCACCAAAAGCCCGGGCCATTTCAGCTTTGGCAGGGTCGGGATCAATGCCAAGCACCCGACAACCGGCCGCACGCAGCAACTGCACGGTAACCAGCCCAACCAATCCAAGACCTGTGACAACGAAAGTCTCGCCAAGTGTGGGATTGGCCAGCCGGATACCCTGCAGGCCGATGGCGCCGATCACCGTGAAGGCTGCTTCCTCATCGGACACAGCTTCTGGAATGCGAGCGCACAGATTCCTGGGCACGCTCACCATCTCCGCATGCGGCCCACTGGATGCTATGCGATCACCGACCGAGAATCCCTCAACACCCACCCCAACAGCGTCAACTACACCCACATTGCAGTACCCAAGCGCAAGCGGCTCATCCAGCTTGCTCTGCACTGCTTCCACCGTCGTCATAAGGCCATCGGTGCGCACCTTGTCCAACACCTGGAGGACTTTATCCGGTTGCTGGCGAGCCTTGGCTATCCAGCCACCTCGACCAAAATTCACGAGCATGCGCTCGGTGCCGGCGGAGACTAACGAACGTCGGCTCACGATCAGTAGCTTGCCCGCAACCACCCCTAATGCGGGAACATCCGCGATGTCAGACTGGCCGTTCTGGAGACTCTGGAGGATTTGTTTCATTCGGCCATCATCCAAATACCTAGTAGTAGCTTATTAGCGTCCTGCCGCTGTCAGAAACAACTGGCGATTAGCGTTCACCGACTCTGGATCTGATAATCGACTGGCGGCGTACGCGGCAGTATGTCGCCTCCAAACACAGAGCGCTTTTGGATCCATCCTCGCAAGTTCCTCAATGCATGCAGCAAACGCAGCTTCACCGGCCTGCAAAGGTAGATCCCATCCCACTCCTTCTTTCTTGAGATCGCGCCATGGCGTAGCATTCGAAATAAGAACAGGCGTACCCACGACAAGCGCTTCAGGAATAACATGGCCGTAGTTTTCACCCAAAGTCGGTAGAAAGAAGAGATCGTACGATGCCATAACTCCAGGCACCTCACTCGGATCAATACTGCCCCGGTACTGGACTGATACATGCTCCGGCATCTCCTCAATTAATGCCTCACATTGGTGCCAATAGGGTTCGTCGCGAATCGGTCCATAAATATCAAATATTACTTTAACTGTGACCCTTGCTAGAACGCGCAGTGCGAAGTCGAGGTTCTTCATGGCCGTAATCCGTGAGAGGAATACCACACGTGACGGGCCATCCTCATTCACCGTTCTTGGTTCCTCCGATGGCGCAGCAACGGTCGCCGGCGGTAAATTCGGTGCTACCACAATCCGGCTGGCATTCTCACCCAGCGCCCGCTCGGTATCCTCAGCCTCATATCTACTTGATGCCTGCCAAGTCAGGTTTGAGTAGACGCCTAAAGAACGGGCCAGCCAAAGATAGGCCCGTTTCTTCCCGGACTTGAGCATCAGCGCTCCACTTGAGAACTCACCCCGAGGGGCTAGCACGCAAGGTCGCCGCTGCACCAGACCTAGGCGCTGGACCAACAGTGGCAGTCCCGTGAACCGCGGATCGAAGAAGCTGTTGAGATACAATACATCGTGCGGCGTTCGCCGAAGTAAGCGGGCAATGCCGCGTAACGTCAACGCATTCGGTGATCCGTAAAATACTCTCGCTTTGCCTACGCGGTTCCACGCATCCACTTCCACATCGGCATAGGGCGCGTCATCCAACGCATCCCGGTCTCGCGTAACAATACAAAAATTCAGTTCGTCACCCAGATGCTCAACCAAGTTGGCGATCGTGCGCACTGGCCCGCCAGATTGGTAACCGGGAAGGTAGTGAGGTAGGAAAATGAGGACGGCAGGCTTCACCATCGCGCCACCATCACTGAGTCGATGCCAGTACATAACCAAGGTGGTGGGATCGCAGATGGATGAGGCTCATGGACGTTCTCAAGTACGTCGATGAGATATCTTGCCGCAGAGGCTGGGCTAATGGCCTTACGGGCCCAGGCACGCAAGCGCTGACGCTGTTCCGAGCTGATGGGACCGGCCGCAATACGCCGCTGCAATGCATCAGTCAGAGCTCGGATTTTCTCGGACGGAAATACTTCGCCGCGCCAAGGCGCTTTGAGCAGGTCCGCAGCACCGCACGCATCGCTGGCAATTATTGGCGTTCCGACGGATAAGGCTTCGTTGACCACGGCCCCCCAGCCATCATACCGGCTCGGCAGAACCAGCAGATCAGCTTCGGACATTGCTCGCAGAACTTCTATATTGGAAACGTTCCCAAACCAACGAACTCGATCAGCTACACCCAAAGATGCCGACAATCTCCGGTATTCGATGACCTTTGGGCCCGTACCGACAATATCCAGCATCCAGTCTCTTCTATTGAGTCCTGCTAGCGAGCGCAGTAAGACATCTAACGCCTTGCCGCGATTGATCTGCCCCACATGAATGATTCGGAAGGACTCGCACTTACTTATAGAAGTCGCCGGAAGCGCTGCACTATCCGGCGGCTCGACAAAGTAGCCGAAAGGAATCACCTTCTCAGCAGGAAAACCGGCAGCCCGCCACCAAACGCAGCCTAACGCACCAGTAGCGAGGACCAAGTTCAGGCGACGGCGCCAACGATGGGCAAGTGCCTTATGATACCAGCGCCGCAAATTCACCTTAGCATGGTCATTATGGTGGCCCGGCTCAATCATGACGCAGAGTACCGCCTCGGTGGTGGCCAACTGCTTCAATGTCCAGTAGGTCTCCGGATAGGCATTTATACCGCTAAACAGATGGACCCCTTTCGCAGAATCGGCCCGAGCTACCAGAGTACGCCGCTCCGTCCGATCCGGGGCAATGACCACTTCTGCGTTCCCAAAATCCGGCTGCGACCAGCCCTGACAACGTCGCCACTCCGGCACATCCGTCTCCGTCACTACTCGAACCGTACCGCGCCAGCGCTCAGCAACCTGCCGAATTAACGGTGCTTGGTGGATACTGGGAATATTTTGCCAAAAAGTAAGATTTTTTTTCATGTCAATGAACAGGGCGGACGGGATCCGCTTTGGCCATTACCTGCGCGGCGCCGATTACAAGCCAGATCAGCAGCCCGATTCCGCCGATCGCAAAAAAAACCCCTTCGCCCAAATTGACCAGAAAAGCACCTAAAGCCAAGGCCAGTTCGGGAAAAGCACGTTTGGGGACGAAGATCGGCTTTAGAAGAGCCGCAATCATAAACAGGAAAAAGACAAAACCGATCAAGCCGACTTCTTCCAAGACGGCGGTAACAGTAAAGCCCTTTTCGACTGAAGCCCCCACAGGCAAACCTAACAATGGATCATGGCGGATTCTAAAAGCTCCAGGGTCCGAAGCCACACCGAAACCGATCCCTAATAAAGGATTCTCACGAAAGTTATTCATGGACCGCTCGATAAGAAATCCCCGAGACCCATAAAAAGCCTCCTCAACAGTATAATCTTGACGATCTTTCATAACGAATTCGACTGCGGACTCTTTGATGGTCGACCACTGGAATGCACCCACGCCAACACAAACCCCAAAAGCAACCAATCCAATAGCGAGCCAGACTCTGGGCAATCTCGCTTCTCGTCCGCGGCGCATCAGCGCCCACATACCGGCGAGTACAAGTCCTGCAGTTGCCGCTATTACCCCTGTGCGTCCCTGAGTTGCAAACAGAGAAATTCCCGCCAGAGTAATTACAGTGGCCAACCCGATGCCGAAACGCTGGCGCTGCAGCCCAATCGCGACTACCCAGGCTAGAAACGGCGCGATAAAGGCAGCATAGGCTTGTGGGTGATTAGTCAAGCCTTGGAAGCCTCGCCCATTTCTGACAAAGCCGAGGTCGTGGATAATCAGCGGAAAACTCATAACGACAACGACAGAGAACACAATAAGAAACCACTGCTGCCAGTACGTAGCCTGATCCTTGGTCAAATGAAATGCCCCCAGCACAGCTGTTGTTGCTATAAAAAATGATGTCAACTTAAATAACGAAACATCCGGTGCATAACTAGTTTGGATCGATAGTATTACGGACACAATCACGAATATCACAACACCCAACCACGCCCGAGGCATGCGAAAACCAGTTCGAAACAAGCAGAAGGAAACCGACACGAATGCTGCCAGCACAACTAACCATCGCAGTACATCTCCCCCAATCGGCTCGGTATAGATGCCGGGGTTAAGAAACGTAAGCAACCACGAAAGCGTCAGCGCTTCGATGGAGCGCCTCGGGCCGATCAACGCCCAAGCAACCAGCAGCAAGTAGGTCAGCGCTCCCGCCCAACCACCAGCGAACGGGAGAAGTAGTATCAGCAGTACCTTTCCAACTACATAAACAGGCTGCCTTTGATACGGCCTCCGAATTCGGTCCGGGCGGCTGCCGAGAGCACCCGCAATGCCGTACGCAGAAACCGTTATACTGCTTGCTCTATTGGGTTCAAACATGCGAATACAATAACCTAGACAAGTCGTTGAAACATCTATTGCCGGCGCATTTATCTCTAAGCTTATTTCCAAAAGCACCGAAGCCGAGTTTTGCGGAATACGAACACAATTTACAAATTATCCATTATTATGGAATCAGACCCTTTACTCTAAAGAATACCTAATGAGTGTTTGGAACGTTACCGGAACCTGGTCTTAGCATTGTATTTTAATAAAATCTCATCACTTCACCTAGCACCCGTGCACATTCTCGACGCCTCCTATTAATTCCCCCTTCACCCACTCGTTCAGAAGCGAAATCGCAAAACAATTAAGATAGACCTTCGCGCGGAAACCACGTGTGCAACCAAACCTCGCGCCGAGAACATTAACGCAACAAAGATTGAACACTACTTGCAATTCACCCTAATATAGTTATAAATCCAATTTCTTCTTCGCCATTCCACCTAAGCACCAGATTGGACTAAGCTATTGTTCTTTATGGCGACTAACGGCTCGTATAACACTCGGTAACCTGTTGCTCTCATACTTATAGAATAATCAAGCTCCTCACCTCCAAATGAGCACAGCGGATCCATATAACCTACTTCACGAAGGAGCGTCTGAATAATTCGAGTTGTGGACGAAAATGAGCGTCTCGTTGGAAGAGGAGCGAAAAATGCGCAATGAATTGCCACAACCCGCCAGTCTCAGGAGCGATTTAGCGCCCCGAGACCCCGTTTCCGGGCTCAACGGGCAAATATCCGCCCGCTCCCATCAGCTCTGTCTCCTCGCCAGGTACAGATTCGTCAGGCCGATCAGGGCAAAGTCCTGCGCGGCGTTCTTCGCAATTCTCCGGTAGCGCACCTTCACGTCTCCGAACTGCCGCTTGATGACCCGGAAGATGTGCTCCACGCGGCTGTGCACCGACGACCAAGTGCGATTGGTGCGCATGTTGGCGGCGCCATCTTCTGGACAATCGCCGCCTTGCGTTCTTCCCAGTACCTTCTCATTGTCACCTCTAAAATCAAATCGGGCGACAACTACTCTGGCAGATAGGGTCTGGTGCCTTTCCAGATCGCGCTTGCCGGCCCGGTTCTTGGTCGACGCAGGGCGCTGACGATCGTCGCATGCACCATCATGCCACCCTTGAGCAGAGCGCCCTGGCGGCGAGCACATCGTGGATCACGTTCATCATCTGTGCGGTCAGCGCGAAGCGGTCCAGCAGGCGTCGGAACTTCAAGATCGTGGTCTCGTCCGGGAGCACATCGTCGAGCAACGACTCCGCGAGTAGCCGCATGAGCCTCGCATTCTCAGCTTCCAGCGCCTCGAGCCGCTTCGCGTCGGAGACCTCCCTGCCGCCGAATTTGTTACGCCAGAGGTAGTAACTCGCCTCAGAGAAACCGTGACGGCGACACAGCTCCTTGATCGGCACACCCGCCTCAGCCTCCTTCAGAATGCCGATGATCTGTTCTTCGATGTAGCGCTTCTTCCTGTCCAATCTCCTGCCTTCCTGGGATTGGACTCCAGGTCCGCGTGCTACTCAAAATCGGGGGAACGTCGATTCATTGCTTCAGTCCTGATCGGGGCGGAACTCCCATTATACCGGGCTGGCGGCGAATAAATCAGCGTTTCCCTATCAACACAAGGATAATCGTGATAGTTACAGCAATCACATCCGTTCAGGCAATCTAATGAACTCCTTATAAAGGGCTTCAGATAATTCGTTGACGATCGATCCGGGAATTCTACTTTTTTCGGCAATATCATCAAGCGTCTCAAATCCACTTAGCTCCTGCGGCCGACGTGATTCCTGAAAGGCGCTATAATAATCATGATATTTAAGTTCGCTTCGCGCGGAGAGCTTCATCCAAACATTTGGGATTCCCATGGAGTCCGCTAGAACCAGGCCGTGCAGACTTGAGGACACAATATATTGGCACTCTCCAATTTCCCGGAATACTTCAACCGGATCTTGAAGTACATTTATTACAGTAACAGTGAATTCTGTGCTTGATGCTAATTTATGAACTCTTATATCCTTACTCTCGGAATAGTGCGGAACTACACCGACCATGTATTTTTTCTTTTCAGGTTTAGTTAAAAAGTATGGCAGCAACAAGCCCGCATCTCCGTACAGCACCTCAGAAGTTATTCCAAGTAGCTTTTTTGATATTTCACCTCGAACGCCCAGCACCTTTGCTTTTTTTATTTTTTTCTGCTCTTTCCTTAAAAACCCAGATCCTAATATAATTCCGCTGTAATCATTTGACATTGAATCTAGTACGCTACCAACGAGCACTAATCGTGCGTAACTTACACGCGGACAGTTTATCGGTACATAACCTAGCTCTTTTATCAGTAGTGGAGTAATCAAATCGCCAAAGTTTTTGAAACCCCAAAAAGAAGTTATCGCTTTTCCCCGTAGTTTAGCGAGTGGATATGCACTTGCCCCTTGGGCAAATCTTTCCACTGCCTGCGCCCCTGCTTTTAATCTCGACAATGTTATTCTCTTTCTCGCCATGCGTAATTGATACTCTAATTCTAATACGAAGACAATTTAAAATCAGCTTGAAATATAGTCTTTCCGGGTTGCACGGTCATCGAAGACATTGAGTTTTTTGAGGATATGAATGCGCTACGTCACCAAGCCAGAATTTTTAATAATTGCTTATCTGAGCGAAGCCATTCACGCCCTTGGCACGACACATAATTTAAGATAGCTTTACGGATCGCGTCGCGATCAGGCTTACTTAAATTATTACGTTTGTTTATTGATTGTTCGTTTACTCTTGGCGTCAAAAAAGGTGTCGATAGGCCCAAAAATCCTTGAACTCTGGATAGATTTTGACTCGGATCATTACAGAGATCTTCGTACAATAAAAAGAGCACGTTATCCGGAATTTTCGACTGAACCTCACGTGCACGTTCATAATGCGCAATCCACCGAACCGCGCAACGCTCAACGAGCGACATCTCTTCATATAATTGAATATTTTCTTGGTCTATACCCAAAAACCTATTTGGAATATTATATTTGTTCCATTCCAGCGCCCAGTTCTTTACGGCATTATGATTGAGCATGGAGTACACTACGGAGTACGGATTCCGAACCAATAAAAGAAATTTGGATTTTGGAAATGAACTGACTAGTTGTTCAGCATGCCATAGGTTTGGATGACTTTGATCGACAAGATTCCGTGGTGCCGCCGCACGTAAGAGCCGTTTGTAACGATCTATTATTATAGGAATTATCTTTTTATTCTGCGCTTCGGCTAAAGCGGCTTGAGTAACCAACCGAAAGACGTACGGATTTTCCCGTCCCCACGTAAGATCTGTAAGCTCTGAGTGAGACCTAAGGGTTTTCGCCAAAAAATGAGTTCCTGAACGGCCGGTACCTACTATAAATATAGGAAAGCCATTTCTCGACGATTTATGCCACGCCAGCACTCTAATATACGCATTAAAAAGGCCATGCTTAATTAGTTTTTTAGGCATTTTTAAATCGAAACGCTCCACAGTGAATTCCCATCCGACTATTGACACAAAAGCACATATATACATTCAATATAATTAGACTAATCGCTGTAGCTGTTGCTGCTCCATAAATCCCGAAGAGTGGAATAAGTGCAACATTCAGAGCCACATTGATGGAAATTGCTATCACACGTCCCATTAGCGCATCGTTTTCGTATCCTGTCATGGCTAACAAATAGCCTACAGAACCACATGCGGCGTTGGCTAATTGTCCTGTGCAAAGTATGGAAAGAGCTAAGTATCCGGACAAGTATTCTCGACCGAACAGGATCATCAAGAGAAATTGTCCAAAGAAAATCAAGGTTAAACCAACCGGCAAAGCAAGCGCCAATATCCAACGTGAGCTCGTCGTAACTAATGCCTGTAGATTTTCTCTGTCTCCTGCCCTATATAGCCGAGCAAAGTGCGGCGCTACCACCATGTTGGCTGCAGCCAATCCAAACGTGACTAATGTTGCACCCTGAACGACAACTCGGTAAACGCCGACTTCTTCTTTTGTTGTTGTCATTATGCCTAACATCACAATGTCGATCTGTCCGTTTATCGCTTGCATACCTGCTAGTAGAGACAGCGGGATCACACTACGTAACCATGCCAGCCTTTCATAGCTGGGGGAGCATTGGCGCACACTCGAAGGAAGGTGGCGGTTCAAGAGGTGGGCGCCTGCAGCAAACGCCAACGCTGCAGCTAGCGCATGTAGTGCCATTGTGCGCTCCGGCGTTAGATCGGCACTCAAAGCAACGACGAGAGTCAGAACGAGCAATAGGCCGGGCCGCAGCAACATGTCTGGCAGTTGCCCCTGTACTACTTTCCGGAGACCGCGCAGGGCGGCGCCACGTAAGCCACCGAGGGCAATCAGGGGCGCCAACGCCAGTGCCCAGTAAAACGTTAGGAGTTGTCTTGGAGCATTATCCTCTGGATTTCGAAAGACAAACCAAATTACCGCTACAGAGACGGGTACAATTATTGCTGCCAAGAGGATAGATACTATGTTGGCATACTTTAGTAAGCCGCGTAGCAGGCTCCACTGTTCATACAATTGATAGCGAGCCACTTCCCGAACGAGCAGGGTTGGGAGGCCGACTTGCATTGGAATGGATAAAAGGCTGACTACGGAAAAGGCAAACGCATAGATCCCATAACCCTCTGGCCCCAACACACGTGCTAACACAATGGCTAGGATCAGTGAAAGTGCTGTGTTGGTTAGCTTCAGAACTAGGCTTCCACTCGAGCCGCGAATCAATTGGCCCCGTAAGCTAGCGGCTGGCCCAATGTGTTGGCGCATACTATTAATAGCTGACTTAGCTCGATTCCGGGCTCGCTGCTCCAGTTTGTAGGTCTTAGTAGATTGTTGAGTCCCTTCTGGCGAGCCTGACTCTGTCACCGCCATACCCCACATGCATCAATTACAACTTTCTCCTGCAGCGCGGCCGAGGGCATTCTGCGGAAGGCGCGGTGCGCCACTAGACCGACCAGAACATCCGCCTCAGCCAGAGCGGCCTCCGTGCCCATAAGTCGAACGCCGGCCTCGAATAGGTTCCTGGGTAATTGGTCGGTGTGCGGATCGACGACCAGGATACGGCCTACGCGTTGCGCAGCTAGGGCCTGGGTAATCTCCAAGGCTGGACTTTCCCGTAGATCGTCAATGTCCGGTTTGTATGCGAGGCCGAAGCAGGCGATGGTGGGCTCGTGGATGCGCGCGGCGCGGGCCTTCACTTTTTCGATGACATGCGCCGGTTTGGCGCTGTTGACCTCACGGGCCGTGCGGACAAGCCGGCTCTGCTCAGGCGCGGAATGCACAACAAACCAGGGATCGACGGCAATACAGTGCCCACCCACACCTGGGCCAGGCTGAAGGATGTTCACGCGCGGATGGTGGTTCGCCAGTTTGATCAGTTCCCATACATCTACGTTCAAATGATCACAGATCAAGGACAACTCGTTCGCGAGCGCGATGTTTACATCCCGAAAGGTGTTCTCAGCGAGCTTGGCCAGTTCAGCGGTCCGGCTGCGAGTCGTCAACACTTCGCCCGTGACGAACTCGCGGTAAAAGTCAGCGGCAACATCGGTTGATGGTTCATCAATGCCGCCGACAATTCGGTCGTTAGCAATCAGTTCCTTGATGATCTGCCCGGGCAGAACGCGTTCGGGGCAATGAGCGATGAACAATCCGCCCTGCTGGAGGTCTGGGCGCTCGTCAAATACCCACTCCGCCAAGCGCTCCGCGGCACCCACCGGACTCGTGGACTCCAGTATTACCAGATTGCCAGGGGCCAGATGGGGGCCAATGGCGCGCGCGGCAGCTTCCACGTAGCTCAGGTCCGGCACGTGGTCATCCTTGAACGGTGTGGGTACGGCCAGGATGAAAACATCGGCGGGGGCTGGCTCCATCGCGGCCTTGAGGCGGCCGCTCTGCACGGCTGAGCGCACCAGCACGTCCAGTTCGGGTTCGGTGATATGGATGTGTCCGGCGTTGATCGTGTCGACCACGTCCTCCCTCACATCTACGCCATGCACCTGGTAGCCCTTGGTGGCCAGCAGGCTGGCGGTCGGCAGGCCAATGTAGCCCAGCCCCATGACACAGATGCGTTTCCTTTCAGCCATTCAGTAGTTCCTTCGCTATCCGGTGTGCCGCGTGCCCATCGCCGTACGGGTTGTGGGCGCGGGACATGGTGTCGTAGAGGATCTGATCATCCAGCAGGCTGTGTGCAGTGGAGACAATCGTGTCCACGTCTGTCCCCACTAGTCGCACAGTGCCGGCCACCAGAGCCTCGGGGCGTTCGGTTGTTTCACGCATCACCAGCACCGGCTTGCCCAGTGAAGGGGCCTCCTCCTGCACGCCGCCGGAGTCGGTGACGATCAGGTGGGCGCGGTCCATGAGGTAGACGAAGGGCAAGTAATCCTGCGGTTCGATCAGGTGAATTCGGCTGTTATCACCCAGAGCGCCATCGACCGGCGCTTTGACGTTGGGGTTCAGGTGCACCGGGTAGATGATCTGCACATCGTCCCTTTCCGCCAGCGCGGCGATGGCCCGGCAGATCCGCTCGAACCCGTCCCCGAAGCTCTCACGCCGGTGCCCGGTTACCAGGATCAGACGCCTGCGCGATTCCAGAAAGGGAAAGTGCTCCTGCATCTGCATTGCCAGGTCCGCGTCGGTTCGGAGCCGATCCACTATGTTCAGCAGCGCGTCGATCACGGTATTACCAGTTACCGTGATCCGTTCCGGCCTGACCCCTTCCTGTATCAGGTTGTTACGGGAGCCCTCGGTGGGCGCGAAATGATGCGTGGCGATGGCCGTTGTGATTTTGCGATTGATTTCTTCCGGCCAGGGAGAATAGATGTTGCCAGTGCGCAGGCCGGCCTCCACATGCCCGACAGGGACGCGCTCGTAGTAAGCGGCGAGGCTCCCTGCAAGGGTGGTGGTGGTATCGCCGTGGACCAGCACAACATCCGGGCGCTCCTGCTGGAGCACACCACGCAGGCCGGCAAGCACCGCATTGGTGATGTCAGTCAGGTCCTGGCCGGAGCGCATGATGTCGAGATCATGGTTGGGGGTAATCCCAAAAAGGTTGAGTACCTGATCCAGCATTTCCCGGTGTTGGGCAGTGACGCAGACGCGCGCGTCCAGGCCTTGAGTTGCCTGAAGTGCTTTCACAACCGGGGCCATCTTTATGGCTTCGGGCCGAGTGCCGAAGATGGCCAATACGCGCTTGGGTTTTGCGGTCAAGGGGTAGCCGTCGGCCTTGGTGGTTGTTGGGTTCGGCCGTCCTTGGGGGTATTGGTTGTCAGGTGCGGGATGGCCGTTTTGGTGGCCGTCGGGGCTGCCGTGCTGTTTTGCGGAGCCTTGATGGCGGATACCGCTTTGTTCCATCCGCCCTACTACGCAAGAACGCTGGGGCTCAGGCTCTCGGGGCGTAATCGTAGTTGTAGTGGTAATAACCACCGTAGCTGGCACCGGAGGCATTACGGGGCATGCCGTTCATGATGAAGCCGCTGACGGCTACGCCGTCGCGTTGCAGGCGTTTCAGGGCCTGGTCGATCTCGCCGGCGGGGTGGGCGCCGGCGCGTAGCAGCATGAACACGGCAGTTGCGCGGGCAGAGACCAGCACGCCGTCGGTGGCGGCCAGTACCGGGGCGGTGTCGAGGATGATCAGGTCGTATTCGGGTTCCAGCTCCCGCAGCAGCGCGTCGAAGCGCTCGGACATGAGGAGCTCGGACGGGTTGGGTGGCATGGTGCCGGTGCTCATGAAGGCGAGGCCGATGTCGTCCAGGGTCTCGATAACGGCCTGCCGTTCGGCCTCGCCGGCGATCACGTCGGAGAGCCCGGCGCCGCGTTCCAGCCGGACGTATACATGCATATGGCCCCGGCGGAGGTCGGCGTCGATCACCAGTACGCGCTTGCCGGCCTGGGCCAGCATGTAGGCCAGGTTGATGGAGAGGAAGGTCTTGCCCACGCCCGGGCTGGGGCCGGTAATGGCGATGACCTTGCGCTTCTGGTTCATCAGCGCGAAGTGCAGGCTGGTACGCAGGCTGCGCAGGCTTTCGGTTGCGCTGTCCTCGGTGAGGTCACGTGCCAGAATCGGCCGCGGCTGGCGGCTGCGCTCGCTGGCCCGGTAGCGTTTTTCGAGTTGGGGGCTCTGGGGGATGACAGCATAGCAGGAGAGGCCGAACCGATTCTCCAGTTCGGCGGGGTTGGTGATCCCGCGGCGCAGGAAGTTGCGCACCACCACCATGAACAGGCCCAACATTCCGCCGAGCACGACGGAAAGCATGGCGATAAGCGCGCGTTGCGGCTTGACCGCCTGCGGCAGGGTTGCCGCCTCGTCCACGATCCGCACATTGCCGACCGTGCCCGCGCGCACCACGCGGAGTTCCTGGGCCTGATTGAGCATGGCGGTGTAGATGGCAGTGGTCACTTCCACTTCACGTTGCAGGCGCAGGAGTTGCTGCTGGCTTTCCGGCAGGCGCTGGATGCGGCTGTCGAACTGCGAGCGGATATCGCGCAACTGCTGTTCCTGCTGGGTAATGGCGATCATCCGCGGGTGTTGTGATGCGTAGTTCTGCGAGAGCTCGGAGCGCTTCAGGGTGATTTCCGCCAGCCGTTCTTCCACGTCAACGGTCTGTTCGAGCAGGGCTAGGCCCTCCGCCGACAGATCAAAGGCCTCGTTCTCCTGCCGGTAGCGGTTGAAGTCTTGTTCAGCGCCCTCCACCTGCCGGCGTACTTCCGGGAGCTGCTCATCGAGAAAGGCGATGCGCTGCTCCGCCTCCTGGGAGCGGCGCTCGACGTTCTGCCGCACGTAGGCATTGGCGATCGCGCTCAAGGTGGCCTGAACTTCTGCGTGGTCTTCTCCTTCCAGGGACAGCCTAAGTACGCCGCTGCCGCGGCCGGATTCGGAGATCTGCACCTCGCTCTGCAGGCCCCTTACAGCGGCGCCGTGGGAACGGCGCACCACGGTGAACTCCGTCCCTGGGCGTGCAAACAGTTCCCGCACGAAAATGCGCACGGCGCCGTCGCTGCGAGCGGCGACTTCTCCAGCCTGGCCGGTCAGCCCGGCGCTGCCGTCCGGGCCGCGCAGTTCATAACGGCCATTTTCCAGGGTTATCAGTGTCAGTGGTTCGCCGAGCCAGGCATCCGGCACGACGAGGCGAGGCACATCGATCCGCTCTCCCCCCCAGGCATAACTCCGCAAGCCGAACGGAGCCGGCCGTGGACCATCGCCCTCGATGGGGCGACGGGCGATGAAACCGCCGATAGCGGGAAACCGCAGCGGCTCCGCCTGAATTACCAGGTTGCGTTCGTCGACGGCCCGGCCAATCACCATGCGCGAGCGCAGCAGCTGGATCTCCGCCTCCACGTTGGAATCTTCGGACAATCCCAGCGCTTCGATGCTGGGCATGATGCCGCGCTCTTTTTCGACCTGTATCAGGGCGTCGGCCTGGTAGATCGGCGTTGCCAGCAGTGCGTAGACAATGCCAAGCGCCGTGACCGCCGCGGTGACGGCGACGGTGATCCACTTGCCCTCCCAGAGCATGCCGACGAGCTGGCCGAGATCGATCTCGTCATCGTCTTCCTGGATCTGATGGTTCATTGGCGGCAGATTTTGCGCTTCATTCATCAGGCGTTTACCGGTCGAAGACCAGACGGTCGGTCTGGAACAGGAACTGGACGGTAGGCAGAATCTGCTGCACCACGCGGTTGTAGCGCACCAGGCCGGAGGCGGAGACAAATACGATGTCTCTCGGTTCGAGCTGGAAGCGGTCGGCCAGTATCAGGGCCACGCCCTGCCGGGCGTCGAGTTCATAGATGGTGGGGACGATGAAGGGGTCTCCGCCGTCGGGGTCGTCCACCCGTTCTCCACGGAACACGTAGATGGCGCCGGTGTTGGCGGTGCTGAGGTCAAAACCCTCGGCGTCGCTGATCGCTTCCATCAGGGTCAGGCGGCCGCGCCGATCCATGGGCGCGGAGAGCTGCTTGCTCACCTCGCCCAGCACGAACACCTTGTTGGAGAGGTTGTCCTGCACGTGCAGCACGTCGCCGTGGCGCAGGCTGAGGTTGTCTTCTCCGCGGGTGTAGAGGGCCTGCATGTCCACCGGGTAGTTGCGGCCGTCGCGGGTCAGTACCGCCAGGCGGCGGTCCGCCATTTCGTTGAAACCGCCGGCGAGATTGATGGCGTCCATCACGGTGAGCGGCACGTCGGTCACCGGCAGAATGCCCGGTTCATTCACCTCGCCGGTGACGTACACCTTCTGGCTGCGGAAGCTGGCCACACGCACGTCAACCTGGGGGGATTCAATAAACGGGGCCAGCCGCTGGGAGATGAGTCGGCGGATCTCGTCGGTGGTCAGGCCGGCAACCTCGATGGTGCCGGTGTACGGGTAGAACATGGTTCCGTCGCTGCGCACCACGCGCCCCGCTTCCTCAATGTTCTGGGTAAGGCCGGCGGGGTTGGTCAGTTCCGGGTGGTTCCAGACCACAATCTGCAGCACGTCCAGGGCGCCGACGCGGTAGCCCTCATTGGTGCCTGCTTCTATTAGCTCCCCAACGCCGCTGACACCGCCGGCCTGGCGCTTTCTTTCCTGCTCGAGGATAAGGCGTGGTGTGATCGGCTCCACGCGGGGGGCGCGTTCGCTGTCGGCTTCCGGAACGTCGCCTTCATACCACTTGTCCTGGTAGCCATCGCTGACCTTGATCCCGGGTACGGCGGCGCAACCGCTTAGGATCAGTAGGATTATCAGCAGGCCCCCGAGTCGGTACGGGGTGCGGGGGGCGTCCGGTTGTCTGGCCGTCATGGAAGTCGCTGTATCCAGTCGTGTGCGCCCTGGTCGATCAGTTCCAGGGCCTGCTCGAAATGCTCGCGCGGTTTACGGTAGGGATCGGGGATATCCATGTCGGACCAATGGCCCATGGTGTAAACGCGGCCCCGCAGCTCCGGGATGCGTTGCTCAATCCACCGTTTCTGGCCGCTCTCCATCACTAGAATGAGGTCGAACTCGCGGCCCATCTCCGGCGTCAGCTGTCGGGCGCGGTGACTGGAGATATCCACGCCCCGCAACTGCATCAGTTCCATGGCGATGGGGTCTGCCGAAGCATTGACCAGAGCACCAATACCGGCGGACTCTACCTTATGGCTGCTTTTGCCATGCAGGCCGCGAGCGAGCACCGCTTCGGCCATTGGGCTTCTGCAGATGTTCCCCGTGCAGACAACCAGAATGTTATGAAACATGGCCCCAAACGTGTGCACAAAGTTTGAATTAAAGTGCACAGGGTATCTTGTGCAGAAACCACGTCAACAAATGGCGGGCACGGCGTCGTCATGCGTCGGCTGACCGCGCCTGCGCCGGCGGTGGCAGTTGCTCGTAGACTTCCGCCACGGCCGCCGCCGTCGCGCCACGGCCGGAGATCACCAGCCGCCGGGCGCGGGCGCCCTGCTGTCTGGCCATTTCCGGGTCGCGGAAAAGCCGTGCCAGTGCATCGGCCAGCGCACCGGCATCGGGCACCTGGGTAATGGCGTCGGCCTCCTGGAACAGCCGCAGGGTATCGGTGATCTTGAAGGTCCGCGGCCCGATCACCATCGCCACGCCCTGCGCCGCCGCCTCCACCGGGTTGTGCCCGCCCACCGGCACCATGCTGCCACCGATGAACGCCGCATCGCTCATTGCGTAGTAAAGCGGCAGCTCGCCCATGGTGTCGCCGAGCAGCACCGCGGTCTCCGGAACCACATGCGTCCCGGTGCTGCGCCGGCTCACCGCCAGGCCGCGCGCAATGCACATCGCGGCGATCCGCTGGAAGCGCTCCGGGTGGCGCGGAACCAGCACCAGCAGCAATTGCGGATACTGCATTCGCAAGCGTTTATGGACCTCCAGCACCACCGATTCCTCACCGGCATGCGTGCAGGCCGCTACCCACACTTTGCGGCCCTGCGCCTCCCGGCTTAACGCCTGCGCCGCCTGCACCTGATCATCCGGCACGCGGTAGTCGAACTTGAGGTTGCCGCCGACCTGTAGCCGCTCCACCGGTGCGCCGAGCGCCGCGAACCGCTGCGCGTCCTCGGGGCTGCGGGCCAGTATGCGAGTGCACTGCCGCAGGGTCCGCCTTATCAACGGCCGCAACCGGCCGTAACGCCGCGCGGACCCCGCCGACAACCGAGCACTCACAAGCAGCAGCGGAATGGGCCGCCGGCCGCAGGCGCTAAACAGGTTCGGCCACAGTTCCGTCTCCAGGATGATCGCCGCCGCGGGCTGCACACGCGCCAGAAACCGCTCCACGGCACCAGGCAGATCCCATGGCAGATAGGTATGTGTCACTTGCTCTCCGAGCAGCCGCCGCACGGTATCCGAGCCCGTGGGTGTGGTGGTGGTCAGCAGTATCGGCCGGCCCGGGTAGCTGCGGCGCAGGCTTTGCACCAGCGGCAGCGCGGCCTGAACTTCGCCCACCGACACCGCGTGTATCCAGATGCAGCCGTGCCCGCGCAAGCGGCTGTCGACCAGGCCGAAGCGCTCGTGCACCCGGCGCACATAGCCACCATGGCGCCGCGCACTGAGCAGAAGATGTAGCAGCCACAATGGCATGGTGAGGTAAAGCAGGCAGGAGTAGAGAACCTGAAGCCATCGCCCGTCCCCGGCCACGGCGCCGGCATCGGGCGGGCTCCACGCCGCCTGTCGGCGGACGGCACCCGGCCCGCCAGCAAGCCAGAGCTGCCTGCGCTGCGTGGTCACGTAATCACCTGGGGTTTCCTGGGTCTGTCGAACGACCGGGCACGCTACCGCCCTGGGGTGTGGCTCCCCATCCGCCGGGCTGGCGCTGCGAGTTGGCTCCGTGGCGCGGAACCCCGGCCACGCGCATGCTTGCGCACGCCGTGCTCATGGCAGGGATACAGGGCTGGTTCCTTCAGCGGGAGAACACGCGTATTAGCTTGTCAGGCTTTACAGACGGCGCGGCCCAAAGCAGGGCCAACTGCACTGTCGCTCTGATCGCATGTTCAATTTCAGCGATGTGAATGTCGCGTCATTACCTGCTCGAATAGTAACGGCGAATTGAATGCTGGGCAACTAAACATCCAATATTGATGGTGCTTCAAACAGTTATCTTCCAAAGATGTTCAACGGGGCTTCGGCAAATCACCGGCGGACGCTTTGCCGCCCCGGCGCTGCCTGCTGAATGGTGATGATATCAACCGGCGACGCCGTATCGCGGTGGCGGCGATAAAACGACCGCGCCGCGCTCTGGATGGCCGCACTGCGGATCCGCTCAACCGGGATCTCGAAGGCCTGCAAGCCGGTCCCGGGGGCGAAAAACCGCGGCAATATATCAAAGGCGCTGCTGAAGCAGCCCGCCACAATGCGCGGCCTCGCCCCGTCCAGCACAAACTGCATCTCGTACGGCAGCGCAAAGCGGACAGTTTCCCAACCCAGCAGGTGCTCGACCTGGCGCAGCTTTTCCGGCGACTCGGCCCAGTGGGCGATATAGCGCACGTCACGCCCGAGATGGGCATATGCCTCGATCAGCCAGTGCGCGTATTCCTTCCAGTCCAGCTGGCCCCGCTCGACGAACGGCGCACCGAGAAAATGCGCTTCCGGTAGTGTCCTGCCCGCTGCGACCAGCCGCCGGCACACGCGGAACTCGTTGCTCACCACGCGGCAGTTCATCCCGGCGCTCGACTCCGGGTAGGTTGTGAACAGGATAATGCGGCTTTTCGGCAGCGATGCCGCGCCGTAAAAGAACCGAAACGCCGCCTCCTTGCATTTGCCGGACAGCGCATTACCCGCGCGCGGCGCCGGCTGCAGGCGGTCTCCATCCCCGGCGGCCTCGAAGAACGCGGCGGTGCTGGTGCCGTCATCGAGGATAACAATATCGCTTTTCGCGAGCTGCGCCGCCGCCAGCAACTCACGATTCATCAGGTTGCCGAGGAACAGGATTCTCGCATCTTCACAATAGCGCCGGACCGGCCCCTGAATAAGGCGGCGATTATGCCACAGCGCCCGAACCGCCCTCGCCGGGCCTCGCCTGGAAGTAACCTGTGAGGCGTCGATGGCAACGAATTCGGCCCCTTCCAGGCCGGGCAGCCGACGGGCCGCTTCCACCGTTTCACGCGCACCAGCCGTCTTCTTCAATACCAGAACCGTACAGCGCTCGCCCTTCTCCAGAAAGCGATCGGCCGCCTCCATGGCGTTCAACGCCTGTAGGGGAGTGGTTACGAGAAAGCAGGGCGGCGTCATAATGGGCGCGCCTTTTCTTCGTCGCGGCCCCATGATTTCAGCATCATCCCGAAACTCTCCGTGTCCACGCCACTCCAGACAATGAACGCAACTTGATAGCTTTGCTGTTCTTGTAGCGCCGGTAGAAATCCCTGGCGCTGCGAAAAGTGGCCGTATCCGTCTGCTCTGACCTTGGAATACGGAACGCCTCCACACGCGGCACCTTGTCAGAAAGCACCAGAATGTTCTCAAGTGCCGAACAGAACCAGGACACGACCACTCTTGGGCGCCTCTCCGACAGGGCGAAGACCGCTTCATAGGGCAGCACTTCCCGGCGCACCTCGCAACTCAACAATTCCGAGATACGCTGACCGAATGCGTCGCTCTCCACCGGGTGAAGATAGTAGACGAAACGGTACGGCCGATAGGCGTCACGAACCATCCGCAACCAGCCCGAATATTGCTCCCAAGTCACGCCGTCACGTTCAACCAGGGGCGCCCCCAGGAAGTGCACCGTAGCATCAGACTTACCCCGCCTTGCGCTTCTCTCCTTCAGCCAGGCATACGTATTTCGCACCGAGGCAACCCCCAGCGGGGCCGCCTCGGCAAACGTGGAGAACAGCGTATAGCGACGAGCGTGAAGCCCATTCACAAGTAGGCCGTGCCATACATTCAGCGCTCCGAAAAGACTAAAGATAAAGCGCCGGCGTAGTGCCTGACCGTCAACCGGCAGTTGGTGAAACTCGGCAAATTCCGTTATAGGGTCATACTCCGGAAAGCCGGACACACTGTTTAGCAGCCGCATCGACAAGGTTCCATCATCTATTAAAATCAGGTGCTGTGGGCGCAGCCAGGCGAGCATCCGCTTGATGGCTATCTTGTTTAGATGGGGAAAGCACAAGGTATGACAACCACGGAACGGCTTGATGTGCATCTGCCAGTGCTGGATGGCTCGGCCGAGCCGCCAGGCCTGTAATAATCGCTCCCTGATTGGCGCCGCATGATCGTAAACCGGGTCCGCCTGAAGACGAATCACGCGATTCCACTTTACCAATTCGATCGCCGCGGATAGATCAGCCTGACCGCCGCCTATCCTTGGCAATACTATAAGTACACATTGGTCTTCAGGGATACGCCAATGATGGCGCACTTCAATGGCGTTGAGAACATGCAGGGTCGAAATGCAGATAAACACCGCACCAGGCTTTCGGGCTGTCACCGCTTGCGGAATCATCAGGTCAGGCTTCCCGGATCCGGTCAGCCTCGGGAATCGGACAGACCATCACCCGCCCTCCCCCCTCATGGCGACGATAGAATTGTTCCGCCGCCTCAAAGATGACTGCCTGGCGCTGCTTTCGCCTGGGAAGCTTCACCGGAGGCAGGCGATAGGCCTGCAGTAGCAGATCGGGAATTCCGGCCGCCGCCAGATTATCCAGCGCAGAACAGAACCAGCTTGCGATCACGCTCGGACGAGATCGCATAAGGCACAGTTCGACCTCATACGGCAGATCGTAGCGACGTGTGATCATGTCAAGGTTCATGGAAATGCGTTGAGCAAAGCTCTCGCTCTCCGATGGATGCAGAACATAAACGAAGTCCCGGCCCGGATGCCCATCGCGGATCTTCGTCAGCCAAGACAAATAGCGAGCTTCTGATACGCCATCACGCTCCACCAGCGGCGCGCCCAGGAAGTGCACCTCATTGGACACCTCACGCGTTGCCGTGATGCGCTCCCGCAACCAGGTCAACCGGTTCTGTTCCCAATGCGCGGGGGGGCGAGGCCAAAGTTCATAGACGGAGAAATAAACCTGTGAAGGTGATAATGCCTGTACAAGAATCGGTTCCGCACCATTCGTCTTCCCTATAAAAACCGGCAATTCCAGATGTCGCAACATCGCCTTATGCAGCGCCAGTCGGGCACGGCGCGTTAATCTCGAAGGCCTGAGGCGCCGGACCAATCGCCATAGCGCCACCGTGCCGGGTATACGTTTGATCCGCATTTTCAATCCGCGCAACACAGCCTCTGAGCTCCATTCTGATCCATTACCACACCGACGATCCTTGCATGCCGCGACGCAACGGTTAGGGAGACGCTGATTTTCTGCTGTTGTTAGTTTTGCTCCGGACTGCCTTCTGGCGCTTAGGCGCTGGCAAGACCTGCTCCCGGGCCAATACATACGACAAGGTGCCATCATCAAACCACACCAACTGTCGAGGCCTGAGCCAGGCAGCAATAAAACGGTTGGCCACCAGTCGATTCAACGGCACGAAAACACGGCGCACATCACGGGCTGAACACAGCATCCGTTGCCATCGCCGATAGTGGCGATACTGACGCCACAGCGACAGCACAAAGCCGAAACCACGCTGCGCCGGAGGCAGGTCGTCTATCCTGATCACCCGACCCCACTGAGCCTGGGACAACATCTCCGATACAGCTTCATGGGAACTGTTGCTTGAGACTGGCTTGATGACCAGCCAGATCTCGCTCGGAGATATTCTCCAGTGCCGGGAAGCCTCCACGGCATTCAGTACATGAAGTGGCGTATTGCAGATCATTACCGCTCGCGGGGCCGACAAGGTGGAATCGCCGTCTTCGGATCCGGCCGCCCTCCCGGAGACCAATCCAGCAGCATGAAAGCTGGCCATCGTCGCGCTCCTCACGTTTCCGCGCCCACCAATAATGAAGAGGCGCTCGACTGCTCTGCCGAGGGCGGTTCCTGTTCCTGCCCTTGGCACAGAAGTGCATTAGCGAGACGACGTCCAATCTCTCTCTCATTGGCTTCAGGAGCCAACGTGTCCAGGGGCATACAAGGAGCAATATAGGCATCCAGATGGCCCTCGAAACTCAAGTGGGCCAGGCGGCCCAGGAAGTCCCGGATATCCTGTCGGCTATGCACCCGGCCGGCGGCGATAGCGGCAATGGCACGAAGCGCATCTTCCCTACTGCGCACCTTATAGATACCAGGCGCTTCCTGAAACAGGATATGACCGAGCACAAGTGCCGGTTTCCGCCACAACCATGCCTCCCAGGCGGCAGCGCCGGTAAGCGTCACCACGGCACGGCTTTCACGCTGCAATTCCGCGGAGGAGAATTCAACGCTGGCCAATTGCACATTAGGACTCTTAAGCAACTCGTCGTACCAACCGACTGGCCGCAGAGCCAGTTGTTGATGAGGATGCTCTTTGACAACGACTGTCCAGCCTTCTGGCAGCACATGAGCAATCAGCCGCACAGCGCGCAGCTGGTCCGAGAACATTCCACCCAGCGGACAGGAGCTAGCCTCTGGCTGCATATGGAGGGGGAAATAGACAAAGGGCCGATCCGGCGGCATCGTGCTTGCCAGGAGCAGATAGTCGGCGCGGTTCCGACGCTCGGTCCGGATCAGCGTGCGCTGCCCCCGGAGTCCAGCCATATCGCGTTTGAGCAGAGCCCGCACGAAGGATCCCACTCCACCAGGGCGCTTGCCGTCTACGGGCCGTACCCACTGAGCGGGGAGTTGACTGGTTCGGACCTGCAATACTTCACGGGAAAGCTCCGGAAGGCTCATCCCACCGATGACTACCTTTTCATAGATCAGGGCCAGATCCTCCGGCAGAGGCTGGCGGGCGACACTGTCCGGCAGGTCGTTGACACCTACCATTCGACCGTGTTGATCACGGACTCGACTGTGGTCAAACAGGGCGGCAGGAATATACAGGCGGCAGCTCACCCCGGGCACTATCGGCATGCGGTAAGGGAACACGGCAGGGATCCCCAATGATCTGCACACCTCGTAGGCAATAAGGTCATCCGTCAGATGAGGAACATTGGAGTTGATATAACCCGAGATTCCCCGCGTCTTGATCAGGTTCAGCCAGTAGGCCATTTTATTGCGCGCCTGTCGGCGACGATCCTCAAAAACCATGTGCCCGGGAATCTTCAATTCGCGCCGAACCTGGTAGGCGTGTCGGCCAAACATTTCCAGCACCACGCTTTCCATGTATCCCAGCGCGTCCCACTCGTCGTGCGAAACAGGATCGGCTGATTCCGCTGCTCCCGTACAGGCCAGCAGATGTTCCTGAGGAAGCACCCTGTCGTGGTTCCGGTAGTACCTGACGCTCCTGCTCACCAGAACGATTCGGGATTCGACCCGTCTCAACACCTCCTCGATCACTCCAGGGCCTACCCCCAAGCGTGTGAAGGGCGAAAGTTTCATGGGTGAAAATGGAAAACCAAACGCCAGAATAGACTCCGCTCGTTCACCACGTGTGCGACTGAAATTAGTCATCCCTTCATCACCCGATTTTTTATGTGCCCGTGTTTCAAACACTCTGATAGCCACAACACCACACTGATCTCGCGCTCAGCCGCGTAAGCCGACCAACCAACGAATTCACTCAAGCCTGATACAAACAGGAAGTCCATGCCGTACGCGGCGGCCACGACATGGTCATAGCGCGCATCGCCGATAAAGAGCGCCGGTTCGGCCCAGCCGTGTTCGGATTGAATCCTGGCGACCAGATCATGCTTGTTGGCGGGATTGCCATATATGCCGTGGAAGTACTTGGCCAGGCCCTTCTGCTCCAGCACCCGGCGCACCTCGTCCTCGGCACCACCGGACACCACATAGCGCCGACTGTCGGTGGGCAGGGCCTGCAACACCTCCAACGCGCCCGGCGCGATTCGACAACTCTCCAGCCCTGTCCACACCTGCTCGGCATAAACCGCCAGCAGCCTTTGATACGCCGGTTCCGGCAGCTCGGCCTGCGCAAGGATATCGAGAAAAAAATGGCGGAATTTGTCCTGCCGGGAAATGCCGCCGTGCGCCTTGTGATAGTCGACCAGCGCCTCGGCCTCCGCTTCGCCATAAGCCAGCGCGGCTTGGCGGAAGGCATCGGTCTTGACTGCGTTGGAATCGAGCAGCACGCCGTCGCAATCAAATACGTAGCTTGCGTACGCATTCCAGCCGTGCCGCATGCTAGGGAGCCTCTGATCTATTCCCATGGGGCTCTGCTTGCTCCCGCTCCAGGGCTGCCGCCACGCGCGCCACGTCCTCCGGCACATCAACCGCAATGGAACCGCCGGATACCGGCACCATGCGCACCCCGTAACCCAACTCCAGAAAACGCAGGATCTCGATGTCCTCGGTTGCCTCCAGGGGCGTCTTCCGGCCTTGGGCTGCAAAATCACGCAGCGCCTGCGGCGGAAACGCATAGATACAGACCTGCTTGTTCGCGGGCGTGAAAGCTCCGTCCTTGTTGCCGGGGATTGGCGAACGGCTCATATAGAGCAACCGGCCGTCCGGGCGCGCCACAACCTTGGGCACGTTGACGCTGAAGTAGTCGCCTTCATCAATGATGTCGCAGACGGCGTTGAGCACGTCACCGGGGAAGCGCCTTGCGGCTTCGATCACTTCCCGGACGTCCGCCGGCCGAATCATTGGCTCGTCACCCTGCACATTAATGTAGAGATCCGCGCGCAATTCCTCGGCGGCGGCTGCCAGGCGATCGGTTCCAGTCAGGCAGGTATCCGGCGTCATCACCCAGCGCATGCCCTCGGCTTCACAATGCGTGGCGATGCGTTGATCGTCGGTCGCCACGACGACGGATTCAGGCCCCAGCACCGGCGCGCAGCGTTCCCATACCCGCCGGAGCAGGGTCTTTCCGGCAACGTCGACCAGCGGCTTGCCGGGAAACCGGCTGGATGCATAACGCGCCGGAATGAGAATCAGACAGTCCATCGATCAGACCTCCGGTGCGTACAGCGACATCTGCCTGACCGAGAGCGACGTGGGGGTGAGCGCGACCACGGCAAGTGCGCTGTCTCGTGACAGGTAACTCTGGACACCCTGGTCGATTTCCGCGTGCCGCGGGTCGTCATGCGCATAACCGTCCAGCCCCGCCAGCAGCACGCGCCTGGCGCCGGCCGCCTCGGCCAGGGCAATGGCGTACAGTGCGCTCAACGGCCGTGGCAGCACGGCACAGGACTCGCGAACGTCAAAGCCGCCGCCATTGATGTGCAGGCCGAAATCCAGCAGCTCCCAGTTCTGCAGAGCGGGGCGTACCGAGCACGGTATCAGGCCCGCGGGTACCGCCAGCCTGCCCCTGCGCTGCTGGTAGTAGTCACGGTCCAGCGACAGCCGCTGGGGGTTGCAGGCCACCCAGGCATCAACCTTGTCGGAGGGGAACCAGGCGTTGCTGTTGAGGCAGAGCACCACCGGCTTTTCCTCGCCGATGTACTGCAGCAGGCCCTGCAGGTGCCGGTGACCGCGCTCGCCGGGCCCGATCAGCAGCACATCACGCCCTTTCAGCCAGTCACCGGGTACCCAGGTGCCGACGCTGTCGATGGTCTCGCTCTGCATTGCGGCCAGCAGGCGGGCCCTGGAGTACCCGGATGCGTCCAGATCACCAAGCCGCTGCAAGGCCGAGATCACCTGGTCATGGCTGTAGCGGTCTTCGCTCAGCATTTCCTGCACGTAGGTGGGATGAACGCCGTACAGGGCGGAAAGATGATAAAAAAGATTGGCGCCCCAATTGTACTTGCTCTGCAGGGCGCTGAAATCCCCCACCACGAACTCCAGCAGGGCATCGACTTGGCTGTCGCGGACACCCTGGCGCGCCAGTTCCAGCAGCAGGTATTCGAGGCGGACGTTACCCGCACCCCGGCCCATGCCGAGCACGGTGGCGTCCAGCCAGGTCGCCCCGGCGTCATGGGCCGCCAACGTGTTGGCGAGAGCGTTACCCATATTGTCGTGCGAGTGAAAACCGATTGCTCCAGGCCATCCGGCCCGCAACGCCCCGACCGTGGCCGTGACATCGCCGGGGCACATATTGCCGAGTGAATCGGCGAAATAAAGCGCCTCCATCGGCCAGTCGGCAACGCGACGCGCCATGGTCGTGATGTCCCGCGCGGACCGCCCGCCTGCCTGCATGAGGTTGAAACCCACGCGATAACCCAGTTCATGGAGCGTGCGAACCACCGGCGCACACGCCTCAACCTCGTTGAAATGCGCGGCGATGCGGACAAGCTCCACCGGTGACTCAGCGGCCGGGCTGAACAGCTGATGCACCACCTCGACGGGCCTGCCGTCCTGGATCAGATCCTTCGCATTGCACATGACGCCGATTTGCATGCCCGGGGGGACGGGCAGCGAGCGCAGCCAGCGGTCGGTGGAATAGGCATACGGCCCGAGGAAGCCTTCCATCTTGCCGAAACGAAACCCGATCTCGACAAAGTCGACGCCTGTCTCATGCATGACCTGCAGGTATTTCTCCGCCAGGCTGTTGGAGAAATCCCAGTCGTTGTAGTAGCCGCCGTCCCGGAACGTGCAGTCCAGAATCGTGACCTTGTGTCCATTTTTCTTCATTGTTGCGCCAACCTCATCTTCCATTCTTGTTAGTGACTTCCATTGCAGGGCGAGGTCTTGAATTTCCCACCGGGCTTGAACGCACAACGCGCTCTATAGGTCATCCTCCAGGTCGTGGCTCTGAACGCGGCAAGCGGAGCGGCCGGTAACCGCTTGCTCCCGCTCTTTCAGAATTTCCTTGATCTTCGGCCAGCGCAGCCGAAGCCATTCCGGGTCACCCGCGGCAACAACCACCCCGTCAACAGAGCCGACCAGGTGGGTGTGAACTGGCACCGATGTCCGTGCCGATGGGCCGCTACGATCACAGATGACAACAAGGCGTCGATCCGCGCCATTGACGGAATTCCACAGCCACGTGTGATCACGCAGGGTTTTCTTTTCGACCAACGTTACGGGGGGGAGCGCGCCATCGGTGCCGGTGGCGGCGACGTACTCCATGTCCTGGCAACCATGGGGCACGGAGCAATCATCGCCGGCGCAAGGCACGGCGATGGTCATTCGGTCAATTATCCGGTGGAATCGATCCGGGCGGCGGCCGGCTAGCATCTGCGCGTAAACGGACGCCGAGTAGCGCGTGGCCGGTAACGGTGCCGTCATGCCGATCACACCCGCCGGAGGCAGCATGACCGTTCTGCCATGCTGAAAGAGACCTCGGCGCCAGCCAACCACGCGAAGCGTACGCCTGGACACGGGTTTGCCAGCGCCATTTGCCGTTCCACGCGAAAAGTAGTAATGCAGACGATGAATGGACGGAAACAATCGGGCATACGTTGCCATGCCCTGGAAAACCTGGCGAAAACCGCCCATGGTAAAGCGCAGAACAAGTAGATAGGCGACGACCGCCGTCCACGGGATTCTCTCCGCCAGGGCCTGATTGCCGAGATAGAGCACAAGTGCACAGACCGTCACCGCCAGAATGATCTGGCTGGCATATTCGGCCCGGGCAAGGCCGACGAACCGATCGCGAAAGGCGATCGCGGACGCCCGGATAGTACCGGCCTGATCATGCGTTTCCACCAGTTGCTCCGGGCCGGCATTCGGCGTACACAGCGCAAAGCGGTTTACCAGATCCAATCCCGACCCGCGCAGGCCCTGGGACAGAGCCTCAAACCGTTTGGTTGCGCGGGTAGCGGCAAGATTGATGCGGTAAAAAACCGGCATGGCCAGAATAATGATCATGGCCAGAAAGGCCGTTGCCGAAACATCCAGCCAGGAAAGCACCGCGAGGCCGACCAGGGTTACGCAGAGCGGAATGACGGACGACAGCAGACGGCGAACGGCAATACCGCATTGTCTGGCATCAGCCGTCGCCAGCCGGTTAAGTGCCGACGCGAGCCGCCCCGGACCCGCGTAATCCATCGGATTGATGACACGCCCGCCGAAGAACGAAACCACCTGGCCGGCGATGTGCACCTGAAACCTGCAGGCGAGATCGACAATGGCCCGCTTGGCGGCAAAAACCAATGAAAAACCCGCCACCAGAAGTACGAATGCGACAACCGTGACCCAGATAAGAAGATTGGGTTCACGCGCGGACCACTGCATATGCAGAATGACCAGCGACAATCCCTGCTCCAAGGCCGAAAGATAGTACAAAACCAGGCCCAGGGCCGCCCCGCTGAGACCGACGCCGGCAACCGAGGCAGCCAGAATCGCCGTTACCGGGAGCGGAAAGTGGCGGCAGAGATTTCGTGTCAGCCAGACGCCCCCTCCCCAGAAGCGTCCGACCTGGCCGATCATGTACCGCACGCCGCCTCCCGGGGTAAACGCCGCGCGGATCCACAAACAGGCATTCGGATATCCCGTGCCTGCCCGAGAGGCTTCATCATCGATGCTGCTTGTACGGTTTCCGGGAATGCGTCGAAGACGCTGGGATACTTGCAGGGCATACCCATGATACGGCGAACCTCCTTGTTCCTGAACGCTTTCCTGATCCTTTAGGTGCTTTAAGCCAGGCTCGGCTGGCTTCGCCGCATTACCGATTCGGGGTGACCGCGTGATACGAACCAACCGCGGTCTGGAGCTGCAGGCGGACGTCACGCTGCCTGAACCTCAATCAATGGCGGTGATTACTTCGCGAGTACCCATTGATGCAAATCTGTCTGCGAAACAGGAGCCGCCAATGGCTTTACTCCCTGGAGGTCATTCATGGAGCATCACCACGACTTGCAGGGCATGGGAGCGCTGGAGGCACCAGGGAGACACTGATTTATTCCCATGGAGCTCTGGCTTTGCAGCATGGGAATAGATCAGTGTCTCCCTAGAACTGACGGGTGATGGAGAACCAGCCGCGGGTGTCGAGATCGGCGTCGTCGGCGCGATCCTTCGCGCGGTCGGCGCCTGCGCCCAGGGTGACGTAATTACCATGCCAATCAAAAGTGTAGACCACATCCGCGCCGGTGAAAGTGGCCTTCTCGGGGGAGATTCCGGGGCGACGCTCGTGGCCGTCGCGGTTCTGTTCGGTGTGACGAACCAGAATACGCCAGTGGTCACCCGCGGGGGTGATCAACTGCAGGCCGACGGAGAGCATCAGACCGTCGCCGTCCATGGCATGGCCGAGGGAACGTTCACGGTAACGATAGCCATCACGATAGCCGCTGTGCTCGTAGGCGACATTGTAGTTTGGCGGGCTGTTGTGAAACTCGGCGGCGGTATCCGCGGCCTCCAGATGCAGACGGTAGTCCGTCCGCCCCCAGGAACCCCAGGTTTCCACGCCTGCCAGGCCGATGTAACGGTAAGGGAAATGGCCGGCTTCGTCTTCGCCGATCAGCTGGCCGTATACCGCGTAAGGGGCACTGCCGAATGGTGATGTCCAACGTAGGTCGTAGCCGGCAAGCTGATTGGCATCACCACCAGACATATTACTGTCGGTATCGCCCAGATTGCTGCGCCCAACCAGCATACGCCCGAAGCTTTGCAGGTCTTCCGGCCGCCCCTCCCCACCCCACTGCGCGGTCCGCGACAAGCCGATCTCCACGCTCCGGGACGGCCGGAAGCTCAGCCGCATGCCGAACAGCTTGGCCCGTGGTACGGCACGTTCGGATTCGAGCTGCCCCAGAAAGGTGGTGAACTGCACGGGGCCAAGCCAGCGAAGCACCGGCACATCCACGGCCGCGGGGTTATCGCGTTCGATGGCGAGGACGGGAACAGGCCGCGCGTTGTTGCCCAGAATCAGGCTGCCGTCCCAGCCCGGGCCCCACCAGCGGTCCTGCGCGCCGGCGGAGAGTATCCAGTTACCCAGGCGGATCGCCACATAGCTACCATCCAGGCGGAATGCCCGATCATCTTCCGGGTCCAGCGCCAGAGTCACGGCTAAACGGTATCCGGCGCCTGGCGTATTATCCGCCGTGGCAACCGTCAGCTCGGCGGTTTCCCGCGGGGTATCCGCAAAGGTGCGAAGCTGGACAGGTTCGGGGGCGACACTGACGGCCGCCTCGGCGGCAAGATCACCGCCTTGCAGGCTGTTGAACTGCCGCAGCACGCGCCTGTATGCGTGGTGCACGGATTGCGGTCGCCCCTCGAGGCGGACTTCCCGCAATTCGGAGACGGCATTGGCCGGCAGCGGCCAGGTGCCCAGCGGGATGCTGAGCACGCCCTCGTCCACCAGCAGTTGAAGATCGTGGCGGAGCACGGGGTCTCCCTGGGGGAGGTAGGCGGCATTGCCGGGTGCCCATGCAAGCAGGCACAACAGCAGTATGGTGGTTGATGGTGCTCGCATCGTGCGGGGCTCTCGTGGTTAGCCGACAAAAAGGGGCCGCGCTCGCAACGACGGGGTGGGGAGGAGAGGGAGGTCACCCTTGATCGTCGTTGCGAACGCGGCAAACGCGGTTACCTGAATCGACCGGAGATCAGGGTTCTGGAGCGGGCCCCACCGCCGGGCACGGCATGTTGCCGACGCCGTTCGTGCAAAAGGTGGAGAACCTTCAGCCGCTTCCAGCCGTGTGTCACGAACCAGGTGTGGCCGACGACGAGCACAAGCAGGCCCAGGCACAGCATCAGATCCGGTAGCCCCAGCCAGGCTCCGGCAACGCCGATGCCGCCGATGAAGAAGTTGGCACCGACCAGCATGAATGACACGGATCCGGGCATGAATCCGACGCGCTGCAGCAGGTGGTGCAGATGCTCCCGGTCGGCTTTAAAGGGGCTGCACCCGCCGCACAGCCTGCGGAACATCAGGCTGATGGTGTCAACCACGGGAAGCGCCAACAGCCAGGCGACCGCGAACGGGCTTATTGCTCCCTCCCGGCCCTGGGATATTTCCACCGCAAACCAGGCCAGTGCGAAGCCCAGCACCAGACTGCCGGCGTCCCCCAGAAAAACCGATGCCCTGCGCCGCCAGGGATGGCGGATGTTGAAGAACATGAAGCCCAGGATGGACACCGCCAGGGTCAGCACCAGCAGAGTCGTTATCAGTTGCCCGCTGAGGGCCGCGAGTACGCCGAGCCAGAACATCGATCCCAATACGACGCCGCCGGCGAGGCCGTCGACACCGTCCATCATATTGATGGCGTTGATAAGCCCGACCACTGTCACCAGCGTGAAGACATAACCCCAGATACCGAGGCCTTCACTGAGGCCTGGGATGGCGCCGAGATCGTCCACCACCAGCCCGCCCCAGATCATCATCAGCAGGGCTGTCAGCGTCTGAATCAGCAGCTTGGTGGTGCTTCGCATGTCCCGCATGTCGTCGATCATGCCGCAGGCAAGCAGCAGCAGCATGCCCGCAAACAGCGGCGCGTAACGGGAATACGGCATGTCCAGCAAAAGGATTCCGAATGCGAATGCGAGGACGATGGATACGCCACCGATCAGCGGAATGTGCCCGGTATGCTGTTTACGCCCTCCCGGCACATCGACCAGACCGAATCTGACGGCCGGAAAACGAAGCAGCACATTCAGGGCGACACAGACAAGAAGGCACAAAAACAGTGGTGTGAAGAGCGCTTTCAATGAGATAAACATGGCCATTTCCATTGGCTAGAGAACCGGAGATAATCCCTCAAACCGGAGGCAACCTGGTTGAATTACAGATTCCAGAATATCGACATCAAACATGCTTCAATTAAATTAGACAATCAACCTGTCACCGCCGCGCGACAAATGCCTATTTACCCTTTAACAGACAAAGAGTTAATTGATAGTGCACTATGCATCATGGACAAATGGGCAATAAAACATGAACCATTTCTCCGCATCCATTTTGTAAAAAATAGCATTCTCAGGCGCGAGCGCTTCCACCACCCGTCGGATGACGGCTGTTATAAAGAGCCAATGAATGAATTGGTTCGGGTTCCGCCGCCTTTATTTTTACGATCGAGTCGGTCCGCTGCGCTTCACCCAGCCAATCACCGGGGCGGATGCGCGGTCTTTCTCGATCGCCCGCGTGCCCGACGTCCGCCGCGGTGAACGTTCTCGCAGAAGCTTTCCGTAGACGTCCAGATGCGCGGCTACCACCTTGTCGACCGAGAAGTCCCGCTCGGCAACGAGGCGGCTGACCGCCCCCATGCGGACCTGCATGGCTCGGTCGGCAAGCAGCGTTCTCAGCCCGTCGGCCAGCCCGTGGCAATCGCGTACCGGGACCAGCAGGCCGTTTTCTTCATGAATCACCGGTTCGCGGCATCCGGGCACATCGGTGGCAACCAGCGGGCGCCCGCAAGCGGCCGCCTCCAGCAGCACCTTGGGCAGCCCCTCCCGATAGGAGGGCAAGCAGACAATCGAGGCCTGGGACAGGGTCGCGGGCATGGCGTCCTGATGCCCCCACCACTCCACCTCGCCGTCGCGCCGCCATGCCCGCAGCAGATCCAGCGGAATGGCGGCGGGGTTGCCCGGGTCCGTGTCGCCCACCAGGATGAAGCGGGCTTTCACCCCCTCCTCTCTGAGCAGCCTGGCAGCGCGCACGAACTCGCCAACGCCCTTGTCCCAGAGCATCCGCGCGGGCAGCATCACGATCGGCACGCCGGATGGCAGAGGGGTTGCGGAGAATGCCTGGAGATCCACGCCAGAGCCGCGGATCATCACGACCTGCTCGTCCCTCAGCGCACCCGCCTGAATCAGCAGATCCCGATCATCCGGGTTCTGCAATATCACGCGGCTATTGGGGTGATTGAGGCCCAGTCGGTAAAGCCTGCGCACCAGCGCCCGTACCAGTTTCGCCTTCCAGCCGCTGGCGAGGAACACATACCCCAATCCTGAAACCGCGCTGACCATTGCGGACACTCCCGCCCAGCGCGCCGCCAGACCGCCGTAGAGCACGGGCTTGATTGTGACGTGATGAATGACGTCCGGTGCGATCGTCCGATAGAGCTGCACCAGCCGGAACCAGGTACGGATCTCCTGGTCGGGGCGCATGCCCTGGCGGCTAAAGGCAACTGTATGGTGGATGAACCCGTAACGCCGCAATTGCGTAACGGCGTCTCCATGCGGCGTTGCGACATGCACTTCCCAGCCGGCATCCCTGGCGGCGATGGCGACTGGCAGACGATGGGAAATCAGAAAGGCCGGGTTGTTCATTACCATGAGCAGTCGATTGGCAGACATGAAACTTCCTTGTTTGAACATGGGATTGATGGCGTTTATTTATGCAGGACTAATTTCCTTTTCAGGGACGGCACCGAACAGAGTGCGATCAGCGCAAAGAAGACCTTGGTCCGGTGTCTCACCGCGGTACCGACGTTGTAGGTTCCCAGCGAGTACACCAGTACAAGCAACGCGGCGATCAGGAGCACTGCCTGCATGCCTCTGTCATGCGCGATCACCTTCCTCGATCTCACGAGGGCAATGGCGATGAGGAAAAACATCACGCTGGAGAAGAGGCCCAGCAGATGACCGGGTGATTTGATATCCCACGGAAAAGGTGAAAAGAGGAAATAGGCGATCCTGGCGGGCATCACCCAGATGGAGTCCGTAATACCTTCACTGGCCACGATGTCAGGATAGGCGGCGCCGCCCGATGTTCGCTGCTCCGCCTGGTCGGCGACGACATCCGATGCTCCGATGGAGAATCGTTCGGCGGTATCACCCACGGAAGAAAGCTGCATGCCGCCGGTGACCGCATGAACGACAAGACCGGCCAACGCGGCTGACGCCACTATGCCCGTCACGAGCAACCGGGGATTAACACGGCGCGTAACCAGCATGGACCAGAAGGACGATGAGCTTTCACGAAAACAGACTATCGCGAGCCCCACCAGGGCAATGGCCATTCCACCATGGAACAGCGCGGCAACCGCGAAGGCCGCGGCGGCACCAAGCAGGCGGGAGGCGGCTCCGGTCCGCACCCAGCGCACAGTAAGAAGTAGCCCGCCCATGAGCGACGCCACGATCATCATCTCGCGTAGCAACACCGACGAATACAACACCGCGAAGGGGAAAAGCGCCGCAATCCAGCACAGTTTGCGTGCAGTCCGTCTATCCACGAATTCTCTGGCCAGCGCGTAGGTCAGCAGAACGGCAAGGCTTCCCAGAAACACATTCAGGGAGTGGAACACCAGAGGATTAACGCCGAACAATTTATAAAGTGCCGCCCCTACCCAGCTGTAGAGATAGGACTGAGTCGGGTTGAAGGCGGCAAGCAGTTCCGACCAGCTCGCGTTCGCCCACAGCACCGCGGACTGCTGAAACGTCACCGCATCCGAGTCACTTTCCGGTAACGCAACGAGGCCCAGACCCTGCATGATGGCAAAACAGCAGCGGATGCCCCAGCCAGCGGCAACCGGGGCAATTGCGCCCTTGCAAAGCATCAGCAACGGCACCAGGAGGCATCCGCTCAGCAGCAAGGCAACAACGCCCAGCAGCGTATTCACGCGCTGCCCCCCTGAGTGGCTGACGCGCGGAAGATCTTCTGGTATCGGGCGGCAACCATGGGCAGACTATAGTTGTGTTCTACTCGCGCTCGGGCGCAAATGCCGAGCTGCCGCCGACGTGCCGGTGGCATGAAGTACGCACGACGTAGAGCGGCAGTAAGCTGCCCCTGATCCGACGGCGGTACAACAAGGCCGGTGTCAGCGACGACTTTGGCGCTATCACCCACGTCGGTCGCGATCACCGGCACGCCGCAGGCCATCGCCTCGCCAATTGCGTTAGGGAAGCCTTCTCCCCACGCCGACGGTGACACCACCCAGTCGCAGGCGGCCAGCAGACGCGCTACATCGTTGCGCTCTCCCAGCCTATGCACCCGCCCCGCCAGGGCCGGGGCGCTCGCCCGCCTTGCCAGCGCCTCACTCACGTCGACACCACGACCCACCAGCATCAGGTGAAGGGACGGCACCCGGGCCGCTGCCTCCAGCAGACCCATATGGTTCTTCATGGGGTGGAGCCGGGCCACCTGCCCCACGAGAAAAGCGGTCTCCCGCAGCCCAAGCTCGGCACGTACCGCTGGCCTGGCATTCGGGTCCGGACGGAACCGGGTGGTATCGAAGCCATTAGGCAGCACCGCCCTCCGCGCTTTTCCATAACCGATGGCTTCATGCTGTTGCGCGGCCAAACGGCTATTGTAGATCGTGCACTCAGGGAACCCGGACATCACCGCGCCGGCGCGGATCAAAGCCCGCAGCATCGGCTTTTCAAGACTCGGATCGTGCAGCGAGTGGCGAATATTCCAGACCAGCCGGGCCCTGCAGCGCCAGCTCACCACCAAGGCGGCGAGGTTACCGTGGTACATCCAGCCCACCACCAGATCCGGGCGAAGCTGATGTACCAGACGCAGAACCCGCATTTCTCGAAGGGGCTGGACCAGTGAAGAAGATAGCCCCAGGACATGAACCGGCACGTTCAGGTTTGAAATGGCCTGTTCCATCGGCCCGGTACCACCTAGCGCGACCACGGTGTGCCCAGCGGAATCCAACGCCAGCAATTTGGCCAGCATGCGTTCCGCACCGCCGATTCTCAGATCACCGACTACGTGGCAGATCCGGATCACGCTGGACATTCCCTCGCCCCTTTCCTGTTGTGCGGCATTGATGGCGCCGGAACAGTGAAACAAACACTGCCTTCAATGGCATGAGCCGAGCCACTTCCCTTGGCTGTAGAAACGGACATCGTTCCTCTATCCGAAAATTAATGACGGTTTGTCAAACCAGAATACCGACCCGTAAAATGCGTCTTGCCAATCTAATATGCAACTTGTCACCAGAACCCGACGTCAACCGCAATGTTTCTATTTACCTGCGCTTCATCAATAGCTCACCAGAACCGTTTTCCATTTGGCCTCAAAAAATGCACTTTATATCCGCCCGTTGTCTGTAAAAATAGCACTCTCTTTTCTGGGCGCAGCTATCGCACACCCGCTACAGGGCAACTTTAATTGATTTCATGGAAAGACCCGATGAGCTTAGCTCATGGGGTGAATAAGGAAAGGGTGCCTTCCTTGAAACACGGGATATCGGCGCAGGATCGCGAAGGCCTTCGCGATCCTGTCATGATCGAGAGTATTATCGTGGCTGATAGGAATATTGATAATGGTAGTAGCCGCCATAGCCGCCCTGCTGGCTTGTCCGCGGCAGGCCATTGAGTACAAAGCCGCTCACCGTTACTCCATCCCGCTGCATGCGCTTTATGGCCTGTTCGAACTCCGCCGGACGGTTCACACCCGCGCGCACCACCATGAACACGGCGCCAGCACGCGCACCGACCAGTACCCCGTCAGTCGCCGCGAGAATAGGTACGGTGTCGACGATGACGAGGTCGTATTCGGCCTCAAGCTGGCTCAGCAAGGTGTCGAAGGCCGCGGTCATCAACAACTCCGATGGATTCGGCGGCACGACGCCGGTGCTCATGAAGTGCAACTCGGTGCCGTTCAGGCAGTGCACGGCTTCCCGCCAGCGACGGACCTTGCCGGAGATCACATCGGAGAGGCCCGGTGCTCTGCTCGTGTCCAGATATTCGTGCATGTGGCCACGCCGCATGTCGGCATCCACGACGATCACCCGCCTGCCCGCCTGGGCCAGCAAGTAACCGAGATTGAGGGACAGGAAGGTTTTGCCGATGCTGGGGCTTGGGCCTGTGATGGCCACCACCCGTCGTTGCTGATTCATCAGCGCAAAGTGCAGGCTCGTACGGAGGCTGCGCAGGCTCTCCACGGCCGGCTCGTCCGGCAGGTCCCGAGCCAGAATAGGTGGAGGCCCCTTCTGCCGCGCCGCCCGGCGGCGGAGTCTTTCGAACCGGTTGCTCTGTGGAACAACGGCATAGCATGAGATGCCGAATCGATCTTCAAGCTCCGATGGATCGGCGATGCCGCGGTGAAACATGCGATGGGCAAAAACCCCGAACACCCCCAGGATCAACCCCAGTACGATCGAGGCGCCAGTGACCATGCCCTTCTGCGGGCTCACCGGATAGGCGGTGGAAACCGCCTCGTCCACCACGCGGACATTGCCCACGGTGCCGGCTCTGACCACGCGCAGTTCCTGCGCCTGATTGAGCATGGCGGTATATAGCGCGGTACCGACATCCACCTCACGCTTGAGGCGAAGCAACTCCTGCTGACTATCCGGCAGGCGGCGGATGCGGCTGTCGAACTCCTCGCGCATCTCGCGCAGCTGCCGCACCTTGTCGTTGAGAGCGATAATGCGAGGATGCTGGGACGCATAGCTCTGGCGCAGCTCAGAGCGGTGGAGTTCCAGCTCGGCAAGCTGGGCCTCGAGGTCCACGACCTGGCCCAGCAGGCTCTGGCCTTCGGCGGTGAGGTCAAAGGCTTCGTTGTCCTGCCGGAAACGGTTGAAACGTTCTTCGGCTTCTTCCAGATCCTGGCGGACCGCGGGGAGCTGGTCTTCCAGGAAGCTGATGCGCTGGGCGGCTTCCAGCGAGCGGCGCTCCACGTTCTGGCGAACGAAGGCGTTGGCGACGGCATCGAGTGTTTGCTGGATCGCGATCCGGTCCGGCCCCTCGAGAGAAAGGTTGATTATGGCGCTGCCACGGCCCGCCTCGGCCACCGAAAGCCCCCCTCGGAGGCCGCCAATGGCCGCCTGCCTGGACTGTCGCTGCAGGCTGAATTCGGTGCCGGGGTGGGCGCGCAGGTCACGGACAAACAACTGCACTCCACCGTCGGCACTGACCGCGGGCACGCCGACCTCTCCCCGCACCAGAGCCTGTCCTTCACTGTCCAGCACGGTATAGCCGCCACCCTGCTCCGCACGCAATGTCAGGGGCTGGCCACGCCAGTGCTCGGGAACCATCAACTGGGGCACGTCCACGTGCTCTCCGCCCCAGGCATAGCCTTCCAGCCCCAGGAATGGTTCGGCGGGATCGGACAGAGGATTGGCGCGCCTGGAGATGTAACCGCCGATCAACGCAAACCGCTTCGGCTCCACGACAATCTCCAGACCTCGCTCGTCGACAGCGCGACCCAGCACCATGCGAGACTGGAACAGCCGAATTTCGGCTTCGACGTTGGATTCCTCCGGCATACCCAGCGCTTCCACGGCAAGCAGTCCGTTACGCTCCGGCTCGACCTGTATCAATGCATCCGCCTGATAGATCGGCGTTGCCAGCTGAACATAGGCCATGCCGAGCAGCCCGGCCGTCAGAGTTGTGCCCAGAATGAGCCATTTGCCGGACATGAGTATGTCGACCAGGCGACCGACCTCGATGGTATCGTCGGAGTCGGCCTGCGACGGTCTGGACGGCTGCGGGATCATGCGCGGTCCGCTCATATCAGTTGAACACCAGGCGATCTGTCTGGAACAGGAACTGGACCGTCGGCAGAATCTGCTCGATGACCCGGTTGTAGCGCACCAGACCGGACGCGGAGACAAAGACGATGTCGCGCGGTTCGAGCTGAAAGCGGGAGGCCAGGATCAGAGCCACGGCGTTACGGGCATCGAGATGAAAGATGGTGGGCACGATAAAGGGTTCGCCCGTTTTCGGATCGTCCACCAGCTTGCCGCGGAATATATAGACACCGCCGGTATTCGCGGTCGTGAGATCAAAGCCTTCCGCGTTGCCGATGGCCTCCATCAGTGTGAGCCGGCCCTGGGCGCTCATCGGCGCGATCAGTTGTCGCTCCACCTCGCCCAGCACGAAGACCCTGTTGGCAAGGTTGTCCTGGATATGCAGTACGTCGCCGTCACGGAGAATGAAGTTGTTCTCGCCACGGACGTACAGCGACAGCATGTCCACCGGATAGTTGCGGCCGTCGCGCGTGAGCACGGCCAGCCGACGGTCGGCAACCTCGTTGAAGCCGCCGGCGAAGTTGATGGCGTCCATCACCGTCATTGGCACATCGGTGATCGGGAAAACACCGGGTTGCAATACCTCGCCGGTGATGTAGACGCGCTGGCTGCGAAAGGCGGCGACGCGCACGTCCACCTGAGGCGCCTCGATATAGGGCCTGAGATCAAGCGCGAGATCCCGGCGAATCTCATCCACGGTGAGGCCCGCCACACGGCGGGTACCGACATAGGGGAAGAAGATGGTGCCGTCCTCCCGCACCACGATACCGGCCTGCTCGATGCCGCTGGTCAGCCCGAACGGATTGGTCAGCTCGGGGTGATTCCATACCACCACCTGAAGTGCGTCCCGACGGCCGACGCGGTAGGGCTCCTGGGAATCCTGACGGATGAGTTCCTCGACGTCGCCGATCTCGCTGTCCTGCCTTGCCTGTTCCTGTTCCAGGATCAGACGAGGCGTGACCGGGTGCACCCGGGGAGCGATTTCGCTACCTTTGGGCGGGATATCGCCCTCGTACCAGCTTTTCTTGTAATCGTTGCTGACCTTGATGCCGGGCACCAGCGCACAGCCGTTGAGAATCAGGATACCGGCAAGCACCAGCCCGAGCCGGTACCAGGGCCCGAAAGGCACACCTTGGTTGGGAGTCATATCAGTCGTCGAGTCCATTCGTTAACACCCTGGTCAATCAGTTCCAGGGCTTGCTCGAAATGTTCACGGGGCTTCCGGAATGGGTCCGGAATCACCGTTTCCGTCCAGTGACCAAGCGTATAAACGCGCCCCCGGAGTTCCGGAATACGCCCGTCCACCCACTGTTTGTGGCCACGTTCCATGACAAAGATGAGGTCGAACTCGCGACCGAGCTCAAGCGTGAGCTGACGGGCGCGGTGGCCGGATATATCCAGGCCGCGGCTGTTCATGAGATCCACGGCGAGGGGGTCTGCCGGAGCGCCGACAAGAGCGCCTATCCCCGCGGATTCCACGGTGAATTGCCCGCTTTCCAGCAGCCGCGCGGACAACATCGCTTCCGCCATGGGGCTGCGGCAGATATTTCCGGTACAGATAACCAGAAGTTTCTGGAACATGATGCCGGGCTGTAGCGTCGGCTTCCTGCCGATTACTGCTTCCTTCTGAGGCACAAGCAACCTCTCCGCTAGAAACTCCCGGGGTGGGGAGGGAACGCATTCAGAGTATCCGCTCCGGAGATTCCGTCAACTGTCTGTGTTTGACGTCAGTACCGGACTATCTCACGCAGACTATTGACGTATATGGATAAATCACCCAGCTAATCAGTTGAAATTTTTTGCTCCCATTGCCATGCGTCGCGGATAATGGTTTCGAGATCATGTTTGGGGTTCCAGCCCAGGGCAGCCTTGATCCGTTGCGAATCGGCGACGAGACGTGCCGGATCGCCCAGCCGTCGATCGCTTTCTTCTACCTCGAACTGTCTGCCGGTTACCTTTGCCACCGTGTCGATGACCTGCCTCACCGAATATCCCTTGCCGTTGCCGAGGTTGAACCTCGCGCTGTCTCCCCCGGCCAGCAGGTGATCCAGTGCCAGCTGGTGGGCCTGACAAAGATCGTCGACGTGAATGAAATCCCGCACCGCGGTACCGTCCGGCGTGGGGAAATCCGTGCCGAAAATACGGATGTTGCGGCGACGGCCGGAGGCGGCCTGCAGCACCAGGGGGATGAGGTGCGTCTCGGGTTCGTGACGTTCTCCCAATTGCCCCTCCGGGTCCGCGCCGGCGGCATTGAAATAGCGCAGGCAGCAGGATTTGAGGCCGAAGGCGGCGTCGCAGTCCTCCAGCAGCGTCTCGACCATGAGCTTGGAGCGACCGTAAGGGTTGATCGGACGCTTCGGGTGATCCTCGTCAATCAGATCGGTCAGGGGTTCGCCGAAGATGGCCGCGGTGGACGAGAATACGAAGCGGCGAATGCCGGCGGCCTGCATTTCCCGGAGCAGCGTCACCGTGGCAGCGACGTTGTTCTGGTAGTAGCGAAGTGGGTCGGCAACCGATTCTCCCACCTCGATAAAAGCGCCGAAGTGCATGACGGCATCGAAGTTGCCGGTGCCGACTATCCGGCGCAGCAACGCGGCATCGCCGAGATCGCCGCGGATGAACTCGCCAGCGGTAATGGCGTCAGCGTAACCGTTGGAGAGGTCGTCCAGAATCACCAGGTCGGCCCCGGCCCGACCAAGCAGCTTGACCATATGGGAGCCGATATAGCCGGCTCCTCCGGCAATCAGTATGCGCATGAGGGTAATCCGTTCTTGTGGTGTTATCGCTCCGGATAAACGCTTACAGCCGGCCGTCGACCTCGGCGGCGGGGAACATCTGCTTGATGTCGTAGACCACGCCGCCGGGAGTGAGCGCCCGTCGAATCCGCTGCAGGCCCATTTCCCGGAATTCGCGATGACCCACCGCCAGGATGACCGCCTCGTAGCTGCCCGGTGTGATGTCGCGGGTCAGATTGATGCCGTATTCGGCCTCCGCCTCGGCGGGATCCGCCCAGGGGTCGTGGACGTCCACCAGTGCATTGTAGGTGCGCAGCTCACGCACGATATCGACGACGCGGGTGTTTCGTACGTCCGGGGTATTTTCCTTGAAGGTCAGGCCGAGAATCAGGATACGACCACCGGCCACATGCTGATTTCGGGACGCCATGAGCTTGGCCACCTGAGCCGCCACGTAGGCGCCCATGCCGTCGTTGGTACGCCGCCCGGCGAGGATCATTTCCGGGTGATGACCGATCTGCTGGGCCTTGTGGGTGAGGTAGTACGGATCGACGCCGATGCAGTGCCCGCCCACCAGCCCCGGCCGGAACGGCAGAAAATTCCACTTGGTGCCGGCGGCTTCCAGCACCGCCTCGGTGTCGATACCAAGGCGGTTGAACAGCATGGCCAGCTCGTTGATGAGCGCGATGTTGACGTCGCGCTGGGTGTTTTCGATCACCTTGGCCGCCTCCGCCACGCGGATGCTCGGCGCCAGATGGGTACCGGCGGTGATAATGCTGCCGTACAGCGCATTGATGAATTCCGCCGCCTCGGGGTTGGACCCGGAGGTGACCTTCATGATGGTGGTCACCCGGTGCTCGCGATCCCCCGGGTTGATGCGCTCCGGGCTGTAACCGGCATGGAAATCGGCATTGAAGCGCAGCCCGGATACACGCTCCAGCACGGGTACGCAGTCCTCCTCGGTGGCGCCGGGGTAGACGGTGGACTCGTAGATGACCACGTCTCCCCTCGCCAGCACCCGCCCCACGGTATCGCTGGCGCCGAGCAGCGGCCGCAGGTCCGGGCGGCGGTACTCGTCGATGGGGGTGGGCACGGTCACGATGTAGACGTTGCAGTCCCGCAGGCGCTCCAGCTGATCGGTGAACTCCAGGTTGGTGGCGTCGCGGAGCTCTTCCTCGCTGACCTCGCGGGTACGGTCCGTGCCCTGGTTGAGCTCCTTGATGCGCCGGGCGCTGATGTCGAAACCGACACAGGGGTAGCGTCTGGAGAATTCGACGGCAAGGGGCAAACCGACATAGCCCAGGCCGATAATGCCGATGCGGGTGGTGTTCAGATCCATATCCTGACTGCCTCTCTATGGCTGCGAGCCCGGCGCGATCAAGCTCCGGGCATTTGTCCAATCCCTGGTCACCGGACGGGAGCCGCTCCCGTCTGTGCAGATAGTCTCCGGCGCATTGCGCGCCCCACGGCTCCGGAATTAGACGACAAGCGTCGATTCCGTGCAAGAGCCGGGGACACCGGCTTCGCAAACGGCATGTCTATAGCCTAGACCTCAGAACGGGATATCGTCGTCGAAGTCGTCCGGCGGCTCGCTCTGGGTGGCGGGTTGCCGGGGCTGCTGGGGGCGGCTGCCGCGCTCGGACGGCTCGTCGCCGCCCATGCTGGCACCGCCACCGCCACCGCCGCCGCCGCCACTGCGGCTGTCGAGCATCTGCATGTCGTTGGCGACGATCTCGGTGGTATAACGGTCCTGGCCGTCCTGACCCTGCCATTTGCGGGTCTGCAGGCGGCCTTCGATGTAGACCTTGGAGCCCTTCTTCAGATACTCACCGGCGATCTCGGCGAGTTTGCCGAAGAACACGATGCGGTGCCATTCGGTGCGTTCCTGGGTGTCGCCGGTCTGCTTGTCGCGCCAGGATTCGCTGGTGGCGATGCGGATGTTGGTGACCGCCGCGCCGTTGGGGGAATAGCGCACCTCGGGGTCGACCCCGAGATTGCCGATGAGGATGACCTTGTTTACGCCGCCCTTTGCCATATGAGGATACCTTTTCCCTTGCAAATACAATCAGTTGAGATTACAAACGCGCTGCGCACGGGAGCGTCCCGCTCACCGCGGCGCGGTCGATCCATCTAGGGTATAGGATACAACGCCTGATTCCCACGGGTGAGTTTTGAAGTCATGGCGCGCTTTCCGCCGCTCTATGCGGCAACCGCTGCAGCCCGCCAAGCGAAATCAGGTGCGCATAGATCCAGCCCAGAAAGCGCTTGTCATGAAGTTCCTGGATCGTCTCCTTGTCCAGTTTGTACAGCGCGGCCTCATCAACGACGCGGAAATCCTTGAGGTTGTACGTCGCGCCGCCGGGGGCGGCGAGCTGGACGTCCTTGCGGACCAGCAGATTGTTTTCCTGAAGCAGCCGGGTGAAGTCACGGGTGCGCTCCATTTCGACCAGAAAATTCTGCAGGAAACCGACCACCTCCTTGAGAAGCTTGCTGTCCTCGCCGTCGCCCTCGAACAGCGCGTTGCCTTCCTCGGCATTGAAGCCCTGATAGCTGTCGTCCAGACAGACGGTGTAGTCCTTGCTGTCGGAGGCTTCGTCACGCGCGAGCACGAACGGGTAGCGGCGCACGAAGGCCGGCACGTAGGTGCCGCGCTGCCATTTGCCGTCGGCCTGTATGAACAGGTTCTCGCCGCCGCGCAGGCCGAGCAGGGCCACCGGGCCCATGTCGTCCTCGGCGCCGGAGAACAGAATGGGGTAATCATGGCTGGCCTGGTAGAACTCGCTGCCCGCCACCGGTACGTAATGGGTGCCCTGGGCGAAGCGGCAATCGCCGTCGGCCGGCCGCAGCCGCAGGGCCTTGTGCTTGTCGCGGTTCAGGGGGACGACGTTTTCGTAGAACAGCAGCGTTGCCATGGTTTCTCCGGGAGTTCGATGGACGTTAAGGAGACACTGATTTATTCCCATGGTGCTCTGGCTTTGCAGCGTGCCCGGGGGCAAGGCGCGGC